>CAZNTX010000041.1:0-33430 GCA_964576075.1 uncultured Limibaculum sp. | reverse complement strand
CCGCGGACCGTCGAGACGCTCCTCTGCCCGCTCGCCGCCCGCGCTGCGGGGGTGGGGGCGGGCGCGGACGCGAGCGGGGCGCGGCGCGAGCCGCGGTCCGGTCGCGGAACCGGTCCCGGCGCTTCGGTCGGGCACGCGGCCGGGCGGGGCGAGGATGTCACGGGCGCGCTGCGCCGTGCGTCGGCCCGGGGGCGCGGGGGCGCGGCGGCCGCGCGGGCGACGGCGTGCCGGTCGGTCAGATCTCGCGCAGCCCCTCTGCGTAGCGGGGGAGCTTGGCGTCGTAGGAGTCGGCGGCGCGCAGCAGGGCGGCGCGGGCGGCCTCGTCGAGCGTCTTGACGATCTTCGCCGGCGCGCCCAGCACCATGGAGCCGTCCGGGATCTCCTTGCCCTCGGTGACGAGCGCCTTCGCACCGATCAGGCAGCCCTCGCCGATCCGCGCGCCGTTGAGCACCACGGCCCCCATGCCGATCAGGCTGCCGGCGCCCACGCTGCAGCCATGCAGAATCGCCGAGTGGCCGACCGTCACCCGTTCGCCGATCTCGAGCGGAAAGCCGGGATCGGTGTGGCAGACGCAGCAGTCCTGGATGTTCGCCCCGTCCCGGATCGTGATGGGCTCGTTGTCCCCGCGCAGGACGGCGTTGAACCAGATCGAGACGCCGCGGCCGATCCTGACATCGCCGATCACCCGCGCGCCCGGCGCCACGTAGCAGGGGCCGTCGGGCAGGCTCGGGCGCTTGCCCTCCAACTCGTAGAGGCTCATCGGGCGGTCTCCTCTTCGCTCGTCCGCCGCTCCGGAGCGCTCCGGGCGGCGAATTCCTCGTAGAGGCTGTTCACATGGGGGAACAGCCAGGTCTGGCGCACCCAGCGCAGGCGCTCGGCGGCGATGATCGTCTCCATCCGGGAGAAGCACCTGTCCAGGTCATCGTTTATCAGGACATACTCGTATTCCGCCCAGTGGCTGATCTCGTCGCGGGCGGCGGCCATGCGCCGGTCGATGGTGGCGGGGTCGTCCTGCGAGCGGGCCTCGAGGCGGCGCTCGAGCTCGGCGATCGAGGGGGGCAGGATGAAGAGCTGCACCACCGACTGCCCGAGATCGGAGGCGCGGAGCTGCTGCGCCCCCTGCCAGTCCACATCGAAGAGCACGTCGCGCCCGGCGCGGATCGCGCGCTCCACCGGCGCGCGCGGGGTGCCGTAGCGATTGCCGAAGACGGTGGCGTGCTCGAGCATCTCGCCCTCCGCCACCATCTCCGCAAAGCGCTCGGAGGACACGAAATAATAGTCCCGCCCATCGACCTCGCCGGGGCGCGGGGGGCGCGTCGTCGCCGACACCGAGAGCGCGAAGGCCGGATCGGCCGCGAGCAGGCGGCGCGAGAGCGTCGATTTGCCGGCCCCCGAGGGGGACGAGAGCACGAAGAGGATCCCTCGCCGTCCGACGCCCGTCTCAGCCCCGTGTTGCGCCCCGTGCTGCGCCCCGTCCTGCATCGTCCCTGCCCCTCCCATCGACGCCTCCCGAGACCCTGCGCGGGAAGCCCCCCCGGGTCAACGCCCCGCCGGCAGACAGCGCCTGGCACGGGGATTGCTCGTCTCGGGGCGGAGAGCGAGCGGGCCGTAGATGCGGCCCGGGCAAACTGTTAAGAAGGGGAACGCGATGCCGTATGAGGGAGATGGGCCCGGGCGGTGCCACGATCTCGCGACAGAACGGCTCCGGAGGACGAAGGACATGATCCACTCTGAGATCCGGTCGCTGCACGACTATTGGGAGGGCCTGCGCGCCGGGCGCCCGGTGCCCTACCGCGCCGAGGTCGACCCGCGCGACATGGCCTGCAACGCCCGCAACCTGTTCATTCTGGAGGATCTGGGCGGGGGCAACTACCGCTTCCGCCTCGCGGGGACGGCCCTCGTCGAGGCCTTCGGGATGGAACTCCGCGGCATGTCGGCGCGCACCATCATGGAAGGCCGCGCGCGGGAGAGCTTCGCCGCGCTCATCGAGGAGACCCTCGCCGAGCCCGGCATCGGCTATGCGCGCCTCACCTCGGCGATCGGCGGCGAGCCCTGGGAGATCCTCCTCCTGCCGCTGCGCTCGGATTTCGGGGCGATCGACCGGGTGCTCGGCGCGCTCCTGCCGGTGAGCGGCCGGGCCGCGGCGCCCGGGGATGCGCGGCTGCGCTTCCGCCTCGACGACATGCGCATCACCTCGGTGCGCGCGACCGGGCCAGAGGCGCAGCCCTTCCAGGCACCGGTGCCCGTGGCGGGCTTCGCCGAGGGGCAGGCGCCCTTCGCGGGCCCCGCGCGCGGGCAGGGCCGGCTGACCGCCATCGAGGGCGGCCGCGCCGAAGACGCCCCGCGCGAGGCGGAGAAGCCCGCACAACGCCCGCATCTGCGCATCGTGAAGGACGACTGAGCCCGGCCGCACTCCGCGGTCCGGTTTCGCGCGGCCACGTCGCCTGACGGCGCCGCGGCCTTCCGACCGACGCCCACCCCCACCCCCGCCGCCTCCGCGCGGCATTGCCGCGCGGAGGCGGCGGGGGTGGGGGTGGGCGCGGACGCGAGCGGGGCGCGGCGGCAGCCGCGGTCCGGTCGCGGAACCGGCGCGGCCGTGGCGAGGCGGAGCGCTGCCCAGTCCCTCCCCGGTCAGTGTCGAGCGGCGCTGGCCAGGACATCGGCAAGCTCGCCGTATCCGGTCATCCGCCGCTCATAGGCGAGGCCGAGGCGCTCGGCGGCCTCCCGGGCCTTGGCGTCGAGCGCCGCATCGTCGGTCTGCGCGAGATAGACGAGCCGCTCGTAGGCCCCGAAATAGACCGGCAGAAGCTCCGGATGGCGGTCGAGCCCCATGCCGCGCCAGACGAGCGCGTCGAACTGCCGGGCGAGGAAATCGGTCAGGTAGAAGGCGCGGATCTCGCCGGCCGCCTCGCGGGCGAGGAAGGCCTCGGTGCCGGAGAAGAACGCGTAGCAATGCGGCCCTGGGATGCGCTCCACCCCCTCCTCGGCGCAGACCCGGTCGAGCCCGCCGCCGGTGCCGCAATCGGCATAGAGGACGAAGATGCGCGCATAGCCCTCCGCCCTGCCCTGCCGGATGCGCGCGCGCACGGCCTCGGGGATCGCCTCGGGGCGGTTGTGCAGAAGCGCGGGCAGGCAGGCGAGGGCAAGCCGGTCCCACCCGTTGGCGGCCTGGAGCGCGAGCACCTCGCGGGCGAGCGCACCGCAGGCGACGAGGAGCACCCGCCCCCCGCCGATCTCCGCGCCGCGCTCGGTCAGGGTCGCGTCGTCGGGGAGCGTGCCCCCGGGCACGGCCGACCCGGGCGCGGGGGCCGCGGCGAGGCGCGCCCGGCGCCCGCCGCGCCGTCCCCCCTCAGGCGGCATGCTTGAGCTCGCGCATCTTGTCGTGGGTCTCGCGGAAGCGCTCGCGCTGGCGCTCGAGCATCTCGAGATCGGGGGCGTTGTCGCGGTGCTTGATCGCCTGGCGATAGGCCGCGAGGGTGCGGTCCTCGTGCTCCTCGAGATGGGCGACGAGGCGCTGGTCGGTGTCGCCGACGGCGGCGGCGGCCTTCGCGGCGAGGCTGCGGGCGCGCTCGAGCATGGAGGGCGAGGCGGGCTCGCCGCCGGCGCCGTCCACCGCGGCCGCGATCTCCGCCGCGGCCGACTCGCGCAGCTCGGCATGCTGCTCGCAGAGCCGCGCGGTCGCCGGCGCGCTCAGCTTGCGCGCGGCGTCGCGATAGGCCTCTTCGCCTGCGCGCAGGGTGGCGACGATTTCGTTCAGATTGTTCAGACGGTCGGACATGGCTGCCTCCGGAGTGTCTAGGGGGTCTACCGGAGGAACGTCCGGCGCCGCCCGGGGTTCCGGGCGGGCCGGGCGGGGCTCAGGCGCTGGCGCGCATCTGGTTGTGGCGGCGGCTGACGAGGTCCTTCGCCGTCTCGACCGCGACGGCCGCGTCCCGGCAATAGGCGTCCGCCCCGATCGCGCGGCCGAATTCCTCGTTCAAGGGCGCGCCGCCGACGAGCACGATGTAGTCCTCGCGGATGCCCTTCTCCTTCATGGTGTCGATCACGACCTTCATGTAAGGCATCGTCGTCGTCAGCAGCGCCGACATGCCGAGGATGTCCGGCTGGTGCTGCTCGAGCGCCTCGAGATAGTTCTCGACGGGGTTGTTGATCCCGATGTCGTAGACCTCGAAGCCCGCGCCCTCCATCATCATGGAGACGAGGTTCTTGCCGATGTCGTGGATGTCGCCCTTCACGGTGCCGATCACCATGGAGCCGAGCTTCGGCGCGCCGGTCTCGGCGAGAAGCGGCTTCAGGATCGCCATGCCGGCCTTCATCGCGTTGGCCGCGAGCAGCACCTCGGGGACGAAGAGGATCCCGTCGCGGAAGTCGATCCCGACGATGCGCATCCCCTCGACGAGCGCCTTGGTGAGGATGTCGTAGGGCTGCCAGCCCCGCTCGAGCAGGATGTTGACGGCCTCCTCGATCTCCTCCTTGAGACCGTCGTAGAGGTCGTCGTGCATCTGTTGGACGAGCTCGTCGTCGTCCAACTCGCTCAGGATGATGTCGTCGTCTTCGGCCATGTCTCTGTTCGCCCCCTGGGGTCCAGCGCTGAACGCGTGCCGCGCAGACTGCCCGAGACACAGGCCCGCGGATCGCCAGAAGGCGGCATTCCCGCGGCCCGGAGCGACGGCGCGCGCCGGTCAGCCCCGCCGGCGTCGGCGGCGCGGGCGGGCCTCGGCGCCGTCGTCCTCGCCGGTGCCGTCGCTCTCCGAGGTGAAGGGGCCGACGCGGGCGACGATCTCCTCGAGGCTCGGCCGGGCTCCGGGGCTGTGCGCCTCGAGGGCCGCGCGCATGGCGACGAGATGCTCGGGCTTGGTCCCGCAGCAGCCGCCGATGAGCCGCGCCCCGGCATCGCGGGCGAGGCGGGCATAGTCGGCCATCAGCTCGGGCGTGCCGTCGTATTTTATGCGGCCGTCGACGTATTTCGGAATGCCCGCATTGGCCTTGGCGATCACCACCCGCTCGGGATCGGCGGCGCTGATCCCGAGCACGGTGCGCAACAGATCCGGCGCGCCGGTCCCGCAATTGGCGCCGATCGCGATCGGCTGCGGGTCGAGGCTGCGGGCGAGGGCGGCATAGGCCTCGGAGGTGACGCCCATCATCGTGCGCCCCGCGGTGTCGAAGCTCAGCGTCGCGCAGAAGGGGGCGCCCTGGGCGGCGGCGGCGGCATGGGCGGCGCGGAGCTCCTCCTCCGAGCTGATCGTCTCGGCCCAGATCACGTCGGCCCCGCCCTCCATGAGCCCCGCGATCTGCTCCTCGAAGGCGGCGACCGCGTCCTCCATGGAGAGCGACCCCACCGGCGCGAGGATCTCCCCCGTCGGCCCGAGGCTGCCGGCGACGATCACCGGGCGGTCCGCCGCATCGGCCGCGGCGCGGGCGATCTCGGCGGCGCGGGCGTTCAGCTCTCGGGCGCGGTCCGCGGCGTCGTGGAGCTTCAGGCGGTAGCGCGAGCCACCGAAGGAGTTGGTCAGGATCAGGTCAGACCCCGCGGCGACGAAGCCGTCATGCAGCGCGCGGATCCGCTCGGGATGCTCGACGTTCCAGAGCTCCGGCGCGTCGCCCGACATCAGGCCCATCTCGAAAAGGGTCGTCCCCGTCGCGCCGTCGAGCAGCAGCCAGTCGCGGCGGGAGAGAAGATCGCTCAGCCGGTCGGTCATCGGGCCCTCCTCCATGATTCGGGAGAGCAAACCTAGGCCCGCCGGAGGCGCCGCACCAAGGCCCAAAGCGCCGCGGTCAGGCCGAGCGCGCCTCGAGCCCCGCCCGCGCCACGCCTTGGAGCCGGGCGACCATCGCCTTCAGCCCGTTGGAGCGCTGCGCGGAGAGCGCCTCGTCGAGCCCGAGACGGGCGAGCTCGGCCTGCGCATCCGTGCGCGCCGCCTCCTCGAGGCTCAGCCCCGCGAAGAGCCGTCGCAGGACGGCGATGAGCCCGCGCACGATCATCGCGTCGCTGTCGCCGCGGAAGTCCAGCCGCGCGCCCTCCACCTCGGGGACGATCCAGACCTGGCTCGCGCAGCCCTCCACCTTGTAGGGGTCCGCCCGCTCGCCCTCGGCCAAGGGCTCCATCGCCTTGCCGAGCTCGATTACGTAGCGGTAGCGCTCTTCCCAGTCGTCGAACAGCTCGAATTCCTCGACCAGATCCTCGAATGCCTGCGATGCCATGGCTCACCTCCCGATTTGCACTTAAGCGCCCGGACGGCGGGCGTCCAGCGGCGCGGCCTTTTCGCGCTGGCATCCTCCGGCCCGGATGGTATGTCTCGCGCGACAGACGGGGAGGACGGAATGCGGTTTGCGGCGGTGTGCGGTCTGGCCGCGGCGCTCGGGCTGGCGGGCTGCGGCATCTTCGGCGGAGACGAGGCGGAGGCGCCGGCGCCCGAGGCGAGCCCGGCGCAGGTGGAGGCCGTCAACGTGCAGGCCATCGGCAAGCTCGAGATCGGGCGGAGCCGCGGCGGGCTGATGCTCGCGGCCTTCGGGACGGCGCCGGGGCTCGGCTATTCGAAGCCCCGCCTCGTGCCCCGCCGCGAGGGCCGCCCGGCGCCCGACGGGATGCTGGACTACGATTTCGTCGTCGACACGCCCCCCCGCGGCCTCGCCCTGCCCCCGGGCACGCCCCGGGCGCGCAGCGTCCGCGCCGATGTCGAACTGCCGATCGAGATCGTCCGCGCGGCCCGCGGCGTGCGCGTGCATGCGACCGTCGGCGGCGTGCAGATGATGTTCTGAGCCTCAGCGCTCGATCAGCTCGATCCCCTGGCGGCCGACGGCGAGCGCCACCTCCCCGTCGCGCACCCTGAGCGCGTCCCGCCCGAAACTCTCGAAGCGCCAGCCCTTGAGCGCGGGCAGGTCCGGGTCCTCCTCGCCGGCGAGCGCGTCGAGATCGGCGGAGGAGGCGAGCAGCTTGGAGGCGATACCGAGCTCGTCGGCGCGGGCCTTCAGCAACACCTTGAGGAGATCGGCGACGGCGGCCGAGCCCTCCTTGCGCCGCGGCGGCTCGGGCAGGCGCGGCAGCCGCTCCTCCGGGCAGGCGAGCCCCTCGGCCACCGCCGCCAGGATCTCCGCCGCGGTCTCGGGCTTGCGGGCCTCGCGCTGCACGAGGCGGAGCCGGCCGAGCTCCTCCGGCGTCTTGGGCTTGGCCGAGGCGATCTCGACGAGGGCGTCGTCCTTGAGGATCCGCGCGCGCAGCACGTCGCGGTCCTGCGCCGTCACCTCCCGCCAGCGCGCGAGGCTGCGCACCACCGCGAGGAAGCGCGGGCTGGCGGAGCGCGCCTTGATCCGCCGCCAGACCTCGTCGGGGTCGACCGCATAGGTCTCCGCGCTGGCGAGGGTGGCGAGTTCCTCCGCCACCCAGGCCCCGCGCCCCGTCGTCTCGAGCCGGGCCGAGAGCGCCTCGTAGACGCCGCGCAGATGGGTGACGTCGGCGAGCGCATAGTCGAGCTGCTTGCGGGAGAGCGGCCGGCTCGACCAGTCGGTGAAGCGGGAGGACTTGTCGAGCTCGGCCCTGACGATGCGCCGCACCAACGTCTCGTAGCCCACCTGCTCGCCATAACCGCAGACCATGGCCGCGATCTGCGTGTCGAAGAGCGGCCCGGGCACCTCGCCGGTCATGTGATAGAAGATCTCGATGTCCTGGCGCGCGGCGTGGAAGACCTTGAGCACCGGGGCCGCGAGCAGCTCGAGGAGGGGCGCGAGGTCCAGCCCGTCGGCGAGCGGGTCGACGATCGCCGCATCCGGCTGCCCGTCGCCCCCCGCGCCCTCGGGCCTGGCGATCTGCACGAGGCAGAGCTGCGCGTAATAGGTCCGCTCGCGGAGGAACTCCGTGTCGACGGTGACATAGGGCGCGCTCGCATAGGCGCGGCAGAGCGCGGCCAGGGCGTCGGTGTCGGTGATCACCTGCATGGGCGCTTCTTAGACCGGCCGCCCGGCCCGCGCAATCGGGGCCGGGCGCGCCGCGCGCCCTTGATCCGCAGGGGGCGACGGGCGATGATCCGCCCCGAGCCGGGCCCGGGCGCGACGGGCGATCCGCATGTGACGAAAGGTGATCCGATGACGAGGAGCTTCCTGCTCGCCGGGGCCGCGGCCATGGCCCTCTCCGCCTGCCAGGCCACCACCGGCTCGGGCGCGCTCGTCGGCGCGGGCGCGGGGGCGGCCCTCGGCACGCTGGCCGGCGGCGACGACCGGCGCAACGCCCTCGTCGGCGCCGGGATCGGGCTGCTCTCGGGCGCCGCCGTCGGCACCTATCTCGAGAATCAGGAGCGCGCGCTGCAGGCCAATCTCCAGGGCACCGGCGCCTATGTGCAGAACCGCGGCGACCGGCTCGTGGTGATCCTGCCCGGCAACGTGCTCTTCGATACCGACAGCGCGCGCATCGCCCCGGGCTTCTACGGCCCGCTCGCGGACATCGCGGGGACGCTGCAGCAATATCCCGAGAGCTTCATCGACCTGATCGGGCACACCGACAGCCGCGGCTCGACCGACTACAACCAGCGCCTCTCCGAGGACCGCGCCCTCGCGGTGGCGGACTATTTCCGCTCCCAGGGGATCTATCCCGGCCGGATCGCGAGCTTCGGGATGGGCGAGACCCAGCCGATCGCCACCAACGACACCCCCGACGGACGCCAGCAGAACCGCCGCGTCGAGATCGTCATCATCCCGGCCCAGGCGTGATCCGGCTCCGCCCGCCCTTGGCGCCGCCGCGGGCGCCGCTATCCTCGCGCCCGAGGGCGGAGGAGAGAGGCCATGCGAGAGGCGGCGACAGCGGCGGCGGACCAGGCGCCCGGACGGGCGCGGCTCTGGGCGGAGATGCTCGGGCTCTTCGTGGGCGTGCCGCTTCTGATGGCGGCCTTCTTCGGGCAGTATCCGCTCCTGCCGAGCGTGATCGCGCTCGCGGGCGTCGCCGCGGCGCTGCTGTGGGCGACGCCGGGGTTCCGCTTCTCCGAGCTCCTGCGCCGTCCGGGCAAGGGGGCGCTCGCCATGAGCCTCGGGGTCGCCGCGGCGACGGCGGCGGGGTGCACCTTCCTCGCCCTCTGGCTCGTGCCCGAGCGGTTCCTCGCCATGCCGGCGGAGCGCCCGGAGCTCTGGCTCATGATCATGGTGCTCTACCCGCTCGTCTCGGCGCTGCCGCAGGAGCTGATCTACCGCCCGCTCTTCTTCCGCCGCTACGGCGCGCTCTTCCCCTCGGAGCGCTGGGCGCTCGCGGCCAATGCGGCGGCCTTCGGGCTCGGCCATCTCTTCTACATGAACGCGATCACGATCCTCGCCTCCGCCGCCGCGGGCGCGATCTTCGCCGCGGCCTATCTGCGTTCGCGCTCCTTCCTGCTCGCGGTGATGCTGCACGCGCTCGCGGGGCAGATCGTGTTCACCTCGGGGCTCGGGATCTTCTTCTATCACGGCGCGGTGGGGCGGACGCCCTGAGCGCCGGCGGAGGCGGCTGAGATGGCGAAGTTCGTCAAGGCCCCGGAGCCCCCGCCGGAGCCCGAGGCCGAGAGCCAGGGCTGGATCGAGGGCACGGCCGCGAGCCTCGGGATCGAGACCGGGGCGCCCGGTGCGCTCTGCCTCGCCCTCGCGGCGGTCCTCGCGCTCTACGCCCTCCTCCGCCTCGCCGGGTTTCTCTATCAGGGCACGGTCGCGCGCTATGCCGAGGGGGAGGTGGTGGAGGGCGAGCCCGCCCTCGGCGGCGGCTTCCATCCGGTGATCGCGGTGACGGACGCCTCCGGGCGGCGCCGGCGCGTCGTCTCGGAGTTCCGCACCGCGGACGACCCGACTGGGCGGCGCGTGCGCATGCGGGTGGACGGCGGCCGGCCCCGCCCGGCCCCCCCGCCCAAGGGCGCGGTCGGACAGCTTCTGGCCATCGCGATCCCGCTCGCCCTCGCCGCCGCGCTCGCCGGGACCGGGACGACCGGCCATCTCGCGGGGCTTCCCGCGCTCCCCAGGGTCTTCTGAGGGCGATGGGCGCGCCCGCGGCGTCGGACGAGGCGCTCGTCGCCCTGCTCGCGCGTGCCCGCGCGGGCGGGCGCGGCGCGCCGGGGGCGGAGGCGCTGATCCCCGCGATCCTCGGCCGCCCGGCCGACCGGCAGGGCCTCGCCCACCACAGCGCCCGCCTCGCCGAGGGGCAGAGCCCGGCCGATCTCGTGCGCACCCTTCTCGCCTCGCCCGAGTTCCGCGAGCGCGCGCCGGAGGCCCACCGCGCCCGCGTCCGCGCGGCCTATGCGCAGGCGTTCGGGGCGGACCCGGAGACCGACGGCATCCGCTGGTTCCACTCGATCCGGCTGCCCGACGGGCGCGTGACCGACGGGCGCCGGCCCCACCGCGTCCTCGCGGCCGAGGCCGAGGCGGTCTTCCCCGCCGATCTCGCCGGCCGCTCGGTGCTCGACATCGGCGCCTGGGACGGCTTCTTCTCCTTCGAGGCGGAGCGCCGCGGCGCGGGGGACGTGCTCGCGACCGACCACTTCTGCTGGTCCGGCCCCGGCTGGGGCACCAAGGCGGGGTTCGACCACGCCCATGCGGCCCTCGCCTCGCGCGTGCGCGCGAAGGATGTCGACGTCTTCGCGCTCGACCCCGAGGTCGAAGGCCGCTTCGACCTCGTCCTCTTCCTCGGCGTGCTCTACCACCTGCGGGACCCCTTCGGCGGCCTCGCCCGCGCCGCCGCGATGGCGCGCGACACCCTCGTGGTGGAGACCGTCACCGCCCTCGACCACCTGGCCGAGCCCGCGCTCCGCCACTTCCCGGGCCGCAGCCTCGACGACGACCCGACCAACCATTTCGCGCCCAACACCGCGGCGCTCGGCTCGATGCTGCGCGAGCTCGGCTTCCGCGAGGTGGCGATCCGGCCGCATCCGCTGATCCGGCGCAAGCGCCGCTGGCTCCGCCCGGCCCCGCCGACGCTCCGCCACATCGCCCATGCGCGCCGCTGAGCCCGGCCGCCCGGGTTGACAGAACCCGCCCGGCCCGCTCTATCCGCCCCCGCGGGGGCCAGGCCGCGGCCGCCCGTCCGAGCTCCATCCGCCCGCCCGGGCCAGCCAGACGAGGTCGCCATGCACCCCTATCGCAGCCACACCTGCGCCGCGCTCACCAAGGCCGATGTGGGCCACGAGGTGCGGCTCTCCGGCTGGGTCCACCGGGTGCGCGACCATGGCGGCGTGCTCTTCGTCGATCTGCGCGACCATCACGGCATCACCCAGGTCCTCGCAGACCCCGACAGCCCCGCCTTCGCCGAGGTGGAGAAGGTCCGCTCGGAATGGGTCGTGCGCATCGACGGGGTGGTGAAGGCCCGCGCGCCGGAGCTCGTCAACCCCAAGATCCCCACTGGCGAGATCGAGGTCTTCGTGCGCGAGATCGAGGTGCTCTCCGCGGCGGAGGAGCTGCCGCTCCCGGTCTTCGGCGAGCAGGATTATCCCGAGGAGACGCGGCTGCGCTACCGCTTCCTCGATCTGCGCCGCGAGCAGCTCCACCGCAACATCGTGCTCCGCTCCCAGGTGATCGCGAGCCTGCGTCGGCGGATGACCGAGCAGGGCTTCATGGAGTTCCAGACCCCGATCCTGACGGCCTCCTCGCCCGAAGGCGCGCGCGATTTCCTGGTGCCCTCGCGCCTCCATCCCGGCAAGTTCTACGCCCTGCCCCAGGCGCCGCAGCAGTTCAAGCAGCTGATCATGGTCGCGGGCTTCGACCGCTATTTCCAGATCGCCCCCTGCTTCCGCGACGAGGATCCGCGCGCCGACCGCTCCCCGGGCGAGTTCTACCAGCTCGACATCGAGATGAGCTTCGTCGACCAGGAGGACGTGTTCCAGGCGATCGAGCCGGTGATGCGCGGCGTCTTCGAGGAGTTCGGCGGCGGCCGCCCGGTCACGCCGTCCTTCCCCCGCATCCCCTATGCGGAGGCGATGGCGAAATACGGCTCCGACAAGCCGGACCTGCGCAACCCCATCGAGATGCAGGTGGTCTCGGAGCATTTCGCAGGGAGCGGCTTCAAGATCTTCGCCAAGATCCTCGAGCAGGAGGGCACCGAGGTCCGCGCCATCCCCGCCCCCACCGGCGGCTCCCGCGCCTTCTGCGACCGGATGAACTCCTGGGCGCAGAAGGAGGGCCTGCCGGGCATGGGCTACATCTTCTGGCGCGAGGAGGGGGGCGCGGTCGTCGGCGCCGGGCCCATCGCGAAGAACATCGGCGAGGCGCGCACCGAGGCGATCCGGCAGCAGCTCGGCCTCGGAGCGGGCGACGCCGCCTTCTTCCTCGGCGGCAAGCCGGCGGATTTCCTCGATGTCGCGGGACGGGCGCGCAACGTGATCGGCCGCGAGCTCGGGCTGACCGCGGAGGACCGCTTCGAGTTCGCCTGGATCGTCGATTTCCCGATGTACGAGCGCGACCCCGACACCGGCGTGCTCGACTTCTCCCACAACCCCTTCTCCATGCCGCAAGGGGGGATGGAGGCGCTGCTCGAGGTCGATCCGCTGCAGATCCTCGGCTACCAATACGACATCGTCTGCAACGGGGTGGAGCTCTCCTCCGGCGCGATCCGGAACCACAAGCCTGAGATCATGTACAAGGCCTTCGAGATCGTCGGCCACTCCCGCGAGTTCGTCGACGCGAATTTCGGCGGCATGATCAACGCCTTCAAGTTCGGCGCGCCGCCGCATGGCGGCATCGCGCCCGGCGTGGACCGGATCGTGATGCTGCTCGCGGGGGCGGAGAACATCCGCGAGGTCATCATGTTCCCGATGAACCAGCGCGCCGAGGATTTGATGATGGGCGCCCCCTCCGCGCCCACCAACGAGCAACTCCGCGACCTCGGCCTCCGCCTGATCCCCCGCGACTGAGCCTGTCGGACCGCTGACGGTCCGCAGGTTTCGATATCGCGGCCCGAGCTCATGCGGGCGCGGGTCGGGCCGGCGACCGTGCTCCGGGGCGGAAAGCCGCGCGGCAGCCTCCGCCACTCACAGCCGGATCGCAGACGCGAGACGTCGGCGTCCACGATCCGGGGCGGAGAGGCGGCGCGCGGCCGCCCGCCTGCTCTCGGCTCCGGCAAGAGCGGCGATATCGACGCCCAGTCCATATGATCTGGGACGCCATGACCGCTCTCCGACCGAACGGATTGGACGCTCGTTCGCGGAGCGCGCTGACGGCCCGCGCTTCGGCCGCACAGAAAAAGACCGCCGGGCGCGAGACCCGGCGGTTCAGTCTTGGGGCAAGTATGTTATAACATCTTAGCCGAGCCGCTGGCCGGCCACAAGACCCACACGCCTGGAGATCGAGAAGATGCGCCCCCGTTTCGCCCTCCCCGCCTGTCTCGCCCCCGTCGCTGTCATCGCTCTCGCCGCTTTCGCCGCGCCGCATCCTGCGGCGGCCGAGGCCGGGCTGATCGGCTTCGAGGAGATGCCCGTCGCCGACCGCGACGAGGCGGAGGCCGCCCACGCAGATCTCGAGGCGGCCAACGCCCGGATGTGCGCGATCATGGTCAAGGCCTATGCCGACCATGTCGCCCGCGTCGCCGGCGCCGACCTCCCCCCGGAATCCGCCGCCTTCCTCGAGCGGCGCTGCGCGGCACGGGCCTTCGCGGACCATGTCGCCCTCTCCCTCGAGATGCACGACCTGATCCACGACCACGCCCACGCCCACGCCCACGACGCCGACGACTGAGCCCGGCCCCCGCCGGCGCACGTCCTGAACAGGACGCGGACGGGAGGGGGTCGATCCCCCTCCCGTCCAGGCGCGCCTCGCTCAGAGGCTGTTCTCCTTCATGAAAGCGAGGAGCCCCTCTGCGCCCCGCTCCTTCAGGATCTCGCCGAACTCCTCGCGCTTGAGCACCAGGAAGGACACGCCCCCCACCATCACGTCGATCACCAGATGCCCGCGCGCGCCGAAATCGCGGATGCGCCAGTCGACCGGCAGCATCTTGTCGTTCGCCCGCGGGATCCCGGCCGAGACCAGGATGTCCGAGCGCACGGGCCGGGTCTCGCGGATCTCGGGCTTCGCCTCGAGCCCCTTGCCGAACTGGCTCTTGTAGAGATGGGCGAGGAACCCGGGCAGGCGGGCGCGGAATTCGGCGCGCTCGGCCTCGGTGAGCGCCTCCGCCCGGTCGCCGAGCAGGAAGCGCTCCCAGATGTCGAAGGCGAAAGCGTCCGCGACCGCCGCCTTCAGCCGACCGTCGCGGGCCTCTGGCGCGAGGTCGGGGTCGGCGAGCGCGCCATGCGCCCCCTCGACGAGGGCCTCCGCGGTGGCGCGGGCGGCCTCCGGATCGGCCTCGGCGCCGGCCGGGCCGGGCGCGAGGGCGAGGGCTGCGAGCAGGATCAGGGCGGCGCGGATCATGGGCGGTCTCCTGTCTGGCGGGCGCCGCGGGCGAGCGCAGGCGTGAGGGCGAAGGTCATGGCCACCGCCGCGGCCACCGCGACGGCGAGGAGGAGGCCCATGGAGGCCGTCCCCCGGTGCTCCGAGAGCGCGAGCGTGGCGAAGGCGCCGATGGTCGTCAACGCCGAGGCGAGCACCGCGCGCGGCGTCGAGGTGGCGAAGACCGCCTCGGCCCGGCCCGTGCGCAGCGCGAGATGGATCCCCGCATCCACCCCGAGCCCGATGAGCAGCGGCAGCACGATCACATTGGCATAGTTGAAGGGCTGGCCGAGGAGGACGGTCGCCGCCGCCGTCACCGCGCCGGCGAGCGCCACGGGCACGAGCACCGCGAGCGTCGCGCGCAGGCTCCCGAGGGCGATCAACGCAAGCAGCGCCGTCGCCGACAAGGCGAGGCCCACCGCCCCGCGCATCGCGCCCCCGACGGCCCCCTCCGCGCCCGCGATCTGCGCCGGCGGGCCGCCCGCCTCCGGCGCGGTCCGGGCGACGGCGGCGAGGGTGCGCGCCCGCGTCTCCCGATCGGCGAGGTCGCCTTCGGCGAGGATCTCCACGCGCAGCCGCCCGTCCCCGGCCCGGTAGCGCTCGACGAGCGCCGCGGGCAGATCGGACTCGGACACCCGGTCGACCGCGCGCATTGCGGCGAGCCGGTCGATCAGCGCCGGGAAATGGCGGAAGAGCGCAGCCTCGAGGCGGGCGTCGCGGGCCGGGTCGGCCCGGGCGAGGCCGGCGAGCGCGCGGGCGAGATCGCCGCCGGCGCCGGTCTCGGGCAGGCTCTCGGCGAGCGCCTCCGGGGTCGGCGCGGGGCCGTCGGTCAGCGCCACCGGATCGCCGCGGACGGCGAAATCGAGCGAGGGCCAGGCGATGTCGACGAGGGCGAGCTTCTCGTCCTGCTCCGTCGGCACCAGATCGCCGAGCCAGACGGCGGCGCGGACCTCCTCGAGCGCCTCGATGCGGCCGGCCGCCTCTGCCGCCGCGTCGGCGTCCTCGACGAGGAGGGAGAGGCGGAGCGGCGCCCGGTCCGGCTCCTCGGCGAGCCAGCGATAGACCTCGACCGAGCGCGCCTCCGGGTCGCGGAGCGCCATCGGATCGGCGTCGAAGCGCGCCTCGACCGCGAGCACCGCCGCGGCGAGCCCGACCGCCCCCGCCCCCCAGGCGAGCGCGCGGCCGGGCACCGGGAGCTTCGGCAAGGGCCGCGGCGCCCGCCGCGCGCGGGCGAGGCCGGGGCGGAGCGCCACCGCGGCGGGCAGCAAGGTCACCGCCACGGCGAAGGCGATCAGCACCCCCATCGCCCCGATCGCGCCGAGCTGCGCCATGCCGACGAAGGCGGTCCCGGTGAAGGCGAGGAAGGCCGCCGCCGTCGTCAGCGCCGTCAGCACGAGCGCCGGGCCGAGGGCGCGGCCGGTCTCGGCGATGGCGGCCTCGGGGGGGAGGCGCTCGGCATCCTCCTCGAGATGGGCGAGCACATGGATCGCGAAGTCGATCCCGAGCCCGACCATCAGCACGACGAAGGCGACAGAGACGAGGTTGAGCGCCCCGATCGCGGCCCCCGCCGCGCCCGCGGTGTAGAGCAGCGTCAGCACCAGGGCGCCGAGCGCGAGGCCCATGCGTGCGAGGCTCCGGAGCGCCCACCAGAGCACCGCCGCGACGAGGAGAAGCGAGAGCGCGAGCGAGAGCCCGATGGTCGCCGTGACGCTGCGCAACTCCTCCGCGCGGAGCACCGGATCGCCGGTCAGCCCGACCTCCACCTCCGCGGCGATCTCCTCGGGAAGCGCGGCGACGGCCCGCTCGACCGCCCGCGCCGCCGCCTTGGCCGGGTCGAGGGCGGCGAAGTCGAGCTCCGGCGTCACGGTGAGCACGCGCAGGACCGGGGGCTCGCCCCCCTCGAAGACCTGCGCCCAGGCGAAGGCGCGGGGGCGGCCGGCCTCCGCCGCGCGGATCACCGCCGCCGCCTCGGCGCGCAGCCGCTCGAGCGCCTCCCCGCCGATCTCGGCCCGCTCGGCCAGCGCCTCCGCCTCGGCGAGCGCGGCGAGGAAGCCCGCGAGCGTGCGGTCCTCGCGCAGGGTGGCGATCAGATTGGCCGATTTCGAGATCCGGGTCAGCCGCTCCTCGAGCTCCGCCATGGAGAGATAGAGAAGCCCGTTCTCCGCGAAGAAGGGCTCGACCGCGGGGGCGTAGACCCCGGCGACCCCCTCCGCCCCCTCGAGCGCCGCGCGCAGGCGCCGGAGCGCCGCGTCGGCCGGGTCCGCCCGCTCCGCGCGCACCGCCACGATCACGGTGTTCTTGAGCGTCGGGAAAGCCTCGTTGATCGCCTGCACACGGATCTGGAAGGGCAGCGTGGGGTCGAGCATCCGGCTCGAATCGGTGTCGACCCCGAGCCGGAAGAGCCCCGCCACCGCCAGCGCCGCCGCGAGCGCGAGGCCCGCGAGCGCCGCCCGCGGATGCGCCGCGACCGCCGCGACCCACCGGCCGACGCCACGCGCGGCGGCCGCCGTTGCCCAATCAGCACGCATTCGTGATCTCTCCCAGCCGGGCCGCCATCACATCGGGAGCGAACCGCTTGAGGCCGCCTGCCGCGCAGTCTACTGTCCGGCCCGCGGCCGCGGCCAGCCCGAGTTGGGGCGTTCCCGCCGCGACCGGACGACACCCGGCGGCCCTCCCGCCCTGAGCCCATCCGGCGGACGCGCCGCCCACAGCCCGGAGCCAGCGATGCGCCCTCCCCGCCAATTCCGCCCCGCCGCCGCTCTGGTCGCCGGCCTCGCCGTGCTCGTCTCGGCCTGCGCGAGCCCCGGCCCCGGCGCGAGCTTCGAGGAGCGCGACCCCTATCGCGAGACCAACGAGGCGATCCACGAGTTCAACCTCGCCGCCGACCGGGCGGTCCTGCGCCCCGTCTCGCAAGCCTACGACACCGTGACGCCGACGCTCGTGCAGGTGCTGCTGACCAATGCGTTCAACCACCTCGACACCGTGAACGACTTCACCAACTACGTCCTGCAGGGCGATGTGGAGGCGGCGGGCACGGCGCTCGGGCGCTTCACCATGAACACGGTCCTCGGCGCCGGCGGCCTGCTCGACCCGGCGACCGAGTTCGGCCTGCCCAAGGAGGACACCGATTTCGGCGTGACGCTCGGGAAATACGGCGTGCCGGAGGGAGCCTATCTCGTGCTGCCGCTGCTCGGCCCCTCCACCTCCCGCGATCTCGGCGGCGCGGTGGGCGACATGGCGATGGACCCGCTCACCTATTCCGGCGTCTTCAACTCGAACGCGCTCAACGCCTTCTCCCCGGCGGCGAACGGCATGGAGATCGTCAACAACCGCGCGCAGAACGCCGATCTGATCGACGAGGTCCTCTACAACAGCGAGGACAGCTATATCAGCCTGCGGACGGTCTATATGCAGCGCCGCGACGCGATGATCCTCGGCGACGCGGCGGACGAGGCGCTGCCGGACATTTTCGACGACGAGCCGGTGAACTGAGCCGGAGGCCTGCGCATGATGGACGGGACCGAGACCGAAAGCCGCCCCGCCCCGGGCTTCGCCGGGCGCCTCTCGCGACAGGCCGCGCGCGTCGAGGCCGAGCTCGAGCGGCTCCTGCCCGGCGAAGGGGGCGATCCCGGCGAGGCGGAGCTCTGCGCCGCCATGCGCTACGCGACCCTCGGCGGCGGCAAGCGGCTGCGCGGCTTCCTCGCGCTCGAGACCGGGCACCTCCTCGGCGCGGGCGAGGCGGGGGCGGCGCGGGCCGCGGCGGCGGTCGAGTGCCTGCATGCCTACAGCCTCGTGCATGACGACATGCCCTGCATGGACGACGACGACATGCGCCGCGGCCGCCCGACGGTCCACAAGGCCTGGGACGAGGCCACGGCGGTGCTCGCCGGGGACGGGCTGCAGGCGCTCGCCTTCGAGATCCTCGCCGATCCCGCGACCCATGCGGAAGGCGCGGTCCGCGCCCGGCTCTGCCTGCGCCTCGCCCAGGCCGCGGGGGCTGCGGGCATGGTCGGCGGGCAGGCGCTCGATCTCGGCGCGGAGGCGGCTGCTGCGCCCCTCGGCGCGGCCGGGGTCAAGCGGCTGCAGGCGCTCAAGACCGGCGCGCTGATCGAGGTCTCCGCCGAGATGGGGGCGATCCTCGCGGGCGCATCGGAGGCGGACATCGGGCGCATCCGCGCCTATGCCCGCGCGCTCGGCGAGGCCTTCCAGATCGCCGACGACCTGCTCGACGTGACCGGCACCGAGGCCGAGACCGGCAAGCGCGTCGGCAAGGATGCGGGCGCGGGCAAGGCGACTTTCGTGGACATCCTCGGCGTCGAGGGCGCGCGGGCGCGGGCCGAGGAGCTCGTGGCCGAGGCGGCGCATCACCTCGCCCCCTTCGGCGCGGCAGCCGAGACCCTCGTCGACGCCGCCCGCTTCGCCGTCGCCCGCCGCTCCTGACGGCCTGTCCCCGTTCCGAAATGAGGCAGAGGCCGCCCGAATTGGGCGCCCAGCCTCATTGCGCCCCATTGTCGCCTCATTTGGACACCAATCAATCCAGGGGGTAAGCGGAATATGGCAGAATTTGGGCGGAAAATTTGCGGCGCAGGCGGCAGATTGTGTTTGAAATGTGGCCGCAATGGGGCTAGAAAACTCTTGTGAGTGGATGCGTGCGAGTACCCCCGTCCGAACCTGCTGCTTGCCATCGGTCGGGGAACGGGGCTCCACCCCCGGGCAGCGTGCGTGTCGAGGCCGAAGGCTGGATAAGGAGCGCTTTGCGCAGATAGAGAAAAATCGACCGACGCCGCGACGGCGACCCTCCAGGCCGAGGCGCGGCGTCCGAGATCCACTCCCGTCCTTGCCCTCCACATGCGAAGGACAGACCCCACCCGGGGCGGCCCAGGCCGCCCCTTTTTCTTTGTCCGCGGCGGCCCCGGTCTCCTGCGCGTCCGCGGCTCTCACGCCGAGCAGGACGCGCCGCCGAGCACGCAGAACTTCGCGCAATGGGGGTGGTTGAGCGCCACCGGGCGCCCGGCCTCCGCGAGCGTCTCGCCGAGCTCGAACGCCTCCGAATAGGCGATCAGCGTGCAGGCGAGCACCGTGGGCCGCGCCGCGCCCCGCCGCTTCACCACCATCCGCGAGCGCGCGCACATGACATCCGACGGCCGCTTGCCGAGGATCCCCCAGCAGGCCTCGGTGATCTCGGGGACTTCCGCCGCCTCGTCCATCTCCGGGAAAAGCACGAGCGCGCCGGGATCGGCCGCGTCGATCGCGAAGCCCTCCCGCGCGAAGAGCGCGGCGAAGCCCGCCCGCGCCTCCGCCTCCGTCTCGCCCCAGATCGTGCGCGCGGCGACCGCCATGCGCGCCCCGATCCCGGAGAGCCAGCGCATCCCCTCGAGCGAGGCGGCGAAGCCCCCCGCCCCGCGCTCGGCATCGTGATGCGCCTCAGTGTGATGGTCGAGCGAGACGCGCAGCGTCAGCCGCGGCCCATGGGCCCGCACGAGCCGCTCGATCCCCGCCCGCATCTTCGGGCGCATCATCGGGCGCATGGCGTTGGTCAGGATCAGCACCTCGAACCCGCGGGAGAGCGCCTCCTCCGCCATCTCGATCATCTCGGGGTTCATGAAGGGCTCGCCCCCGGTGAAGCCGATCTCCCGCGTGCCGAGCCCCCGCGTCTCGATCTCGTCGAGATACCCCGCCACCTCGGCCGCGGTGATGTAGACGAGTGCGTCGTTCGTCGGGCTCGAGAGGATGTAGCAATTGGCGCACTCGATGTTGCAGAGCGTGCCGGTGTTGACCCAGAGCGTCTCCAGCCGCTCCAGCGCCACCCGGGCGCGGGGCTGGCCGTCGGCGGTGATCTCGGGGTCGGTGAATTTCTGCGGCGGGGCGGGGGCGGTCTCGGTCATGGGTCCTCCAGGCGAGCTCGCCTTGAGGTGACCCCCCGCCCCGGGGCTGTCAAGCTACGCCCCCGTGAGCGCCTCGCCGAAGAACAGCAGACAGCCGTCCGGGTCGCGCACATGGAATTCCTGCCGCCCGTCGGGCTTGGTGAAGAGTGGTTGCACCCGCCGCTCCCCGAGCCCCGCGAGCTTCGGCGCGATCTCGGCGTAATAGGCCGCGACCCCCTCGACCCAGACATAGACGGAGAAATAGTCCGCCACCGCGCGCAGGGCCTTCGCGTCGCCGAGATCGAGGAGGATCACCCCCGCCTCTCCGCGCGCCACATAGGCGAAGATCCCCTCGGCGTTCGCCTCGCGGATGCGGAAGCCGAGGATCTCGGTGTAGAAGGCCGCGGTCTTGTCGACTCGGCGCACCGGCACGATGGGGCTCGCCCCCCTCAGCCGGATGTCCGACGCCGCCCGCGCCCCGGGCTCGAGGATCGCCTCGCCTTGCATGCGCGCCTCCCTGACCTCGCAGAGATCACCCTAGCCCGCCCCGCCCCGCGCCGTAGGATGGCGAGTTGCCGCGCGCCCCTGCAGGTCCCCCCTTGCCAGCCCCGCCGCCCCTCGGCGATCCTCGCACAGAGGCTCCGGACAGAGAGCGGGGAGGACACGATGGCGACGGCGACGGACGAGAGCCGCGGCCCCTGGCGCGAATCGCAGGGCGTCCCGGAGGTGAAACCGGCGGAGTGGGAGGATCTCCGGGCCGCCCTCCGCGCCGGCTGGGCGGATTTCCTGGCCGCGCCGCTGATGGGCGTCACCGTGGGGCTGATCTACGCCGCCGGCGGGTGGCTGCTCCTCTGGGTGCTGGAGCTCAAGGAGTATCGCGGGCTCTCCTTCCCCGTGGTGGCGGGCTTCGCGCTCATCGGCCCCTTCGTCGCGGTGATCCTCTACGAGATCAGCCGCCGGCGCGAACTCGGCGAGCGCTTCGGCTGGAGCGAGGTGCCCTCGATGGTCGCCCGCACCGCGCGCAAGCAGATCATCTATCACGGCTTCATCCTGATGTTCTGGCTCGCGGTGTGGTCCCGGGTGGGCGTGATGCTCTTCGCGATCCACTTCTCCGCCTCGGTCGACCGGTTCTGGGACCTCGCGGACCAGCTCTTCACCACCTCCCACGGCATAACCTTCCTGATCGTCGGCCACCTCTTCGGGGCGTTCTTCGCCGGGGTGTCCTACTGCCTCTCGGTGATCGCCTTCCCCTTCCTGCTCGACCGCGACGCCGATTTCATCACCGCCATGGTCCTCTCCTTCAAGGCCGTGATCGCCTCCCCGGTCGTCATGTTCGCCTGGGCCGCCTTCCTCGGCGTGGCGCTGGCGGCGGCCTCCGCCCCCCTCTTCCTGGGCCTGGTGGTGGTGCTCCCCCTCCTGGGACATGCGAGCTGGCATTTGTATAGAAGACTCGTCCCGCAATGAGCACCGACTGGCACGCGAAGGGGCAGGAGGACTATTGGCGCGGGGTCTACGAGCCGCCGCATTCGAGCTTAGGCGACCATCTTGTCGGGCGAAGCCCCGAGGAAATCGCCGACATCCAGGCTTACAATGCGGGATACCACCACGCCAAATCGCAGGACAGATAAGCCGCCGCTTGGGAGAGGTCTCGCATGACGTCAATTCCCGTCGCCGACGCCCTCCGACGCGTCCGCTGATCGCGCCTCAAATCTCCGGCCCGAACACCTCGGTCAAGGCGCGCATCGCGCATTTCACCATTGCCACGTGGCGTCGGGCGGTCTCGCGCATAGCCGCCTCGTCCGTCATATAAGCTACAATTCGGTCCTCAAGTCCGGCAGCCTTGAGTGCCGCAGAGCTCAGTCCCCCGAGTCTTTCCGTCCGACCCTCGTTCCCCGATTGGCGATAACCCTTGAAGTCTGCAACGACATTCGCGTAGTCCTCGCCGTCCGCTCGCAAGTTTACATACGCAAGTATGCGTGGAAGAATCTCAGAGGTTCGGTAAGCTTCGTTCGGAAAGACGTGCATGTGGCCGAGACCACCACCGTATCGCAGGACCGCATCCGCGAAGTCCGGGTCGGCGCGGAGTTCTTCGGTGAAGATTGGCCAGTAGGCGCGGCGCTTTTCCTTGACGTAGTCGCTGACGACGCCCTCGCGCTTCGACGCCTTGATCGCCTCGTTGGGGGCGACCACCACCTCGTAGCGCAGCCCCGGCGTGCCGCCCGAGACGCGCAGGAGCTTGGGCGTGATGCCGAAGAAGCGGATGTCGGGGTCGGTGCTGTCGTTCAGCCAGTCGAGCACGGCGCGGTGCTCGTCGGCGAAGCGCTCGGCGATCCAGATGACGCATTTGGCGCCCTCCGGCGCCTTGGTCGCGAGATAGGTCAGCGCCTTGCCGAGATGGTCGTGGTCGGAGCGGGAGAACTGGTTCTCGATGATGACTAGGCCGTCGTCCTCCTGGTTCCGCGCGACGATGTCGGTGCGGAAGGTGCCCGTCGAGGCCTCGACGGACACCGCCTCGAGCCGCAGCCCGACGACATCGCCGAGCCGCTGCAGGTTATCGGGCTTGGCGAGCCAGGGGGTGAAGGTGGCCGACTCGTGGGCAAACGCCTGCCGCAGGTCGACCTCCTCGATCTCGCCGATCTGAATGGTATCGGGATCCAATGCGCTCATGGATCCCAATCTGAAATCAGTTCTTCGCCTTGTCCACCAGGGCGTTGGCTTTGATCCAGGGCATCATGCCGCGGAGTTTTTCGCCGACCTGTTCGATCTGGTGGGCGTCGTTGTTGCGGCGGATGGCCTTGAAGGAGGGCTGGCCGGCGCGGCACTCGAGCATCCAGTCGCGGGTGAAGCGGCCCTGCTGGATGTCGTCGAGGATCGCCTTCATGCGGGCCTTGGTCTCGTCATAGGGGAGCACGCGGGGGCCGCTCACATATTCGCCGAACTCCGCGGTGTTGGAGATCGAGTAGTTCATGTTGGCGATGCCGCCCTCGTAGATCAGGTCCACGATCAGCTTCACCTCGTGCAGGCACTCGAAATAGGCCATCTCGGGGGCGTAGCCGGCCTCGACGAGGGTCTCGAAGCCGCAGCGGATCAGCTCCACCAGGCCGCCGCAGAGCACCGCCTGCTCGCCGAAGAGGTCGGTCTCGCACTCCTCCTTGAAGGTCGTCTCGATGATGCCCGAGCGCCCCCCGCCGATCGCCGAGCAGTAGGAGAGCCCGGTCTCGAGGGCCCGGCCGGTCGCGTCGGTGTCCACCGCGACGAGGCAGGGCACGCCGCCGCCGCGCACGAACTCCGAGCGCACGGTGTGGCCGGGGCCCTTCGGCGCCATCATCAGCACGTCGATGCCGGGGCGCGGCTCGATCAGCTTGAAATGGACGTTGAGGCCATGGGCGAAGGCGATCGCCGCGCCCTCCTTCAGATTGTCGTGGATATGGGCGTAGTAGGTGTCGGCCTGCAGCTCGTCCGGCATGCACATCATGACGAGATCGGCCCAGGCCGCGGCCTCGGCGATGGACTTGACCGCGAGGCCCTCGGCCTCCGCCTTCTTCGCCGAGCCCGAACCCTCGCGCAGCGCGACGCAGAGGTTCTTGGCGCCCGAGTCGCGGAGATTGAGGGCATGCGCGTGGCCCTGCGAGCCGTAGCCGACGATGGCCACGTTCTTGTCCTTGATCAGATTGATGTCGCAGTCCCGGTCGTAATAGACGCGCATGGGGGTCCCTCTCAGGTTTTCGGTGTGGGCCGGATCGGCGGGGTTCGCGGCGCTTTAGCGGGGGCCGGGCTCATTGTCCAGCCGCGAGCTGGGCCTGATAGTCGGCATCGACGAGGCGCTGCCAGAGGAGGAAGGAGCAGATGTTCTGCGGGCGGGTGTCGTCGGGGTCGCGGGCGAGGCCGGCGCGGATCATCTCGGTGGTGACCGCGGTGGAGAGGAAGGCGGGCAGCTCGCGCGCGCCGACCTTCTCGCGGGCGTCGAGCGCGGAGTAGATCGGGCGGCCGGCATAGATATCGGGGAAGTCGAAGCGGCGGAGCTGCTGCGGGTTGCACTGGCCGGTCTCGGGCGTGAGGCGGATCGCCGGGTCGTCGGAGGGGGTGTTGTCGCGGGCGCGGTCGATCGCGAAGACCACCGAGACGTTGCCGGTGCTGTCGGGTTGGAGGGCCATGTAGATGTCGGGGGCGTCGAGCTCCGGGGGCCGCTCGAGCGGCGCGCGGCGCACTGGCTCGGGCCCCGCGCCCTGCGTCGGCGCGGGGAGCGCGGCGGCAGGGTCCTCTCGGGGCTCGGCCGGCGCCGGTTCGGCTTGCGCGGTCTCCGGCGCGGAGGCGGCGGGCAGCGCGCCCTCGAGGGTCTCGCACCCCGCGAGCGCGAGGAGGAGCGCCGCCGCCAGCAGACCGGACCGCATCAGCCCTCCGCGTCCGGCCCGCGGCGCATCGCGGCGACGCCGGTGCGCGCGATCTCCACGAGCCCCAGCGGGCGCATCAGCTCCACGAAATCGTCGATATCGGCCTGGGTCGCGGCGATCTCGAAGACGAAGCTTTCGAGCGTCACGTCGACCACGCGGGCGCCGACGAGATCGGCCATGCGCAGCGCCTCCACCCGCGGGTCGCCGGTGGCCGCGACCTTCACGAGGGCGAGCTCGCGCTCGACATGGGGGCCCTCGACGGTGAGGTCGGCGACCCGGTGCACGGGCACCATGCGCTCGAGCTGGTGGGTGATCTGCTCGATCACCGGGGGCGTGCCGGTGGTGACGATGGTGATGCGCGAGCGCCGGCCGGTGTGGTCGGTCTCCGCGACCGTCAGGCTCTCGATGTTGTAGCCGCGCCCGGAGAAGAGGCCGATCACGCGGGCGAGGACGCCGGGCTCGTTGTCGACGAGCACCGAGAGGGTGTGGCGCTCCTCCGACTGGTCCTGGGTCGGGCGGAGATTGTAGGCGCTCTGGCGCGAGGAGCCGGGCTTGATGGTGAGGGGCGACATGGGTCGGGTCCTGTGGCTGCTGGGGTCTCTGGCCGATCAGCGGGTCGGCGCGACTATAGGGGCGGGCTCGGCCTCTGGCCACCGGGTCGGCGGGGGCGTGTCCGGCCGGGGGCCGAGGAGGCAGGCGGCGAAGTTCTTCGGCGCGTGGAAGGCCATGAGGCGGGCGAGCGCCGGGGCCTCCGGGTCGTGCCCCCCGGCGAGAAGCTCGCGAAGCGCGGCGCCCGCCGCCGCCGCATCCGAGAGCGGCACGGCCCGGCCGACGGGGAAGCGCGCCGCGAGCCAGCCGCCATAGCCCGCATCGGCGACGAGGGCCGGCTTGCCGGCGCTGACCGCCTTGAGGAGATTGGCCGACAGCGCCTGGGACTGGCGGTAGAGCGGCGCGAGGATGTCGGCCGCCGCATAGGCCTCGGCGAGCTCGGTCTCGGAGAGCCGCCGGTCGATCCTGACGAGCCGGGGGCCGAGGGCGCGGGCCTCCGGGCTCTCGGCGAGGAAGCTCCGGTGGGCCGCGTCGCGGATCTCGCCCGCCAGGAGGAGCTTGACCCCCGGCCCGAGATCGGCGGCGAGCAAGGCGCGGACGAGCTCCGGCAGGGCGACCTTGCCCGTCATCCGCCCGACAAAGGCGACATGGCGGTCCGACGGGTCGAGCCCGAGGCGGGCGCAGGCCTCGGCGCGGGGGACGCGCGGGAGCGGCGCCACGGGGTCCGGGCAGAGCTCGGTGCCCGGCTCCGCGCCGCCGATGAGCGGGTTGACATGCATCCGCCGCTGCCAGGGCGCGCGGGCCCGGATCGCCGCATAGACCCGGCCCTTGAGCGCCGCGGCGCGCGAGGGGAAGGGGGGCGCATAGCCCTGATGCAGGATCGCGGTCGCATGCCGCCCCTCGAGCGCGCGGGCGACGGCGCGCGGGGCCGCGAGCACCGCCGCGAGGGTGAGGAAATCCGCCGAGGTGATCACGATGCGCTCCGGATCGGCGCGGGCGACAGCGTCGAGGAAGGCCCCCGCATAGGCCCGCATGGCCCCGCCATAGCCCCCGAGACGGCGCAGCGCGAGTGCCGGCTCGTGCGGCAGCTCCCGGTCGAGCTCCTGCACCGTCACGGCGTGCTCCTGGGAGCGGAGGCGCTCGGCCCATCCGGGCGCCGCCCGGTGGCTGCGGGTGACGGCGAGCACCACCTCCCCGGGGAGCCCCGCCGGCCCCGCCGCCGCACGGGCCGCGAGGGCGGCGAGATAGTTGGTGTGGTGCCCGTTCTTCATGGGCTCGAAGACGAGAATGCGCATGGCCGGGCCCCTCGCGGCGGATGCGCCGGGCGCCCGGCGCGACCGGGTCCGGGCTCCGCACGGGGTCGTCCTAGCCCCTGGCGCGGTCCCTCGCAAGCGCCGGAGCGCCGGGGCCTCGGGCCTCCCAGACGCCGGGGGTCTTGCCCCCGCCGCAGGTGCCGACGACGTCCCACGCGCCGTTGGAGTTGCAGAACCAGATCTTGCCGTCGACGCAGATCTTCGCGGTATGGGCATAGGGAACGCCGTCCCAGCGACAAGCGGGCGCCGGCGCCTAGGCGAGAACACCGAGGGCGGCGGGCAGCAGAGCGGCGAGCGCGGCGCTGGACATCGGGCACCTCCGGGGACAGGGCTTCCGCCCCGCCGCGATGGCGCCCCGAGGCCCGGTTTCGCCGCGCCCGCCCCCCGGGTCAGACGAGGACCGCGCCGGCGGCGCCGATCGCGCCCTCGGTCGAGGCCTCG
Source organism: uncultured Limibaculum sp. (assembly GCA_964576075.1). Lineage (GTDB taxonomy): Bacteria > Pseudomonadota > Alphaproteobacteria > Rhodobacterales > Rhodobacteraceae > Thermohalobaculum. Next base: position 6,520 of record CAZNTX010000041.1, on the reverse strand, counting down.
CCGAGCAGCATCTCGTTATGCGCCTTGCCCGACGGGATCATCGGGAAGCAGTTCTCGTGCTTCTCCACCAGGCAGTCGAAGATCACCGGGCCGTCATAGGCGAGCATCTCCCGGATCGCCTCGTCGAGATCGTCCGGGTGGTCGCATTTGATCCCCTTACAGCCGAAGGCCTCGGCGAGCTTCACGAAATCCGGCAGCGCCTCGGACCAAGAATGCGAGTAGCGCTCGCCATGCAAGAGCTCCTGCCACTGGCGCACCATCCCGAGGCGCTCGTTGTTGAGGATGAACTGCTTGACCGGCAGGCGATACTGCACCGCCGTCCCCATCTCCTGCATCGTCATCAGCCAGGACGCCTCGCCCGCCACGTTGATGACCAGCGCGTCCGGATGGGCGATCTGCACGCCGATCGAGGCGGGCACGCCGTAGCCCATGGTGCCGAGCCCGCCCGAGGTCATCCAGCGGTTGGGGTCCTCGAAGCCCATGAACTGCGCCGCCCACATCTGGTGCTGGCCGACCTCGGTGGTGACGTAGCGGTCATGGCCCTTGGTCAGCGCCTCGAGCCGCTCGAGGGCGTGCTGTGGCTTGATCGTGCTCGGCGAGCGCTCGTAGCGCAGGCAGTCCACCGCCTTCCACTCGCCGATCTGGCGCCACCATTTCTCCACCGCCTCGCGCTTGGCCTGCCCGCCGCGCGCGCGCCAGATCTCCAGCATCTCCGCGAGCACCGTGCCGACATCGCCGACGATCGGCACGTCGACGGGCACGTTCTTGTTGATCGAGGAGGGGTCGATGTCGATGTGGATCTTGCGCGAGCCGGGAGAGAAGGCGTCGAGCCGGCCGGTGATCCGGTCGTCGAAACGCGCGCCGATGCAGACCATCAGATCGCAGCCATGCATCGCCATATTGGCCTCGTAGGTGCCGTGCATCCCCAGCATCCCGAGCCAGAGCGGCCCGGAGGCGGGATAGGCGCCGAGGCCCATCAGCGTCGAGGTGAGCGGAAAGCCGGTCTCGCCGGCGAGCGCGCGCAGGAGCCGCGACGCCTCGGGCCCCGAATTGATCACGCCCCCGCCGGTGTAGAGGATCGGGCGCTCGGCCTCCTCCATCAGCGCGACGGCCGCCTCGATCGCCGCGCGGTCGCCCTTCATCTGCGGGGCGTAGCGCCCGGTGTTCGCCTCGCCCGGGCCGCGATAGGCGCCGGTGGCGAACTGCACGTCCTTCGGGATGTCGACGAGCACCGGCCCGGGGCGCCCGCGGGTCGCGACGTGGAAGGCCTGGTGGATCGTGTCGGAGAGCCGGTCGGTCTCCTTCACGAGCCAGTTGTGCTTGGTGCAGGGGCGGGTGATGCCGACGGTGTCCGCCTCCTGGAAGGCGTCGTTGCCGATCATGAAGGTCGGCACCTGGCCGGTGAGCACGACCATCGGGATCGAGTCCATCAGCGCGTCGGTCAGCCCGGTGACGGCGTTGGTCGCGCCCGGGCCGGAGGTGACGAGAACGACGCCGGGCTTGCCGGTCGAGCGGGCATAGCCCTCGGCCATATGCGTCGCGCCCTGCTCGTGGCGCACGAGGACGTGGCGGATGTCGTTCTGCTTGAAGATCTCGTCGTAGATCGGGAGCACCGCGCCGCCGGGGTAGCCGAACACCACCTCGACGCCCTGGTCCTTCAGCGCCCGAACGACGATCTCCGCGCCGGTCATCTCTGTCGCCATATCCTCCGCCATCGTCTCTCTCCGTTTGGCAGGTCCGTCACGCCGGCCGGGCCGGGCTGGGCAAACAAAAAAGGCCCCGGTCGGGGGCCTCGCGCGCGCAAGCGGTCCGCAGGAGCCGTCAGCCCCCCGTCGCCCGCGCGCCTCGATTACGAGAATGTCGCTCATGCCTCTCCGCTCCTGAGCCGTGGGGGCTGCTTAGCGGGTGCAGCGCGGCCGGTCAACCGGCTCTCGCGAGGAATCGGTGCGACACTCGGGCGTTTCGCGAAACATCCTGGCGTGGGCGAGGGCTCGGGCGCAATTCAGCGCAGGACGCGGGCGCGGGGCGAGGGCTCGGCCGAGCGGATCACCCGCGCGGCGAAGACCTTGGTGGGGCCGAGCTCGGTCTCCTCGACATCGTGGGCCGCCTTCCAGGCGCGCATCGCGGCGAAGGTGGCCGGGTCGATCTCCCCGGTCGGGCCGCCGCGATAGAGCTCGAGGGCGGCGAGCGCGCGCTGCATCTCCGAGACGTCCTCCCGGCCCATGCATTGTTGTCCGAGGACCTCGGCGAGGTCGGCGTTGTAGGCGAGCGTCTGCAGCGCCTCGGCCTGGCAGGCGGTCGCCTCCGAGAGCGCGAAGGCCGAGCCGAGGCCGACCGCGGTGCCGAGATAGGGCACGCCGAGGAAGATGTATCCGGGGAAGTCCGAGACCGGCGCGCAGGCCGGCGCGGGGCGGAACTCGAACGGCGGCGGCGTCTCCATGCAGGGGCCGTGCTCCGTCATCGTCCAGACCCCCGGGGCCGCCGCGGCGGGGTCCGGCGCCGCCTCCCCCGCCATCCGGCAGCCGGCGAGGGCGACGACCGCGAGGGCCGGGGCGAGGGCTCCGAGCTGGCGCATGGCGTCTCCTTCCTGGGCGTGCGCCGCCAGCTTCCGCCGCGCGCCCCGCCCGGTCAAGCGCCGCGATCAGCGCCCGGCGAGGAGCACCAGAGCGAAGGCGAGAAGCCCGAGCAGGCAGCGGGCGGTGAGCGGACCCTTGTCCGGGCGCGGGGCGGCGGTGTCGGTCATGATGCATCCTCTCCGGGTTCTGCCGGTCCGCGATGGGGGGAAGAGGCGCCCTCTCGCCCGCCCCGCGCGGCTCTCCAGCGGTGAGATAGGTCGTCGCAGAGGCGATCAACTGCTTGTCCATCCAGCGGAAATTCGATCCGCTCCCAGTCGGACATCTGGTTGCGCCCCCAGGTCAGCTGGCGCTTGGCATAGCGCCGGGTCGCGGTCTTGGCCGCGGCGACGGCCTCGGGGAGCGGGATCCGGCCGGCGAGATGGGCGGCGAGCTCCGGCACGCCGACGGCCTTCATCCCCGGCGCCTCCTCGTCCGCGCCCTCGGCCAGCGCCGCCGCCACCTCGGAGAGCGCGCCCGCCGCCATCATCGCATCGAAGCGCGCCTCGCAGCGGGCGTAGAGCCAGGGCCGAGGGGGCGCGAGCGCCAGCGCCCGGGTCTGCCCGAGCGGCAGCGCCGGCGGCGCCGTCTCCCGCCGCCAGGCGGCGAGGCCGCGCCCTGTGAGCGCGAGCACCTCCCAGGCGCGCAGCACGCGCATCGGATTGGCGAGGTCGAGCCCTGCGGCCGTCTCCGGATCGGCCGCGGCGAGGCGCGCGGCGAAGCGGGCGAGGCCGAGCCGCTCGAGCTCCGCCTCCCCCTCGGCGCGGAGCGCGGGCGGGGTGGTCGGGATCGGCGCGATCCCCTCGGTCAGCGCCTTGAAATAGAGCCCCGTGCCGCCGACGAGGATCGGCACCCGCCCCGCCGCCTCGGCCGCCGCGATCGCCGCCTCCGCCTCGCGCAGCCAGGCCCCGACCGAATAGGCCGCGTCCAGCGCCACATGGCCGTAGAGCCGGTGCGGCGCGCGGGCCTCCTCCTCCGGCGCGGGGCGCGCGCTCAACACCCGCCAGGCTCCATAGACCTGCCGGCTGTCGGCGTTGATCACCTCGCCCCCGATGCGCTCTGCAAGAGCGAGGGCGAGGGCGGACTTGCCCGAGGCGGTCGGCCCCGCGATCAGCACCGCGCGCATCGCGAGCCCCCGAAAGTCCGGGCCGAAACGCCCCCTCGCGTCCGGCTTCGCGTTGCGCGGAAAGGGGGAATCGCGTAAGTAGACAAGGCGTCCGCCTGTTTGGATTGGCCTTCGTGTCTTCGCCTCCGGAGCCCGCCTCCGGGTGGCAGTCCGGAACCTCCGTCCGCCCGGCCGACGCGCCTAGACACCGGACGGGCCGCGTGCCCCGGACTGCAGAGGACTGACGACATGGCCACCGGAACCGTCAAGTGGTTCAACTCCGAGAAGGGCTACGGCTTCATCGCTCCCGACGAGGGGGGGAAGGACGTCTTCGTCCACATCACCGCCGTTCGCGCCGCCGGGCTCGACGGGCTGAAGGACAACCAGAAGGTCGCCTTCGAGATCGAGTCGGGCCGCGACGGCCGCCCCATGGCCGGAGACATCCGCGCCATCTGAGCCCAGGACGCCGCTCCGCCCCGGGGCGGCCCCCACCGAGCCCAATGTCGTGCGCTCACCCGCCGGCCGCCTGCCGCGCCTCTCCCGCGGCGGGTTCGCTCGTTTGAGGCTCCGGCAGCACCGCGCCGGGGTTCATGATCCCCTTGGGATCGAGCGCGGCCTTGATCGCGCGCATCGCGGCGAGCTTCGCCGGATCGCCGAAGCGCAGGAGATCCGCCCGCTTCGCCCGCCCGATCCCGTGCTCGGCCGAGATCGACCCGCCGAGCCCGTGCGCCGCCTCGTGCAGCGCGCCGGTGACCGGCTCGCGCAGATGCCCCCACTCCGCCTTCGCCGCCCCCTCGGGCGGGAAGATGTTGTAGTGCAGGTTCCCGTCCCCGATATGGCCGAAGCAGTTGACCCGGAGGCGCGGCTCGATCGCCGCCACCCGCCGGTCCGCCTCGGCGATGAAGCGGGCGATCTCGGAGACCGGGACCGAGAGATCGTGGCTCGCGATCGCGCCGATGCGCCGGTTGGCCTCCGGGATCGTCTCGCGCCACCACCACATCTCCTCGGCCTGGGCGAGGGAGGCCGCGATCGCCCCGTCCTCGGCGAGCCCCGCCTCGAAGGCCCGCCCGAGCGCGGCCTCCGCCCGCTCGGCGAGCCCGGTCTCGGGCGGCGCGCCGATCTCGAGCAGCACCCGCCAGGCGGGCCGGCCGGCCAGCGGGTCCGACCGCTCGGGATGCTGCGCGCCGACCCAGTCCATCCCCGCCCGCGCGATCAGCTCGAAGCCGGAGATGCCGTCGCCGAGCTCATCGCGCAGCCGGCCGAGCAGCGCCACCGCCGCCGCCGGATCGGGCACCGCCACCATCGCCGTCAGCACCTCCGCCGGCCGCGGAAAGAGCTTGAGCGCGGCGGCCGTGATCACCCCGAGCGTCCCCTCCGAGCCGATCAGCAGATGGCGCAGATCGTAGCCCGTGTTGTCCTTGCGCAAGAGCTTCAGCCCGTGATGCACTGAGCCGTCCGGCAACACCGCCTCCACCCCGAGGCAGAGTTCGCGCGCATTGCCGTAGCGCAGCATCTGCACGCCCCCCGCATTGGTCGCGAGGCAGCCGCCGATCCGCGCCGTCCCCTCCGCCGCGAGCGAGAGCGGGAAGAGCCGCCCCGCCGCCGCGGCGGCGGCCTGCACATCAGCGAGGATCGCGCCCGCTTCCGCGACGAGCGCGTTGTCCGCAGGCGAGACGCGGCGGATCCGGTCCATCCGCTCGAGCGAGAGGAGCACCGGCACCGGCCCCTCCTCCGCGATCTGCCCGCCGACGAGCCCGGTGCCCCCCGCATAGGGGATCAGCGCCACCCCGCGCGCCGCCGCCTCGGCGACGATGCGCGCCACCGCCGCCGTGCTCGCCGGGCGGAGCACGGCCGCGGCCCGCCCGCGATAGCGGTCCCGCGGCTCGGTCAGGTAGCGCTCGGGCACCGGCGCCTCGATCCCGCGCCCGTCCTCGCCGAGCCCGGCCGCGAGCGCTGCGATGTCCTCAGGGGTGTGCGTGCGGATCATGGGAGACGAGCCTAGCCGCTCCCGCCCCGAGCGCAAGGCCCCCTCAGATCTTCGGCGTCGCCGCGAGAAGCCGCGCGAGCGTCTCCCCCCGCGCACACTCGGCGAGCGCGTCGAGCCCCGCGCGATAGCCCCGCCGGAGCGCCATCAGCCGCCCAAAGGCCCCGGGCCGCGCCGCGAGCCCCGCGACCACCGGCCAGACCCGCGCCCGCCCCTCCGGCGTCACGGCGCCTGCCACGAACTCCGGCAGATCGAGCCCCGCCGGATCCGCGATCGCCCGGATCGCGAGCGCGGGATAGGCCGCCTCCTCCGCCGCCGCAGCCACCACATGGGTCTCCATATCGACCGCGACCGCTCCGGTCTCGGCGGCGAGCGCGGCCTTGTCGGCGGCCGAGAGCACCATCCGCTCGGAGCCCGCGATCAGCATCGGCGGATCCTCCTCGCCGCCCGCAAGCTCCGGCAGAAGCTCGGTCGCGAGCCGCAGCGCCCCCCCGCCCGGCAGGCAGACGCCGTCCGGCAGGATCATGTCCCCGGGCGCGAGCTCCTCCGAAAGCGCGCCCGCGACCCCCCAGCTCACCACCAGCCGGCAGCCCTCGCGCCACATGCCGAGCATCGCCCGACGCGCCCGGCGCGGCTGCGCGCCGGTGACCGCCACCAGAACCCGCTTGTGCCGCCGCCAGGGCCCGAGCGCCCGCGCCTCGTCCTCGAGCCCGCAGAGAATGCCGAGCTTCGGCTCCTGCGAGGGCAGATTGATCGGCGAGACCTCGACCATCGCCCCGCCTCACCCCGCCGTTCGCGCTTGCCTCGGAGGGAGGCGCC
>CAZNTX010000040.1:0-33532 GCA_964576075.1 uncultured Limibaculum sp. | reverse complement strand
ACAAAAGGAGAACAGACTCGACTTACGAGTGGCCCTGAGAAAAGGGGCAGGTCAAACAGGCGCTCGAGTTGGCGCAGCGAGGGGCGGCTGCGGCTTCACCGACGGCAACGGCTGCTCGACCGGGCTCAACAACACGTCGCTTTTCGGCAACCGCGCCCGCCACGTCACGATTCCGGAGGCGATCAAGTCATGATCCGCACAATCAAGGCCATGTCGGTGCTGCTTGCCTACCCGAGTGCCGAGCTCAAGGCGGCCGCGCCCGAGATCGCGGACGCGCTGCGGCAAGAGGCCCTCCTCGGGCCGGAGCGCCTCGCCGGGATCGACGCGCTGCTTGCCGAACTGGCGGACGAGGACCTCTACGACATCGAGGAGCGCTACGTGGCGCTCTTCGACCGCTCGCGCACGCTCTCGCTTTGCCTCTTCGAGCATGTCCACGGCGAGAGCCGGGACCGCGGCTCGGCGATGCTCGACCTCCTCGAGACCTATCGCGCGGCCGGGTTCGAGCCCGTGGGCACGGAGCTTCCCGACCACCTGCCGATCCTGCTCGAATTCCTCAGCCAGCGCCCGCTGGCCGAGGGGCGGGCGATGCTCGCGGATGCGGCGCATATCCTCGAGGCGCTGCGCCAGCGCCTCGAGCGGCGCGGGACGGCCTACGCCGCCGTCCTCGCGGCCCTCGTCGATCTCGCGGCGGAGGGCCCCGCGCCGGACTCGCTCGAGCCGCTGAAGGACGAGCCAGACGTCGACCCCGACGACCTGGAGGCGATCGATGCCGCGTGGGAGGAGTCGGAGGTCACCTTCGGCCCCGACCCCAACGCCGGCTGCCCCGCCACCCGCGACATGCTCGCGCGGATGGAGACGCCCCGGAACCCCGACCCGGCCCGCGCGCCGGCAACCCAGGAGGCCTGAGCCATGGACCTCGATTTCCTCGTCTACCAGGTGCTGCCCTATGTGGCGCTCACCACCTTGATCGTGGGCTCGGTCGCGCGCTACGAGCGCGACCCCTTCACCTGGAAATCCTCCTCGACCCAGCTCCTGCGCCGCAAGCAGCTGATCTGGGGCTCGATCCTGTTCCACATCGGCGTGCTGGTGATCGCGGTCGGCCATCTCGGCGGGCTGCTGACGCCCATTTGGGTGTTCGACGCGGTCGGGATCTCCCACAGCGCCAAGCAGATCGCGGCCATCGTCGGCGGCGGCATCGCGGCGGTGCTGGCCTTGGTCGGCGGCGCGATGCTGCTGCACCGCCGGCTCTTCGACCCCCGCATCCGAGCGAACTCCACGCTCGCCGACACCGGGATCCTCATCCTCCTGTTGTTCCAGCTCTTGCTCGGCATCGGGACCATCGGCGTCTCGATCCAGCACCTCTCCGGCGACGAGATGGTCAAGTTCATGGGCTGGGCGCAGGGCCTCGCGACCTTCCGGATGGATGCCTACGCCCTCGTCGTGGACGTGCACTGGATCTTCAAGCTGCACCTCTTCTTCGGGATGGTGACGATGATCCTGGTGCCCTTCACCCGGCTCGTGCACATCTTCTCGGCGCCGCTCAGTTATCTGTGGCGGCCGGGTTTCCAGGTCGTGCGCTCCCGGCGCAGGGCTGCCTTCGCGCCGCGTGGGCGCGAGCGGCGGGCGCTCGAGGCGCGCGTCGGCGCCGCGCGGCCCGACGCCGGTCCCGCCCCCCAGCCCGCGGAGTGAGGGCGATGGGACGCCCGCTTTTCCCCGAGGTCAGAGTGGATGGCGAGACCATCCCCCATGACGCCATCGCGGCCGAGGCGCAGAACCACACTGCCCCCGCGAGCAAGCCCGGCTGGGCCTGGCACGCGGCGGCGCGCGCCCTCGTCGTGCGCCGCCTGCTCGAGAAGGAGGCCACCCGGCGCGGCCTCCTTGTCGAGCCACGCAGGCTCGAAGGTGGCCGTATCGAGGCGCCCGAGGAGGCCGCGATCCGCGTGCTTCTCGACGCCGAGCTGCCCCCGCACGAGCCCGACGAGACGGAGATCCGCGCAATCTACGACGCCGATCCCGAGCGCTTCCGCAGCCCTGCCCTCTTCGAGGCAGCGCACATCCTCTACGCGGCGGCGCCGGAGGACGAGGAGGCGCTCGAGACCGCCCGCCACCGGGCCGGTGCGGCGCTGGTGCGCCTCATGACCAGCCCCGCGGCCTTCGGGCGCATCGCGGCCGAGGAGAGCGCCTGCTCCTCGCGCGAGGCGGGCGGACAGCTCGGCCAGACCTCGGAGGGCGACCTCGTGCCCGAGATGGAGGCCGTGCTGATGGAGCTCGCGCCGGGCCAGATCGCGCCCGAGCCCGTCGAGACACGCTACGGCGTGCACGTCGTCCGCCTCGACGCCCGGGCCGACGGCGCCCCGCTGCCTTTCGAGACGGTGCGCCCCCGAATCTTCGAGGCTTTGGAGCGACGGGCCTGGGTAAGGGCGGCGCGCGCCTACGTCGCCCGGCTGGTGGCTGCGGCCGAAGTCGAGGGCACGCGCTTCGTGGCCCCATGAGAGGCGCGCAGAGGAGGAGCCCGCCATGGGCGACGAGAGCGAACGCGCCCCGGCGCCGGCCCGAGGCGATCCGCCCGTCCCGGATCCGGCTGCGGATCCGCTCGAGGCGCTGCGTGCCGCGCATCATCGCCAGCGCGCGATGATGCAAGGCCTCTGCCGGCTCGCCGGGTCGGCGCGACCCGAGATGGCGGACGAAGCCGCGGCGCTGCTGGCCTATATCGACCACGAGATGGAGCTGCATCATCGGGACGAGGACGAGGACCTTCTGCCTCTCCTGCGCCGCCGCGCCGCGCCCGAAGACCGCCTGGAAGCGCTGATCTCACGGCTTGGCCAAGACCACGCGGCGTCGCTGCGTCGCGCCCGTGCGATTGCCGAGATGCTGGCCCGCCTCGCCGCGGGCGGGCCGGCCCTGTCCGCGGCGGACCGTGACGCGATGCGCGCGCACGCCTCTGCCGAACTCTGCCACCTGACCCTGGAGAACGCCGTGATGCTGCCGCTGGCCCGCGCACGGCTGACCGCGCACGACCTGCGCACGCTCGCCCTGCGCATGGCTGCGCGGCGGGGCATCTGCCTCATTCCGGAGACGACCCGATGCTGAAGGACCTTCTCGACCGCAATCTCGCCTGGTCAGCGCAGATCCATGCGCAGGAGCCGGGGTTTTTCGACCGCCTCGCGATGCAGCAGCGCCCGGAATTCTTCTGGATCGGCTGCTCGGACAGCCGGGTGCCGGCGAACGTGATCGCGGGGCTCGACCCTGGCGAGGTGTTCGTCCATCGCAACGTGGCGAACGTGGTGCATTCCTCGGACATGAACTTGCTCTCGGCCCTCGAATACGCGGTGGAGGCGCTGTCGGTGCGCGAGATCATCGTCTGCGGCCATTACGGCTGCGGCGGGGTGAAGGCGGCCACCGAGGACATGCCCCACGGCCTCGCGGACCATTGGCTGGAGCCCATCCGCCGTCTGGCGCGGGCGCATCGCGATAGCCTCGCGGATATCCTGACGGAGGAGGCGCGGCGCGACCGTCTGGCCGAGCTCAACGTCCTCGAGGGCGTGGCGCGCGTCGCCGAGACCCCGATTCTGAGGAAGGCCTGGCGCAGGGGCGCCGCGGTTCGGGTGCACGGCTTGATCTACTCGCTCAAGGACGGACTCCTGCGCGATCTGGACTGCAGCGTCAGTGGGGCGGATGCTGCGCGGCCGGAGGAGGTGGCATGATCTCCGTGCCCGCGACCCTGCCCGAAGCCTGCGGCTGCGACACGGGGCGGCCCGGCCGTCTTCTTTCCGTCGATGTCGCGCTCGCTCGCGGCCTTGCGCTCGCCGAACCGGCACAGCACGTCGAACACGTCCCTTTGCAATCAGCCACCGGACGGGTGCTCGCAGGCGACGCGGTCAGCCCGTTGCCGATGCCGCCCTTCGACAACGCCGCGATGGACGGCTATGCGCTCCGCCGCGCCGATCTCGCGGGCGAGGGCCCGTGGCGGCTTCGAGTCGCGGGGCGGATCGCGGCAGGCGAGGCCGGCGCGGCCCCGCCCCCGGGCCAGGCCCTGCGGATCCTGACTGGCGCGCCCGTGCCGGCGGGCCTCGACGCGGTGATCATGCAGGAGCGGGTGACGCGCGAGGACGGGGCGATCCTGCTGGAGCGCCGGCCCGAGCCCGGCGAGAACATCCGGCGCGCGGGCGAGGACCGGGCCGAGGGCGCGCGCGTGGTCGCCGATGGCGCGCTGATCGGCCCGCGCGAGGCGGCGGCGCTCGCGGCATGCGGGCTCGGAGAGGTGCCCGTGCGCCCGCGCCTGCGCGTCGCCGTCTTCTCGACGGGCTCCGAGCTCGTGGCCCCGGGTGCGCCGCTCGGGCCGGGGGAGATCTGGAACTCGAACCGCACGATGCTGGCCGCCGCCCTTTCCGCCCCTTGGATCGATCTCGCGGATATGGGCGCGATCCCCGACGACCCCCGCGCCCTCGCCGCCGTGCTCGCCGAGGGCGCGCGCTCGGCGGACCTCGTGATCTCGACGGGCGGCGTCTCGGTCGGGGACGAGGACCACATGACCCGGCTCTTCCGCGAGGCCGGCGGCGAGGTGCATGCCATGAAGATCGCGATGCGCCCGGGCAAGCCCCTCGCGGTCGGACGCCTCGGCGAGGCCATCTATGTCGGCCTGCCGGGCAACCCGGTCGCGGCCTATGTCACCTGGCAGGTGATCGGCGCGCAGATCGCGCGGCGCCGGGCGGGTCATGCCCGCATCGCCCCCGCGCAGATCCCCGCGGTGGCGGAGTTCGCGCTCGAGCGCCGGCCCGGGCGCTGCGAGTTCCGCCCCGCCGCCTTCACCGGGCGCGACGCGCTGGGCCGGCAGGGGGTGCGGCTCCTCTCTGAGTCGTGGTCGGCGCGGATCGGGATGCTGGCCGAGGCAGACGGGCTCGCGCTGATCCCTGGCGAGACCACCGCGATCGCGCAGGGCGACCTGCTCGAGGTGATCCCCTTCGATACGGGGACCGCGCCGTGAGCGAAAGCCGGGCCTCCTTCGCGCTCGCCTTTGCAGCATTCTTCGCCAGTCAGGCGATCCCGGCGCGCCCGACCATGCGCTGGCGCCTCGTCGGGGCACGCGGCGAACGGGGCTTTCCCATGGCCTCTGCCGCGGTGTCGCTCTGGGCGCTTGCCTGGCCGATCGCGGCTGCAGGTTTGTCGCTCTAGGCGGAGCTCCGGCTTGTGTCCCCGCCTCGGTTCCGACGAGTTGGCAGGGCTCGCGTCAAGCACAAGCGCCTCGGCGCCGGCGGCTCCGTCCGACATCCGCGCCCATGGGGCATCTGGTTTGACTTCGGACCTGTCCGTCGTCAGAAATCCCGGGACGCTGGACGCCATAGCGGTGGGGTGGGCCTGGCACCGGTTGGGCGAAGCTCGGAGGCCAAGGCGGTTCTCCGGCGCGCTGGTCCCGACGCCAAAACCCAGAGCCGCAGCCGCGGGGTCCAGGCGCACTCGTCACCCAGGTGAGACGCGACGCCCGCACCTCGCGAGGCAGGCTGATCACCCCGCTCAGACGAGAGCGATCGCTGCGATCAGCACGACGCAGAGCGATCCCAGCGCCGGGAGAATGGGCGAGATCGTGAGCGGCTTTGCAGTCTCCATCGCGGCCAGGCGCTCCTCTTCCATCTTCCGGATCGCGATCGGGGTCATGTCGTAGGTCGGGGACATCTCTGTCTCTCCTCGGCTGGGTTGGTGGTCGTGCGGAGGAGGTTCGCCCCCGGCCGCGAGTGCGGCGTCAAGGCGGGCGTCACGTGATCGCGATTTCGGGTCGGTCCCGCACGCGCCTCCGATCTTCACGGGTGTGACCACCGGTGGCCTGACCGAGCATTGGGTGTGACCTGCCAGAGCGGCGCTCGGCATGAGCAAAACCACATCCGAGGTCCCCGTCTTGCGGCTCATGGGTTGCCTCGAGGTCGATGCCGCTGAGGCCGGATCCTTGCCTCGGAAGGTGAAAGCCCTCGCCGCCTGCGTTGCGCTGCATGGAACTCGCGGGATCGGCCGGGAGCGGCTCGCGGCGCTCTTCTGGGAGGAGCGGGCCGAGGAGCAGGCCCGTGCAAGTCTGCGCCAAGCCCTCTCGCTCTTGCGCAGGAGCCTCGGCGACGGGCTCGTCACCGATGATGGCCATGTCCGGCTCGATCCCGCGGCCGTTTCGGTGGATGTGTGGGCGTTCGAGGAGAAGAGCGCTGCCTTCTGCCATTACTGGGATGCGACCATGGGTTGGGATGACGACGACGCCGCCAGCCTGCGCGCCGCGAGCGAGTGGGCCGAGCGGGCGAGCGGGCTCGAGGATGCGGACGGTCAGGCCCATGCGATCCTCGCCCATGTGAGCCTTCTCGAGCGCGATCACGACGATGCCTTGCGCCTCGCGGAGGAGGCGATAGCGATCAGGTCGCAATGCGCGACCACCAACGCGCTCTATGCAAACAGTCTGCTGTGGTGCGGGCGGCCCGGGGAAGCCTTGGAGCGGGTCGATTTCGCGATCCGCGCCGCGCCGGTCTACGCGTCCTGGTGGGTCGAGATCCTTGCCGCTGCGTATCGCGATCTGGGTCGTCACGAGATGGCCGAGGCGGCGGCGCGGGAACTGCTGCGCCGCAAGCCCGAGAGCCTCGAGGCCCGCATCCTGCTCGCAGGCGCACTCGCCGCACAGGACCGACCCGACGAGGCCGGACGGATCGGGTCGGAAATCATGACGCTCGATCCTCGGTGCACAGCCGAAAGCCTGGCACGCTGCCACCCCTATCGCTGCAAGGCCGATCTCGACAGGCTTCTCAGCCTGCTCGAGCCATGCGGGGTGCCGGCATGACGGCTTGGACCGCGCTGCCGAGGGGGTCGAATTGTCCGGTTCAAACTCCTGGCGCGAGTCTGACGAGGTCCCCGGTGGGGCGGGTGTGTCGTGGCTCGACGGCAAGGATAGCACGGGCAGTCCCGAAGAAAGTCCGCCTCCTTTTGGGCCGGATTGCGACGCCTCGGGGCAAAATTATTCCTTTTGATGGAAGTCAATCCTGCTTTGCGAGATGGGTGCTCCGATGATCCCGGGAGCCCGGCGCGTGGCGTGCGGGGCCGAAAACGGGAGGAGAGCGTTCCATGGTGGCTTTGCTGAGCGGGCTGGGCGGGCCCGTCGGATTCGGAGAGACCCTGCTGCAGCGCAACGACGACGGCTCGACCGCGGCGGTCGACATCACCGCGGTGTTCGAGAACGGGCTCGATTTCTTCGGCGTCGAGACCGACACGATCTACATCAACAACAACGGCAGCATCACGCTGAACGCGCCGCGCAGCACCTTCACGCCGGACGTGATCACGGCGGAGAGCGGCAATCCGGAGATCACCCCCTTCTTCGCCGATGTCGACACGGGGATGTCAGATGTGGGCCCGGACGAGCCGGCGGGCCTGCCCACGGGCGGGGGCAATTCGCGGGGCAGCAACCTCGTCTGGTACGATATCGACCCGGTGGCCGACCGCATCACCGTCACCTGGGACGATGTGGGCTTCTACAGCCGCGACACGAGCAAGCGGAACGCCTTCCAGCTCATCCTGACCGACGAGGGCGGGGGCGATTTCGACATCGAATTCCGCTACGAGAGCGTCAACTGGACCACCGGCAATGCGAGCGGCGGCACCGACGGGCTCGGCGGCACCGTCGCCCGCGCCGGCTGGACGGCGGGGACCGGGAACGCCGACGAGTTCTTCGAGCTGCCGCAATCGGGCGATCAGGACGCCATGCTCGCGCTCGACACGAGCCCGGGGAACACCGGCCAGCCCGGGCGCTGGTTCTTCCCGGTCCGCAGCGGGGTCATCGTCGACGTCGATCTGCCCGAGGGGCCGGACGGGCCCAAGGTCGGCACGAGCTGGGGCGATCCGCATCTCCTGACCTTCGACGGCGTGCCCTACGACTTCATGCCCGTCGGCGAATTCGTGCTGGCCCGCGAGATCGGCGGCGGGATCGAGGTGCAGGCGCGCCATGCCGAGGTCGCGCCGAACCTGACGATCAACTCCGCGGTGGCCACCCGGGTCGGCGGCGCGAGCGTCATGGTGGACGCGACGCGGGGCCAGCCGCTCCTGATCGACGGGGCGCCGACCGCTATCGACGACTTCACCGCCATCCAGCTCGGCAACGGCATCGTCGGGCGGGCGGGCAACACCTACACTGTGGTCTATCCGGGCGCCGACGGGATCGCCAATGACGGCGACGAGCGGATGATCGCGACGGTGATCGGCGGGCGGGTCGACATCCGGATCGAGCTCGCGGGCGACCGGGCGGGCGGCTTCGAGGGGCTGCTCGGCAACGCCAACGGCAACCCGGCCGACGACATCGCCCTCGCCAACGGCCAGCCGCTGCCGCGCCCGTTGCAGTTCGGCGCGCTCTACGGGGACTATCTCGACGACTGGCGCGTCGGCGGCGCAGGGCTCCAGGCGCTCGCCGAGGGGGAGGTCGGGCCGCTCGCCGACACCGAGTCGCTCTTCTCCTACGAGCCGGGGCAGGGGCCGGACGATTTCTACGTGCCCGATTCGGTCGAGCGCGTGGTGACGCTGGCCGATCTCCCGCTCGAGACGCGCCAGGCCGCCGAGCAGGCCGCGACCGATGCGGGGCTCGAACCCGGCACCTTCAACTTCAACGCCGCCGTCCTGGATTTCGCGACCACCGAGGACCGGAGCTTCCTCGAAGCCGGGCTCGTCGCGCCGGAGACCGACGAGGAGGCCGGGGTCGACGGGCGGATCACGCCGAACCAGGCCCAGCAGGTCGCCTATCTCTACGAGGCGGGCCTGGACCGGGACGGCAATATCGACCTGCCCGGCCTCAATTTCTGGATCGACCGGCGCGAGGAGGGGTTGAGCGAGCGCGCGCTCTCCGATGCGTTCTTGAGATCGCCCGAGTTCAACGACTCCTTCGGCGAGCCCTTCGACACCGGCGCGCCCGACTATCTCGACGACGAAGCCTTGGTCATCGCGCTCTACGAGAACGTGCTCGACCGGGAGTTCGACCAGCCGGGGCTCGACTTCTGGCTCGGGGTCCTGCAGCAGCCCAATGTCGACCGGGCGGATCTGCTGCTGGCCTTCGCGGCGTCGGACGAGAACGTGGGGGGCTCGCCCTTCGTCGAGACTCTGATCGAGGCGGAGCCGGGAGAGTGGGCCTTCGCCTGAGGCCCAGGCCGCCGCGCCCCCTGCGCGGCGGCCCTCCGCTCAGGCGAAGGCCCACTCCCCGGGCTCGACCTCCGAGAGCGTCTCCACATAGGCCGCGCCGTCGACGTTCTCGTCCGATTCGGCGAAATTGACGAGCAGGCGCTCGCGGGCCGTCTCGCCCTGCCCGGGCGTGTCCTCGTAGATCTGCAGCACGCCGAGCCAGAACTCGAAGCCCTCCTGGTCGAAGTCGCGGTCGAGCACGTTCTCGTAGAGGAATTGAACGTAGTCCTCGTCGGAGAACACGGCGTCGTCGCGCACGCTCTCCCGGTCGAGATCGGTGCCGTCGCCGAGGAACGCTTCGGCGCGGGCCTGGAACTCGGGCGAATCGAGGAAGCTCGCGGAGAGCTCGAACACCGTGAGCCCGTCCTCGCGCCGGTCGATCCAGAAATTCAGCCCGGGCAGGTCGATCTCCCCGTCGCGGTCGAGCGCCGCCTCGTAGAGATAGGCGACTTGGCGGGCCGCCTCGACATCGAGCCCGAGGCCGAAGAGATCCGCATAGACCGAGACCGAGACCATCCGGTCGGGGTCCTCTACCGCGCCGTTGTTCCCGGTGCCGAGCTTGATCCCGTCGACGAGGTCCATCCCCTCGACCACCTCGCCGAAGGCGGTGTAGCGGCCGTTCAGGAAGCTGGCCTCGTCGAGCATGATGAAGAACTGGCTGTTGGCGGAGTTCAGGAACTCCTCGCGCTCGGGAAAGCCGAGCTGGGCCAAGGGGTCGCCCGAGCGGGCCATGCCGACGATGCCGCGCTCGAAGGGGATGTCGGAGAACTCCGCCGGCACGTTGTCCAGCTCCGAGCCGCCCTCGCCCACGCGGTCCGGGTCGTAGCCGTCCTCGAGATCGCCGAACTGCACGTCGCCCGCCTGCGCGACGAAGCCCTCGATCACCCGGTGGAAGGCGACGTTGTCGTACTCCCCTTCGCGGGCGAGGGTCTTGATCCGCTCGACATGCAGGGGCGCGACGTCGGCGAACAGCTCGATCCGGATCTCGCCGGTCGCGAGCTCGATGATCAGCAGGTTCTCGGGATCTAGGTCTTCCACGGCCTGGGCCTCCTCTCGCAGCCTTCGATTCCGCCTTATGGCGCGTCCCGTGCGATCCGCAAAGCCTGCAGATCGGCACCCATCGCCGGTTTCGCCGCATTGCCGGGGCGCAGGGGAGCGGCTAGGAGCGCAGTGTCGGGGCGGGCCGCAGGCGCCGCGCCCGAGCGCGGCGGAGCTTGGTCCCGGACGGCATGCGAGCGGAGCGCAACAGACGGGCCCTGGCGGCGGCCGAGCCGGACCGCGCGGTGGCGAGCGGCGGCCAGCTCGTCCGCGGCGCCTCGGTCAACACCGTCGGTCAGGCGGTCTCCATCCTCGTCCAGCTCGCCACCACCGCCGCCCTCGCCCGGCTGCTGACGCCGGAGGATTTCGGCCTCGTGGCGATGGCGCTGCCGGTGATCGGGCTCGTGCAGCTGTTCAGCGAGTTCGGCCTCTCGCGCGCGCTCGTGCAGGCGCGCAGCATCAACCAGGAGATGGCGAGCGGGCTGTTTCTGGTGAATCTGGGGCTCGCGGGGGTGGGGTTCCTCGCCTGCCTCGGGCTCGCGCCGCTGCTCGCGGCGCTCTATGGCGAGCCGCGGGTCGAGGCGCTGGTCGCGGTCTTCGGCGCGGTGCCGCTGCTCTCCGCGCTCGGCGTGCAGAACATGGCGCTCCTGCGCCGGGGCTTGCGCTGGGGGGCGCATCAGGCCTGCGGGATCGTCGGGCAGATCCTCGGAGGCGCCGTCGCGGTCGCGCTCGCGGCGACGACGGAGATCGGCTACTGGGCGCTCGCGGTGCAATGGCTCGTCGCCTCCGCCGCGACGACGGCCGCCGCGCTCGTCGCGACCGGCTGGCTGCCGAGCCTCGTCGCCGATTTCCGCCCGGCGCGCGACGCGCTGCGCTTCGGGCTCAACCTCGCCGGGGCGGGCTTCGTGCATTTCCTGCAGACCCATGCGCCCAATTTCCTGATCGGCTGGCATTCCGGCGCCGTCCCGCTCGGCTTCTACACGCGGGCCTTCAACGCGATCGGGATGGCCTCGCGCCTGCTCGCGCCGGTCAACGGCAGCGTGCTGCCGGTGCTCAGCCGGCTGCAGGACGAGCCGGAGCCCTGGCGGCGGATGCTGCTCGACCTCTCCGGCGGGATGGCGCTTCTCGGCGCGAGCATGGCCGCGGTGCTGGTCGTCGAGGGCGCGGCGATCGTGCGCATCCTCTACGGACCCGGATGGGAGCCGGCCACGGCGCCGCTGGTCTGGCTCGCCATCGGGCTCTTCGCGACGGGGCCCGCGCTGGTGGGCAACGCGGTCTGCCTCTCCCTCGGCAACAGCGAGCGGGTGTTCCGCTGGCTCCTCTTCGTCGGCCTGCCGCTGCGCCTCGCCGCCATCGGGGTCGGACTCGGCCACGGGATCGAGGGGGTGGCGGCAGGGCTCGCCGCCGTCTCGATCGTCACGGCGCTGCCCTGGCTCCGCTATGCCTGCCGGGGCACGGCGATCGGGTGGCTCGAGATCGCGCGGATGACCGCGCCCTACACCCTTTCGGCCGCCCTGGCCGCGGCGGCGCTCTCTCTCGCCGCGCCCTGGGCGGAGGCGGCGGCGCTCTGGCGGCTGATGCTCACCGGGGCGGCGGTGCTCGCGCTGCAGGGGGCGGTGTTCCTCCTTCTGCCGGCGCTCGATCCGGAGCATCTGCGCCTGCGCCGCGCCGCGCTCCGCCGGATCGGCGCGCTCTCAGCGCGGCTCGCGAAGGCGCGGCGGCGGGCCTGAACGGCGCGGCGCCCGCTCACTCGGCCCGGGGCAGGAGCAGCCAATGCGCGCGGAGCCCGAGGCGCGTGAGCCCGGGCGCGGCATCCTCCGGCCGCAGCGCGAGCGCCCGCTTGCTCTCGCCCGAGAGGAGAAGGACCGGCAGGGCGAGCAGGAGGGCCGCATTGACCGCCCGCCCGCGCGCCTTCGGCAACGCGGCTTCCCCTTCGGCGAGCAGGACGGCGACGATCAGGATCGCGAAGAAGGCCCCGGGGAGCTGGGAGTGGTCGTGCAGCGCGTAGACATTGGCGAAGACCAGCCAGCCGGAGATCACCGCGGGCCCCGCGGGCAGGCTCGCGAAGCTGTCGCCCGCCGTGCGCTTGACGAGCTTCATCCAGAACACCGGGTCGAGCCGGGTCTTGAGCGTGCCGAAATACCAGCTCGGGTCCTGCGCGAAGACCGCGCCCGCGCCGATCCCGAGATACTGCCGCCGGGCGAGTTCCGCGCCGAACGCGACCGCGGCGAGGGCGAGCCCGATCCCCGCGAGGCCGAGCGCGAGGGCCAGGGTAACCGGCAGGGGCGTCGCGAACTCGTGGAGATAGAGCTCGGAGCTGGCGAGGAAGACGGCGACGCATTCGACGCTCGGCCGGTGCAGCGTGGCGGCGAGGCGCAGCGCGTTGTAGAAGAAGGCCCCCCCCCCAGAGGAGGAGGCTCGCCGCGCGCGCCGCCACCAGCGGATCGAGGCCGAAGAGCCGCGCCGCCCCCGCGAAATTCAGATAAATTTTACGGAACTGGGATAGGCAGAGCCGACCAAGGCCGCGGCGCGCGCCCGGCCAGCCAGAGCGCCCGATGCGCCGCTCCGATCCTCTCCCGGCCCGCGGGCGCGCCGCCGGGCCCGACCCGACCCAGAGGGAGACCTGCCGATGAGCACAGCCGCCGGACTCTTCGCCGCCATGCGCGCCGCAGCGGCCGCCCCCCCGATCGAGAGCGCCTCGCTCGCCTTCCCCGCCGCCAATCTCGGAATGGAGGCAGGCCGCTTCGCCCATCTCGAGGCGACGGGGCTCGTCGCGCCGCTCCTCGCCGCGGAGGAGGCCTTCGTCGCCATCCTGGAGGCGCCCTGGCACGCCTTCGGCGCGGAGGGGACGGCGACCGTCGCGGTGCTCGGCAACGCGGCGCTGCCCTCGGGGGCGGGGGATTTCGCGCTCCGCCTGCGCCGGCTCGCCAACGGCGCTGGCGCGGAGGTGCTCGCCGATCTCGGCGGGACGGCGCTCGTCGCGGCGCTGCCCGCCGGGCTGCCGGCGCCGCGCCTCCTGGTCGCGATCCGCAGCGCCGCGGGGAGCCTCTCGCTCGACGTCTTCTCCGAGGGCGCCAAGATCGCGAGCGCCGCGCCGGCCGCGGGCTTCCCGGGCCTCACGCTCGACGGCGGGGGCTTCCTCGTCGGCTGCGGCGGCGCCTCGGGCTCGCTCGCGCCCGACACCCTGCGCGCGGGCTTCTCGGGCATGATCGGCTTCGTCGGCCACCATGACGGCGCGCTCGGCGACGCGGCACTCGCGGCGATCTCCGACGGCCGGCCCGTCGAGGCGGAGACCGACCCGGCCGCCTGGCGCCTCGCCCGCCGGCTCGACGATCCGGCGGCGGCGAGCCACGGCCCCGCGCCCTGGGCCACCGGCGACGCGCTGCCGGCCTGGACCAAGCAGGGCGGGGGCGCCCTCGCCGCGGGCTCCGATCTCGTCCCGGCGGCGGACGGGGCGGGCGGGCGGCTCTCGCTCGACCCGATCCTGGACGGGCAGGTCTGGGGCGCGCTTCCCGGCGGGACCACGGCGCCGGTCGCGCTTTCCGGCCGCTCCGCGGGGCTCGCGGGCGATCTCGAGGCGCGCATGGTCTATCCCGACGGCACGGTCCATGCCGACTGGACGCCGCTCGGAGTGGACCTCTCCGGCGGCGGCGCCTGGGCCGCGACGCTCGACATGGCGCTCTGCACCGGCGGCTGGGCGCATCTCGAGCTGCGCGCCGCGGCCGAGCCCGCCCTCCTGCAGCGCAGCCGCGCCAATTGCGGGGCGGGCTTCGTCTTCCCGATGTGGGGGCAGTCGAACCTCAACACCTGTTGGGGCCGGCGCCCTGGCGGCCGGGTGCCGGCGGCGCCGGGGCCGGTGACCTATGCCGGGCTCGACGTGCTGCGCTACGAGGAGGGGACCGGCAACGTCCACGCCTGGCGTCTCGACGACGGCCGCAGCTACCGCGCCGCGCTCGCCGGTGCGGCGGAGGAGTGGGGGCTCTGGTCGGGCGTGCCGGCGATGGTCGTGAACTTCGGCGTGAACGGCGCGGGCTATATCGAGCTGGTCGACGACGCGACCCCGGGGCGCGCCTGGTCCGACATCCTCCGCGTGACCGAGGTGGTGGGGGCGGCCGGCACCTCGCATCTCCTGCACTGGTATCCCTCGATCACCACCGCCGACCGGCTCGACGAGTTCGTCGACGGGAACTGGCGGGCGGGCGCGCTCGACCACTATCTGCGCGACGGCGCGCCCTGGCCCGCGGGCATGGGCGTCGTCCTCTCCCGCTCGGACGGCTGGTCGCCGCCGGACGACATCTACAGCCCCGGCACCCCCTACGGCGATCCGGACTGGCCCTCGAGCGACATGGAGCCGACCGTCGCCCGCGCCCGCCGCGGCGCGATCCGGGAATGGTATGTCCGCGAGAACCGCATCTGGGAGCAATACGGCCTCGACAACGGCTACCGCCTCGGCCCGCTGAAGTCGGACCGGCTGCGCGATGGCGGGCATGCCGGCGACGATGCGAGCGCCGAGCGCGCCTGCCGGCGCGACATGGTGCTCTTCGCCCGCGAGGCCGGCGCCGCGGTGCAGGCGGACCCGTTCATCTCCTCGGTCTCGATCACGCCGGACCTCACCACCATCGTCGTGCAGATCGACAAGGCCGGGGCGAGCGGGGATCTGACCACCGAGTGGATCGAGGCGGGCGGCACGGCGCCCGATGGCGTCTCCACGGTCGCGGGCTTCGACACCTGGCAGCCCTCTGACGAGTTCCCGAGCCGCAGCGCCGCGGAATGGACCGTCGCCGACGCCGCCGCCGGGATCGTCCACGGGCGCAAGGCGGACGGCGGGACCTGGGAGCTCGGGACGGACGTCCTCTATCTCGCCGGCGACCAGCTCGGCTATGGCCGCCCCTTCGTCGACACGGCCGAGCTCTGGAAGGGCATCCCCCGCATCAAGGGGCCGCACGAGGGCGGCCTCGGCCTGCCGGTCGTCTACACCGCCAAGACCTACACGCCGGAGACCCGGCCGAAGACCGCCTGGCTCCAGCCCCGCCCGGCGACCCCGGCGGTGCGCCTCGCGAGCACCGCCGGGGACTACTGGATCGTCGAGCCGCAATATTGCCTCAACGCCGCCGGCCAGCCCGCCGCCCTCGGCGAGACGGTCGCGACCTGGACCGGGCGCATGGGCCGGGCCGATTTCGTCGCCGACACGGTCTATCAGACGGCGCCGCTCCCCCGCCTCCGCCAGGACGCGGACGGGGCCCATTATCTCGACTTCGCCGGGGCGAGCATGGCGACGGACGCAGAGGTCGGGGACTCCTCCCGCTTCGTCGCGATGCTGGCCTGCGCCGATTGGGACAAGCCCGCCTCGCTCGAGACCACCGCCTTCGTCTGGAACGGCACCGACCCGCTGATGTGGCGCGCGCGCCTCGCTTCCTCCGACATCCCGATCCTCTATTACGACGACAACGCGGTCAGCTTCGGCGGCGGCTTCAACCAGTTCGTCCAGTCGGGGCTGACGATCTCCCAGCTCATGCTGGAGAAGCACGTCCAGATCTTCCGCTTCGGCGCGGACGTGCCGGAGAGCAGCTTCGGCATGGCCTTCAACACCTGGGCCTGGAACCACCACGAGGACATCCCCGCCGCGGTCGACATCCCGGCGCAGCGCGGCAATCTCGTGATCGGCAACACCGTGCTGACCTCCGGCCGGGTCTACGGGCTGATGTATGTCGACGGCGACAGCGCGATCCACCGCCGCTCCGAGATCCAGTGGTGGGCGGGCCGGATGAAGGCGCATTCCTTCCGCACCCAGCTCTGAGGGCGCCCGGCGGGCTTCGCGCTTGCCGGGCGCGCGCCCGGGCGATACACCCGCCGGCGACGACGCGCCCCGGGGGCGGGCCTTGCGCCTCCCCGGGGCGCCCCACGGAGGCGGAGGGGCTCCTGCCGATGCATCGCGCCGTCCGAGAGCCCGCGCCTCGGGTCTCCGTTCTCCTGCCGGTCCACAACGGCGCCGAGTTCGTGGAGAGCGCGCTCCGCAGCGTGATGGCGCAGACGCTGCGAGAGATCGAGATCCTCGTGGTGGACGACGCCTCCACCGACGCCACCCCCGAGATCCTCGCCCGCCTCGCCGCCGAGGACCCGCGTCTGCGCATTCTCCGCCCCGAGCGCAATCTCCGCCTGCCCGGCGCGCTCAATTTCGGGCTCGCGCAGGTCCGCGGCGCCTATGTCGCGCGGATGGACGCGGACGATCTCTGCGCGCCCACCCGGCTCGCGCGGCAGGCCGCCTTCCTCGACGCCAACCCCGAGATCGTCCTCGTCGGCTGCAGCGCGCGCCATATCGACCGGGCGGGCCGCGTGCTCAAGACGAGCGTTCGCGCGCAGACCCCGTTCCACGCCCGCTGGATCCTGCGCAGCGCCATGGCCTTCCGCCACCCGACCTTCCTGTTCCGCGCAGACGGCTGGTCCTGGCGCTACGACCCGGCCTTCACCGTCTCCGAGGACTACGACCTGCTCGCCCGGCTGACCGAGACCGAGCGCGTCGCCTGCCTGCCCGAGGCGCTGTTCGACTATCGCGAGCATGGCGGCTCGATCACCGCGCAGAAATGGGCCGCCATGCAGGGCGAGGCCCGCCGCATCGCCGAGCGGGTGCAGGCACGCGACCTGCCGGCGGCCGTCTTCGACGCCCTCGCCCCGTTTCGCGACGCCTATTTCGGGCAGGCCCGGCTCGATCCGCAGGGCGAGCGCGCGCTCTTCGAGGGGCTCCGGGCGATGCTCGCGCACGACCTCGCCCGCACGCCGGAGCACGGCCCCTGGCTCCGCCGGCAGACCGCGCAGCTCGCCGCCCGCGCGCTCTCGCTCTCCGGGCGCGGCCCCCGCGCGGCGCTCGCGGCGTTCCTCCGCCACGGGCGCGGGCTCCTGCCTGCGCTCGGGGCGCGCGCGCTCGAGGCCAAGGGGCTCCTGCCGCGGGCGCTGCGCTCCGATCCCGCGAGGGTCGGCGCCGGGGAGGGCTGAGCGGCCCGCCTGCTCGTTCGAGCAGCCGCGGGACGGCCCGCGCCCGCCGCCCTGCTCGTTCGAGCGCGCCGTCACGAAGATTTCGCACGAATCTGCTCAAAGGCTCCCGAACAGGGAGGTCCGGGCATGACCGGCGCGCGCCGCAGACACGCCATCCTCGAGGCCGCGCGCCGCGCGGGGCGGGTGAGCGTGGAGGCGCTCGCCGCCGAATTCGGCGTGTCCGTCCACACCATCCGGCGCGACATCAACAGCCTCTGCGAGGCGGCGAAGCTGCGCCGGCGCCATGGCGGGGCGGAGTATGTCGACGCCGCGCGCAACCTGCCCTACGGCGCGCGCGCCGGGCTCAACGCCGCGGCCAAGCGGGCGATCGCGCGGCGGGTGGC
The DNA here is from genome assembly GCA_964576075.1 of uncultured Limibaculum sp. Classification (GTDB taxonomy): domain Bacteria; phylum Pseudomonadota; class Alphaproteobacteria; order Rhodobacterales; family Rhodobacteraceae; genus Thermohalobaculum. The sequence goes on along the minus strand of CAZNTX010000040.1, from coordinate 15,938 downwards.
GGCGATCGTGCCCGAGGGGGCGACCGTCTTTCTCTCGCTCGGCACCACGCCCGCCATGGTCGCCGCCGCCCTCGCCGCCACCCCGCGGCTCACCGTCGTCACCAACAATCTCAACGCCGCCAACGCGCTCGCCGGGCGCGAGGGCAACCGGATCATCCTGCCGGGCGGCGAGTTGCGCCTGCCGGACCGGGATTTCGTCGGCGAGGAGGCGATGCGCCTCTTCGCGGCCTATCGCGCCGATTTCGGGATCTACGGCGTCGGCGGGATCGACCGGGACGGGACGCTGCTCGATTTCCACGAGGCGGAGGTGCGCCTGCGCGAGCAGATCCGGCGCAACAGCCGCAAATCCGTGCTCGTGGCCGATCGCAGCAAGTTCGGCCGGCCCGCAGCGGCGGTGGGCGGGCATCTGCGCGAGGTCGATCTCCTGGTGCTCGACCGTCTGCCGGAGCCGCCTTTCCGCGAGACCCTCGCGGCGCTGCCCGGGGAGGTCGCGCTCGCCGAGCCCGCCCCGGCCGAGCGGGAGCCGAGCCATGTCTGAGCCCTTCGTGGAGATCGCGGGCGTCACCCGGCAGTGGCGCGGCGAGGGCGGGGTGGTCGACGTCTCCGTCGCGATCGAGCGGGGCGCCTTCGTCTCGGTGCTCGGGCCGTCGGGCTGCGGGAAGTCGACGCTCCTGCGCCTCCTCGCCGGGCTCGAGACGCCGCAGGCCGGCACGGTGCGGATCGCCGGGCGCGAGGTGACCCATGCGCCGGCCGCGGAGCGCGGGCTCTCCATGGTGTTCCAGTCCTACGCGCTGTTTCCGCATCTGAGCGTCGGCGAGAACATCCTCTTCGGGCTCCGGGTGCGGGGGATGGCCCGGGCCGAGCGGGCGGCCAAGCTCGCCGAGGCGGTGGGGATGCTCGGGCTCGAGGGGCTCGAGCGGCGCAAGCCCGCCGAGCTTTCGGGCGGCCAGCGCCAGCGCGTCGCGCTCGCCCGCGCCGTGGTCTCGGGCCATCCGCTCTGCCTGATGGACGAGCCGCTCTCCAATCTCGACGCCAAGCTCCGCCACTCGGTCCGGCGCGACATCAAGGCGCTGCAGCGCCGGCTCTCGCTGACGGTGGTCTACGTCACCCACGACCAGTCCGAGGCGATGTCGCTCTCGGACATGGTGGTGCTGATGCGCGCGGGCCGGGTCGAGCAGATCGCGAGCCCAGAGGCGCTCTACCGCCGGCCGGCGAGCGTGTTCGCCGCGGAGTTCGTCGGCGACCCGCCGATGGCGATGGTCGAGGGCACGGCCCTCGGTGCGCCGGGGCGGGTCGTCGGCATCCGGCCAGAGCACATCGCGCTCGCGCCCGCAGACGCCGCCGATCTCGTCGGCCGGGTGCAGGAGACCGAGTTCCTCGGCGCGCGGAGCTGCGTCGTCGTCGGCCACGAGGCGGCGCGCGGGCTCGTCGCCATGGTCCCGGGGAGCGTCGATCTCCGCCCGGGCGAGACCGTCGGGCTCCGCCTGCCGGAGGATTACCGGGTCCTTTTCGACGCCCGCACGGGCGAGGCCGAGAAGGACCCGGCGCAGGATTGCGGGGGGCACCATCGCCAAACGGACCCCCGCGATAGCCGCAAGGCACCCCCACTCCAACAGCCAAGCCACTAGAGAGGAACTGTCATGCGCCTCACCGCCCCTGCTGCCGTGATGCTCGCGGCCACCACGGCCCTCGTCAACCCGGCCGCCGCCGAGACCGAGCTGACCATGTATTACCCGATCGCCGTCGGCGGGCCGCTGACCGAGGTCGTCGACGGGATCGTCGCCGATTTCGAGGCCCAGAACCCCGGCATCACCGTCAACGCCATCTATGCCGGCAACTACGACGACACCCGCATCAAGGCGCTCGCCGCGCTCGCTTCGGGCGAGCCGGCGCAGCTCTCGGTGATGTTCTCGATCGACGCCTACGACCTGATCGAGCAGGACCTCATCGTGCCCTTCGAGGAGCTGATCGAGGGCGAGGCGGAGCAGGCCTGGCTCGACGGCTTCTACCCCGCGCTGATGGCCAACGGGCAGATCGAGGGCCAGACCTGGGGCGTGCCGTTCCAGCGCTCGACCATCGTCGCCTACTACAACAAGGACATGTTCCGCGAGGCCGGCCTCGACCCGGAGAAGGCCCCGACCACCTGGGACGAGCTCGTCGAGATGGGCCGCGCGCTCACCACCGACGACCGCTGGGGCATCATGATCCCCTCCACCGGCTACCCCTACTGGATGTTCCAGGCGCTCGCGATCCAGAACGGCAAGGAGCTCATGTCGGACGACGGGCTCGAGACCTATTTCGACGATCCCGCCGTCGTCGAGGCGCTCGCCTACTGGCGCTCGCTCTCGGTCGAGCACGGCGTGATGCCCGAGGGCACCGTCGAGTGGGGCACGCTGCGTCAGGCCTTCCTGGAGGGCCAGACCGCGATGATGTGGCACTCCACCGGCAACCTGACCGCGGTGCGCAACAATGCCGAGTTCGACTTCGGCGTCGCCATGCTGCCCAAGAACGAGCGCCTCGGCTCGCCGACGGGCGGGGGCAACTTCTACGTCTTCAAGGACGCCTCGGAGGAGGAGCGCCAGGCCGCGCTCGAGCTCATCAAGTTCATGACGAGCCCGGAGCAGGCCGCCCGCTGGTCGATCGCCACGGGCTATATGGGCGTCTCGCCGGCTGCCTACGAGACGGAGGCGCTCCAGGCCTACACCGAGGAGTTCCCCCCGGCGCTCGTCGCGCGCGACCAGCTCGAGCATGCGGTGGCCGAGTTCTCCACCTTCGAGACCGCCCGCGTCCGCGAGGGGCTGAACAACGCGATCCAGGCCGCGCTGACCGGCACCAAGTCGCCGGAAGAGGCGCTCGGCGAGGCCCAGGCGGCCGCCGAGCGTCTGCTCTCGGCCTATCGCTGAGCCTTCGGGCGCCGGGTTTCCCCCCGGCGCCCATCTCCCGGGGGGACCCATGGCCGACGCCTTCGCCCTCGCCCGCCGCCGCAGGGCGATCCATGGCTGGCTCCTGCTCGCGCCGGCGCTCGTCATGCTGACGACCTTCGCCTTCTACCCCTCGATCGCCACCCTCTGGGAGAGCCTGTTCTCCCGCGGCACCCGCCGGCGGCCGTCCGAATTCGTCGGCCTCGAGAACTACGCCCGGCTCTTCGACGACCCGACCTTCTGGACCGTCGCCACCAACAACCTGCTCTATGCGGGCGTGACGATCCCGATCTCCATCGCGCTCGCCCTCGTCATGGCGCTCTGGGCCAATGCCCGCCTGCCGGCCCGCAGCTTCGTGCGCACCGCCTATTTCACGCCGACGGTGCTGCCGATGATCGCCGCGGCCAATCTGTGGCTCTTCTTCTACACGCCGGGCTTCGGGGTGCTCGACCAGATCGGCGGGCTCCTCGGCTTCGAGAGCGTCAACTGGCTCGGCCAGCCGGACACCGCGCTCTGGGCGGTCTGCGCGGTGACGATCTGGAAGGAGGCGGGGTTCTTCATGATCTTCTACCTCGCCGCGCTGCAGACCATCCCGCCCGATCTCGAGGAGGCCGCGCGCATCGAGGGGGCGAGCCGCTGGCACTACACCCGCCGCGTGGTGCTGCCGCTGCTCATGCCGACGACGCTCTTCATCCTGGTCAACGCGATGATCAACTCGGTCAAGCTGATCGACCATCTGTTCATCCTGACCAAGGGCGGCCCGTCCGACGCCTCGAAGCTCCTGCTCTACTACATCTGGGAGAGCGCCTTCGCCTTCTTCGACGCCCCCGCCGCCGCGGCGATGACGGTGCTGGTGCTCGCCGTCCTCGGCGCGCTCGCCGCCTTCCAGTTCTTCGTGATCGACCGCAGGACGCATTACCGATGAGCCTCTCCGCCCGCGCCGAGGCCCTGCTCGCCGTCGCCGTCGCCGTCCTCTGGATCTCGCCGCTCCTCTTCGCGGTCTGGGCGGCGTTCCACGACGTGACCGACGCGGTGAATTTCGACCTCGCCGCGCCCTGGACGCTCGACAATTTCCGCACCGCCTGGGCGGGGGCGCCCTGGCTGCAGTATTTCCTCAACAGCTTCCTGCTGGTGACCTCGGTGCTGATCGGGCAATTCGTGCTCTGCACGCTCGCGGGCTTCGCCTTCGCGCAGGTGGCGTTCCGCGGCAAGGACACACTCTTCGTGCTCGTGCTGCTGCAGCTCTTCATCCTGCCCGAGGTGCTGATCGTCGAGAACTACAAGGTCGCGACCGGGCTCGGCCTCGTCGACTCGATCCTCGGCATCGGCGCGCCCTACATGGCCTCGGCCTTCGGGATCTTCCTGATGCGCCAGGCCTTCAAGCAGGTGCCGAAGGAGCTCGACGAGGCCGCGCGGATCGAGGGCTGCTCGCTCCTCGGCGTGCTGTGGCGAGTCTATGTCCCCGCCGCCCGGCCGACCTATCTCGCCTATGCCCTCGTCTCGATCTCGACCCACTGGAACAACTTCCTCTGGCCGCTGATCGTCACCAACACGGAGGGGACGCGGCCGCTGACGGTCGGCCTCTCGATCTTCGCAGCGCCGGAGAACGGGGTCGACATCTCGGTGATCTCCGCGGCGACGGTCATGACCATCGCGCCCCTCGTGATCCTCTTCCTCGTCTTCCAGCGCCAGTTCGTGCAGGCCTTCCTCCGCGCCGGCCTGAAGTGAGCGCGCGCGCCCGGCTCAGCGCGGAAGGAGCGCGGCGAGCCGGGTCTCCAGCGGCGCCCAATCCTCCGGTTCGAGGCGGATCGGCAGCGCCATGGCCTCGCGGCGGAACTCGGGGGGGAGGCGGACCGCGTCCTTCTCGGTCGTGACGAGCATCGCCCCTTGCCGGCGCGCCTCGGCGAGGAGGCGGCGGAGGACGCGCGGGGGGTAGACGTGGTGGTCCGGGAAGGCATGCGCGGCGGCGAGGCGCGCGCCCATCCCCCGCAGCGTGGCGAAGAACTTCTCCGGCCGCCCGATCCCGGCGAAGGCGACGACCGGCAGCCCCGCGAGCGCGAGCCCCGTCGCCGGCGGAGCGAGGCGCGCGGCGACGCAGGGGAGCCGCCCGAGCGCCGGCCAATCCGCAAGCAGCCGCGCCCGCGCCGGCTCCGGCCCGATCAGGACCGCGAGATCGGCGCGGGCGAGACCGTCCGCCACCGGCTCGCGCAAGGGTCCCGCGGGCATCACCCGGCCGTTGCCGAAGCCCGCCTCGGCGTCCACGGCGAGGATCGTCAGGTCCTTGGCGATATGCGGGTTCTGCGCCCCGTCGTCGAGGAGCACGAGGGCCGCGCCGCCCGCCGCCGCGGCGCGGGCCCCGGCGAGGCGGTCGCGCGCCACCCAGACGGGCAGCGTCTGAGCGAGGAGGAGCGGCTCGTCCCCCACCTCGGCCGCGCTGTCGGCCGCGGGGTCCACCCGGTGCGGGCCGCGGCACCGCCCGCCATGGCCGCGGCTGACGACCGCGACGGCGACCCCCTGGCCTGCGAGACGCTCGGCGATGGCCTGCACGAGCGGGGTCTTGCCCGCGCCCCCGGCCGTCAGATTGCCGATGCAGACGACCGGAACCGGCGCGCGCCCCGGGCTCGCCCGCAGCCGCCGGAGCGCGGTGCCGAGCCGCCAGAGGAGGCTCGCCGGCCAGAGGAGCCGCGCCGCGAGCCCCGGCGCCCCGGGGGGCGAGGACCAGAAGGCGGGCGCGCGCATCAGCCCCTCTCCCGGCGCCGGCCGGCAGTCGCGCAGGCGCGGCGCCCGGAGGAGGCCCCTGCGCAGGCGATCCCGGAGCGTCCCCGGGGCACAGCGTGCCGGCCCTGCGCCGGCGCGGCGAGGGGTCCCGCCTGCCCCACGCTCCCGCCGCGGCGGGGCGGGACGGGCAGGCTCCGGCCACGACCGCCCCCCTCGACCGCCGGAGCGAGACCGGCCCCGGCGGCGACCGTCCCGCGAGACGCGGCGGTCGCCTCTCCCGCCGCGAGGCAGGCGGAGCGCCGCCCGCCCCCCCGGCGCCCGCGGCAGGGCGTGGCGGCCGAAGCCCGCCGGCAAGGCCCGGCCCCGGGAGCCATCCGCCTCATTGCGGCGCCTCCGCGAGCGCGAGCAGCCGGGCGGCAAGGGCGTCGAGATCGGGCGCCGTCGCGTCGCGCAGGCGCTTCGCGGCGGCCGCCATGCGGGCGCGGGCGGCCTCGTCTTCGAGCAGCCGGGCGAGGGCGGCGGCGAGTCCCGCGCCGTCGGCCACCCGCTCCGCGCCCCCGGCCTCGGCCAGCGCCGCATAGGCGGGGGCGAAGTTCTCCGTATGCGGGCCGTGCAGGATCGCGGTGTCGAGGGCGGCAGGCTCGAAGGGCGTGTGCCCCCCGCGCGGCACCAGCGAGCCGCCGACGAAAGCCACCGGCGCGAGGCGATACCAGAGCCCCATCTCGCCCAGGGTGTCGAGGAGCCAGACCCGGGTGTCGGGGGCGGGCGTCTCCCCCCGGCTCCGCCGCGCGACCGTGAGCCCCGCGCGCGCGAGCAGCCCCGCGATCGCCTCCGCGCGCTCGGGGTGGCGGGGGGCGAGGAGGGCGAGCGTCGCCGCGGGGAGGCGGGCCGCGGCCTCGGCGACGGCGGCCTCCTCGCCCTCATGCGTCGAGGCGGCGAGCCAGCGGGGCCGGTCGCCGAGGTCTGCGGCGGCCGCGGCGAGGGCTGCGGGATCGGCCTCTGGCACCACCAGGCTCTTCAGATTGGCGCCGGTTTCGACCCGGGCCTCGCCGAGGCCGAGTTCCACGAGCCGGCGTGCGGTCTCGCCGTCCTGGGCGACGACCATGCGGAAGAGCCCGAGGAGCCGGCGCGCCATCCGCGGCGCCCGCGCCCAGCCCCGCGCGCTCGCCTCGGAGAGCCGGGCGTTGACGAGCGCCATCGGCACCCGGGCCCGCGCCGTCTCGACCATCAGCCGCGGCCAGATCTCGCTCTCGACCCAGAGCGCGAGGTCGGGCCGCCAATGCCCGAGGAAGCGGCGCACGGCCGCGCGCGTGTCGACCGGGGCGTATTGGTGGAGCGCGCGAGCCGGCAGCCGGGGGCCGACGGTCTCGGCCGCGCTGCGGGTGCCGGTGGTGAGCAGGAGATGCGCGTCGCGCGCCGTCTCCAGCAGCGCCTCGGCGAGCGGCAGCGCCGAGGTCGCCTCGCCCACGCTCGCGGCATGGAGCCAGAGGAGCCGGCCCGCGGGGCGCGGCCTGCCTGCCTCGCCGAAGCGCTCGGCGAGGCGCGCCGGGTCCTCCTTGCCCCGCTCCGCCCGCCGGGCGAGCAGGCGGCGGACGGCGGGCTCCGCCACCGCCGTCGCCGCGAGATAGAGCCCGAGCGCCGCCGAGCGGCTCATCGCCCCGGGGCCGGGGCCGGACCGGAGGTGGGCGCGAGCGCCGCCTCCGCCGGGGCCGGCGGCACGGGGGCGCGCCCGCAGAGCGCGTCGGCCCGGTCGGTCGCCACGGTCAGCGCGGCCTCGATCTCGGCGAGGAAGCGCGCCTCCGCCACCGCATCCCCCTCCGCCGGCGGGCGGAGCGGCGCCCCGTAGACCTGCGCGCCGCGCCCGAAGGGCCAGGGCACGAAAAAGCGGTCCCAGCTCCGGGCGAGCCAGCCCCGGCGCACCGAGAAGGCGATCGGCACCACCGGCGCCCCGGTCGCGATGGCGAGCCGGGCGACGCCCGCCTGCGCGCGCATCCGCGGCCCCCGCGGCCCGTCCGGCGTGATGGCGACCACGGCGCCGCGGCCGAGCCCGTCGAGCGCCGCGCGGGTGACCTCCGCGCCCCCTTTGTCGCGCCGCTTGGCCTTGTCGTAGGTCGAGCCGCGGATCGCCGTCACCCCCCAGCGCGCGACGACGGCGGCGATCAGCGCCCCGTCGGCATTGTTGGAGATGACGGCCAGCGTCTCGCGCCCGGGCGGCGCCCAGGTCGGCGAGAGAAAGAGCCGCCCGTGCCAGATCGCGGCGACGACGCCGCCCCGCGCCACCTCCGCGTCGAACTCCGCCTTGCCGTGGATCTCCCACCGCGTCGTGGCGCGCACGAGCCAGATATATCCGGCGCCGAGGCGCGCCAGCGCCGCCCGGGCGAGCGACGAGCGGCGCAGCCGCGCGAGGAGCCCGCCGCGCCGCCGCCGCCCCTCTCCGCCGGGGGCCGCCACGCTCAGCGCTCGAGGGCCTGCGCCTCGGCGCTCGCCTCGCGCTCCTCGTCGCGCAGCCGGTGCAGATGGGCGATGAAATAGCGCATATGCGCGTTGTCGACCGTGCGCTGCGCCGCGGCCTTCCAGGCCTCGTGGGCGCTCGCATAGTCGGGATAGATGCCGACGATGTCGATCTCGGAGACGTCCTTGAACTGGGTCTTGCCCGGATCGACGAGCTCGCCGCCGAAGACGAGGTGCAGACGGGTGGACATGGGGCGCGCGCCTTTGCTCTCGGACTGCCGCGCGCACCCTACCCGCCGGCGCGGGTCAGTCAAGGCGCGCCGCTCAGAGCCCCCAGTCGAGCTCCGTCTCGCGCCACCAGCACGGCGCCTCGGCGCGCAGCCGGGCGAGCGCCTTCGGGTCCGGCCCGAGCACGATATAGAGCGCGAGCGCGACCGGCGGGGTGAGCAGGAGGCCGAGCCAGAGCCCGGTGCGCCAGCGCCGGCCGAGCGCGCGGGCATAGCCAGAGACGAGCGCCGCGCCGAGCGCCCACACAAGCGCCAAGGTGCCGATCGCCATGCCGTCCTCCCGCCAAAGCCTTCCGCAAGGAAGTATGGCAGGCGGAGGCCCGGATCCGAAGCCCCGTCAGCCCGCCCGCCGCTGCGCCAGGATCGCAGCATGGAGGGCCGGCCCCGCGGCGACGAGGCTCGGCGCCCGCGGCGTCGCCCGATTGAAGGCGAGCGGGCGGCCCTCCGCGTCGCTCACCCGGCAGCCCGCCTCCTCGGCGACGAGCGCGGCGGCGGCGATGTCCCACTCCCAGGCCGGGCGCAGCGTCAGCACCGCGTCGAACCGCCCCGCGGCGACCAGGCAGAGCCGCCAGGCGAGCGCCGAGCGCACATGGCGCACCACGTCGAGCGCGCCGCCCTCCCAATGCTCGGCCGCGAGCGCCGATTTGGGCGCGAGCACCGCGGCGCCCGAGAGGCGCGTCCGCCCGCTCGGGGCGACTGGCTCGGCGCCCTCTGCCGTGTGCCGCGCGGCGCCGCCGCCGAGATGGGCGGCATAGCTCTCCCCCCGCGCCGGCAGATGCACGACCCCGGCCACAGGCCGCCCCGCCTCCACCACCGCGACCGCGACGGCGAAGCCCGGCTCTCCCGCGAGATAGGCGCGGGTGCCGTCGATCGGGTCCACGACGAAGACGCGGCGCGCGCCGAGGCGGTCGGGCCCGTCCGGGTCCTCTTCCGAAAGCCAGCCGTAATCGGGGCGCGCGCGCCTCAGCGTCGCCGAGAGGGCCTCGTTGACGGCGAGATCGGCCTCGGAGACCGGCCCCGCGCCCTCGGGCTTTTCCCAGCGGCGGGGGGCGCGGCCCCGATGGGAGAGCGCCACCTCGCCGGCGGAGCGTGCGGCCTCGAAGAGCAGCGCCCGGTCCTCCGCCGGGTCCGGTCCTCGCAGCGGCGCGCCCGCCTCAGGCACCGATCGTGAGCCCCTCGACGAGGAGCGACGGCGCGGAGATCGCGCGGTTCGGGTCGGCGTCGTTCGCGGGGACCAACGTGGCGACCATGCGCGGCAGGCTGCCGGCGATCGTCACCTCGTTGACCGGGTGGACGATCTCGCCCCCCTCGACCCAGAAGCCCGAAGCGCCGCAGCTGTAGTCCCCCGTCGTCGGGTTGATCGAGCTGCCGATGAGCGAGGTGACGAGGAGCCCCCGGCCCATCTCGGCGAGCAGCGCCTCGCGGCTCCGCGACCCTTGGGTGAGCGCGATGTTGGACGGGCCCGGGCGCGGCGGGCCGCCGGCGCCGCGGCGGGCGTGGCCCGTGGTCTCGAGCCCGAGCTGCCGGGCGGTGGCGAGATCGAGGAGCCAGGAGCGCAGCACCCCGTCCTCGACGAGCGCGGCCTCCCGCGTCGCGATCCCCTCGGCGTCGACGAGCCGGCTCGCCCGGCCGCGCGCGCGGTGCGGCTCCTCGCGGATGTCGAGCCCCTCGGGCAGGATCCGCTCGCCCATCCGATCGCGCAGCCAGCTTGCCCCGCGGGCGACGGACTGCCCGTTGATCGCCGCGAGCACATGGCCGACGAGGCTCGCCGCGATCCGCTCGTCGAACACCACGGGCACGCGCCCCGAGGGCGGCTTGCGCGCGCCGAGGGCGGCGACGGCGCGCTCCCCGGCGCGGCGGCCGACCTCCTCGGCCGCGGGCATGTCCGCCCCGTGGCGGCGGATCTCGACGGCATAGTCCCGCTCCCGGCCGAGCCCGGTGCCCGCGATCGCCGAGGCGCTGACGGCGTGCATCGTCCGCTCGGTGCGGTGGACGAAGCCGTTGGTGGCGAGCAGCGTCACCCGCTCCGTCCCCCAGCTCGCGCGGGCCTGCTCGATCTGGGTGACGCCCGCGACCGCGAGCCCCGCCGCCTCCGCCTCCTTGGCGCGGATCTCCAGCACGCCCGGGGCCGGGGGCAGCGAAGGGTCGGCGAGATCGAGGGCGTCGGCCGTCTCGATCCCGGCGAGGCGGGCGGGATCGGCGAGGCCGCAATGGGGGTCCTCCGGCGCCTCCCGGGCGATGGCGACGGCGCGCTCCGCCATCTGCCGCAGCGTCTCGGGCCGGGTGTCCGACGCCGCGACGCAGGCTTGGCGCTGCCCGATCAGCACGCGCAGGCCGAGATCGACGCCCTCGGCGCGCTCGGCCTCCTCGAGCCGGCCGCCGGCGACGCCGATCTCGAGGGCGGTCTCGTTGGAGAGGATCACGTCCGCGGCCTCGGCGCCGGCCTCGAGCGCCGCCTCCATCAGCCGCTCGGCGATGGCGCGGTCGGCGGCGCGGGCGGTGTCGATCTCGGCGCTCATTGCCCGGCCCCCGTCTCGGCGGTCCCGAGGAGAAGATGCCCGATCAGCCCGAGCGCGAGGAGCAGCTGGACGAGCGCCGTCCCCGCCGCGCCCCCGGCGCGCAGCCCGAGCGAGGTGGCGCCGGTCATGAAATAGAGCCCGTGGAGCGCGCGCGCGACGACGAGGCCGATCCCGAGGGCATGGAGCGCGAAGGCCGGCGTCCCGATCCCCTCGGCGAGCGCCATCAGGATCAGCGCGAGCGGCACCGTCTCCACCGCGTTGCCATGGGCGCGCACGGCGTGGAACACGCGCTGGTTCCCCCCGTCCCCGATCGGCACCCCCTCGGCCGAGCGCGCGCGGCCCACGCGCACGGCGAGGAACAGGATCCAGAGGGTGAGGAGCGCCGCATAGACGGCGGTGATCGGCAGGGGCATGGCGGTCTCCGCGTGGCTGCGCCGTCAGACCTAGCGCCCCGGCGCCCGACTTGCCAGCCCCGCCGCGTCAGACGCGGCCGATGCTCTTGCCCGTGGCGCGCACGGTGAAGGTGAAGGCCGTCATCCGCACGGGGCGGCGCGGCGGGTGCCCCTGCGGCGGCGGCACGGCGTTGAACAGCGCCTGCACCGCATACTCCACGTCGAAGGCCGGCGGCCGCCCGGTCCCGGCCCTCACCGAGGCGAGCTTGTAGGTCACCGTCGTCGGCACCTTGTGCGCGTTGGCCACCAGCGTCGCCCCGATGGCGATGCTCTGCGGCCAGTTGATCGGCGCCTTCAGCATGGGGTGGGTGTATTTCATGATGGTGTAGGAGACCGCCCACTCGATCTCGAACGCGGTGAAGACCCCGTCCGGATCGACGACCTGCACCCGGGCCTTGCTCGCGGGCGTGGCGTGGGAGGTCGCTTTCTTGGGCTCGTGGATGAGGCGGGCGAGCTCGGCCGACGCCGGAATGGCCTTGACGAAGGGGCCGGCGCTCTTCGTGCCCGCGACCCGCTTGGCGTTGACGAACAGGCTGCCCTTCGATGCGGCCTTGGGGAGAGCGATCGCCTTGCCCGCCATGTCCTGCCTCCCCGGGTGGCGCCGGGCGGCCGACCCGCCGACATCGTTCCGTCACGATACCCGCATCTGCGTGGACTGCAAGGAAGCCGGGCGCGCTGGGTCACACGCGGGCGTAGACGTCCTCGTAGCGGACGATGTCGTCCTCGCCGAGATAGGCGCCCGATTGCACCTCGATCAGATGGAGCTCGAGCTTGCCGGGGTTCTCCAGGCGATGCACCGCACCGAGGGGGATGTAGACCGACTCGTTCTCCGCGAGCAGCCGGGTCTCCTCGTCGACCGTCACCTTGGCGGTGCCGGCCACCACCACCCAATGCTCGGCCCTGTGGTGGTGCGATTGCAGCGAGAGCCGCGCGCCGGGCTTCACCATGATCCGCTTGACCTGGAAGCGCGGCCCGTGCGCCACCCGCTCGTACCAGCCCCAGGGGCGGTAGCAGCGGGGGAACTCCGTCGCCTCCGGCCGCCCCTCGGCCTTCAGCCGGGTGACCGCGGCCTTCACGTCCTGCGCCCGGTCCATGTCGGCGACGAGCACCGCGTCGCCGGTGGCGACCGCCACCACCCCCTCGAGCCCGATGCCGACGACGCGGACATCCGGGTGGTCGGCGCGCAGCAGCGTGTCCCGGCAGTCGATCGCGAGCGCGCCGCCGGAGACCGCCGTGCCGCTCTCGTCCGGCGCGCTCTCGGCCCAGACGGTGCGCCAGGAGCCGAGATCGTTCCAGCCGCCGTCGAGGGGCACGACGGTGCCCTGCACCCGCTCCATGATCGCATAGTCGATCGAGATGTCGGAGCTCGCGAGATAGGGCTCGGTGGCGGGGCGGTAGAAGCAGAGATCCTCCCGCCCCCCGGAGAGCGCCTCGGCGCAGTGCGCGCGGATCTCCGGGGCATGCGCGTCGAAGGCGGCGAGGATCGCCTCGGCGGTGAAGACGAACATGCCCGAATTCCAGAGATAGCGCCCGGAGGCGAGCATCTCCTCGGCCCGCGCGGCGGAGGGCTTCTCGACGAAGCGGCGGAAGGGCTGCGCGCCCGCGCCGGGGGCGGCGTCGAGCTCGATATAGCCGTAGCCGGTCTCGGGACGGTCCGGGCGGATGCCGAAGGTGACGAGCTCGCCCCGCGCCGCGGCCGCCGCCGCCTCCCCGACGGCGCGGTGGAAGGCGTCGGGGTCGGCGAGCAGATGGTCGGAGGGGAGCACGAGCAGCACCGCCTTCGGGTCCCGCGCCGCGACCTCGAGGGCCGCGAGGCAGATCGCGGGGGCGGTGTTGCGCCCGTCCGGCTCTAGCAGGATGCGCGTCGCCTGAAAGCCCGCATCGGAGAGCTGCTCGGCGGCGACGAAGCGGAACTCCTGATGGGTGAGCAGGATCGGGTCGGCATAGGACTGCCCCGCGAGGCGGGCCAGCGTGCGCTGGAACAGCGAGCCGCCTGCGAGCAGCGGGCAGAATTGCTTGGGATAGGACTTGCGCGAGGCCGGCCAAAGCCGGGTGCCGGAGCCTCCGCAGAGGATCACCGGATAGATCGCCGCCATCTGCCTCTCCCGCGCTGAATTCGCCCGTGGGGCTTAGCGCGGCGGGCTCAGTGCGTCCAGTTCCCGCGGCGGGTATGGGCGAAGTTGGAGGCGTAGCCCATCGGCCGAACATTCGAGCGGCGCGGCTTCTCGGTTTCGACGACGAAGGGGATGCCGTGGCGGCGGGCATAGTCCACGGCCTGTTCCTTGGTCTCGAATGTGAGGCGCACCTGCCGGCGCGTGTCGCCGGAGCCGGTCCAGCCCATCAGCGGGTCGATCCGGCGCGGCTCGGCCGGGGCGAATTCGAGCACCCAGCCGCGGGCGTTGGCCTGGCCGGACTGCATCGCGCTTCTCGAGGGCTGGTAGATGCGGGCTTGCATGGGCGACTCCCTGTTGCGCCCGCGAATATGAGAGCGCGGCCGGCCGCGGGCAAGCGGGCGCGCAGCGTCACGTGGTCACCCGGGCGGGGATCGAAGGGTCAGGCCGACAGAGCCGCGAGGAGGAGCGCCCAGAGGACGGCGCCGAGGGCCGGGGCGAGCAGAATGGCCGCGCCAGGCGGCCGACCCACCCTGCGCGACCGTCGCGGATCCGGCGACGGCGGGCGCCGTCCGGGCGACGGGGGCGCCGGATCGGTCGCGGGCGAGGTCATGAAATCGAATAAAAGCACCCGCGAACGGGCGCAAAATGGTAAAAAACCACAGTCTTTTGAGGATCACGCCGCCGACCCGGTGCAGGGAGCGAGGGTGGGATGGGTGTCGCACCGGGCCGACGACGATCTGCTGCTTGCATCCTTTATATGACTCGCCTGAGGGTTGCGGTCAATGGCCCTCGCCACATTCCGCCCAGATTTCTCCCAACTCTGACCGCAATTCGCTTTCGATCCGGTTAAGACGCCCCCGCCCGGTTGGACCGCCGCCCGCGAGCGGCTATCTCCCGAGGGAACCGGAGGCGCCATGGCCGATACGACCGACATCCTCGAGACGCTCCCGCCGAAGCCCGCCCGCCCGGACAAGCTCGAAGGCGGGCAGCGCCTCGTCATGCGCACCGCCTTCGACCCCGCCGGCGACCAGCCCCGCGCCATCGCCGAACTCGCCGAGGGCGTCGACACCGGCGAGCGCGACCAGGTGCTCCTCGGCGCCACCGGCACCGGCAAGACCTTCACCATGGCCAAGGTGATCGAGGCGACCCAGCGCCCCGCCATCGTGCTCGCCCCCAACAAGACGCTCGCCGCCCAGCTCTACGGCGAATTCAAGCAGTTCTTCCCGGAGAACGCGGTCGAATACTTCGTAAGCTACTACGACTATTACCAGCCGGAAGCCTATGTCCCGCGCTCCGACACCTATATCGAGAAGGAAGCGCAAATCAACGAGCAGATCGACCGGATGCGCCACTCGGCCACCCGGGCGCTGCTCGAGCGCGACGACGTGGTGATCGTCGCCTCCGTCTCCTGCATCTACGGCATCGGCGCGGTCGAGACCTATGGCGCGATGACCCAGGACCTCAAGACCGGCCTGCCCTACGACCAGCAGGCGATCATGCGCGAGCTCGTCGCCCAGCAATACAGGCGCAACGACGCCGCCTTCCAGCGCGGCTCGTTCCGCGTGCGGGGCGATTCGCTCGAGATCTGGCCCGCGCATCTCGAGGACCGGGCCTGGCGCTTCTCCTTCTTCGGCGACGAGCTCGAGGCGATCTCGGAGTTCGACCCGCTGACCGGCGCCGGCACCGGCAAGCTCGACCGCGTGCGGATCTACGCCAACAGCCACTACGTGACGCCGCGCCCGACGCTCAACCAGGCGATCAAGGAAATCCGCGAGGAGCTCCGCCTCCGGCTCAAGCAGCTCGAACGGGACGGCAAGCTCCTCGAAGCGCAACGGCTCGAACAGCGCACCAATTTCGACCTCGAGATGATCGAGGCCACCGGCTCCTGCAACGGCATCGAGAACTATTCGCGCTATCTCTCGGGCCGCAACCCGGGCGAGCCGCCGCCGACCCTCTTCGAATACATCCCCGACAATGCCATCGTCTTTGCCGACGAGTCCCATGTCACGGTGCCGCAAATCGGGGGCATGTATCGCGGAGACTATCGGCGCAAGTTCACCCTCGCCGAGCACGGCTTCCGCCTGCCCTCCTGCATGGACAACCGCCCGCTCAAATTCGAAGAGTGGGACGCGATGCGCCCGCAATCGGTCTTCGTCTCGGCCACGCCGGGGAAATGGGAGCTCGAGCGCACCGGCGGCATCTTCGTCGAGCAGGTGATCCGCCCCACCGGCCTCGTCGACCCGCCGGTCGAGATCCGCCCGGTCAAATCCCAGGTCGACGACCTGCTCGACGAATGCCGCCAAGTCGCGCAGGCCGGCCACCGCGCCCTCGTGACCACGCTGACCAAGCGCATGGCCGAGGACCTGACCGAATATCTCCACGAGCACGGCATCCGCGTGCGCTACATGCATTCGGACATCGACACCATCGAGCGCATCGAGATCATCCGCGACCTCCGCCTCGGCGCCTTCGACGT
>CAZNTX010000039.1:0-34119 GCA_964576075.1 uncultured Limibaculum sp. | reverse complement strand
GGGCCACGGCCCGCGCCGCCACCCGTCACTCCGTCGCCCGGCGCTTGCGGCAATAGAGCTCGTGGCGGTGGGTGACGACCTCGTAGCCCCGGGCCCGGGCGATCTCGCGTTGCAGCCGCTCGATCTCCGGCGAGGAGAACTCGATCACCTCGCCGCTGTCGACGTCGATGATGTGGTCGTGATGCGGCGCGTCCGTCGTCTCGAAGCGGGCGGTGGCGTTGTCGAAGACGTGGCGGTGGATCACCCCGCGCTCCTCGAGCGTCGCGAGCGTCCGGTAGACGGTCGCGAGCGAGACGGTGTCGTCGATCTCCCGGGCGCGGCGATGCACCTCGCTCGCATCCGGGTGGTCCTCGGCCTCGGAGAGCACCTGCACGATCGCCGCGCGCTGCCGGGTCACGCGCAGACCCGCCTCGCGCAGCGCCTCTTCCATGGGGTGCTGGGGCCGGTCACGCTCGCTCATGCGCCGGACCCTAGCAAGGCGCTTCGCAATTGGCCAGTCCAGATGAGAATGCCCCCGGCGCCCGCGCACGGCGCCGGGGACGCCGCTCAGTCGAGGCCCGCGGCCTCGCGGGCGATCTCGTCGAGGAGCGCCTGCACCTCCTGCATCGGCCCCGCCGGCATGGCGCGGAAGCCGATCTCCACGGGCCCGTCCGGCGCATGGCGCACGAAGATGCCGTAGGGGCAGTGGGCGATGTTGTCGGCATCCGCCTCCATGACCTTCCGCGACACCACCGCCGAGCAGAAGAGATAAATGTCGGCCTCCGCGAAGAGATCCTCGCTGCCGCCCACATCCTCCTTGGTGCGGGCGAGCATCTCGCCCACATGGCTCACATAGTCGATCACCAGACCGCGGTCGGTGATCGCGCTCTCGAGGCCGAAGGCGGCGTCCTCGAAGCTCGCCTCCGTCTCGTAGACCACCACGCCCTCCGCGGCGGCGGGCGCCGCGGCGAGGAGGCCGGCCGTCAGGGCCGCGAGGCCCCCCAGGATCGCTTTCATCGCTCTCTCCATGTCGCTCGCCGCGGCGGGACCGGGTCAGCCGAAGATGTCGGCGGTGATCCCGGCATACCAGCCGAGGCTCTCCTCGTAGGTCTGCTTGCGCAGCGCGGCATCCTCGCCGGTCTGGCTGATGAAGCCGGAGACCTTGGCGATCTTCTCCTCCGTCGCCTCGTAGCGCGCGCCGACCTTCACCCCGTCCTCGGTCGCGATCAGCGACCAGCAGGTGTTGGAGTAGCGCGGCGGGAAGGCGTTGGAGCCCGTGAGCTCGGCGCGGATCGCCATCGCCGCGGCCTTGGCCTGGCTGTTGGCGGAGTAGCCCGATTTCGGCATGTCGCCGGCCACCGTCGCGTCGCCGAGCACGGTGATCGCGGGGTCGGCCTGGCTCTGCATGGTGGCCGGCACGATGGGGCAGAAGCCCGAGTCGTCCGTCAGCCCCGCGACCTCGGCGATGCGGCCCGCCTTCTGCCCGGGGATCACGTTGGCGACGTCGACCTTCACCGCCTCTCCGTCGGCGACGATCTCCATGGTCTCCGGCCGCACCTCCTCGACGGTGCCGCCGAAATCCGGGTCGAGCCACTCGACCATGCCGGGATAATGCGCCTCCCAGCCCTCGCGGAAGAGCGCCATCTTGGAGAACTTCGCCTTCGGATCGAACACCAGGATCTTCGCCGTCGGGTTCGATTGGCTGAGCACATGCGCGACCATCGAGACCCGCTCATAGGGCCCCGGCGGGCAGCGATAGGGGTTGGGCGGCGCGACCATCGCATAGACCCCGCCCTCCGGCATCGCCGCGATCTGCGCCTTCAGAAGCTCGGTCTGGCTGCCGGCCTTCCAGGCATGGGGCATCGCGTTCTGCGCGGCGAGGGAGTAGCCCGGCACGCTCTCGTAGCGGAAGTCGATGCCGGGCGAGACCACGAGCCGGTCGTAAGGCACCTCGCCCCCGCCCGCGAGCGCCACGGTCTTCGCGTCCCGGTCGACGCCGACGGCCCAGTCGTGCACGACATTGGCCCCCGTCGCGGCGATGGTGCCGTAGCTGTGGCGCAGGCTCTCGAGCGAGCGGAAGCCGCCGAGATAGAGGTTGGAGAAGAAGCAGGTGTAGTAGTCCCGCGACGGCTCGATCAGGGTCACGTCGATCTGGCCGGCGGCGTCCTTGGCGAGATAGCGCGCGCAGGTGCCCCCGCCCGCGCCGCCGCCGATCACCACCACCTTCGGCCGCGCCTGGCCGAGCGCGGCCGGGGCGGAAAGCGTGGCGGCGCCCGCGGCGGCGCCCGCGAGCCAGGTGCGTCTCGTCATCGTCATCCGGTCGTCCTCCCAAATTTCGGACGCCCGTCTTCGCGCGGGCGCCTCGATGTGCGGGCGCCGATCAGTCGACGCCCCGGAAATAGGCCGCGAGGGCCGCGATCTCCTCGTCGGAGAGCGTGCCTGCGATCATACGCATAACGGGGTGCGGACGGTGCTGATTCTTGTACGCATGCATCACCGTGACGAAAATATCTTCCGGCCAGCCGGTGATGGAGGGGATGCCCTCGTCCTCGCCGCTGGCCTGGTGGCAGGTGACGCATTCGCTCGAGAGATACTCGCCATAGGCCGGGTCGCCCTCGATGGCGAGCACGGCGGGGTCGACATCCGGGTCCTTCGGCGCCGCGGTCGGCGCGGCCTCGGGGATGTCGGCGGGGCTCGCGGAGAACTGCCGGAGAAAGGCGATGATGTCCTCGCGGTCGCCCGCGTCGGGGATGCCGCGGAAAGCCATGCGGGTGCCGGTGACGAGGCTGCGCGGGTTCTCGAGATAGATGTGCAGCGCCGCGGCGTCCCAGACGAGGCCGTCGGCGCCCGCGCGCTCCATATCAGCCGAATAGGCGTAGCCCTCGATCGCCGCCGCGCGCCGGCCGAAGAGGTCGTTCAGATGCGGGCCGACGCGGTTGCGCGCCTCCGGCCCCACCATGTGGCAGGACCGGCATTGCTTGTAGAGGTCGGCGCCGCGCTCGGGATCGCCGCCGAGGCCGGTCGCGTCCTGCCCCGCCCCGGGCCCCGCGAGCCCCAGCACGAGGAGCGCCGCGACGCCGGGAAGGGTGCGGGAGCGGGCCATCTCAGTCCACCGAGATCCCGGCGGTGGTGTCGTCGTCCGCGTCCGGCGTCACGTCGAGCACCCGCGCGCGCATGGTGATCTCGACGCTCTCCTTGCAGTCCGACATGCAGGGCGCGCCCTCGGCGAGAACCGGCGTGTCCGGGCGCGGGTCCTGGAAGAAGTTCCCCGCGTTCGGCATTTCGACCTCAGCGAAGGTCTCGTTGGAGAGCACCCATTCGTCGTCGTCGATCACGTCGTTCATGTAGAGCAGATAGGCGGTGATCGCGTAGACCTCGTCCGGGCTCAGCGACTGCGCATGGCCGAAGGGCATCGCCCGGTTGATGTAGTCGATCACCGTGGAGAGATAGGGCCAGTAGGAGCCGATGGTCTTGACCGGGCGCTCCTGGGTCAGCGTGTCGTAACCGCCGGCGAGCACCGGCCAGCGGTCGACGCCCTCGCCGAAATCGCCGTGGCAATAGGCGCACTGCTCGGCGAAGATCGTCTCGCCGTCCCAGGCCGTGCCCTGCCCGACCGGCAGGCCCTGCCCGTCCGGGCGCACGTCGATGTCCCAGGCCGCGATCTCCTCGGGCAGCGCCTCGCGCCCGAGGCCGAGCCCCTCGCCATCGGCGAGGCCGGGCGACGCGAGGAGCAGCGAAGCCGCGACGAGCGGTCCGATCTCACGAAATTTCGACATTTTCCGCCACTCCGTCGCTGTTCACGGCCCAGGTCTGGATGCCGTTGTTGTGGTAGATCGAGTTGACCCCGCGCACTTTCCGCAGCTGGTCCTTGGTCGGCTGGATCATGCCCTCGCTGTCGATCGCGCGCGATTGCAGCAGGAGCGGCGAGCCGTCCCAATCGAACTCGTAGTAGAAACGGTGCATCGACTTGTCGAGGCTCGGCCCCTCGAGGCGCGCCTTCTGCCAGTTGACGCCGCCATCGGTGGTGACGTGGACCTCCGAGACGGTGCCCCGCCCGGTCCAGGCGATGCCGGTGATCACCGTGTGGCCCTTGCCGTGGGCGATCGGCGCCTGCGGGGAGGGGTTGGTGATGACGGACTTCACGTCCATCTCCCAGGTGAAGCGCCGCGCCTTCCCGTTGGCCATCAGGTCGGTGTATTTCGAGGTCTCCTCGCGGTGGTGCCAGGGCTTGTCGCCGACTTCGATGCGGCGGATCCACTTGACCCACATGTTGCCTTCCCAGCCGGGCACGACGAGGCGCGCGGGGTAGCCCTGCTCGGGGCGCAGACGCTCGCCGTTCATGTGCGTGGCGATCAGGCAGTCGTCGAGCGCCTTCTCGAGCGGCACCGAGCGGGTCATCGCCGCCGAGTCCGCGCCCTCGGGCAGGAGCCAGGCGGCCGAGCCCTTCAGCCCCGCCTCCTCCAGGATAAACTTGAGCGGCACGCCCGTATACATGACGTTGTGGATCATGCCGTGGGTGTATTGCACCCCGTTGAGCTGCGAGCCGCGCCACTCCATGCCCGAATTGGCGGCGCATTCCAGGAAATAGGCGCGCGTCACGCGCGGGAAGCGCATGATGTCCTGGAGGGTGAAGACCTTGGGCGTCTCGACGAGCCCGTTGATCATCAGCCGCCAGTCCTGCGGGGCGATATGGGCGGTGCCGCCGTGATGGCGCTCGAAGCACAGGCCGTTCGGCGTGATGATGCCGTCGAGCTCGTGCAGCGGCGTGAAGTTGACCGAGGAGACCGGGTCCGCGGTCAGCCAGGGCACGTCGCGGCGCACCACATGCGCCTCGAACTCGGAGGGCACGCCATAGGGCCGCGCATCGACGCCGTCGCCGAGATACTGCGTCCAGGGCTGCTGCTCGAGATCGGTGATCAGCGGGTCGGGCGTCGCCGCGCGGGCGCCCGTCGCCGCCGCCGCCGCCGCGCCGCCCGCGGCGAGGGAGGCCTTCAGGAAGGCCCGCCGCGAGGAAGAGGGAGTGTCGCTCATGCCTGTCCTCCGAATGAATGTCAGCCGTGGTCCACGACTTGGACCGAGGTGTTGGGGTCGAGATCGACGGTGCCGATCCGCTTGATATGCTGCTCCACGACCTCCCAGATCGGCGGGCCCTCGGTGCCTTCGTTGACCGAGGCCCAGCCCGCGATCACATAGGCCCGCGCCGGGTCGATCGGCTCGCCGGTCGAGAGCAGCGTCATGTCGGTGATGCGGCTGCCCTGGGGCTTCGAGATGTCGATCCGGTAGCCCATGCCGCCGACGCGGACCATGTCGCCGCCCTGCTGGTAGTAGGGGTCGGGGTTGAAGAGGTTGTCGGCCACGTCCTCGAGCACGGTGTGGAGCATCTCGCCCGTCATCTCGGTGCGATAGGCTTCCGGATAGCTCATGGCGGTGGCGTTGAAGACGTCCTCGCGGGTGATGTCCGCGCCCGGGATCAGCGAGGCGCCCCAGCGGAAGCCGGGGGAGAGCGCGATCTCGGCGTCGCGCTCCTCGATGAGCGCGTTGCAGATCAGATCGTCCCAGGTGCCGTTGAAGTTGCCGCGACGGTAGAGCGTGCCTTCGGTGGTGCCGAGCACTTCCGTCAGCTCCGCCTCGTAGGGCGCGCGGTGCTCGGCGATGAGCGCGGCCATCTCCGGGTCCGGCGCGATCACGTCGGAGAACACCGGGATCAGCCGGTGCGCGATGCCCTTCACGCCGGACTTGTCGACGTCGAGGTCCACCCGGCTCACGAACTTGCCGTGGCTGCCCGAGGCGATCAGCGCCGTGTCGCCCACCATCAGCGGCTCGGGCAGCGCGTCGTGGGTGTGGCCAGTCAGGATCACGTCGATGCCGGGGACGCGGGAGGCGAGCTTGCGGTCGACATCGAAGCCGTTGTGGGAGAGCACCACCACCGCCTGCGCGCCCTCGTCGCGGACCTCGGCGACCACCTCCGCCATGCGCTCCTCGCGCACCCCGAAGGAGAGGCCGGGGAACATCCAGGAGGGGTTGGCGATCGGCAGATAGGGGAAGGCCTGCCCGATCACGGCGATCAGCGTGCCGCCCCGCTCGATCATCGTGTAGGGCTCGTAGGCCGGCTCGTCCCACTCGGCGTCGTAGATATTGGCGCCGAGGAAGGGGAAGGGCAGGTCGTCGACGATCTCCGTCACCCGGTCGAGCCCCAGGGTGAACTCCCAATGCGAGGTCATCGCGTCGGGACCGAGGAGGTTCATGGCGTCGACCATGTCCTGCCCGTTGGTGCGCAGCGCGGTGAGCGAGCCCTGCCAGGTGTCGCCGCCGTCGAGCAGGATCGCGCCCTCGCGCTCGGCGCGGATGCGCTTGATCACGGTCGCCACCCGGTCGAGCCCGCCCATCTTGCCGTAGTCCTGCGCGAGCGCCGCGAAATCGGGATAGGCGAGGGCATAGGCGCGCGGGCTGCCGGGCTCGATGCCGTAGAGCTTCAGGAACTCGGCCCCGGTGATGTGCGGCGGCTTGCCGGCCGCGTTGCCCACGCCGAGATTGATCGAGGGCTCGCGGAACCAGACGGGGGCGAGCTGGGCGTGGATATCGGTGACGTGGATCAGCGTCACGTTGCCGAGGGGCGCCATGTCGACGAGGCCCGCCTCCGTCAGCCCCTGCGCCGAGGCGAGGCGCCCGACCCCGCCGCCTGCGATCGCGGCTGCGGCCATGCCGGCCTGGAGGAAATCGCGTCTCGAGATCATGGGCGGACCTTCTCTATCCTTGTGAGCCTGTCCGGGCCGCGGCCCGGGGCCGACCGGCCTCGGACGGGCGGCGGATCGGCAAACCTCTCCCGTGCGCTCGCCCCGGAGCGCCATCGGGCCGTTGAGACCTGAGGGCCGCCCCCGAAGGCGCGGCCCGGATGTTGCGTCAGTTGCGGACCGACGGCGTCTCGACCGAGAGCCCCTGGCCGCGCCAGGCGACATAGAGCTCGAGCGCCCGGAACTCCGGCGAGCCTGGGGCGAAGGTGTGCGCCCGCGTATCGCGGATGCAGCCCTTGAAGCGCCCGTGGATCGAATTCAGACGGGCGTTCTTCAGCCGGTAGGTCGGGAAGCCGTTGGTGTGACCCTGGCTCAGATGGTCGGCCCGGATCATGTTGCCGTAGTTGTCCTCGTGGCAGTTCGCGCAGGCGAGCTCGAGCTGGCCGAAGCGGGTGTAATACATCTCCTCGCCCTTCTCGAACCACTCGGCCGCCGGCCCGTCGATCTGGACGTTCACCGGCATCCCGCGCGACTGCAGCCCGATCAGCGCGGTCATGGCGTTCATGTCCGGCTTGTCCCACTTCCAAGGCTCGGCGCCCATGCGGGTCTCGCGGCAGTCGTTGATGTAGTTCTCGAGGGACCAGAGATCCTGGGCCGCCTCGTTCCACTTGGGCATCGCGGCGCGCACGCCCGCCATGCTCTCCTCCACGTCGCCGTGGCAGGAGGCGCAGGACTTGTTCTCCGTGCCCTCCACCGTCTCCCAGGCGTCGAGCGCCTGATCGACATAGATGAAGCCCGGGTTGTCGAAGTCGTCCATCTCCAGCACCTGGGTCTCTTCGGTGCGGAAGCGCCACCCGGAGAGGATCTCCGGCAGCGGGTTGCCTTCGGGGGCGTCGAGCTTGGTCACCATCTCGAGTTCCCCGTTGATGACCAGCTCCGCGTCCTCGTCGGCGACGGCGGGCGCCGCCGCGAGGGCGGCGGCCGCCATGACGGCCGCGATGGTTGTCGTTCTCTTCATCCGCTGTTTCCTCCCAGGGGACGCCGGCTCAGCCGATCTTGATCTTCTTGTCCTCGGTGTAGACCGACCCGTCGTCGTCGTGCCACTCGAAGGCGAGCGTGCCCTCGCCGGGGACGGTCATGTCGAAGGCGAAATAGGGGTTCGCCGAGACCGCGGGCTCGATCATCGCCTCGAACACCGTCTCGCCCTCGAAGCTCGCGACGAAGCGGTTGATGATCTGACGCGGGATCAGCTCGCCGGTCTTGCGGTCCTTGCGCTGGCCCGACTCCATCGGGTGGCTGATCAGCGTCTTGATGGTGACGACCTCGCCGGCCTCGGCCTTGCGCGGCACCTTCACGCGGGGTTTGATCTTGGCCATTGTTCCGTATCCTTCCCGTAACTCAGCCGCCGCAGCCGCCGATGGTGACCTTCACGGTGTTCTTCACCATGGTGAAGCTGCCGTCCTGCATCTTGGCGACCGCGATCACGTCCTGCGTCGAGGCGAGGCGGATGCGGGTCGAGGCGCCGCTGCCCGAGGCGGCGAGCTTGCCGAACTTGAAGGTGGCGACGCCCGGCGAGGGGTTGCCGGCCGCGAGCAGCATGATCTCGCTCGCCCCCTCCGCGGAGACCTCGACGGGCACCGTGTTGCCGTTCTCGGCGATCTCGGGGGTGGTGAGGTTGACGCCGCCCTCGGCCACGGCCGCGCCGCCGGTGAAGGCGTCGATCGCGGCCTGGACCTTGTCGGTCGCGGCGATGGCGAGGCCGGGCAGCGCCGCGGCGGTGAGGGCGCCGGCGCCGAGGGCCAGGGCCTGTCGTCTGCTGAGGTTCATGAGTGTCTCCTGTGGTCTAGCGCCGTGACGCCCGCGCGGGGTCACTGCTCCTTGAGGGTCGCGAGATAGGCGACGACGTCCTCGATCTGCTGCGCGGTGAGAATCGGCTCGACCGTCTCCGCCGGGCCGCCGGTGTAACCCTCGCCGGGGCGGATGAAGCCGTCGACCTTGTAGAAGGCGGGCATGATCGTGCCCGGGAAAACGGCCTTGGAATTGACGATGATCCCGCGCAGCTGCGCCGCCGTCCAGCGATCGCCCGCGCCGTCGAGCGGCGGGCCGACCTCGCCGTGCCAGGGAACCTCGGCCATGTCCGAGTTGGCGTGGCAGGCGATGCAGTTGCCGAGCGACTTGGCCGAGACGATCTCGCGGCCCGAGGCCGGGTCGCCCGGCTTGCCGGTCAACGACGCCTCGACCGCGCCGAGCTCGCCGTGCTTGACCTCGCTCGGAGGCGTTTCCGCGACCGCCCAACCGGCGAGCGCCACGGCCATGACGGCCGCGAGGGGGGTGTGAGGTGCCTTCATCCAGCGTCTCCCAGAAGCGATTCTTCGTTTTTGTTTCGTAGAACCTGCCAGAGCGGCCTAGCGCACGCAACAACGAATTCAAATACCCGAATGTTTTGTCGCACGCGCCCCGGCCCCCGGGCTCAGAGCCGCCCCGCCGCGCGGAGCTCCTCGATGTGGCGCGCGTGGAACTTCTGGAAGTGCTCCTCGCCCTCGTAGCCCTTGAGATGCACCCAGCGGAACATGTCGAGCGTGGTCCACTTGCCGAAGGCGCCCGGAATCCGCTCCACCTCGACCTCGGCGACGGTGACGTCCTCCGGCGCCTCCTCGGGCAGGAAGATCACCGTCGGCGTGAAGCTGACGGCCCAGCGGCGCACCGCCTCGCGCTCGGTCATCACCTCGCCGTCGAGATCGGTCACCTCCTCCTCGCCGAACATGTTGAGCTGCACGACGACGAAGTTCTCCTTGATGAAGTCCGCGACCTCCGGGTCCGACAGCACCTCCTCGTGGAGCTTGCGGCAATAGATGCAGCCGTATTGCTCGACGATGACGGCGAGGCGCTTGCCCTGGGCGGTGGCGTCCTCCATGTCCTCGCGCATGTCCTTGAAGGTGACGGCGAACCAGGGCTTGGAGTGGAGCGCCCCGGGGGCAGGCTCGGCGGCCGCCCCGAAGGGCAAGAGCGCGACGGCGGCGGCGGCGAGCAGGCGGTCGATCATCGGATCCTCCCTGTCTTGTCAGCCCGCGACGGGCACGTAGTCGATCATCCAGTTGGCGATGTCGGGAATCCAGTTCATCACGAAGAGGACCCCGGTGGCGACCAGAACCGCGCCCATCCCCTTCTCCACATACCCCATATGCCGGCGGAACCGGCGCATGAGCCCCATGAAGGGCCCCGCGAAGGCCGCGGCCAGCACGAAGGGCGCGCCCATGCCGAGGGCGTAGGCGCCGAGGAGGATCGCCCCGTCGAGCGCGGTCTCCTGCCCCGCCGCGGTGAACAGGATCGCGGCGAGCACGGGGCCGACGCAGGGCGTCCAGCCGAAGCCGAAGGCGAGCCCGACGAGATAGGAGCCGAAGAGCCCCGCGGGCCGGCTCTCCACCTCCATCCGCGCCTGCCGGTAGAGCAGCGGGATCCGCAGCACCCCGAGGAAATGCAGCCCGAACAGGAAGATCAGGCAGCCCGCGACGATTCGGAGCGTGTCGAAATGCTGGCTGACCGCCTGCCCGATCGCGCTCGAGGCCGCGCCGAGGGCGACGAAGATCGTCGCGAAGCCCAGCGTGAAGAACACCGCCGCGAGCAGGATGCGCCGCTGCGCCCCCGGCGCGCGCTCCCCCTCGCCGGTGATCTCCTCGAGGCTCATGCCCGCGAGGAAACAGAGATAGGGCGGCACGATCGGCAGCACGCAGGGCGAGGCGAAGGAGGCGAGCCCCGCGAGGACCGCGCCGATCAGGCTGATGTCGAGACCCATGCGCTCCTCCCCGAGCTTGCGCCTCTCATATTCTTGTATTAGAATACGTTTATCCTGAAGCCCAAGCACCGGTCAAGCGAATGCTCCGCGCCCTCCTGATTTTTCTGATCCTCGCGGCGCCGGCGGGTGCGGGCGAACTCAGGCTCCTGATGCTCGATCAGAAGAACTGCGAATGGTGCGCGCGGTGGGAGGCGGAGGTCGGCGTCGTCTTCCACAAGACCGAGGAGGGCCGCGATCTGCCGCTCTCGCGCCACCCGATCCACGCGCCCCTGCCGGACGGCGTGACCCTCGCGCGGCGGGCGCACTACACCCCCACCTTCGTGCTGCTCGAGGACGGCCGGGAGGTCGGCCGGATCGAGGGCTATCCGGGGGAGGACTTCTTCTACGGCCTGCTCCAACGGCTGCTTTCGCGGGCGCGATCCGGTGCGGCCGGATGAGGGGGCATACGGTCTTTCGGAGGGGTGGGCGGCGCCGGCCGCCGACCCTATGTCTCGCCACGATGCGCCGCAACATCGGATGAGCCCGAGCCCATGCCCCTCCCCGCCTTCGACGACGACCTCGACGACGCGGATTTCGACCGGATGATGGAGAACGCGCGCCAGGCCACCGATTTCCTGAAGGCCTTCGCCCATGAGGGGCGGCTGATGATCCTGTGCTACCTCGCCACCGGGGAGCGCAGCGTCACCGAGCTCGAGCAGCTCCTCTCCCAGCGCCAGGCCGCGGTCAGCCAGCAGCTCGCGCGGCTGCGCCTCGAGGGGCTCGTGGAGAACCGGCGCGAGGGCAAGACGATCTATTATCGCCTCGTCGACGGCCGCGTGCGCCAGATGATCGAGGTCGTCTACGAGCTCTTCTGCAAGGAGGACGGCGGCCCTGCCCGTCCCGACGCCTAGGCCCCGCCCCGCCTGAGCGCTTGCGGGCCGGGCGAGATCGGCGTTACGCTCTCAAGAAAACCTTGGGAGACGAACGCCGTGGACTTCATGGAAGGCGCCCAGCTCGCCGCCCTCGCCGGGCTCTCCGGCGGCATCGTGCTCGGCCTCGCGGCCCGGATCGGCCGGCTCTGCGCCATGGGCGCCGTGGAGGACGCCGTCTATGGCGGCGACACCGGGCGGCTGCGCATGCTCGCGGTGGCGGCCTCGAGCGCGATCCTCTTCACCGCGCTCCTCGCCGCCGCGGGCCTCGTCGCCCCGCCCGAGACGCGCTATCTCACGCAAGGCTGGTCCCCCGCGGGCGCGGTGATCGGCGGGCTCCTCTTCGGCTACGGCATGGCGCAGGTCGGCACCTGCGGCTTCGGCGCCATCGCCCGCGCGGGCGGGGGGGATCTGCGCTCGCTCCTCATGCTGATCGTGATGGGGGTGACGGCCTCGGCCGTGCTCGTCGGCCCCTTCGAGGGGGTGCGCCTCGCCCTCGCCATGCCGCAGGGGCCAGAGGAGGGGCTCGACGCCTGGGCCGGCGCGCGCCTCGGCGTCGATCCGCTGCTGCCTGCGCTCCTCCTCGCCGCGGGGCTCGGCCTCGTCGCCATCGGCCCGGGGCTCACCCGCGCGCGGGTGGGATGGGGCCTCGCCGTCGGCGCCACCATCGCCGCCGCCTGGGTCGCGACGACGCTCGCCGGGCGCATCGGCTTCGACCCGGTCTCGCCCGAGGGCTTCAGCTTCGTCGCGCCGCTCGGCGAAACCGTGCTGACCGCGATGACCGGGGACGCCGCGGCGCTCCTCGACTTCTCCGTGGCGGCGGTCGTCGGCGTCGCCCTCGGGGCCGCGATCGGCGCGCGGATCACCGGCGAGTTCCGCTGGGAGGCCTGCGACGACGCCCGCGAGCTTCGCCGCCAGCTCGCCGGGGCGGCGCTGATGGGCGTCGGCGGCGTCCTGGCCGGGGGCTGCACGATCGGCCAGGGGCTCTCCGCCCTCTCCGTGCTCTCGCCGAGCGCCCCGGTGGTGGTGCTCGCCATCTTCGCCGGCGCCCGCCTCGGCCTCTACGTCCTCGTCGAGCGCGCCGCCCGCGCCTCCTGAGCCCGCCTCCGGGCTTCCGGCGCCGCCGCCGGCGGGCTATGCATCTCGCGGCGCGGCCGCCGAGGGGGCCTGCGGGGAGGCGGCAAGCGGGGAGGCGCCGATGAGCGCGGAGCGGGGCGAAGCGGCGGCCTGGGCGCGGGTCGAGGCGGAGGCGGCGCGGCTCTCCCGCCGCCCGCTGCGCGATCTCCTGACCGATGCCGAGCGCGCCCGCCGCCTGCGCATCGGCGATGCGCGGCTCCTGCTCGACCTCTCCCGCGAGAAGCTCGACGCCGCCGCCCTCGTATCCCTCGCCGATCTGGCCCGCACAGCCGGGCTCGAGACCGCCCGGGCCGCCCTCTTCGCCGGCCGCCCGGTGAACGCGACCGAGGGCCGGCCCGCCCTCCACATGGCGCTCCGCGGCGGCGCCGCGCCCCCGCCGGGCGCCGACCCGGAGGCCACCCGCGCGCGCATGCTCGCCTTCGCCGAGCGGGTGCGCTCGGGCGCCCATGCCGCAGCCGGCGGGCCGGTCTCGGACGTTGTGAACATCGGCATCGGCGGCTCCGATCTCGGCCCCGCCATGGCCGCCCGCGCCCTCTCGCCGGATATCGACGGGCCGCGGCTCCATTTCGTCTCGAACGTCGACGCCGCCCATCTCGCCGACACCCTCGCCCCCCTCGACCCGGCGCGCACGCTGCTCGTCACCGTCTCCAAGAGCTTCACGACGCAGGAGACGATGCTCAACGCCGCCTCGGCGCGGGCCTGGCTCGAGGCGGGGGTGGGCCGGGCCGCGGCGGACCGGCAGATGGCCGCGGTCTCCACCAATCTGCCCGCCTGCGCCGAGTTCGGCATCGAGGAGGCGCGCGTCTTCGGCTTCTGGGACTGGGTCGGCGGGCGCTATTCGCTCTGGTCCTCGGTCGGGCTCGCCCTCGCCATCGGCATCGGGGCGGCCCGGTTCGAGGCGTTCCTGGAGGGCGCCCGCGAGATCGACGCGGAGTTCCGCGACGCCCCCCTCGGGCCGGAGAACCGCCCCCTCGCCTTCGCGCTCACGGCCGTCTGGCGCCGGCTGATGGGCGCGGGCGCCACCGCCCTCGTCCCCTACGACCAGCGACTCGAGCGCTTCCCCGCCTATGTCCAGCAGCTCGAGATGGAGTCGAACGGCAAGCGCGTCACCGCCGACGGCCGCCCCGTCGCGCGGCCGACCGCGCCGGTGATCTGGGGCGAGCCCGGGACCAACGCGCAGCACTCCTTCTTCCAGCTCCTGCATCAGGGGACCGACCCGGTGCCGGTCGATTTCGTCCTCGCCGCCCGCCCCCGCGGGCCCGGCGCCGAGATGCCCGGCCATCACGCGGCCCTCGTCGCCAACTGCCTCGCCCAGGCCCGCGCGCTCGCCATCGGGCGGACGGAGGCGGAGGCGCGGGCCGAGATGGCCGCGGCCGGGCTCGGCGCCGACGAGATCGAGCGCCTCGCCCCGCACCGCACCTTCCCCGGCGACCGCCCCTCCACCGTGATCCTGCTGCCGGAGCTCGACGCCCCCGCCCTCGGCCGGCTGGTCGCGCTCTACGAGCACAAGGTCTTCGCCGAGGCGGTGATCTGGGGGATCAACCCCTTCGACCAATGGGGGGTGGAGCTCGGCAAGGCGCTGGCGCGCGAGCTCGCCCCCCAGACGGACGCGATCGAGGCCGGCCGCCCCCGCCCCGGCCCCGCACCGGATGCGGCGACCGAGGGGCTCCTCGAGGCGATCGCCGCGCTGCGCCGGCGCTGAGCCTCAGCGCGCCGCCGGCAGACGCACCGCGACCCGCGCCCCCCCGAGGGCCGCGCTCTCACCGATCTCCGCCCGCCCGCCATGGGCCTCGGCGATCTGGCGCACGATGGCGAGGCCGAGACCGCTCCCGCCGGTCTCCCGCGAGCGCGAGGCCTCGAGGCGGACGAAGGGCTCGAACACCTCCTCGCGCAGCGCCTCCGGGATGCCGGGCCCCGCATCCTCGACGGCGAGCACCGCCTCCCCCTGCGCCACCGCGACCGAGACCGCCGCGCGCCCGCCATAGCGCAGCGCATTGTCGAGCAGATTGGCGACGAGCCGCCTGAGCGCCGCCGGCGCGCCGATCACCCGGACCGGCTCCGCGGCGCCGACCGCGAGCGCCGCCCGCGGCCGCGCCGCCGCCTCCTCCCGGGCGAGGGCCGCGAGGTCCACCGGCTCGCGCGGGCCGCCCTCCGCGCCGCGGGCGACGGCGAGGGCGTCGTCGAGCAGCGCCGTCATCGCCGCGAGATCGGCCTCGGCGCGGGCGCGGCGCTCGGGCTCTGGGATGTCCTCGATGCGCAGCCGCAGCCGGGTGACGAGCGTCTTCAGATCGTGCCCGATCCCGCCGAGGAGCACGGTGCGCGCCCGGATCAGCCCCGCGATCCGGCCCTGCATCGCGTTCACCGCGGCGGCGAGGCGGCGGATCTCCGGCGCGCCCCGTTCCGGCACCGGGCGGGGCGTCCCGTCGGCCGCGAACCCCGCCACCGAGGCCGAGAGCCGGCGCAGCGGACGCGCCTCCCGCGCGATCGCCCAGACCGCGAGGGCGGCGAAGAGGAACCCCGCCGCGCCGATCCAGAACCCCACCGGCACGCCGAAAAGCGCGTTCGCGCCCCGCGCGCCGAGCGCGAAGCGGGCGACCCGCCCCCCGGCGAGCGGGACGAAGGCGGCGACCCGCGGCCCCGCCCGGAGCCGCGCGGGCCCGCGCGGGCGCGCCAGCCGGTCGACGCGCAGCCCCCGCGCCTCGCCGAGCCGGCGCGCAAGCAGCCACTCCGCCCCCGGCATTCCCCGCGCGCCCTCCGCCCGGGGCGGCATCTCGGGGAGCAGGGAGAGGGCGAGGTCGGGCCCCGAGACGGCGCGGACGATCTCCTCGGCCCCCTCCGGCCCCGCCCGCTCGAGCGCCGCCACCGCCGCGGCGATGCGCTCCGGCAGCCCGGCCATCGGGTCCCGCGCCGCCTCGCGCGAGGCGTAGGAGAGCCCGATCCCCGCCGCCGCCACCGCGAGGAGCAGCAGCAGCACGATCCCCACGAGCCGCGCGAGGAGCCCGAGCCGCCCGAAGGCCGCGGCGAGCCGGCTCACGGACCCTCTCCTTCACCGCCCTGCGCGACCTCGACGGCGAGCACATAGCCCGCCCCGCGCACGGTCTTGATGATCGGCCCGGTCCCCGCCTCGATCTTGCGCCGGAGCCGGCTCACCTGCACGTCGATCGTCCGGTCGAAGGGCCCGGCCGCGCGCCCGCGGGTCCAGTCCATCAGCACCTCGCGCGAGAGCACCCGTCCCGGGCGCGCGAGGAAGCAGGCGAGAAGGTCGAACTCCGCCGCCGTCAGCGCGATCTCCCCCCGGGGACCCGCGACCTGCCGCGCGGCGAGATCG
This sequence comes from uncultured Limibaculum sp., assembly GCA_964576075.1. Classification (GTDB taxonomy): domain Bacteria; phylum Pseudomonadota; class Alphaproteobacteria; order Rhodobacterales; family Rhodobacteraceae; genus Thermohalobaculum. The sequence continues at coordinate 18,243 of CAZNTX010000039.1, read as the reverse complement.
ACCGCGAGCGGCCCCGCCCGCAGCCGCTCCGGCGCCGGCGCCGCCGCCTCGGCCCGGCGCAGGATCGCCCGGATGCGCGCGACGAGCTCGCGCGGGTTGAAGGGCTTGGCCATGTAGTCGTCCGCCCCGATCTCGAGCCCGACGATGCGGTCGACCTCCTCCCCCCGCGCGGTCAGGATCAGGATCGGCAGCGCCGAGCCCGCCCGCAGCCGCCGGCAGATCGAGAGCCCGTCCTCCCCCGGCAGCATCAGATCCAGCACGACGAGATCGGGCGGCGGCCCCGCGGCGAGCGCCCGGTCGAGCGCGGCCCCGCCCTCGGCGGTCGCGACCCGGAAGCCGTGGCGCTCGAGATAGTCGCGGGTGAGCGCGCGGATCTCCGGATCGTCCTCGACGAGGAGGATCCGCGCCGCCGCCATCCCTGTCGCGCCCGCGTTCTGCATGCGCACGAGCCTAGCAGAGCCCGCGCCCCGCGGCAGGCCCGCAGCCGGCCCGATCCGCCCGCGGTTACACTTCGTCACGAACGCCCCGCCCGCGCGCAACACCCCTGCAAAGCCCAGGCGCGAGGCTCTCCCCGAGCGCCCCGCACGGGCGCGCCCAACGAAGGAGACCGCCATGATCGAGACACCCAGGGGGCAGAGCCCGAGCCGCCCCGACGGCCCCGGCAGCGGCACCGGCCTCCGCCCCGCCGCTGAGCGGCACGCGGGCAAACGCCCGCTCCCTCGCCCGCATCCGACCCCCAGCGATCAGGAAACCCCGATGACCGCCAACCGGACCCCCGTCCTCGCCGCCCTCGCCGTCTGCCTCGCCTTCGCCTCGCCGCCGGCGGCCGCGGAGACCGCCGAGCCCGCGCTCGACATCTCCCCTCGCACCGCCATCGCGGCGACGCTCCGCGCCTGCCGGACCGACGCCGCGCGCCACTGCGCCGAGATCGCCCCGGGCGGCGGCCGCATCCTCGCCTGCCTCGAGGCGCGGCGCCCCCGCCTCGCCCCGGCCTGCGCGGCCCGCCTCGCCCCGGCCCGCGCGCTCCGCACCGCCTGGCTCGCCTGCTATGCCGACGCCCGCCGCCATTGCCTCGCCGTCGCGCCGGGGCAGGGCCGCATCGCCGCCTGCCTCGCCGAGGCGCGCCCGAAGCTCGCCCCGGACTGCCGCGCCGCCCTCGACGCCCTGCGCTGACCCGAGAGAGGCCGGCAAACTGCGGCCCGCGCAACTCCCCGGCGCCACCGCGCCCCGGGCCGGCGGACCGCCGATGGCCCCGGGGCCGGGTCTCCGGGGCCCGCCGTTCGGCAAGGCGCAGCCACGCGAGGCCGCGGTCCCGCGCGCACGCCCCCGCGGCCGCCCAGGCGCTGCGGCGGCCGCCGGCGACCTCGCCGCCCCCCCATTGCGGCCGCCGAGCGCCGCCCGCGCCAGGCACCCGCCGCAGGCCTCGCCCCCCGCGCCACCGGCACGCGCGCCACGGAGCGCGTCGGTCGGCCGAGCCTCGCCCGAAAGCGCGGCAAGCGCCCACGGACCCCGCCGCCGCGAGGGCCCAAAGCCCCCGAAGCGCCGGAGCCCCGCCCCTGCTAGCCTGCGGCCGCAACCAGACGGACCCGGACCCCCATGACAGAGCCGATCCACCGCGACCAGCGCGGCGTCTTCATCATCGCCGCCACCCCGTTCCGCGAGGACCGCGCGCTCGACCTCGAGAGCGCCGACCGCCTCGTCGACTTCTACCTCTCCCACGGCGTCAGCGGGATCACCGTCCTCGGCATCATGGGCGAGGCCGCCAAGCTCGCCCCGGACGAGGCCGAGACCTTCCTCGCCCGCGTCCTCGCCAGGACCGGGGCCCGCATCCCCGTCCTCGTCGGCGTCTCGGCCGGCGGGCTCGACGTGATGGCCCGCTTCGCCCGCGGCGCGATGGAGGCGGGGGCCGCCGGCGTCATGGTCGCGCCCCCCGCCGGCACCGACACCGAGGAGAAGCTCGCCGCCTATCTCGCCGGCGTGTCGGAGCATCTCGGCCCGGAAATCCCCCTCTGCCTGCAGGACTTCCCCCAGGCGAGCGGGGTGCGCATCTCCGCCGCCTCGATCCACCGCGCCGCCCGCGCCCATCCCCAGCTCGTCATGCTGAAGCACGAGGACTGGCCGGGGCTCGACAAGCTCGAGGCGGTCCGCCGCGGGGCCGACGCCGCCGGCGCGCCGCGGCTCTCGATCCTCACCGGCAATGGCGGGCTCTTCCTGCCGGAGGAACTCGCCCGCGGGGCGGACGGCGCGATGACCGGCTTCGCCTATCCGGAGATGCTCGTCGAGGTCGTCCGCCTCCACGGGCAGGGAGACCGGGAGGCGGCGGCCGATCTCTTCGACGCCTATCTCCCGCTGGTGCGCTACGAGCAGCAGCCGGGGCTCGGCCTCGCCGCGCGCAAGGAGATCCTGCGCCGGCGCGGCGCCATCGCCTCGGCCCGGGTCCGCGCTCCCGGGCCCAAGCTGAGCGCCGCCTCGCAGGCCGAGCTCGACCGCCTCGTCACCCGGGTCGAGCGCCGCCTCGCGGAGATGGGCCGCGGCTGAGGCGAGCGGGCTGGACCTCGCGCCCCCGCCCGGCCATGCTCCGCGGCGATACCGACCGAAGGGGGAGGACAGCCATGGATCTCGGTCTCAAGGGCAAGCGCGCCGTCGTGCTCGCCGCCTCTCGCGGGCTCGGCCTCGGCATCGCCGACGCCATCGCGCAGGAGGGGGCGAACGTGATGATCGTCGGGCGCTCGGCGGGCCGGCTCGCCGCCGCCGCCGAGGAGATCACCGCCCATGGCCGCGGCACCGCGCAGGCCTTCGCCGCCGATCTCGCCGATCCGGGCTTCGCGGCGGCGGTGGCGGAGGCGGCGCGCACCCGGCTCGGCGGGGTCGACATCCTGGTGCTCAACTCCGGCGGCCCGCCCCCGGGCCCGATCGCGGAGGCCGACCCGGCCGCCCTCGCCCGGGAGTTCGAGACCATCGTCGTGCGCTTCGTGGAGACCGCGCAGGCCGTCCTCCCCGCGATGCGCGCGCGCGGCTGGGGGCGGGTGCTCGTCGTCGCCTCCTCCGGCACCGTGCAGCCGATACCGGGGCTCGGGCTCTCCAACGCGGTGCGCGGCTCCCTCGTCGGCTGGGCGAAGACGCTCTCCAACGAGGTCGCGCCCGACGGGGTGACGGTCAATCTCCTCCTGCCGGGGCGGATCCACACCCAGCGGGTGGACGAGCTCGACGCCGCCGCGGCGGAGCGCACCGGGCGCGACATCGAGGAGGTGCGCGCCGCCGCCCGCGCCGCGATCCCCATGGGCCGCTACGGGACGGTGGAGGAGTTCGCCTCCGTCGCGGCCTTCCTGGTCAGCGAGCGGGCGAGCTACGTCACCGGCAGCCAGGTCCGCTGCGACGGCGGCACCATCCGCAGCGTCTGAGGCCACAGGGTGACCGGGGCGGCGCCCGCGGCAGAAGCCTGGCAGGGCGAGACCGGGCGCAAATGGCGCGCGGAGGCGGCGGGGCTCGACCGGCTGCTCGCCCCCGTCCTCGACGCGCTCCTCGACGCCGCCAGCCCCGCCCCGGGCGAGCGCGCGCTCGACATCGGCTGCGGCGCCGGCGCGACGAGCCTCGCCCTGGCCCGCGCCGTGGGCCCCGAAGGCCGCGTCCTCGGCGCCGACATCTCGCCCGCGCTCCTCGCCCATGCCGAGGCGCGCGGGCGCGAGGCGGGGCTCGGACACGCGGCCTTCGCCCTCGCCGATGCCGAGACGCACCCCTTCCCCCCCGCGGGCTTCGACCTCGCGCTCTCCCGCTTCGGCGTGATGTTCTTCGCCGACACCGCCGCGGCCTTCGCCAATATCGCGCGCGCCCTGCGGCCGGGGGGGCGGATCGCGCTCGCGGTCTGGACGGAGCTCGAGGCGAATCCGTGGTTCACCCTGCCGCGCGACGCGGCGCTCGCCCGGCTGCCGGCGCCCGCCCCGCGCCCGGCCGAGGCGCCGGGGCCCTTCGCGCTCGCCGATCTCGGGCGCCTCGCGGGGCTCCTGGCGGCGGGGGGCTTCGCGGAGGTCTCGGTGCGCCCGGTCGATCTCGCGCTCACGCCCCCCGGCCCCATGGCGGAGGCCGCGCGGCTCGCCACCGCCCTCGGCCCCGCCGCGCGCATCGTCTCGGAGGCCGGGGCCGGGCCGGCGGTGGTGGCGGAGATCGAGGCGGCGGTGGCGGCGGCCTTCGCGCCCGTCGCGCGCAGGGACGCCCTCCGCCTGCCCGCGCGCATCGCGCTCGCGACCGCGCGGCGGCCCTGAGCCTCAGGGGCGGAGGGCATAGCGGTCGGCCTCCTCGAAGACGTCGACGACCCGGGTGCCGGCCTTGATGCGCGCGCCGTGCTCGACGCCGGCGGGGATCGAGTAGCTGTCGCCCGGGCGGTAGGTCCGGGTCTCGCCCCCGATGGTGAACTCGATCTCGCCCTCGACCACGGTGCCCCATTGCGCCCCATGGGCGTGCATCGGCAGCTCCATGTCCTGGAGGAAGGTGAAGAAGGCGACGAGGCCCGCATCGGAGCGGATCGCGGCGGTCCGCACCACGTCCTCCGGGAAGGGGACGGCGAGGCGGGGGAAGGCGTCGACGAACTCGGGGAACGGCATGGCGGCCTCCTTCGCGGCTGCGGGCTAGAGCAGGATGCGCCCCGCCTCCACCAGCGGGCGGGCGTCGAGCGCGACGCTCGGCCGGCGCAGCACCATGTCGAGATGGACGCCCGAGCGCACGGTGCCGCCATAGAACAGATTGTCGCCGAGGGCGATATGGACGGCGCCGCGGCGCTTCTTCTCCTCCTCGAACTTCCCCTCGACCCGGCAGGCCGGATTGAGGCCGATGCCGAACTCGGCGATGTTGTCGGCCTCGGGCACGGTGTCGAGGATCGCGCGCAGGCGGTCGGCGGCGCGGCCCTCGCCCTCGACGGCGCGCACCCGCCCGGCGGCGACCGTCACCCGGATCGGCCGCTCCGGCAGGCCGATGGCCGCGCCCGGCCCGTCGATCACAAAGACGCCCTCGGCGGTCCCCTCCTCGGGGCGGGAGGAGACCTCGCCGTCGGAGAAGGCGGCGTTCTCGCCCGCCTCGGTCGCGTAGCCGCATTCGACGAAGACCTCGCGCGCCACGGGGGCGGAGATGTCGGTGCCCTGGGCGCAGGTGATCCGCATCCGCCCGCCCGCGCGCCAGATCCCGGCGAGGCGCTCGCCCTCGGCGCGGAGGGCGCGGTAGTCGGCGGTGGCGCCGCCGGCGGTGAGGATGTCGAGGTCGCGCATCACCATGGACATGAAGCGGAGCCGGCGCGCCGCGAGCAGCGCCTTGACCTCGCCCGCATAGATCGGCGCGCCGCCGGAGCCCGTGATCGCGACCATGACCTCCGCCGCTTCCAGCCCGCGGGCGACCATGGGGCTCAGCCGGTTCTCCTCGCCGGGGGCGCGGAGGGGCTGGACGAGCAGGCAGGCCTCCACCCCGCGCAGGGCGAGCTCGGCGCGGAGGGCTGTGACCATCTCCGGGGGGCTCGCATCGTCGGCGACGATGGCGACCGTCTCGTCGGCGCGGATACCCAGAAGCTCCCAGAGCACGCGGCGCGCGGCCTCCTCCGGGGAGAGGCGGTCGCTCACGGCCAGAGGCGAGGGAAGAAGTCGCCCGCGATCCGGTCGCCCTCGCGATAGCCCGCCGCCTCGAAGATCTCGCGCTCGCCCTTCGCCCAGTCGCCCCGGTAGCGGATCACGCCGTCCTCTGCGGTCATGCGGAGCGTGAAGCGGCGGACGGTCTCGGTCGGCACCGTCTCGGAGAGCGCGCCGTGGAGCGTGCGCATGTCGAAATAGATCGCGTCGCCGAGCTGGAGGTCCCAGCGCAGGAGGTCGTAGGCCCCCGGATCGCCGGCGATGTCGGGGGGCGGGCTGTAGCGCCGGCCGTTGACCTCCACATCGCCCTCCGCCCCCGCCGGATGCCCGTCGGCGAAGCGCACCCGCATGAAGAGCCGGTCCCAGAGATGCGAGCCCTTGACGAAGGCGATGCCGTTCTCCGCGGTCACCGGCTCGAGCGGCAGCCAGAGGACGCACATCGTCCCCTCGAAATCGAAATAGGCGAGGTCCTGGTGGAAGGGCGGGCGCGAGCGGGAGCCCGCCTCGCGGAGGAACCAGTTGTCCATCACGAGACTGATCTCGCGCGCCCCGAGGAGCCCCGCCGCGATCTCGGCGCAAGGCGATTGCCGGACGAAGCGCTCGAATTCCGGGATCTCGGACCAGACCCAGAAGTCCTCGAGATAGGCCGGCCCCTCCCCCTTGGTGTGGCGGGCGAAGCGGGGCGAGGGGGCGGCGAGGTCGCGGTCGATCCCGGCGCGCAGCGTCTCGATCCAGTCCTCGGAGAACACGCCCCTCAGGCACACCGCCCCGTCGCGGGCGAAGGCGGCGCGGTCCTCGGCGCAGACCATCTCACGCTCCCTTCTGGCGGAAGGCGCCCTGGACGATCCGGTCGATCACCATGGCGCAGAAGAGGATGGCGAAGCCGCCGAGAAGGCCGGGCCCCTTGGCCGCGTATTGCAGCGCCTCGAGGATCTCCTTGCCGAGCCCGCCGCCGCCGATCAGCGAGATGATGACCACCATGGAGAGGCACATCAGGATCGTCTGGTTGACGCCGGTCATGATCGAGGGGAGGGCGAGCGGGATCTCCACGTCCTTCAGAAGCTGCCAGCGCGAGGCGCCGAAGGCGGTGGCCGCCTCCTTGATGCTCTCGGGCACGCCCCGCATGCCGAGCGCCGTCAACCGGATCACCGGGGGCATGCCGAAGATGATGGTGGCGAGGATGCCGGGGGGGTTCCCGGTCCCGAAAAAGGCGATGATGGGGATCAGATAGACGAAGGCCGGCAGCGTCTGCATCAGGTCGAGCACGGGCTCGGCGGCGGAATAGGCCGCGCGCGACTTGCCGAACCAGATCCCGAGCGGGATGCCGATCACCACGCAGATGAGCACCGCCGCGCCGACGAGCGCGACCGTCTCCATCGCCACCTCCCAATAGCCGAGGAGCGCGATATAGGCGAGCGCCGCGGCGGTGAAGATCGCGACCCTCGGCCCCGCGGCGCGCCAGGCGGTGACGCAGATCACCACCATCACCACGGGCCAGGGGGTGCCGATGAGCGCGATGGTCAGCGCGTCGAGCACCGAGCGCACGCCGGCGGTCACGCTGTCGAAGGCGCCGGCGCCCTGCGTCGCGAGCCAGTCGATCCCGTCCTCCAGATCGCCGGCGACGGCGGCGTAGATCGTCGTGTCGTCGTCGTAGACGAGCGCGGAGACCTCCTGCTCGGGGAAGGCGTTGAGGATCTCGAGCGGGCTCGCGACGGTGAACTTGTAGATCGTCAGCGGCGCGATCAGCACCACGAGGGCGACGCCGAGCCAGACATTGCGCGGCTTGACGCCGGACTCGACGCCGTCCGGGTCGATCCGCCAGCGCGAATACTGCTTCTCGTAGACGATATTGGCGTAGAGGCCCTGGACGAGCTTGAAGAGCAGCATCAGCCCGAGGCCGGTGAGGAGGATGCCCGTCGCCTCGGCGGCGGCGGCGTCGGCCTGGGCCTGGGCGTTCTCGGCGGCGCGGGTGAGGTTGCCGGCGAGCGTCTCGAAGCGGGTGGGGTCCTCGCCGGCCTCGCGCGCGGCGGCGGCGCGGTCGAGGAACTCCTGCGCGCGGGAGAGGTTGCGCTCGGCGCGCTCGGAGAACTCCGCGCCCGGATTGCCCCAGAGCCCGCGGCCGATCTGCACCCAGGCGATCATCTCAAGGATCAGGAAGGCCCAGAACATCCCCCAGACCCCGCGCATCGCCGCCCAGATCGGGCCGAGCAGCGCCGCGGAGAGGTTGAAGGTGTTGGGCAGGATGCCGGTGGCCGCGTGGATCTTGTGGAAGGCCTGCTGATAGTAGTCGACGTCCTTCTCGGCGAAGCGGGCGATCGAGGCGTCGAGCTCGGCGCGGTCCACCTCGATGTCCGAGGCGGCGGTGACGGTGACGCCCGCGGCGTCCTCCTCTGCGGTCGCGGTCATTCCTTGCCCCCCTGGATGCCGCGCAGCAGCCGCGGCTTGGTGACGAGGCCGACATCCCGGCCGTTCTCGGTGATGACGACGGGCAGATCGGTGCCGACGGCGAGGTCGATCAGCTGGTCGAGATCGGCGCCCTCGTCGGCGCGCGGGGCGGCCTCGAGATCGGTGCGCCCGTCGAGCGGCTCCATGATCGAATGCGCCTTGACGAGCTTGAGCTTGGAGATGCCCTGCACGAATTCCCGGACATAGTCGTCCGCCGGGTTCATCACGATGTCCTCCGGCGTGCCGATCTGCACGATCACGCCGTCCTTCATGATCGCGATGCGGTGGCCGATGCGGATCGCCTCGTCGAGATCGTGGGTGATGAAGAGCGTGGTCTTCTTCAGCTCCGCCACGAGCGCCTTGAACTGGTCCTGGAGCTGCAGGCGGATGAGGGGATCGAGCGCGGAGAAGGGCTCGTCCATCAGCAGGATCTCGGGGTCGGAGGCGAGCGCGCGGGCGATGCCGACGCGCTGCTGCATGCCGCCGGAGAGCTCCTTCGGCAGGCGGTCCTCGTAGCCCACCAGATCGACGAGCTCGAGCGCATGGTCCGACACCGCCCAGCGTTTCGACTTGGAGACGTTGCGGATCTCGAGCGGGTAGGCGACGTTGTCGCGGACCGAGCGGTGGGGCATCAGCGCCATGTGCTGGAACACCATGCCGATCATCTCGGCCCGCACCCGGCGCAGCTCGCCAGAGCCCATCGCCGAGATGTCCCGCCCGAGGATCTCGATCTGCCCCGAGGTCGGCTCGATCAGGCGGTTGACGTGTCGCACGAGCGTCGACTTGCCGGAGCCCGAGAGCCCCATGATGCAGAAGATCTCCCCGCGGGAGACCTCGAAGGTCGCGTCCTGAACGCCGACGACGCAGCCGAAGCGGGAGAGCACCTCTGGCTTGCTCAGCCCCTCGGCCCTGACCGCCGCCATGGCCTCCTGCGCCCTCTGGCCGAAGATCTTCCAGACGTTTCTGAGGCGGACGACGGGCTCCTCCGTCGCGCTGCGGCCGTCGGGCCGCCCTTCCGCGGTCGCGTCCATCGGCTGTCTCCCGGCAGAGGCGGCCGCCCGGCGCTCGCGCCCGGACGGCCGCAGGGTCAGAGGATCACTCGGTCAGCCAGCCGAGGACCAGCTCCTCGTTGGCCGCCACCCAGGCCTTGGCCCACTCGGTCGGGTCCTCGTCGTCCACCGCGAGCGCCTTGCCCATCGCCGAGAGCGCGGGCGCCGGCATGTCGTAGGCGCGGAAGAGCGCGGCCACCTGCGGGAAGCTCTCCTCGAGCGCCTTGGCATAGTGGAGATGCAGCGTCGCGCCCTTCCAGGCGGTCGAGGCCTCGGACTTCTCGAGCCAGTCCGGATCGTCCGTCGGCTGCACGATGGTCCAGGTCGCCGGGTCGTGCGCCGGCTCCTCGAGCACGGTGAGGTCGTGCATCACGAAGATGTAGTGCGGGCTGTAGCAGAAGCCGAGCCAGGGCTCTCCCTGCTCGATCGCGGTCGCGAGATTGGCATAGGCCAGCGTCTCGTCGAACTCGGTGAGCTCCAACGTCTGGTCGTAGCCGTAGGACTTCGCGCGCACCCGCTCGACGATGGTCGAGGCCCAGCCCGGCGCGCCGATCCACACCTCGGGCATGCCGTTGCCGTCGCTGTCGAAGATCGCCATCTTCTCGGGATCGGTCAGATCGTCGATATGGGTGATGCCGTATTCCTCGGCGATGAAGGTCGGCACGCACATGCCCTGCTCGGCCTGCACCGGGTTCTCGTTCATCACCACGGTGCCCTTCTCCTTCACATAGGTGTTGTGAAGGTTCTCCTGGTTGGGCATCCACACCTCGGGATGGACATGCATCGCGCCCTTGTCCATCGCCTCGAACACGATCGGGTTGGTGCCGTTCTGCAGCTCGACCTCGAGGCCGAGATTCTCCTCGATCACCACCTCGAGCACATGGGCGGTGGCGTTGACCGACGCCCAGTTGGGCACGCCGATCACGATATCGGCCGAGACCGCCGGGGTGGCCACGGAGGCCGCGAGCAGAGCGGCGAGGATGCGCGAGCGGGTCATGAAGGTCTCCCTGTCTTGGTTTATCGAACCCGACTCGTATCGGTGCACAGACGGACCGCCGCCGCAACCGTTCGGTGCCGGAAATTTCGGCCCCCGCGCCTGCCCAAATGGCAGCCCTGCGGCCCATGCCCAGCGATTGTGCAGCGCAGCGCCCGAAAACCGGTCACCCACGCAGCCGGTCGCCGATCAGGCAGATCATCTCGAACATCACCGCCATGGCGCGCAACGCGGTGATCTTGTTGGGGCTGTCCTTCGTCGGCATCAGGCAGACGACGTCGCCCCCCACGATGTCGAGCCCGCGCAGGCCGCGCAGGATCGCCACCGCCTCGTCCATGCGGAAGCCGTCCTCGCCCGCCTCCAGATTGGCCACCCCGGGGGCCACGGTCGGGTCGAGGCAGTCGAGATCGAAGGTGATGTAGACCGGCAGGTCCCCCACCCGGTCGCGCGCCTCCTCGACGACCGCCTCCACCCCCATCTCGCGCACCTCCCCCATCGGGATCACCCGGTAGCCGAGTTCGGTCGAGGGCTCGATCCAGTCGAAGCTGCGGGTGTGGCCGCGGATGCCGATCTGCGTCGAGGCGCCGGCCACCACCTGCCCCTGCTCGACGAGATACTGCCCCCAATGGGCGGCCGACTTCACCGCGCCGAGGAAATGGGGGATCTTGGCGTAGGTATCAGTATGCGCGTCGAGATGGACGAGGGCGACCGGGCGGCCCCCGGTCAGCGCGCTCCGCGAGAGGCCCTGCAGGATGCCGCCGGTGACGGAATGGTCCCCGCCGATCGAGACCGCGCGGGCCCCCGCCGCCCCGACCGCCGCATAGAAATCGGTGATGCGGGCGATGGAGGCCTCGTTGTCGTTGCCCTCGGGCAGGGCGACATCGCCCAGATCGCGGATGCGGCAGGCCTCCCAGGGGTCGATCCGGAACGGCGCGTGCACCCGCCGGCCCATCGCCGAGACGTCGCGCACCGCCCGCGGCCCGAGATGCTGGTCGCGCTCGGTGGTGCCGTTGCCGGTGGAGTGCGGCACGCCGGCGAGGGCGATGTCGCACTCGGCCGGGTCGCGCGCGGGGGGCGCGCGGAAGAGCGTCGGGATGCCCCACCAGTAGAGGCCCTCGACCATCGCCTCGAGCCGCCCCCGCTCGTCCTCCTCCGCCGCCATCGCGCCCTCCCGCTGCCGCCTCGCGCCTCTGCCGGAGCCTAGCCGAGCCGGCTCGGATCGGAAGCCCCTTCGTGACCTGCGCGGGCCCGAGCCCGCTTCCCAAGGCGCGGCGGGGCGGTCTAGGCTCGGCGGCGGGCGGGCGGAGACCCGCCGTCGGATCGGGGTCGGATAGGGGAGGACCGCATGACCCGGACGCGCGCGGCGCGACCCGCCGCCCGGCCCCGCCCGCGCAGTCGGGCGCCGCAGCCGCGGCGGGCAGGACCGGCCCGGTCCCTCGTCAGAGCGCCCCGCCGGGAGCCCCGCGGCGCCGCCGGCGCCGGGCGCGCGCAGGGCCGCCGCCGCCCTGGGCTCGCGCGCGCGCTCGGCAGCGGGGCGCTCGCCCCTCGGGAGAGCCGTTTGGCGGGAAGGCCCGGATGGAGTTCCTAGGCGCCGGGCTCTCCCACATCGGCGCGGCGGGCGCGCCGATGCTCGCCGCCGGGCCGCTCCTGTGGCTCGCGGCCGGGGCGCTCGTCGGGCTCTCGGTCGGCGCCCTGCCGGGGCTCGGGACCATCGCGGGGCTGTCGCTGGCGCTCGCCGTCCTGCCCGGGGCGGACCCCGCGGCGGGGCTCGCGCTGATGGCGGGGGTCGTCGCCGTCGCCCCGGTCGCGGACGCCGTCTCGCGGTGCGGCGCCCCGGCCGGCCGGCCCGGCCCCGCCGTCGCGGCCGCGCTCCTCGGCGGGATCGTCGGGACGGCGGCGCTGGCGCTCGCCCTCCTCGCGGCCGGCCCCCTCGCGCGCGCCCTCGCCGGGCCGGAGCTTCTGCTGCTCACGCTCCTCGGCCTCGCCCTGGCCGGCGGGCTCGCCGGGCGCGCACCGCTCAAGGGGCTCGTGGCCGTCGGGCTAGGGCTCAGCCTCGGCGCACTCGGCGCGGCGCCGGCTGAGGGCGGCCCCAGATTGGAGGTCGGCCTGGATTATCTTCAGGATGGGCTCTCGCTCGTCGTCGTCGGCCTTGGCCTCTTCGCGATCCCCGAGCTCGTCGCCCGGCTGCGCGGGGAGAGCACCGGGCCAGAGCTCCGCGACCCCCGGCCCTCGCTGCGCGAGGCGGGGACCGGCGTGCTCCGGGGCGCGGTCCCGGGCCTCGGGGATGCGGCCGCGGAACGGGGCGCCGCCCCCTCGCCCCGCGCCGGAGAGGACGGCCGGAGGGGCCCCTCGGCCGCCGCGGCGGAGCCTGGCGGCGCCCTCGTCCCCACCCTCCTTCTCGGCATCCCGGGGACCGGGGCCGCGGCGCTCTTCCTCGGCGGGATCGGGCTCCTCGGGCTGGAGGCGGGCCCGGCGGCGCTCGGCGACCGCCTGCCGAACCCGCTGACGGTCGTCTGGGCGCTCGCCCTCGCGGGCCTCTTGGGCGCGGGGCTCTGCCGCCTCGTCGCGGGCCCGCTCGGCCGGCTGCGCGGGATCCGCCCCGCCCTGCTCGCGCCGCTCCTCCTCGGGGCGATCGCGCTGGCCGCAACGCAATCCACCGGCTCGCTGCGAGACCTCGCGGCGCTCGGCGCGTTCGGCCTTCTCGGGATCCTGATGCGGCGGTTCGAGTGGCCGCGCACCCCTCTCCTCATCGGCGTTGCCCTGGCCGACCGGACGGAGATCCTCGCCCGGGAGGCGACGGAGGTCGCGCTGCTCAAGGCGCGCACGGGGGGCTTCGACGCGGCCCTCGCCTATCTCGCGACGCCCCTCGGGATCGGGGCGATCGCCGCGACCGCGCTCGCGCTCGGGCTCGCGGCGCGTCCCGGGCGGGGGCATGGGGCCGGCGTCGCCGAAGGCGGGGAGCGCAGGGCGCCGACGGTTTTCGCGGCGCTCCTCGCGGCGGTGCCGCTCGCCGTCCTGCTCGACGCGGTCGCGCTCGGGGCGCTGTCGCGCGAGGTGTTTCCGGCGGCGGTCGGCGGGCTCGCCTTCCTCGCGGCGCTCCTCCTGCTGCGGCGGATGCGGGGACGGCCGGCGGGCGACCCGCTCCTCGCCGATGCAGACCGCAGCGGGCCAGCGCCGGCCATCGGCCTCGGCGAGACGCTCGTTTGGATGGCGGCGTTCGGCGCCCTTCTCGCCCTGTTCGGCTTCGCGATCGCGCTCGCGCTCTTCTCCCTCGCCTGGCTGAGACTCCGGGCCGGGGCCGAGCCGGGCCTCTCCCTGGCGCTGACGGCAGGCGGGATCGCGGCGCTCCTCGGCCTTGCCTGGGGGCTCGGGGCGGAGCTGCCGCAGGGCCTCCTCCAGGCAGCGACTCCCCTGCCCTGGCCGTTCGGCGAAGGCTGAGAAGCCGGGCGGCGCGCCTGCGGACCTGCGGACACCCCCAACGCGCCGGCCGGCGACGCGCGCCGCCGTCTCGGAAGACCGGCCTCCGGGGCGCCGGCCGGCGAGGGGGACGAGGCGCGGCCAGGAGCGGGCCCGGCGCCGGGCGGATCGGTCCCCGCCTCGATGGCGACGAAGAGGGCCGCGTGGAGACCCCGCTCGGACTCGCTCACCCGCGCCCCCCGGTCAGCCGCTCGAGAATCGGCGCGCCGAGGATGACGAGGACGAGCCGCGAGAGGTGGATCGTCACCACGTAGGTCATGTCCGCCCCCGCCAGGATCGCGAGCACCACCATCTCCGCCTGCCCCCCCGGCGCGAAGGCGAGCGCGGCCTCGACGGCGGGGGCGAGCCCCGCGTGATAGACGATCTCCGCGAACAGGAGCGCGAGGGCGGCGAGCAGGAGGCAGTAGCCCGCGGCCGCCGCCACGACCCGGCGCAGTTCGCCCGCGGTGACGCCAACATAGTAGGTGCCGATCCCGATCCCGATGAAGAACTGCGCGACCAGGATCGCCTCGGCGGGCGGGCGGTGCTCGAGGATGCCGGCCAGCGCCGCGACGGCCGAGACCGCCATCGGCCCGAGGATCGCCGCGCCGAAGAGACCGAGGCGCTCCGCGCCCTTCCAGCCGAGAAACCCGAGCGCGGCCATCAGCGCGAGCTCGCCCGCGGGGATCGCGCTCGCGGGCAGGCCGGGCGCGGCGTCGAGCCCCCGGCCCCAGAGCGCCACCAGAAGGACCGGCATGAGCCCGACGATCACCAGCACCCGCGTCGCATGGACGAGGGAGAGCGCGCGCGCATCGCCCCCGGCCTCCTGCCCGAAGAGGATCATGTCCTGCAGCCCGCCGGGCATCGCGGCATAGTAGGCGGTCGTCCGATCGAAGCCGCAGAGGCGGCGGAAATAGGGATAGCCGATCGCCCCGATTGCCAGCACGAAGAGCGGCACGAGGGCGACGGAGAGCGCGAAATCGGAGAGCCGGCCCACGAGCGCGGGCGTCACCGAGGCGCCGACGGCGAGGCCGAGGACCGCGCGCATCGCCGTCGAGACCGTCTCCGGCCCCTCGAGCCGCAGCCCCGCGAGGGCGGCGAGGAGGCTCGCGCACATCGGCCCGAGCAGGAAGGGCAGCGGCAGCCCCGCCGCCCGGAACAGCAGCGCGCCCAGGGCCGCGATGGCCAGGGTGCGGATGAGAAGGCGGCGCCGCATCGCGGTCGCGAGCCTAGAGGGCCGGATAGGCCGGCGGCAAGGACCGGCGCGGCGCAGAGCTCAGGCGCCGCGGCGCTTGTCGAGCCAGATCAGGAGGCCCGGGAGCATCAGGAAATCCGCCAGCAGGGCGACGGCGATGGTGAGCCCCGAGAGGGTGGCCATGTCGCCGTTCACCGCGAAGCCCGACTGCGCGAGCACCGCATAGCCCGCGACGAGCGCGACGGTGGTGACCGCGAGCGCCATGCCCACCCCGCGGAAGGCGGCGCGGATAGCGTCCTCCGGGCTCGCGCCCGTCCTCCGCGCCCGGTTGTAGGCGTTGAGGAAATGCACCGTGTCGTCGACCACGATGCCGAGGGTCGAGGCCGCCACCACCGAGATCGCGAGCGTCACCGCCCCCACCCCGTAGCCCCAGAGCCCGAAGGCGACGAGGGCGGGCAGCAGATTGGGCAGGAGGCTGAGCGCCCCGATCCGCGCGCTCCGGAAGGCGAGCGCGATGATGCCGGAGATCAGCACGATCGCCGCCGCGGTCCCCATCAGCATCTGCAGCGAGTCGCGCTGGGAGATCAGGGTGAAGACATGGGTGGGGCCGGTCGGCCGGGTCTCGATGGCCGGCGCGTTGGCCTCGAGCCAGGCGGCGGCGCGGCGCTGCAGGGCCTTGATCTTGGCGGTGGTGACGTTGGGCAGCGAGGCGGTGACGCGCAGACCGGATTTGTCGACCGTGATCTGATCGGTCAGGTCCTCGCCATAGCCGAGGGAGAGCTCGTGGAGGAACAGCGTCTGCGCCGCGGTCTCGGCATCCGCGGGCAGGCGATACATCGCCGGGTCGCCGCCATGCAGATGCATGAACTGCCGCTTGAGCGCGTCGGTGACCGAGCGCACGCCGCCGACCTCGGGCTGGGCGCGCAGCCAGTCCACGAAGGCCGCGGCCTGGGCGAGGAAGTCGGGGTCGTTGATCCCGCCCGCGCTGCCGCTCTCGAGCGGATATTCGAGCATGTTGAGCCCGGTCAGCTCGTCCTCGATGAAATCGACCGCCTGGCGCACCTCGAAGCGCTCGTCGAAATAGCGCAGGAAGTCGTCCTCGAAGCGGATCTGGGTGACGCCGAGGGCCGAGACCGCGACGAGGGCCGCCGTGCCCGGGAAGAGCCAGCGGCGCCAGCGGATCACCGCCTCGGCGAGCGGGTCCATCAGCGCCCGCGCGGTGGCGACCTCGGTGCGCCGGCGGAAGGGCAGGAGGGTGACGAGCGAGGGCAGGAGCGTCAGCGTCAGCACCCAGGCGGTGAGGATGCCCCCCGCCACCATGTTGCCGAACTCGCGGAAGGGCGGGGAGACCGAGACGTTGAGCGAGAGGAAGCCGACGGCGGTGGTGAGGCAGGCCACCGTGATCGGGACCATATGGCGGGCGAGCGCGTCCTCGGCCCAGGCGCGGCGCTCTGCATGGTGGCGCATCGCCTGGCGCACGCCCGCGAGGATGTGCACGCCGGAGCCGACCGCGAGGGTGAGGATGTAGAGCGGCGCGAGCACGGTCACGGAATTGAGCGGGCGGCCCATGGCGCCGAGGGTGCCGAGCCCCGCGAGCGCCGAGACCGCGATGACCGCGACGAGGCAGCCGACCGCCAGCGCCGAGCGCAGCGCGAGCCCGACGATCGCCAGCAGCAGCAGGATCATCGGCGGGATCAGCCGGGCGGCGTCGGACTTGCCGGCCTCGGCGAAAGCCTGGTCGATGACCACCGAGCCGCCGAGGACGATGCGGATCTCCGGGTGGCGGGCGCGGATCTCGTCCACCAGCGCGCGCACCTCGCCGAGGAGGCGGGGGAACTCCTCCTGCGGCGCGAGGCGGGGCATGCGCAGGATCGCCTGGACCTGGGTGACGGAGCCGTCCTCGTTCACCAGGAAGCGGCGGAGCTCGACCATGCCGAGCGCCTCCTCGGCCGCCTCCGCGGCCTCCTCGGGGGTCACGGCGGAGGGGTCGGGGACGAGATCGCGCACCTCGAGCGCGTCGCCCTCCACCTCCACATGGGGGATGTTGGTGATCGAGTCGACCCGGCGGACATAGGGCAGTTGCCAGACCCGCTCGGTGATCTCGCCGACCACAGCGAGCACCTCCGGTGCGAACACCTCGCCCCCTTCGGGCGCGAGGACGATCATCAGGTTGTCGTCGCGGGCGTATTCCGCCTCGAAGCGGTCGAGCGCGACCCGGTCGGGGTTGTCCTCGGCGAAGAAGACGCGGGCGTCGGGCTGGATGTAGAGCCCCCGGGCCGAGAGGACCGAGAGGGCGGCGACGACCACCGCGAGCGCCACCCAGAGCCATCCGAGATCGAGGATGCGCCGGGCGAGCGCCGTCGCCCCAGCCGAGGGTGGAGGGCCGGCCTCCCCCGCCGCGCCGCTGTCGCGCATCGCCTCGTCTCCCCTCGCCCCGTGCCGCCCCTTGCCGCCCCGTGCCGCCCCGCCTCGCACGAAAGTCGCAGGTTAGGAGCAACGCTGCAGCGCGGCAAGATAAGCCTTGCACCCTCCGATCGGCAGGTAAATAATTTGTTAACAACTGAGTGTAGCGGAGTTGGACGTGAACGTCGAAGTGCTGACGAGATCGACCGGGTCGATGGACACGGCGGCGACGTTTCCGATCGCCATCGCGGGGGTGTCGACCTGCCTTCCCCCGAGAACCGAGACGGCCGCGGAGACCGCGGAGAAGATCAGCCGCACCACCGATTGGGTCCTGACCCGCGCGGGCGTCGCGGAGCGCCACGTCGCCGAGGGCAGCGTGGTGGAGCTCGGCGCCGCCGCGGCGCGTCCGCTCGTCGAGCGCTTCGGCCCGCCGGATCTCCTGATCGGCGCGGGGGCGACGCCCCATCAGGTGCTGCCCGACAACGCCGCCTTCTATGCGGGCGAGCTCGGCCTCGCCGGCATTGCGACCTTCAGCGTCCACGCCTCCTGCCTCTCCTTCCTCACCGCGATGCGCGTCGCGGCGGGGCTGCTCGCGGGGGGCGCGATCCGGCGCATCCTGGTGGTCTCGGCCGAGATTTCCACGCGCTCGCGCAACTTCGCCGAGCCCGAGAGCGCCGCGCTTCTGGGCGACGGCGCCGCGGCGGCGATGTTCGAGGCGCCGTCCAAGGGGTCGAGCGCGGGGCTCCTGGCCTGGCGCAGCGAGACCCATCCGGAGGCGATCTCCTTCACCGAGGTCCGCGGCGGCGGGCTGCGCAAGCACCCGCTCGACCCGGAAACCACCGATGCGGACAACACCTTCTGCATGAACGGCCCCGCGGTCTATCGCATCGCCATGCCGCTGCTGCAGAAGATCGTGACCGAGACGCTCGCCGAAGCGCGGCTCGGGCTCGACGACATCGACCTCGTCGTGCCGCATCAGGCCTCGGGGCTCGCGATCCACTATGCGAGCAAGATGTTCGGCGTGCCCGACGAGAAGATCATCAAGGGCACCTCGAAAAATCTCCCATCCTGACGCGTTCCGGTTAGACTCTCCGC
>CAZNTX010000038.1:18011-35640 GCA_964576075.1 uncultured Limibaculum sp. | reverse complement strand
CCAGGGCGGGCGCGGGGGGCTATGGGCGCTCGCTCCGGCAACAGGAGGGCGTTGGATGGACGATCGGACCGAGGAGATCTCCGAGAGCGGCACGGCGAACTTCTCCGCCGGGCAGCTGCGCGCGCTGATCGAGCGGATCGAGCGGCTGGAGGAGGAGAAGGCCGAGATCGCCGAGCAGATCAAGGAGGTCTATGCCGAGGCGAAGGCCCACGGCTTCGACACCAAGACGCTGCGCAAGGTCGTGGGCCTGCGCAAGAAGGAGCCCGACGAGCGGGCCGAGGAGGAGATGCTCCTCGAGACCTATCTCGAGGCGCTCGGCATGCGGCGGCCGGCCGGCGAGGGGTGAGGCGCGCTCAGTCGCAGGGCTCGGAGGGGCAGGGGTCGTCGCGCCCGGTGTCCGGGCCGAGGCCGAGTTCGTCGAGCTTGCGGTAGAGGGTGGAGCGGCCGATGCCGAGGCGCCGCGCGGTCTCGGACATGCGGCCGCGATAGCGGCGGACGGCGAGGCGGATCGCCTCCGATTCGAGGTCGTGCAGCCGGCGGATATGGCCGTCCTCGCCGAAGAAGCCGGGGGGCGGCTCGGCAGCCGGCGCCACCGCGGGCCGGGCGGGCGGCTCCGGCGAGGCGGCGGGGGCGCGCTCGCCGGCGATGCCGCGGAGGTCCTCGGGGCGGATGCGGGGGCCGTCCGTCAGCACCACGGCGCGGTGGATCGTGTTCTCGAGCTGGCGGACATTGCCGGGCCAGGGGGCGGCGCGGATGGCGGCGAGGGCGGCTTCGGCGAAGCCTTCGATCGGCACCTGCTCGGCGGCGGCGAACCGGCTGAGGAACATCTGCGCGAGCGCCGCGAGATCCTCCCGACGGGCGCGCAAGGGCGGCAGGGTGAGCGGGAAGACGCCGATCCGATAGTAGAGATCCTCTCGGAAGCCGCCCTCGGCGACCATCTGCGCGAGGTCGCGATTGGTGGCGGAGACGAGGCGGATGTCGACGCGCACGGGCTCGGCGGCGCCGACCGGGTCGATCTCGCCGGTCTGCACGGCGCGCAGGAGCTTGACCTGGGCCTCGGCGGGAAGCTCGCCGATCTCGTCGAGGAAGAGGGTGCCGCCGGAGGCCTCCTGGAACTTGCCCGGGCGGCGGGCGGTGGCCCCGGTGAAGGCGCCTTTCTCGTGGCCGAAGAGGATCGACTCGACGAGCGAGGCGGGAAGGGCGCCGCAATTGACCGCGACGAAGGGCCCGCCCGCGCGCTCGGAGGAGCCGTGGATCGCGCGGGCGAAGACCTCCTTGCCGGTGCCCGACTCGCCGAGGATGAGGACCGGGATGTCGGAGCGGGCGGCGCGGCGGGCGAGCGCGATCGCCTCGCGGGTGGCCGGGGCCTGCGCGATCAGGTCGTCGAAGGTGAGCTCGTTCGACTGCGCCTTGGCGAGCCGGCGCACCTCGGTCGAGAGCGCGGACATGGCGAGGGCATTGCGGATCGATACCTCGAGGCGCTCCGGGCCGACGGGCTTGACGAGGAAATCCGTGGCGCCGGCCTGCATCGCCTCCACCGCGCGGGACACCGAGCCGTCGGAGGTGAGCACGAGCACCGGGAGCGCGAGCCCCGCGCCGCGCAGGCGCTTGAGCACGGAGATCCCGTCGAGATCGGGCATGTTGAGATCGAGCAGCGCGAGATTGGGGCGCGCGGCGTCCGCCGGGCCGAGGAGCGCGTCGAGCGCCGCCTGCCCGCCAGCGGCCTCGCGCGCGGCATGGCCCGCCGCCTTGACGAGGGCGCTGAGGTAGCGGCGTTGCGTCGCGTCGTCGTCCACGATGAGGATCGTCTGCTGCATCGCGCTCCTTCGCCGGTCGCGTTGGGTCAACCGCGAAGAAGGAAACACGTCGAGCGTTGATTTTCCGTCACTCCCGCGCAGGTCGGCGGGCGCGTCGGGCGGGCGACTGTTGTTAAAACGCGACTGCCTGGGTAAAGTCGTGTTCGGCCGTTCGGATCGGGGGCGGCGCGAGTTGAGATTCCCCTACGGACATGCAATGGGGACAAAGCGCACCGGTTTTCGGGGCCGGAAGAACAAACAAGCGGGCGCGTCCTGCGTCGCCCGTAACGGATACGGAGAGAGGGATGAGGACTGCTTTTCGTCTGATGCTGGGCGTGTCGGCGCTCGCCGTGGCCGGCTGCACGTCGCTGCCGGGCGCCAATCTCGGCAAGACCTTCTACGCTGAGCCCTACCTGGATGCCGAGCACGGCGGGCCGGGCTTCACCGGCGCGCTCGCCAGCGAGTATGCGCAGCTCGGCCGCAACCAGGCCGAGATGGTCCGCTGGATGAACGCCACCGCCTTCATCACCAAGGCCGAGCAGGCCGAGGCGGGCACCGAGCCGCAGCCCTGGACTCCGGATCAGCTCGGCGTCAACGGCGAGGCCGCGTCGCTCTATCAGGAGGTCGTGGCCATCATCGCCGAGAACAAGGCGGAGCGCCCCGAGGCCTGCGCCCGCGCCCAGGCGATGTGGGATCAGTATCTCACCGTCCTGCGCGCCGAGGCCGCCGGCGCCAAGTGCCCGATGACTTCCGAGGACGCGCTGGCGATGCTGAACGAGGCGCTCCGCGCCTGCGCCCCGGCCGCCGGCCCGGCCGACTTCGTGGTCTATTTCGGCTTCAACCAGACCAACCTGACCGAGCGTGCCCGCGAGGTGATCAACAACGTGGTCGCCTCCTACAACAATCTCGGCGCCAGCGCGGTCTCGATCGTCGGCCACACCGACACCGTCGGCTCCGTGCAGTATAACCAGGGCCTGTCCGAGCGCCGCGCGAACCGCGTCGCCAACGCCCTGGTGGATCTTGGCATCCCCGCCGGCGAGATCGCGACGGCCGGCCGCTCCGAGCTGGAGCCCGCCCGCGTGACCGGCGACGGCGTGCGCGAGCCGCTCAACCGCCGCGCCGAGATCGGCCTCTCGCGCTGATCCGCACCCGCGGACCGAACCTCGCCGCCCCGCGCCCCCCGGCGCGGGGCGCTTCCGTTTGAAAGGGGCGGCCAGAGCGCCCACCTTTCGCCGAGACCGTCATTCCAATCCCGAGACCGAGAGAGGCCGCCCATGCTCCGCCGTCCGCCCCTGCCGTCCGAGCCCCGCCAGTTCGACGCCGCCGAGGAGGCCGGCGCGAGCCCCTATGGCGCGCTCCCGGCCTGGGACCTCCGCGATCTCTACGACGGGATGGACAGCCCCGCCCTCGCCGCCGATCTCGACGCCGCCGAGGCCGCCGCCAAGACCTTCGCCGCCGAGAACGAAGGCAAGCTCGCGAGCCTCGATGGCGACGCGCTCGCCGCCGTCATCGCCGCCTACGAGACGATGGAGACGACGCTCGGCCGGGTGATGTCCTTCGCCGGCCTGCTCTATGCGCAGAACACCGCCGACCCCGCGCGCGCCAAGTTCATGGGCGACATGCAGGCCCGGGTGACGACGATCACCACGCCCCTCGTGTTCTTCAGCCTGGAGCTCAACCGCATCCCGGACGACGCCCTCGCCGCCCGCCTCTCCGAGAGCCCCGCCCTCGCGCGCTACAAGCCCTGGCTCGACAAGCTGCGCGCCATGCGCCCGCACCAGCTCTCGGACGAGCTCGAGACCTTCCTCCACGACCAGTCCGTCGTCGGCGCCGCGGCCTGGAACCGGCTGTTCGACGAGACGATGTCCGGCCTCGAATTCGAGGTGGAGGGCGAGGAGGGCCCCCTCGGCCTGGAAGCCACGCTCAACCTCCTCTCGGACCGGGACCGCGCCCGCCGCGAGGCCGGGGCCAAGGCGCTCGCCGCGACGCTGAAGGCCAATCTCCGCCTCTTCACACTGATCACCAACACCCTCTCCAAGGAGAAGGAGATCGAGGACCGCTGGCGCAAGCTCCCCACCCCGGACCATGCCCGCCACCTCGCGAATCAGGTGGAGCCGGAGGTCGTCGACGCGCTGCGCGAGGCGGTGATGGGCGCGGCGCCGCGCATCTCCCACCGCTACTACGCGCTCAAGGCCAAGTGGCTCGGGCTCGACCGGCTCGAGTTCTGGGACCGCAACGCGCCGCTGCCTTCCGCCGACGACCGGGTGATCCCCTGGGACGAGGCGCGCGAGACCGTCCTCGGCGCCTATTCCGGCTTCGCGCCGCGCATGGCCGAGCTCGCCGAGCCGTTCTTCGAGAAAGGCTGGATCGACGCCGCCGTCACCCCCGGCAAGTCCCCCGGCGCCTTCGCGCATCCGACGGTGAGCGACGCGCACCCCTATGTGCTGCTCAACTATCTCGGCAAGCCGCGCGACGTGATGACCCTCGCCCACGAGCTCGGCCACGGCGTCCACCAGCGCCTCGCGGCCGCGCAGGGCGAGCTCCTCTCCCACACGCCGCTGACGCTCGCCGAGACGGCCTCGGTCTTCGGCGAGATGCTGACCTTCCGCCGCCTGCTCGAGGCAGAGACCGACCCGGAGAAGAAGAAGTCCCTCCTCGCCGGCAAGGTCGAGGACATGATCAACACGGTCGTGCGCCAGATCGCCTTCTACGAGTTCGAGCGCCGCGTCCATGCCGAGCGGCGCGCGGGCGAGCTGACCGCCGAGCGCCTCGGCGAGATCTGGCTCGAGGTGCAGGGCGAGAGCCTCGGCCCCGCGATCCGGCTCGGCGAGGGCTACGAGACCTTCTGGGCCTATATCCCCCATTTCATCCACGCGCCCTTCTACGTCTACGCCTACGCCTTCGGCGACGGGCTGGTGAACGCGCTCTATGCCGTCTACGAGCAGGGCGAGCCGGGCTTCCAGGACAAGTATTTCGCCATGCTCGAGGCGGGGGGCACGCTGCACCACAAGGAGCTCCTCGCCCCCTTCGGCCTCGACGCCTCGGACCCGAAATTCTGGGACAAGGGCCTCGGGCTCATGGAGCGGATGATCGACGAGCTCGAGGCGATGGGCTGAGCCATGGCCCCCACCCGGCGCGCGGCGCTCGCCCTCGGCGCCGGGATCCTCCTCGCCGGGGCCGCGCCGCTCCGCCGGGTGCTCTTCCTGGGCAACTCGTTCCTTCTGGAGCACGACGTCCCCGCCCTCGTCGCCGCCCGCGCGGCGGCGGAGGGGCGGGAGATCGCCCCCCATCTCCTCGCCCGCGGCGGGGCCCGCCTCGCGCTCCACTGGGCGCGGGCCGAGGTCCGCGAGACGCTGGCCTGGGGCTGGGAGGCGGTGGTGCTGCAGGACCACTCCACGGAGGCGCTGCACGAGGGGCGCCGGGCGCAATCCGCCGCGGCGATCCGGGCGCTGGCGCGGGCGGCGGCCCCGGCCGCGGTGGTTCTCGCCGTCCCCTGGGCGCGGGCGCCCGGCCATCCGCTCTATCGCCGCCCCGCCGCCCCCGGCTATGCGGCGCCGCGGAGCCCCGCCGAGATGACCCGCGCCGCCATGGCCCATTTCGCCCCCCTCGCGGAGGAGACCGGCGCGGCGCTCGCCCCCATCGCCCCCGCCTTCCTCTCGGCGATGGCCGAGGGGCGCTCGGTCCACCGGGCGGACCGCTACCATGCGAGCGCGGAGGGCGCCCGCCTCGCCGCGGCGGTGATCTGGCGCGCCCTCTCCCCCCGCCTGCCGTGAGCTTGTGAGCCCGCGCGGGCCGTGCTAGCTCCCGGCCCGAGCCCACGCTCCGGAGGACGCCCCATGAAGGACCTGGACCCGATCCGCGCGCGCTATCTCGCCGAGATCGACGCCGCCGCCGACGAGGCCGCGATCGAGGCCGTGCGCATCGCGGCCCTCGGCAAGAAGGGCGAGATCTCGCTGATGATGCGCGAGCTCGGCCGCATGTCGGCGGAGGAGCGCCAGGCCGCCGGCCCCGCCCTCAACGCGCTCAAGGACGACATCAACGCCGCGATCGCCGAGCGCAAGCAGGGGCTTGCCGACGCCGCCCTCGAGGCCCGCCTCGCCGCCGAATGGCGCGACGTCACCCTCTCCGCCCGCCCGGAGCGCGCCGGCACCATCCACCCGATCTCGCAGGTGATGGAGGAGCTCGTCGCGATCTTCTCCGATCTCGGCTTCGGCGTGGCCGAGGGCCCGCAGATCGAGACCGACTGGTATAATTTCGACGCGCTCAACATCGTCCCCGAGCACCCCTCGCGCACCGAGATGGACACCTTCTACATGCACCGCGCCGAGGGCGACGACCGGCCCCCGCATGTGCTGCGCACCCACACCTCGCCGGTGCAGATCCGCGGCATGGAGAAGCGCGGCGCGCCCTGCCGCTTCATCTGCCCGGGCCGCGTCTACCGCTCGGACTACGACCAGACCCACACGCCGATGTTCCACCAGGTCGAGGGGCTCGCGATCGACCGCGACATCTCGATGGCCAATCTCAAATGGGTGCTCGAGGAATTCTGCCGCGCCTTCTTCGAGCTCGACGGGGTGGAGCTGCGCTTCCGCGCCTCGCATTTCCCCTTCACCGAGCCCTCCGCCGAGGTCGACATCCGCTGTTCCTTCGAGGGCGGTGCGCTCAAGCTCGGCGAGGGGGACGACTGGCTCGAGATCCTCGGCTCCGGCATGATCCACCCCAAGGTCCTCGCCAATGCCGGGATCGACCCGGAGCGCTATCAGGGCTTCGCCTTCGGCATAGGGATCGACCGCATCGCCATGCTGAAATACGGCATCCCCGATCTGCGCGCCTTCTTCGACAGCGATCTGCGGTGGCTGCGCCATTACGGCTTCGGCGCGCTGGAGATGCCGAGCCTGCACGCTGGCCTCTCCCGCTGAGCGGCGCGGCGCGATCCCATTCTGCAGAACCCGGTTTCGCAAGGCGTTCTGGCCGAATCGTCCGCCGCCTGCCACTTGCTCGGGTCTAGAGGGGAGGGCAGTCCATGGGCGACAGTCTCAAGATCGGCGCGGCGCAATTCCCGTCCGACACCGGCGATCTCGACACCAACACCGAGCGCCATCTCCATTGGATCGCCGAGGCCCGCGCCCAGGGCGTCGACCTTCTGGTGATGCCGGAGCTCTCCCTCGCCGGCCATTACGGCGCCGAGCGGCTGCTCGATGTCGCCATCCCGCGCCGCGACCCGCGGCTCAAGCGCATCGCCGAGGCTTCCGGCCCGATGACGACCGTGATGGGCTTCGTGGAAGAAGGCCCCGGCGCGCAGTTCTACAACGCCGCCGCGGTGCTCGAGGGCGGGCGGATGACCTACATCCACCGCAAGATCAACCTGCCCTCCTACGGCCGGCTGATCGAGACGAAGTATTACGCGCAAGGACGGTTCGTCGACACCCATCCGATGCGCGGCGAGTGGCTGATGGGGCTCCTCATCTGCGCCGACGTCTACAACCCCGCGCTCACCCATCTCTCCTTCCTCCACGGGGCGACGCTCCTCTGCGTGCCGATCTCCTCGGGCACGGAGGCGGTGGGCGAGCTGTTCGACAACCCCAAGAGCTGGCAGCGCACCACGAGCTTCTACGCCATGATGTATGGCGCGCCGGTGATCATGGCGAACCGCACCGGCATCGAGGGGGACCTGACCTTCTGGGGCGGCTCGCGCATCGTCGACCCCTTCGGCGAGGTGCTCGCGGAGGCGGGGCCCGAGGAGGCGCTGATCACCGCCGAGATCGACTACCAGCAGGTCCGCCTCGCCCGCGCCCTCCTGCCGACGGTCCGCGACTCCAACATCGCCCTCGTCCAACGCGAAACCGAACGCCTCATGGACCGCCTAGGCGTCCCCGGCATCGTCCGCCACGACTGACGGACCGGCCGACCTGCTTCCAGTATGGGCAATACCGGAAGGCACACTGGCTTGGCGCGCGGTGGTGAACTATCAGGATTAGGCGGTAAAGTCTTCCTGACGCTAACGATGGCAAGCCCCGCTCTGCGCGTATTACCAATCGCCTACCAGATGAGCGTCTTCGGAAGATCCATTTCCGTAGCGCTCTCGATACTCATGGCGACCATCAAAATTTATGTCCATACTGATTTGATTGCCCCGCCGCACAGCTAAATTGTCATCGCCATCGCCGTCCCAGTCACCGACGAGGTACTCATCTTCGCGATTACCGTCACCGAAGCACTGCTCGCGATCATGACGGCCATCAAAATTAAAGTTCATGAAAACACAA
Source organism: uncultured Limibaculum sp. (assembly GCA_964576075.1). Taxonomy (GTDB): domain Bacteria; phylum Pseudomonadota; class Alphaproteobacteria; order Rhodobacterales; family Rhodobacteraceae; genus Thermohalobaculum. Next base: position 27,578 of record CAZNTX010000038.1, on the reverse strand, counting down.
TTACCCCGCCGCACAGCTAAATTGTCATCTCCATCGCCGTCCCAGTCACCGACGAGGTATTCATCTTCGCGATTACCGTCACCGAAGCACTGCTCGCGATCATGACGACCATCAAAATTGAAATCCATGAAAATACAATTACCCCGCCGCACAGCTAAATTGTCATCGCCATCGCCGTCCCAGTCACCGACGAGATATTCATCTTCGCGATTACCGTCACCGAAGCACTGCTCGCGATCATGGCGACCATCAAAATTAAAGTTCATGAAAACACAATCACCACGGCGCAACGCGATATTATCATCGCCGTCACCGTCCCAATCACCGACAAGATATTCATCTTCACGGCTTCCATTTCCGTAAGGTGGGGCTGTGTCGTGACTTCCATCAAAATCTAAATTATATAATATGATATTTCCACGGAGAACGGCAAATTTGTCCGTTGCGAAAGCTGGTGCAGCGCTCAAAAGGACTGCGAACACAGCAACTTGAATATTTAGGGTGGCCCTGAGCATGTCCTTACTCCAAAATTTTTCCGATTTTTGGATCTTATTCCAGCACGCCTTCGGAAACAGCCATTTTCAGAAAATTCATATTTTTTCACACCTTCTTTGAACTAGGCGCGCACTGCCTCGTGCTCGAAGAGGATTTGCTGCGGTGCGGATGTCATGTTGCGCTACAGATCAGTGGCGAACCCGCGGACGTGCATATTCGTTGCGTATGTGTGGTCAACCTCGGAGGCGACTGTTGCCGACCCAACGAGATCGCCTCAGTCAAAACGCCGAAAAACCCAATCCATACGAGCTGGCTTCCACTGCGAACCATTCGACCAATAAATCCGACCATTTCTATATTCACCACGGAGTGCCCCGTTCTCGAAATTCACCCGAAAGTCACCGTCCGGGTTGCAATAGCCCCTAAGCGGTCTGGGGTTCCCATTGTAAACACGCAAATCTTGATCATTATCAACAAAAATAATACCGATACCTCTATCGGCGTATATTCCTGCAAGACCGCTAGGGCAATTCCCATACGCAGCGCCTGCCGCAAGCATCACCATCATTGCAAATGTGGCCGAAGTTGAGTATTCCGCCATTTTTTCACCAAAAAGCCATTCTGTTGATTTCGCAGAGTTTGCTGCATTCGACTGAATGGAGTTTGGGACACGGGGATATGATCGTCAAGAGCCTTAGTGGTACATTCATATTTTCTTCATATCGACCAGTTTCGGTCATTCTGGAAGACGGTTTGCGATGCGGGGAGGGGGCGGCTCTGTGGAATCATTGGGAAAATTCGTGGCGGGAGATGGGAGATCCGACGGAATCCCAGGAGGAGTGATGGCGGTGCGCAGCTGGAGGGCGGCTAGCGGTCCATCTTGTCCCAGCCGAGGGCCTTGCGGACGGTCCAGATGTACCAGCGATTCGGGAGGAGGCCGATCAGGCGGAGGAAGGCGGCGAACTGCCAGGGGAAGCGGATCTCGAAGCCGGGGCGCTTGAGGCCCGCCACGATCTTGGCCGCCGCCTCCTCCGGCTGCATCAGCATCGGCATCTCGAACTGGTTGACGCTGGTCGCCTCGGTCTCGACGAAGCCCGGATTGATCACCGAGATGCGCACGCCGAGATCCACGAGGTCCATCGCCAGCGCCTCGGCCATGGCGATGAGGCCGGCCTTGGTCGCGGAATAGGCCGCCGCGTTCGGCAGGCCGCGATAGCCGGCGACGGAGGCGGTGAGCGCGATATGCCCCGTCCCCCGCGCTATCATCTGGCGGAGCACCGGGGCGAGGCCGTTGGCGACGCCGGTGAGGTTGACGTCGAAGGTCGTCTTGGCCGCCGCCGCGTCGAAGCTCTGCGCGCGCATCGGGAGATAGACGCCCGCGTTCAGCACGGCGAGGGCGAGCGGGCCGGCCGCCTCGATCTCGGCGACGGCGGCCTCCATCGCCTGCGGATCGGTCACGTCGCCGGGGAGCGGCAGGATGCGGCCCGGGCCAGTCGCCTCGCGGCCGAGGGCCTCGAGCTTCTCCGCGCTCCGGGCGGTGGCGTAGACCGTCCACCCCTCCGCCGCGAGGGCGAGGCAGAGCGCCCGGCCGATCCCGCCCGAGGCGCCGGTGACCCAGGCCGACCCGTCGGCCGGCCGCATGACCTTGGAGAAGACGCCGCTCACGCCGACCGCCAAAGGGGCGAGATGCGCCCGGTCTCCTCCACGATCTCGTAGGCCGCGGGCTCGCCGCCGGCGTCGAACTCCGAGCCCACCCATTCGTCGCGCCGGTCGTAGACGAGCCGGGTCTCGAGCTCGCCGGTGACCTTGAAGGGGCGCTTGCCCGAGGCGTCGAGCGGCTCGACCGAGACCGAGAGGGGCTTGCCGCTCTGCGTCGAGATCCAGGGCCGGCGGTCGAGGAAATCGGGGACGTAATAGCTCGTCGTCGCCGCCTCGAGGGGGGCGGTGCCGGAGAAACCCGTGCCGTCGATCTCGAGACGGTCGGACCCGCGGCGGATCGACAGGCGGTGGCGGTCCCCGTCGTCGTTCGCCTCGCTGTCGAGCTGGACGAGGCGGCCGGCCTCCCAGACCTCGCGGTTGGTCAGCGTGTAGCGATAGGCGGTGAAGCCGAGGACCTTGACGGCGATGTCGATGTCGATCTCGATCTCGAAGCCGGTCCGGGTCTGGCGCGCGCTGAGGATGTGCCGGCCGATGTCGTCGCCCGCGCGGCGGATGCGGAACACCCGGCGGGCGGGCGCGTCGGCGAGGGCGGGCGCGCCGAAGGAGCCGGCGGCCGCGGCGGAGCCGAGGCCGATGAGGACGTCGCGGCGATGCATGGCTATGTCTCCGAAAGCAGTTCGTTCCACTACTCGGCGAGATAGTTCAGTGCGCGCGAAAACATACCCGTGAATCGCAGCGGCCCGGTCATCACGACGAGGCAGTAGCAGGTGTCGGTCCCGACGATGCGGGGGGTGTGCTCGTCGTGCTCGTCGTTCACGGTGACGTCGCCGGCGCGGTAGAGCCGGTCGCCGTCCTGCAGGAGGCCGGTGAGCACCAGCGTCGCCTCCTGCCCCTCATGGGTGTGCTGCGGGATTCCGGCGCCGGGGCGGCCGCGCAGGAGGCTCACCTTCTCCGCGCCGTATCCGTCGAGCTCGTATTCGGCGAGGCCGGGGAGGCGGAACTTCCAGGGGATGCTGTCGAAATCGAGGCCGATCACCTCGATCAGCCGGGCGGGCAGCGGCCCGGGCTCGAGATGGCGGAGCTCAGGCTCCGGCGCGGGGGCGTCGATCGCCGCGAGCACCTGCTCGAGCGCGCCCTCCGACAGCGCGGCGGGGCATTCGTCCAGCAGGAGCGCGCCGCCGGCGACCCCCATATCGGCCACCTTGCCGCGGCTCCCGGGGCAAGCGTCGAGATGCGCCGACATCAGAAGCGCGAGCCCTGGCGTGATCGCTCCGGTGGCGTAGCCGATCAACATTTCTTCCGGTATTTGCGTCTCAGCCATGGCGGTCCCGTCCCGTTTGTCTTGCCAGGTTTACGCATCGGGTCGCGGATCGGATCACCCCGCCGCCCGCCTCGCGATGATTTATTTTGGGGTGGGGGCGAGAAATGGTTTACGGCTCCGGGCCGCAGGGGCCGTCGCGAGAGGGAGAGGGCGATGCATCCGGTGTTCTTCTACGGCTCCCTGCGGGATCGGGAGCTGACCGAGGTGGTGCTCGGCCGGCGGGTGGCGGCCGACGCCCTCGTCCCCGCCCGCGCGCGCGGCTACGCGACCCGGCGCGCGGCGGAGGAGGCCTATCCGATGCTCGTGCCGGAGCCGGGCGCGATTGCCGAGGGGGTCGTCTTCCTCGGCGCCTCGGAGGGCGATCTCGACCGGCTCGCCTTCTTCGAGGAGGCGGAATACGTCCTCGCCCCCATCGAGGTCGAGACCGAGGCCGGGCCGATGACCGCCCAGCATTTCCGGCCGACGGGAAAGATGCCGAGCGTCGACGCGCTCTGGGACTATGCCGCCTGGCGGCGCGAGGACCGGGCCGTCGCGGTCGAGGCGGCGCGCGAGCTGATGGCCTGGTATGGGCGCATCTCGGTCGAGGAGATCGACGACTACTGGGCCGGCATCATGATCCGCGCCCGCCAGCGCGCCCGCGCCGCAGCGGAGCCGATCCCCGCGCCCGGGCGGGTGCGCTCCGGCTTCGGCCCGGCGGATGCGGAGCTCTTGCGGCGCGAGAGGCCCTATGTCGGCTTCCTCGCGGTGGAGGAGCTGAGCCTGCGCCACAAGCTCTTCGGCGGGGGCTGGTCCGAGCCGCTGGCGCGCAGCGCCGTGCTCTGGGGCGATGCGGTGACGGTCCTGCCCTACGACCCCGGCCGCGACCGGGTGCTCCTGATCGAGCAGTTCCGCCCCGCCGCGCTCGCCCGCGGCGACCGCTCGCCCTGGTGCGTCGAAGTGGTCGCGGGCCGGATCGATACCGACGAGAGCGCCGAGGCCACCGTCCGCCGCGAGGCACACGAGGAGGCGGGGCTCGGCCTCGGCCGCCTCGAGGAGATCGGGCGCTACTACACCACGCCCGGCCTCGCGGCGGAGACGATCCGCGGCTTCGTCGGCGAGGCGGAGCTGCCGCACGAAGGGGGCGTGCACGGCGCGGCGGGCGAGCACGAGGACATCCGCGCCTTCGTGCTCGAGGCCGAGGAGGCGGTGGCCGCCGCGCTCCGTGGCGAGATCAACACCGGCCCCGCCCTCGTCTCGCTCCTCTGGCTCGCGGCCAACCGGGCGCGGCTGAAATCCGACTGGGCCGGCGCCACGGGCGGCTGACCCAGCGGACGTTTCGGGGCTTGTGGCGGATTGCGCGAGGCCATAGGTGTAAGCCCGGAATTGCCGCATGAGGACCGGGGTTCATGACCATTCACGAGAACGTGCCGAGCGCCGTCGGAAACACGCCGCTCATCCGGCTCAGGAAGGCCTCCGAGGCGACCGGCTGCGAGATCCTCGGCAAGGCCGAGTTCATGAACCCGGGCCAATCGGTGAAGGACCGCGCCGCGCTCTTCATCATCCGCGACGCGGTGGAGCGCGGCGTGCTCGCCCCCGGCGGCACCATCGTCGAGGGCACGGCGGGGAACACCGGGATCGGGCTCACCGTCGTCGGGGCCGCGATGGGCTTCAAGACGGTCATCGTCATCCCCGAGACCCAGTCCGAGGAGAAGAAGTCGGCGCTCCGCGTCCTCGGCGCGACGCTCGTGGAGGTGCCCGCCGTTCCCTACCGCAACCCGAACAACTACGTGAAATATTCCGGCCGTCTCGCCGAGCGGCTCGCGCAGTCCGAGCCCGGCGGCGCGATCTGGGCCAACCAGTTCGACAATGTCGCCAACCGTCAGGCGCATGTGGAGACCACGGGCCCCGAGATCTGGGAGCAGACCGGCGGCCGCGTCGACGGGTTCATCTGCGCCGTCGGCTCGGGGGGCACGCTGGCCGGCGTCGCCCAGGCGCTGCGCGAGCGCGACGCCAGCGTCAAGATCGGCCTCGCGGACCCGATGGGCGCCGCGCTCTGGCACTATTACGCCCATGGCGAGCTGAAGGCCGAGGGCAGCTCGATCTCCGAGGGCATCGGCCAGGGCCGCATCACCGCCAATCTCGAGGGGCTCGCGGTCGACTTCCCCTACCGCATCCCGGACGAGGAGGGGCTCGCGGTGGTGTTCGATCTGATGCGCGAGGAGGGGCTCTGCATGGGGCTCTCGACCGGCATCAACGTCGCCGGCGCGATCCGCCTCGCCCGCGAGCTCGGCCCCGGGCACACCATCGTGACGATCCTCTGCGATTACGGCACGCGCTACGAGAGCAAGGTCTTCAACCCCGCTTTCCTCGCGGAGAAGGGCCTGCCCGCGCCGGACTGGCTGCTGCCCCAGAACGCCCGCGCCGTGCCGGAGGTCTTCGAGGACGGCTGACCGCTTGGCCCCGCCGCCGGTATCGGATAAGCGGCGGGGATGACACGCGCGCTCCGACTGCTGCTGCTTCTGCTGTTCGCCCTCCTGCCGAGCGCCCTTGCGGCGCAGGCCCCGGAGGAGTCTCTCGGCGCCCGGCTCGACCGATGGGAGAGCGAGGCGAAGGCGCTCGAGCGCCGGCTCGAATTCGACCCGCCGCAGCCCGAGGAGGTGGAGGGTGCGCTCAGCACGCTGAACGATCAGCTCGAGCTCGTGCCGCCGACGCGCCAGCGCCTCGAGGCCCAGCTCGCGCCGCTCCGCGAGCAGAGGGCCGCCCTTGGCGATCCGCCCGAGGATCCGGCCGCCGAGGCACCCCAGATCGCCTCCGAGCGCCAGCGCCTCGACGGCGAGATCGCCGCCCTCGAGGCCAATCTGAAGCGCCTCGAGCAGGCGGCGGCCCGGGCCCGCGGGCTCGAGACCCGGCTCGCCCAGCTCCGACGGTCGCGCTTCACCGAGGAGTTGTTCAGCCGCGGCCCGAGCCTCTTCGATCTCGACCTCCCGGCTCGCGGCTTCGCCGCGATCCAGCGCGTGGCCGGGGTCATCGCGCTCGAGATCGGGGCGCGGATCGAGAGCCTCACCCTGACGCCCGAACGCACGGCCCGGCTCGTGCTGCCGCTCTTCTTGCTCGTGGGGGGCATCGCGATCGGGCTGAAGCTCCGGGCTTATGCGCTGCGGCGGCTGATCGCCGGGGTGAGCCCGGAGATGGATCTCTCGCGGCGGGTCACCTGCGGCGCGGCGATCACCCTCGTGCGCCTCATTTTGCCGGCCTGGGCGGTGGGGATGGTGCTCGGCGGGCTCCTGCTGACGGGGCTCCTCGGCGGGCGGGGGGAGACGCTGCTCTCCGGCCTCGCCGAGACCGCGCTCATCGTCGTCGGCGCCTATGCCCTCGGCGGCGCCTATTACGCCCCCTCCGCGCCGACGCTGCGGCTCTCCAAGCTCAACGACTCCCAAGCGATGGCGGCGCTGCGCTGGCTCGCGGTTCTGGCGCTGGTGATGGGGCTCGACCGTGTGTTCGTCGACCGGTCCGATGCGCTCGGCATGGCGGTCGAGGGCCTCGCGCTCATCAACATCGGGCTGCTCGTGGTCGGCGGCATCGCGCTCTGGCGCTACGCCCGCTTTCTCTACAGTCCTGCTGCGAAGGCGGAGCCGGAGCCCGCCGCCCCGGCCGAGCTCCCGCTCGCCGAGGAGGACGAGGAGGGCGAGGGCGGCGGCGGAGGCGGGAGCGGGCGCTGGATCCTGCTCGGCGCCAAGCTGATCGCCCGCTTCGCGGCGGTGGCCGCCCCGGTGCTCGCTGCGGCCGGCTATTTCGCGGGCTCGCGCTACCTCTTCTATCCGCTCGTCTATTCCGGCGCGCTGATCGGGCTCTGCCTGCTGCTGTTCCACATCGTGAACGCGCTCGTCGTCGGCCTCGCCTCCGAGCGGGGCGGCACGCTCGACCGGCTGCGCCTCGTCCCGATCTTCGTCGGCCTGGTGCTCGCCTCCGCCGCCGCGCCGCTCCTCGCGCTGATCTGGGGGGCCTCCGCGGCGGAGCTCGAGGTGGCCTGGCGCCGGGTGCTGGAGGGCTTCACCGTCGGCGAGGTGACGATCTCGCCGGTGGATTTCATGATCTTCCTGGGGCTCGTCGTCCTCGGCGTGATCCTGACGGCGCGGATGAAGCGGCTCCTCAAGCGCAACGTCCTGCCGCTCACCGGGCTCGACACCGGCGGGCGCGACGCCATCGCCGCCGGCGCGGGCTATCTCGGCATCGTGGTGACGGTCTTGATCGCCGTCTCCGCCACCGGGGTCGATCTCTCCTCGCTCGCCATCGTCGCCGGCGCGCTCTCCGTCGGCATCGGCTTCGGCCTGCAGAACATCGTCAACAATTTCGTCTCCGGGATCATCCTGCTCATCGAGCGGCCCATCAAGGCGGGGGACTGGATCGAGCTCCCCTCCGGCATGGGCTACGTCAAGACGATCAACGTCCGCTCCACCGAGGTCGAGACCTTCGACCGCTCCTCGCTCTTCGTGCCGAATTCCCAGCTGATCTCGGAGAACGTGATCAACTGGACGCATTCCAACCTGCACGGGCGGATCATCGTGAAGGTCGGCGTCGACTACGGCTCCGACCCGCGCCAGGTCGAGCGGGTGCTGCTCGAGATCGCCCGCGCCCATCCGCTGATGCTGCGCCGCCCGGCTCCCTATGTGCTGTTCCGGGGCTTCGGGGCGGATTCGCTCGAGTTCGAGATCCGCGGCATCCTGCGCGACGTGAACTGGGTGCTGAACGTCCAGTCCGACATCAATTTCGAGATCGCCCGGCGCTTCCGCGAGGAGGGGATCGGCATCCCCTTCCGCCAGGCGGACATCTCGATCAAGAATGCCGAGGACATCGCCCGCGCGCTCCGCGGCGAGGTGCCCGGCGCGCAGGTCCCGCCCGCTGCGCCGGAGCCGAGCCCGGGGCGCTATCACGACGAGCCCGCCCGCGACCCGGACGGCGGTCCGGGCGCGGACCGCTGACGACAGGGAGGCGCGCGCCATGACCACCCCCCTCTTCACCGAGGACGCCTATCTCCGCGAGACCCCCGCGCGGGTCGCCGCCCTCTCCCCCGAGGGCGCCGTGGTGCTCGACCGGACGGTGTTCTACCCCATGGGCGGCGGCCAGCCCGGAGACCGCGGCTCGCTCCTCTGGGAGGGCGGGGAGACCCCCATCGCCGACACCCGCAAGGGCGAGGGCGGCGCGATCCTCCACATCCCCGCGGAGGGCGCCGCGCTCCCGCCCGAGGGGGCCGAGGTCACCGCCCGGCTCGATTGGGAGACGCGCCACGCGCATATGCGCTGCCACACCGCGCTCCATCTCCTCTCGGTGGTGATCCCGCTCCCCGTCACCGGGGGCGCGATCGGGGCGGAGAAGGGGCGGCTCGATTTCGCGATGCCGGAGCCCCCGGAGGACAAGGACGCGCTCGAGGCCGCCCTCGCGACGCTGGCGGCCGAGGACCATGCGGTGACCGCCGAGTGGATCTCGGACGCCGAGCTCGAGGCGAACCCCGGCCTCGTCAAGACGATGTCGGTGAAGCCCCCCTCGGGCCAGGGCCGGGTGCGCCTCGTGCGGATCGCGAGCGGGGGACGCACCGTCGACCTCCAGCCCTGCGGCGGCACCCATGTCCGCTCCACCGCCGAGATCGGCCCCCTCCGCCTCGGCAAGATCGAGAAGAAGGGCAAGCAGAACCGCCGCGTCACCCTCCTCCTCGGCTGAGGCTCACTCCCGGTTCCCCCGCCGCTCCACCGGCCCGGCCGAGTCGTCGATGCGGAACGCCCCCCGCGCGTTCCCGCGCAGATCGTTGTCGAAGATCCGCCCCCGCCCGCCGTCATAGACAAAGACGGCCCAATGCTCGTTCCGGCCGATCACGTTCCCCCGCACCAGCGGGTCGCCGCCCCCCCTGATCGCGATGCCGACGAGCGCATTGCCGAAAATCTCGTTGCCCTCGATCCGCCCCTTGCCGCTGTCGTAGACGAGGATCCCGGCGTGCGTCCCGTCGCGGATCGTGTTGCCGCTCACCAGCGGGTCGCTGCCCTCCTTGATCTCGATGCCGGCGAGCGCGTTGCCGAAGATCTCGTTCCCCTCGATCCGCCCCTTGCCGCTGTCGTAGACGA
>CAZNTX010000038.1:0-17911 GCA_964576075.1 uncultured Limibaculum sp. | reverse complement strand
GCGTTGCCGAAGATCTCGTTCCCCTCGATCCGCCCCTTGCCGCTGTCGTAGACGAAGATCCCGGCCTCCTTCCCGTCGCGGATCGTGTTGCCGCGGAGGGTCGGGTCGGCGCCGTTCCGGATGCTGACGATGGCGAGGCCCCGGGAGGTCAGGTCGCTCTCCTCGAGGAGCGCCGTGCCGCCCTCGGTGAAGTCGACTGTGTAGAAATTGCCGCCCGTGAGGCGAAGGGTGAGGTTGGCGATGCGCCCGCGCGGGGCGGTCCAATAGATTACATCGTCGTCCTCCGCCTCCCAGACGGTTTTCGCGCGGTCGCCGAGGCCGACGAGCTCGAGGGGTTTGTCGATGTCCACGCCGCCGGAATAGCGGCCCTCGCGGATGCCGATGACGTCGCCCGGGCGCGCGGCGCGGACGGCGGCGGCGATGGTGCGGTGGTCGCCCCGGCCGGAGGCGTCGACGACGATGTCGACCTTCGGGCCCGGCGGCGGGGCCGGGACTGCGGGCTCCGGGCGGCCGGGGAGGAAGGCGAAGTCGCCGAGCACCTCGTCGTAATAGCCGGGGCGCTGGGGGTGGCCGACGGTGGAGGCGAGGCGGGTGACCTTGCGGCGGAGCTCCACGGCGAAGCGGCGGATGTCGAGGCCCGGGCGCTCCATCAGCTCGAGGAAGGCGCGGGTGAAGACGGAGTTGGGGTCCGGGTCGTTATCGGAGAGCCGATCGAGCGCGGTCTGCTCGGCGCCGGCGGAGTAGATGATGAAGGTCCCCTCCGGCGGGCGGTTCATGGCGAGGCCCATCTCGCGGCCGAGGCTGCGGGTGCCGCGCTGGGGGAAGGGGTTGTTCCGGCAGGCGTCGATCACCGCGAGGGTGAGGCGCGCGCCGGTGGCCCGGATCTCCCCGAGCGCCTCGGAGAGCGCGATCCCCTCGGACTTGACGAGGAACTCCTCGGAGGGGTCGGGGGCGGGGATGTCGACGGGCAGGAGATAGTTCTCCCCGTCGATCTCCACGCCATGGCCCGCGAAGAAGAGGAAGGCCGTGTCGCCTTCCCGGAGGCGCGCGGCGAAGCGGGCGAGGGCGCGGGAGGTCTCGCGGCGGTCGGCGTCGAGCAGGCGGTCGACCTCGAAGCCGAGGCCCTCGAGCCGCTCGGCGATGGCGCGGGCGTCGTTGCGCGCCTTCTGGAGCGATTCGATGTTGGCGTAGCGGTCGTTGCCGATGACGAGGGCGCGGCGGGTCTCGGCGGAGGCCGCGCCGAGGCCGGCGAGAAGGGCGAGGGCGAGGAGGCAGAGGCGAATCACGGGCGTCTCCAATCTTGTCAAGCAACAGCGGGGCGGCGCGGGGGGCGCCGCCCCTCGGGGGGTCACTCGCGGTTGTTGCGCCGGTCGAGGGGGCCTGCGCCCTGTTCGACGAGGAAGGCGCCGCGGGCGTTGCCGCGCAGATCGTTGTCGTAGACCCGGCCGCGGCCGCCGTCATAGGCCCAGACCGCCTGATAGGCGTTGCCGGTGATCGTGTTGCCGCGGATCAGCGGATCGGCGCCGGAGGCGAGCTCCACCCCGGCCTTGCCGTTGCCCTCGATCCGGTTGCCCTCGATGCTGCCGCGGCCGCGCTCGTTCACGAACACGCCGGACTGCTTGCCGTCGCGGATCACGTTGTCGCGCACCAGCGGATCGGCGCCCGAGTTGATCTGGATGCCGGCATAGCCGTTGCCGTAGACCCGGTTGCCCTCGATGGTGCCGCGCCCGCCGTCGTTGACGAAGATGCCGGACTGCTTGCCGTCGCGCACGGTGTTGCCGCGGACCACGGGGTTGGCGCCGCCCTTGATCTGGATGCCGGCCAGCGCGTTGCCGTGGACCTCGTTGTTCTCGATGATCCCGCCGCCGAGATCGTTGACGAAGATGCCCCCCTGCTGGCCGTCGCGGATCACGTTGTCGCGGATCTTCGGGTCGGAGCCGGCCTTGATCTCGATCCCGGCGAAGGTGTTGCCGAAGATCTGGTTGCGCTCGATGGTGCCGAGGCCGTTCTCGTTGACGAAGATGCCGCCCTGCTTGCCGTTGCGGATCGTGTTGCCGGTGACGACCGGGTCGCCCCCGGTGGTGATCTCGACCCCGGCATAGGTGTTGGCGAAGATCTCGTTGCCCTCGATCCGGCCCTTGCCGCCCTCGTTGACGAAGATGCCGCCCTGCTGGCCGTCGCGGATCGTGTTGCCGCGGATCACCGGATCGCCGCCCGCCTTGATCTGGATCCCGGCGAGGGCGTTGCCGAAGATCTGGTTGGTCTCGATGGTGCCGCGGCCCCCCTCGTTGATGAAGAGGCCGGACTGCTTGCCGTCGCGGATGGTGTTCTCGCGGATCGTCGGATCGCCGTTCGTGGTGATCTCGATGCCGGAGAAGCCGTTGGCGTAGATCTCGTTCTTCTCGATGGTGCCGCGCCCGCCGTCGTTGACGAAGATGCCGCCCTGCTGGCCGTTATGGATCTTGTTGGCGGTGACGACCGGGGCGGCGCCCGACTTGATCTGGATGCCGGCCAGCGCGTTGCCGTGGATCTCGTTGCCGGTGATCATGCCCTTGGCGTCTTCGTTGGCGAAGATGCCGCTGCCCTGGCCGTCGCGGATGGTGTTGCCGGCGATGCGGGGGTCGGCGCCGGACTTGATCTCGATCCCGGCCTTGGCGTTGCCGAAGATCTCGTTCTGGAGCACGGTCCCCTTCGCCTCGGCATAGATGAACATGCCGCCCTGCTGGCCGTCGCGGATCGTGTTGCCGCGGACGATCGGGTCGGCCTGGCGGGCGATCTCGACGCCGGAGAGGGCGTTGTTCCAGATCTCGTTGCCCTCGATGGTGCCGCGGCCCGACTCGTGGATGTAGACGCCGCTCTGCCGGCCGCTGTGGATGCGGTTGTCCGTTACCACAGGGTTGGCGCCGGTCTTGATTTCGACGCCGGCGAGGCGGTTGCCGCGGATCTCGTTGCCCTCGGCGCGGCCCTTCGCCCCGTCGTTGAAATAGAGGCCGCTGCCCTCGCCGTCGCGCAGCAGGTTGGCGCGGATCACCGGCTCGCTGTCGCCGTCGATCTCGATGCCGGCATAGGTGTTGGCGTAGATCTCGTTGCCCTCGATCACCCCTTTGCCGCCGGCATAGACGAAGACCCCGCTCTGATTGCCGCCGTGGATCTGGTTCTCGCGAACCACCGGGTCCGCCCCGTTGCGCACGGAGACGACGGCATAGCCCGCGGAGGTCAGGTCGCTGTCCTCGAGGAGCGCCGAGCCGCCGTCGAAATCGACCGCGTTGAGCGCGTCGCCGAGCTGGCGGATGGTCAGATTGGCGATGCGGCCCTCGGGCGCGGTCCAGGAGATCACGTCCTCGCTGCGCGCCTCCCAGACGATCTCGGAGCGCTCGCCGATGCCGACGATCTCGAGCGGCTGCGAGACCGCGACGCCGCCCGAATAGGTGCCGGGCCGCACGCCGATCACGGTGCCGGGGAGGGCCGCGGCGACGGCGTCCGAGATCGTGCGGTGGTCGCCCCCGCCGGTGGCGTCGACGATCATGTCGACCCCCGGTTCGCGGGTCGCCGGCGACAGGAAGCCCGGGAGCTTGCCGAAGGCGCCGCCCCCGTCGGTGCGCACGCCGGCGTCGATCGGGGCGGTGCCGGGTTGGACGAAGGCGAACTGCCCGAGGATCTCGTCGTAGTAGCCCGGGCGCTGGCGGTGCCCGACGGTCGAGGCGAGCTCGGTCACCTCCCGGCGCAGCTTGCGCGCGAGATTGGGCAGCTGCAGCCCCGGCTCCTCGAGGAGCGGCAGCAGCTTGCGGGTGAAGACCGAGTTGGGGCTCGCATCCTGCGGCCCGAGCCGGTCGAGCGCCGCCTGCCCCGCCCCCGCGGAATAGATGATGAAGGTCCCCTCCGGCGGCTGGTTCATCGCGAGCCCCCGCGTCGCGCCGAGGCTCCGCGTCCCCTGGCGGGGGAAGGGGTTGTCGCGGCAGGCGTCGATCACCGCGATGGTGACGCGCGCGCCGGTCCCGCGGATCTCGTCGAGGGTGCGCGAGAGCGCGATCGACTCGGCCTTCACGAGCCGCGACTCCTCGGGCCGCGGCTTCGGGATGTCGACGGGCAGGAGATAGTTCTCCCCGTCGATCTCCACCCCGTGGCCGGCGAAAAAGAGGAACGCCGTGTCGCCCGGCTGCAGGCTCGCGGTGAAGCGGGCGAGGGCGCGGTTGGTCTCGCGCTCGCTGCCGTCGATCACCTGCGTGACCTCGAAGCCGAGCTTGCCGAGCGTGCCCGCGATGGCGCGCGCGTCGTTCGCCGCCTTCTCCAGCCGCGAGATCTCGAGATAGCCGTCATTGCCGATGACGAGCGCCCGGCGCTCTTGCGCCGCCGCTTGCCAGGCCATCCCCGCCGCGAGCGCGACGACCGCCACCAAAACACGAAGCATCCTGTCCTCCAGCACCTTGCCCTGTCGCTGTTCATGGTCAGACCGCCGCCCCCGCACCCGCGCCGCGTGCGTCCCGAACCCTCACCGAGGAACGATAGCAGCCGGTGGTCCGGAAATCGACGCGCCAGCGCCTGCGTGACGCGCAGTTGACCGGCCCCCGGGCAGCTTCTAGGAGGAAGAGGCGCGCAACCCCGAGGAGCCCGATGCCGACGAGCGACCCGACCCTCCTGGTCTCGACCAACTGGCTCGCCGAGCGCCTCGGCAGCCCGGATATCCGCGTGCTCGACGGGAGCTACCATCTGGTGGGCTCCGGCCGCGACGCGCACCAGGAGTTCCTCGACGGCCACATCCCCGGCGCGCGCTTCTTCGACATCGACCGGATCGCCGACCGCGGCTCCAAGCTGCCGCATATGCTGCCCCCGGTGGAGCAGTTCGTCTCCGCCGTGCGCAAGCTCGGCATCGGCGACGGGCATCGGGTGGTCGTCTACGACCAGTCCGATCTGCACTCCGCCGCCCGGGTCTGGTGGATGTTCCGCGTCTTCGGCCACACCGATGTGGCGGTGCTCGACGGCGGGCTCGCCAAATGGCGCGCCGAGGGCCGCCCGATCGAGGACGGCGAGGTCGATCCCCGCGAGCGCCACTACACCGCCCGCCGCGACGCCTCGCTCGTGCGCGACGTCACCCAGATCGCCGGGGCCGCGAAGCTCGGCAACGAGCAGATCCTCGACGCCCGCTCCCCCGGCCGCTTCGCCGGCGCGGAGGCGGAGCCCCGCCCGGGCCTGCGCGCGGGCCACATCCCGGGCTCGAAGAACCTGCACTACCGCACCCTCTTCGAGGCGGACGGCACGATGAAGTCGGCGGAGGACCTGCGCGCGCTCTTCGAGGCCGCCGGGGTCGATCTCGCCAAGCCCGTGGTCACCACCTGCGGCTCCGGGATCACCGCCTGCGCCCTCAGCCTCGCGCTCGCCCGCGTCGGCCACACGCGCAACGCCGTCTACGACGGGTCCTGGACCGAATGGGGCGCCTATCCCGATCTCGCCGTGGAGACGGGCGCCCCGGGCTCCGGCAAGTGAGCGGGGCGGACGAGGTCACCGTCACCTGGCTCGAGATGCGCGCCCGCCCCTCCGAGCCGCCGCCGCCCGCGCCGGTCCGCCCGCGCCTCGCCCTCGTCGCCGCGGAGAGCCCGCCGCCCGCCTGGTTCCTCTATCTCTACGCCCAGGTCGGCGCAGACTGGGAGTGGACCGACTGGCACGACCGCTCCGAGGCCGAGCTCGCCGCCTTCGTCGGCGACCCCAAGGTTACCATCCACACCCTGATGACCGATGGCTGGCCCGGCGGCTTCTTCATGCTCGACGCCCGCGCCGTCGCCGAGGAGGGGGTCTGCGACCTCGCCTATTTCGGCCTCGTGCCCCAGGCGATCGGGCGCGGGCTCGGCCGCTGGCTGCTGGCCACGGCGATCCACACCGCCTGGGACATCCCCGGCACCACCCGCCTCACCGTCAACACCTGCACGCTCGACCACCCGGCCGCCCTCGGCCTCTACCAGCGCATGGGCTTCGCCGCCGTCCGCCGGCAGAGCTTCCCCCGCCCCTGAGCGCGCCACCCCGCCGGCCTCTCGCGCTCGCGAAATCCCCCCTGTCCGTGCTCTCGTCGCGCCGCGGGCGAGGGGGATAGCCAAGCGAGAGTCGAGATGGATGGCGCGGTCGCCACCGAACACTCCGAATTCGTGAAGTTCTGGAACGAGATTCTCGTCCCCAAATTCGTCGCCTACAAGCACGTCCTCGTCGGCGGGCTCGGCCAGCACTCCGAGGCGATCTTCCCCAAACTCGAGGTCAATCCGGGCGAGCGGGGGATGGATGCCGGCTGCGGCTTCGGCGACACCGCCTGCATGCTCGCGGAGCGGGTCGGCCCGGAGGGCGCTGAAGCCCGGCGGCCGCTTCGTGCACATCGTCTGGCGCGCCCGCGAGGACAACCACTGGGGCACGGTGCCGAAGGAGGTGCTCCTGCGCCACGTGCCGCCCCCCGGCGACGACGCGCAGACCTGCGGGCCCGGCCCTATCTCGATGGCCGACGAGGAGACGACCCGCGGGCAGATGCAGGCGGCGGGGGTCACCGACATCGAGTTCGAGCGGGTCGATTGCCCCTTCCGCACCGGCGACGATGTGGAGGACGCGATCGCCTTCCAGCTCGCCGTCGGCCCGGCCGGGGAGGTCTATCGCGAGGCGGGCGAGGAGGCCAAAGCCAAGCATGAGGCGATCATGGCCGATCTGCGCGCGGCCTACGCCCCCTATGCCAAGGCCGACGGCGTGTTCATGCCGTCGTCGTCCTGGGTGATCACCGCCCGCAAGCCCGGCTGACGGCGATCGGGGTGGCCCTCGACGCGCCGGCGCCGCGCGAGGGCCGCATCTCTCTCGGCGAAGGCGGCGCCGCGCCCGAGGTCGTCTGTCCGCACGGGGTCGCGCTTTCCCGGGTCGCCGCCGCTCCCCGGCTCGATGCGGCGGGCCCGTTGACCGAGGGTTGCCGGCTGCTACAATAAATTTGAAACTGGTCGGGTGCCATTATGCGTCGTCTGCTTGCCGCTGTCCTCGTCGCGCTGCCGGGGCCTGCCCTGGCCAGTCCGGTCTCGGTCAGCTGGACCGGGACGGTGGTTCAGGCGAATTTCGACCCAACGCTGGTCGGCCAAACCATCACCGGCGCCTTCACCTTCGACCCCGAAGGCGTGACGCCGTCGGTCAGCAATCCCGCGGTCGGCGGGCAGCAGGCGCTCTATCCGACCCGCCATGTCTCGAGCTTCTCGGTCGCCGGGCTCTCGGGGCAGGTCGACGATCAGTTCATCTTCGTGATCAACGACAACGGGTTGGGGAACTTCGATCAGTTCTCCACCAACGGGTTCGACACCGCCACCTATACGGGCGACCTGATCGGCGGGCTGCCGATCAACACTGTCGGCGTGCCGTTCACGGGACCGACCAGCGTGCTCGACGGGATCGGCATCCCGGAGAGCCTGTCGCCCTCGGACTTCACGTTCTCGATCCTCGGCAGGCTCGACCGCGGCCCGGATGGCTTAACCGACGATGTGAGGTTTCGGGTGGACAGCTTCACCTATTCGGTCGAGGGCACCGGGGTGGTCCCGCTTCCGGCAACGGCGGTGCTGCTGCTGGCAGCGCTCGGCGCCCTCGCAGCCTCTGGGGCGCGCCGGCCCATGTGATCTGCCTTGATCGGCCTTGATTGGCCTTGCCGGCCGGGCTGGGCTAGAGAAGGGCGTCCGACCCCCCGGAGGCTCCATGTTCGACCCGGCCCGCCCCTACAGCTTCCACATCGAGCTGACCGACAAATGCAATGCCGGCTGCCCGATGTGCCCGCGCACCGACCATCTGAACGGCTGCCGGCCGGACCGCTCGGTGGTCGCCAATGTCGAGCTCGGCCTCGCCGATTTCGAGACCCATTTCGACGAGGCGATGTGCGCGGCCACCGCGGAGGTGATCTTCGGCGGCGCCTATGGCGACCCGCTCGCCGCCTCCGAGCTTCTCGAGATCGTCGAGCATCTGACCGCGCGCGGCGTCCGCGTCGCCATCGCCACCAACGGCTCCCTGCGCAAGCCCGATTGGTGGGCCCGCCTCGGCCGCGCCATGGCCCGCGTCCCGGGCTCCCGCCTCGAACTCCATATCGACGGGCTCGAGGACACCAACCCGCTCTACCGGGTCAACACGAGCTACGCGAAGATCGTCGAGAACGCCCGCGCCTATATCGCGACCGGCGCCCGCGCGGAGTGGCATTTCATCATCTTCCGCCACAACGAGCACCAGATCGAGGAGGCTTTCCGCCGCTCCCGCGCTCTCGGCTTCACGGGCTTCACCCTGATCGACACGGTCCGCTTCGGCCCGGAGGGCCGCTTCGCCTACGTCATGCCCTCCGGCGAGGCCCGCGCCCTCGAGCGCCCGACCCGCCGCGCCGCCGATTTCGCGCTCGAAGAGGGCGAGATCGTGCTCGCGAGCCGCGAGGAGGCCGCGGAGGCGGCCGACGAGCCCTCCCCCCACGCCGTGAACGGCATCGACTGCAAATCCGCCGCCCGCAACAGCCCCTACATCTCCGCCCGAGGCCGGGTCTCCGCCTGCTGCTGGGTCGCGGGCTCCGGCGAGGAGGCGCGCTTCTTCGAGGGCCACGGCCTGGCGCCGGAGCGCTACGATCTGCGCCGCCGCCCGCTCGCCGAGATCATGTCCGACGAGCCCTTCGCGAGCCTCTATGCCCGCGCTTGGGAGGCCGACGCCCTCGCCACCTGCCGCCACAAATGCGGGCGGATGCGGCGAAACCGTCGCAACGCCCTCTGATCCGGGTGCGACCGGGCGTCCCGGTTGCGCCCGCGGCCTCGCCCTGTCACGCTTGGAAGGTACGCTGCGGCAAGGCCGCGAAGATGGACCGGCCCCAAGGGGCGCCCCGAGGGCGCGGTCCGAACGCTGACACGGAAAGCTTCCATATGAAACTCTCGACCGACCAGATCGCGGCCGCCAAGGCCGTGCTGGGCGCCGACCCCCTTCCCGCCGATCACCCGGTGATCGAGGAGCTCGAGAAGGCCTTCGGCGAGAACACCTTCTATCTCGACCAGAACGGCCTTCTCGTCTTCGAGACCGCCACTGCCGTCGAGGACACCACCACCGAGGCACGCCTCGTCCTCGTCGCCGCCTGGACCGACGAGAACAAGACCGCGCTCGGCAAGGTCGAGCCGGTGGACACCGGCGTGAAGGTCGATCTCGGGCAGGCGACCACCGACGGGGCCTGAGGGCGGGGCCTGAGCCCGTCCCGCCGAGGCGGGGTTCAGCGCCGGAGGAAGGCGTCGAGGATGTCGTCGAAGGCCGAGCCGTCGCCGTCCCGGTCGAGCATCGACACGAGCGGGCCGAGCGCCGAGCCCTGGCCGCCCTGCGGCGCGGCGCTCCCTCGTCCCCGGCCGCCGAGCGCGCCGAGGACCATGCCGAGCAGACCACCCCCGCGCGACCCCCCGTGCCCGGCGCCGGCGAACTGGCCGAGCATGTCGTCGAGCGTGCTGTCCGGCATCCGCCGCTGCATGCCCCCCTGAAGCATCGCCGCGATCGCCGGGAGGACCTGCCCGACCACCGAGGCGTCGATCCCCGTGCGCTCCGCGGCCGCGTGGGAGAGGCGGTCGCTCGCTTCCCGCGCCCCGAAGATCTCGTCGAGGAAGCGCTGGCCCTGCGCCTGGCCCTCCGGCTCGGCCGCGCGGGCGGCGTCGTCGAAGAAGGTCGCCGCGCGCTCGCCCTTGAGCTGGCCGGCCACCCGGTCGATCCCGCCCGCCTCGGCGCGCCGGCGGGTCGCCGTCCCGATCGCCGGGGCGAGGAGGCCTGCGAGCTCCCCCGCCTGCGCCTCGTCGATCCCGAACCGCGCGGCGAGCGCCGCGAGCCCCTGGCCGCCTTGGGCTTCGTTCAGCAGATGCACGAGCGACATGCCCGACTCCCCCTCTCCATCCAGCCTTCCGCGGCGGCACTATGCCACGCACCGCCGCCCCTGTCTCCCGCTCAGCGCCCCGTGAGCGCGTCGATCACCCGGCGGGGCATGTCGAGATCCCAGAGCGCGGCATGCAGGTCCTCCTCGATGTCGTGGGTCGGGCGGAACAGGCTCCCGAGCGAGAGGAAGCCGTGGCTGCGCGGCAGCGCGATGTAGAACCAGTCCCCCTCGAAGGCGCAGCCGACATAGCTCTCGCCCACCTCGTGCTCGGCCACGAGCTTCAGCCCCTCGACGAGGCCCGGGGTGATGTAGTCCCGCGCCGCCTGCGGATCGTCGGCATAGACCTCGTAGATCCGCTCGAACTCCGCGTCCGGCACCTCGATCTTGTCGAGCCCGGAGCGGGTCGAGGAGAAGCTCTCGGAGAGCCAGTTGAGCATCGAGCCCCGGTCGCGCCCGAAGAAGATCCGCGGCGCGGGGTTGTCGACGGCGATCTGGAAGAGCAGGCCGCGGAAGACGGTGGTGGTCTTGGTCCGCCCCTTGCTGTCGCGGGTGCGGCGGCTGAGCGTCGCCTCCGTCACCGCCCAGTCGAGGCCCTTGTGGGTGCCGGTCACGGGGTCCTCGAGGCTCGATCGGTGAAAGCTCGGCACGCAGCCGAGCCGCTCGAAGGGCGCGGGCGAGACCCGCTGTTCGCCATAGCGCATCTCGCCGAGGAACTCGCAGAGGATCGGCAGGATCTCCCGCCCGAGCCCGGACTGCCAGCGCTTCTCGTAGACCGATTTCGCGCCGAAGGCCCCGATTCCGCCAACGGCGCCGGACATCACCCCGACCATCTCCTGCTCGAAGCCGAAGCCCGCGCCGACCCCGCCGACCCCGGCGACGCCCAGGCCGGCCATCCACCGCTGCGCCTTGCGCTTCAGCCCCTCGCGCTCCGCCTCGTGGCGCTCGAGGATCGGCACCAGCCGCTCGTGGAACACCTGCGAGAACCCCGCCTCGTGGGCGCCCCGCTCGGTGAAGCTATACTCCGCCATCCTGTCCCCCCATGCGATCCGTGGCGCGACTATACCTCTCCCGCGACCGGCTTGCACGCGCCCGCGCCGCGCGATACGCCCGACGGACACGGGAAGGGGACCCCATGGACATCCGCGCCATCCTGCTCGGCCTCGCCTTCGCGACCATGTGGTCCTCGGCCTTCACCTCGGCGCGGATCATCGTGGCCGACGCCTCGCCGCTCGCCACCCTCGCGGTGCGCTTCCTGATCTCGGGGGCCATCGCCATCGCCATCGCCCGGGCACAGGGGCAGTCCTGGCGGCTCACGCGCGGGCAGTGGCGGGCGACGGCCATCTTCGGGCTCTGCCAGAACGCGCTCTATCTCGGGCTCAACTTCGTTGCCATGCAGACGGTGGAGGCCTCGCTCGCGGCCATCGTCGCCTCGACCCTGCCGCTCCTCGTCGCGCTCGCCTGCTGGGCCTTCCTCGGCGAGCGGATCGGGGTGCTCGGCACGGCGGGGCTCGGCGCGGGGCTCTTCGGCGTCGCCCTCATCATGGGCACGCGGATCGAGGCGGGGGCGGATCCGGAGGGGCTCGTCTATTGCGTCCTCGGGGTCCTGGCGCTCACCGCCGCGACGCTCGCGGTGCGCGGCGCCTCCTCAGGGGGCAATCTCCTCATGGTCGTCGGCCTGCAGATGCTGATCGGGGCGGTGGCGCTCGGGGTCGCGGCGCTCGCGACGGAGGAGATCGCCGTCACCCCCACCTGGCGCCTCGCCGCCGCCTTCGTCTACACGACGCTGGTGCCGGGGCTCGCGGCCACCTGGATCTGGTTCGTCCTGGTCAACCGGGTTGGGGCGACGCGGGCGGCGACCTTCCACTTCCTCAACCCCTTTCTCGGGGTGGCGATCGCGGCCCTCCTGCTCGGCGAGCCGCTCGGCCCGCTCGACATGGCGGGCGTCGCCGTCATCATGGCGGGCATCCTCGCGGTGCAGATCGCCCGCGGGCGCGCCGCCGCCGCCGAGCGCCGGCGCGCCGCCAAGGCTTAGGGCGCGCGGCGCTCCACGATCGCGTCGGCGAAGCCGTGATTGGTGTCGCGGTGATGCGCCTCGTCGGCGCGGACGGCCACCACCACCTCGCGCAGCCGCGCATCCGGGGAGAGCCCCCAATAGTCGATCGCGAGCCGGGGCGCGGGGACGTTCTCCTGCCGCCCGGCGTCGATCTCGGCGAGATACTGGGTGTAGCTCACCACCGCCTCCTACTCGAGATAGCCCACCACCCGATGCGCGGTGCGCGGGGCGAAGAGGTAGAGGAAGAAGTAGCAATTGAAGAAGATCGCCTGCGCGACCATGATCACGAGGCGCTCGAACAGCGTCGGCTGCGCGACCTTGATGAAGGTCATCAGATGCATCCGCTCGTTCTCCGCCTCGTCGAGCAGCTCGCGGATCCAGTCCTGGTCCTCGCGGATGTGGCGGATCGCCTTCAGATGCTGCAACAGCCCGCCGACCATGCCCGGCACCGCCGCCACCGTCTCGAGCACCACCGCCCGGTGGCCGTAGCGCTTGGCGAAAAAGGCGTCGGCGAAGACGCGCATGAACTTCACGAGGCGCAGCGCGATCCGGTCGTGGATGTCGCGCGGGACGTGGTGGGTCTCGGTCGGCGCCTCGGGGCGCTGCGGGGTCTGGTCGAGCATGGCATCCTCCTATGTTTCACGGAAAAAACTAGGTGTGAGAACGCCTTGCGGAAAGCCACCTGCGACAATCGGGTTTGCCGCCCGGCCCTGGGGCCAGGCGGTGGGCGGGCTCAGTCGACCGGGGTGACGTCGCAGACGATGGCGGTCGCCGGCGTGTCGCCGCGGTTGTAGAACCAGTGCACCGTGTCCTCGTCCTCGACGATGCCGTCCGAGCCCGCGGCGGCGAAGGCGCGCTCGCCGCTCTCCCGTCCCTCGATCCACTCGCCCGAGATCACCTTGACGAGGCCGGGCCGGTTGGCGTGCGAATGCTTGGCGATCTGGCCGCCCGGCATGATGGTGATCGCGCGAAGCTGGAGCTTGTGGCCCTCGAGGCCGACGGTCGTCTCCATCGAGGCGGGCGGGATCACGCCGAGATTGGCGACCTCGAGCCCCTTGTGCTCGGTGGGCGCGGTGGCGGCGGCGCCGATCCCGACCCCGGCGGCGAGGGCGAGCAGGGCGGCGAGACCGGGCCGGCTGGCGGCGATTGGCATGGGGAGCCTCCTTTTCTGTCTCCCGCCATGCTAGGCTCACGGGTGTCATGGGCCTAACGAGAGCTTTTCACCGGCCGATGAACGGGGCTCGCCCGGCATGAAGCGCCGCCTGCCACCGCTCCCGGCGATCCGCGCCTTCGAGGCCGCGGCGCGGCACGGCAGCTTTCGCCGTGCCGCCGACGAGATCGCGGTCACCCCCTCGGCGATCAGCCACCAGGTGCGCGCGCTAGAGGCGCATCTGGGCTGCGGGCTCTTCCGCCGCGCGCCCGGGGGTCTCGCGCTGACCGAGGCCGGGGCGGCCTATGCGCGCGAGTTGACCGCGCTCCTCGACGGGCTCGACGCGAGCACCCGCGGCGTCTCGGAGGCGATGGCCGAGGGGCCGCTCACGGTCCACTGCACCCCGGGCTTCGCCGCGCGCTGGCTGGTGCCGCGGCTCGACCGGCTGCCGGGCGGGGAGCGCATCTCCGTGACCGTCTCCCATGGCGCCCCCTCCACCGATTTCGCGACCAACGGGGCCGATATCGTCATCCACTGGGGGGATGCGCCGGTCGACGGGGCCGCGGTGCTGCCGCTGATGCGCTCGGTGCAATACCCGGTCGCGGCCGGCGGGCTCGTCGCGCGGGAGGGGCTTCGCCGTCCGGCCGATCTCGCCCGGGCGCGCCTCATCCATGCCGAAGTGATGGATGCCTGGGGGGAGTGGTTCGCCCGCGCGGGGGTGGCGGCGCCGGAATTGCCGCGGGGCCCGGTGCTCGCCCATTGCGAGCTCTCGCTCGTCGCGGCGGAGAACGGGCAGGGGGTGGCGCTCGCCTATGACGCGATGGCCCGGAGCACGGTCGCCTCTGGCCGGCTCGTCCGCCTCTTCGAGACCGAGATCCCGGCGATCACGATCTATTCGGTCGCCTACCCGGAGACGCGGGCCCGCTGCCCGACGATCCGGGCCGTCTGCGACTGGCTGTTCGAGGAGGTGGCGGCGGAGGGCACCTCGGCGGTGGGCCCCCCCGCGCCGGTCCGCGCGAGGGGGTGAGGCGGCGCAAGGGCCGCCCGGGTCACTCGGCGGGCTGGGCCTCGTCCTTCGAGATCTCCTTGCCGGTCTTCTGGTCGACGACCTTCATGGAGAGGCGGACCTTGCCGCGATCGTCGAAGCCGAGGAGCTTCACCTTGACCTCCTGGCCCTCCTTCACGAGGTCCTTCGGCTGGGCCCCGCGCTCCCAGGACATCTGGGAGACGTGCACGAGCCCGTCGCGCTTGCCGAAGAAGTTCACGAAGGCGCCGAAATCCATGATCTTCACCACCTTGCCGGTGTAGATCCGGCCGATCTCCGGCTCGGCGACGATCGAGTTGATCATCTCCATGGCCTTCTCGATGCAGGCGGCGTCCGGCGAGGCGATCTTGATGATGCCCTCGTCGTTGATGTCGACCTTCGCGCCCGACTCCTCGACGATGCCGCGGATCACCTTGCCGCCCGAGCCGATCACTTCGCGGATCTTGTCCGGGTTGATCTGCATGGTCTCGATGCGGGGCGCGTGGACCGAGAAATCCCCCGCCTCGGTGAGCGCCTTGGCCATCTCGCCGAGGATGTGCAGCCGCCCGTCCTTCGCCTGGGCGAGCGCCTGCTCCATGATCTCGGCGGTGATGCCGGCGACCTTGATGTCCATCTGCAGCGAGGTGATGCCCGCCGCGGTGCCGGCGACCTTGAAGTCCATGTCGCCGAGATGGTCCTCGTCGCCGAGGATGTCGGTCAGCACCGCGAACTCGCCGCCCTCCTCGAGGATCAGGCCCATGGCGACGCCGGCCACCGGGCTCTTGAGCGGCACGCCCGCGTTCATCATCGAGAGCGAGGCGCCGCAGACGGTCGCCATCGAGGAGGAGCCGTTCGATTCGGTGATCTCGGAGACGATCCGGGTGGTGTAGGGGAACTCCGTCGGCGCGGGGAGCACCGCCTGCAGCGCCCGCCAGGCGAGCTTGCCGTGGCCGATCTCGCGCCGTCCCGGCGGGCCCATGCGCCGCGCCTCGCCGACCGAGAAGGGCGGGAAGTTGTAGTGCAGCATGAAATGCGCCCGGCTCTCGCCCTCGAGCGCGTCGATGATCTGCTCGTCGTCCCCGGTGCCGAGGGTGGTGACCACGAGGGCCTGCGTCTCGCCGCGGGTGAAGAGCGCCGAGCCGTGGGTGCGGGGCAGGATGCCGACCTCGCAGGCGATCGGGCGCACGGTGTCGAGCGCGCGGCCGTCGATCCGCTTGCCGGTCTTGATCACGTCGCCGCGGAGCACCTCGGCCTCGAGCGCCTTGAAGCAGCTCGAGACGGCGTCCCCGTCGGCCTTCTCCTCCTCGGAGAGCCCGGCGAGGAGCGCATCCTTGGCGGCGGCGAGCTTGGTCTGCCGCTCCTGCTTGTCGAGGGTGGCGTAGGCATCGCGCAGCGGCGCCTCGGAGAGCGCGCGGACCCGGGCCATCAGCACCGAATGGTCCGCCGGCTGGAAGTCGAACGGCTCCTTCGCGGCTTCCTCGGCGAGGGCGATGATCATGTCGATCACCGGCTTGATCGCCTCGTGGCCGAACATCACCGCGCCGAGCATCTCCTGCTCGGAAAGCTCCGACGCCTCCGATTCGACCATCATCACCGCGTTGCGGGTGCCGGCGACGACGAGATCGAGGCGCATGTCCTCCATCTGGTCGAGCGTCGGGTTGAGCACATACTCGCCCTGCCGGTCATAGCCCACGCGGCAGCCGCCGATCGGCCCCATGAAGGGCGCGCCGGAGAGCACGAGCGCGGCGGAGGCGGCCACCATGGCGACGATGTCCGGATCGTTCTCGAGATCGTGGCTCAGCACGGTGCAGACCACCTGCACCTCGTTCTTGAAGCCGGAGACGAAGAGCGGCCGCACCGGCCGGTCGATCAGCCGGGAGGTCAGCACCTCCTTCTCGGTCGGCTTCGCCTCGCGCTTGAAAAAGCCGCCGGGGATCTTGCCGGCGGCGTAATACTTCTCCTGGTAGTTCACGGTGAGGGGGAAGAAGTCCTGCCCCTCTTTCTGCTTCTTGTCGTAGCAGACGGTGGCGAGCACAGTGGTCTCGCCATAGCTCGCCACGACCGCGCCATCGGCCTGGCGCGCCATCTTGCCCGTCTCGAGGGTGAGCGTCGCGCCCCCCCATTCGATCGACTGGCGTGCGATCTCGAACATATCCATTCCCTTCGGTCCGTGCGCGCCCCATGCGCGCACTGCCCCGCCCTCGGGGCATTCCCGGGCCTGAGACTACTGCGCCCCCGCCGTCCCGGGGCGTGTGACGGAAGCGCGCGGAGTGTCCGCCGGCCCTCTGCCGCACGCGGCGGCGGCGGGCGCACGGCCCCGCGCCACAGGGGCGCGGAGCGGCGTCGCGCGGCTCAGCGGCGGATGCCGAGCCGGCCGATCAGGTCGCGATACCGCGCCTCGTCGCGCGCCCTCACATAGTCGAGCAGCTTGCGGCGCTGGCTCACCATCTTGAGCAGCCCGCGGCGCGAGTGGTTGTCTTTCTTGTGCGTCTTGAAGTGCTCGGTCAGGTTGGTGATCCGCTCGGTCAGGATCGCCACCTGCACCTCGGGAGAGCCGGTATCGCCCTCCTTCGTCGCAAAGTCCTTCATGAGCGCGTCCTTGCGCTCCGGCGTGATCGACATCGTGTGCTCCTTGGCGATGGGTGTCGCGCCCTCCCCGCGGCCAGGGCCGGGATGCCGTCCAGCACGGTCGCGGATGGGGCTTCGTCCAACTCGGACGATGGGGCTCTATGCCCGCCCGCGCCGCAAAATGCCAGAGGTTTTTCGCGCGCGGCGCTCAGCCGGCCTCCTCCGGGGCGACGAAGACCCGGCTCGGGCGGAACCGCGCCTCCAAGACCCGGCCGAGCGCCACCGCCTCCCCGCCCGCGCTCGCCCAGGCCTCCGCGCCGTCGGGCGCCGCGCCAGGGGGGACCGGCACCGCCTGCCCCCGGCGCACCCGCTCGGCCACCGCAGGCGCGAGCCGGATCTCGGGCAGCCCCGCGAGCCCCGCCTCGATCGGCAGGAGCGGGGCGGCCGCCTCGCCCGCACGCACCCGTTCGAGCTCCGCCATCGCGATCGCGTCGGCGATGTCGAACCCCCCGCTCGCGAGCCGCCGGAGCTCGCTCACATGCGCCCCGCAGCCGAGATCCCGTCCGAGATCCCGCGCGATCGCCCGCACATATCCCCCCTTGCCGCAGACGAGTTCGAGCACCGCATGATCCGCATCCGGCCGGCCGACGAGCGCGAGCCTCGCCACATGGAGCGGCCGCGCGGCGAGCTCGGGCGCCGCCCCGGCACGGGCGAGATCGTAGGCCCGCCGCCCCGCGACCTTCACCGCCGAATGCGCGGGCGGGACCTGCAGGATGTCCCCCTCATAGGCCGGCAGCGCCGCCTCGATCTCCCGGTCATCCGGTCGGATGGGGCTCTCGGCGACCGGCGCCCCCTCCGAATCGTCCGTCGCGGTCTCGACCCCGAGCCGGATCGTGAAGCGGTAGGTCTTCAGCCCCTCTTGCGCCACCGCCACGGTCTTGGTGGCCTCCCCGAACGCGATGGCGAGGAGGCCCGTGGCGATCGGGTCGAGCGTCCCAGCATGGCCGGCCTTGCGCGCATCGAGCGCGCGGCGCGCGGCGGCGACCACATCCGCCGAGGACACCCCCTCCGGCTTGTCGATCAGGAGCCAGCCATCCACCGGCCGGCCGCGGCGTCTGCGGGACATCTCCGGCCCTCCCAGCAACACGGGCCGCCCCCATAGCGCCTCGCGCCCCGCGCGAAAACCCCCCGGAAGAAGAGCGGCGCGACCCGCAGGCGCGGGCGGGGCCCGCCGCCTGCCGGGTGGGTGGGCGG
>CAZNTX010000037.1:0-35690 GCA_964576075.1 uncultured Limibaculum sp. | reverse complement strand
TCCGACCCGTTCTATCTCCGCCAGATCGTGCAGAACCTCGTCTCCAACGCGGTGCGCTACGGCCGCGGGGGGCGGGTGCTGCTCGGCGCGCGGCGGATCGGCGGCGGGCGGCTCCGGATCGAGGTGCACGACACCGGGCCCGGCATCGCCGAGGCGGATATCCCGAAGATCTTCCGCGAGTTCGAGCGGCTGGAGCAGCCTGGCGGCGCGCCCGGGGTCGGGCTCGGCCTCGCCATCGTCGAACGGGCGTGCCGGCTCCTCGGCCACCCGCTCGAGCTCGTCACCCATCCGGGGCGGGGGACGCGCTTCTGCGTCACCGTCCCGCTCGCCGCCGGCGCGGCCGAGCGCGCGCCCGAGAGCAACGAGACGATGATCGCCCTCGTCGCCTCCGCCGAGCCCGCCTTCGCGAGCCTGATCTCGGGGCTGCTCGAGAGCTGGGGGATGGCCGCGCTGACGGCTGCGACGGAGGACGAGGCGGTCGAGCAGATCGCCCTTCTCGGCCTCGCGCCCGACGCGCTGATCGCCGACGAGAGCTTCGGCGCGGCGGCGCTCGCGGGCGCGGTCGCCGCGGCGGGCGGGGGGGGCGAGGCGGGGCGGCTCCGGCTCGTCCGGATCGTCGCGCGGGGCGTGCGCCCGGGCCCCGCCCCCCAGGGCGCCGAGGAGCGCCGGCTGGTCAAGCCCGTGCGCCCCCACCAGCTTCGCGCGGCGCTCGCCTGAGCCGGACTTGCCCCGCCCGGCCGCGGCGCGCAGGCTGCGCCTCCCCTATGCCCGCCCCCGATGCCCGTCCAGGAGAGCCAGATGCCGGAGCGCGCCCCCCTGTTCCCCGAGGCCGAGTTCCGTCGGCGCACCGAGCGGCTGCAGGCGGAGATGGCGGCCCTCGGCGCCGACGCCCTCCTCCTCACCGCCCCGGCCGACGTCTTCTACCTCAGCGGCTTTCTCACCCGGTTCTGGGAGAGCCCGGCGCGCCCGTTCTTCCTCGCGGTGCCCGCGGAGGGGGCGCCGGTGGCGGTGATCCCCGAGATCGGGGCGGCGGCGATGGGGCGGACCTGGCTCGCCGACATCCGGACCTGGCCCTCGCCGCGCCCGGAGGACGAGGGGGTCGGCCTCCTCGCCGAGACGATCGCCGAGATGGTCCCGCCCGCCGGGCGCCTCGGCCTGCCGATGGGGGCGGAGACGGCGCTGCGCATGCCGCTGGCCGATCTCGCCCGGCTCGAGGCGGCGCTCGCGCCGAGGCGCCGGGTCGACGCGACGGCGGCGCTCCGGCGGGTCCGTGAGGTGAAATCGGCGGCCGAGATCGCGCACATCCGCGCGGCCTGCCGGGCGGCGGGGGCGGCCTTCGCCCGGGTGCCAGAGATCGCGGGCCCGGGCCGCCCGCTCGACGCCGTCTTCCGCGACTTCCAGGCCCTGCTGCTCGCCGAGGGGGCGGAGTGGGTGAGCTATCTCGCGGGCGGCGCGGGGCAGGGCGGCTATGCGGACGTGATCTCGCCGGCGACGCCCGCCCCCCTCGCCCCCGGCGACGTGCTGATGCTCGACGCCGGCGCCGTCTGCGGCGGCTATTTCTGCGATTTCGACCGGAACTACGCCGTCGGCCGCGCCGATGAGGCCGTCCGCCGCGCCCATGCGACGCTCCACCGCGCGACCGAGGCCGGCATCGCCGCGGCGCGTCCCGGGGCGACGGCGGAGGCGGTGCACGCGGCCATCGCCCGGGCGATCGAGGCCGAAGGCGGCACGCCGCTCCCCGGGCGGCACGGCCACGGGCTCGGCCTCGCGCTCACGGAATGGCCCTCGCTGATGCCGGGGGACCGGACGGTGCTGCGCGCGGGCATGGTCCTGGCCATCGAGCCCGGCCTCGCGCTCGGCCCGGGGCGGATCCTGGTCCAGGAGGACAACGTCGTGCTCCGCGAGGGAGGCGCCGAGCGGCTCTCCCCGCCCGCGCCCGAGGCGCTGCCGGTGCTCGGTTGAGCGCGGTGTCGCAGGCGGTGCCTGAGCGAAACACTCGGGATTGACAGGGCGGGCCTCCGGGGCGAGCCTCTCCCCTGCGCTTCAAGGAGACCCGCATGAGCAAGATCCCCTCGCCCTGCATCGATGTCTGCAAATACAAGCTGCGCGGCCACTGCATCGGCTGCGGCATGACGAAGGCCGACAAGAAGACTTTCAAGGGCCTCGACGGCAAGAAGGAGAAACGGGCCTTCGTGCGCGCGCTCGTCGCGACGCAGGCCCGCCTCGGCAAGGGCTTCGCCGGATGGGCCGGGGCCTATCGGCGGAAATGCGAGAAGAAGGGCGTGGCCTGTCCGCTCGACGATCTCTCCGCGGTCGACTGACCCCGACCCGCCCCGTCATTTCACCCGGTCATTTCACCCGGTCACTTCAGGTGCGCGCGGAGCATCCAGGCGAATTTCTCGTGCACCTGGCCCCGGGCGATCGCCATGTCCTGGGTCAGCAGGTCGCCGTTCTTCTCGGCCACCTCGGCGAGCTGGGCCATGGCGCCGGCCATCATCTCCTGATCGGCGGCGAGGGTCTCGACCATCTTCTCCGCCGGAATGCGCCCGTCGCACTCGGCGATGTTGGCCCGCTCGAGATGGACGGCGAGGCGCCCCTCGGCATGGGCGCCGAGCGCCTTGATCCGCTCGGCGAGCTCGTCCTGGGTCTCGAAATGGTCCTCGTAGATCTTCTGGAACAGATCGTGCAGCGACCCGAAGGCCATGCCGGTGACGTTCCAGTGGTAGTTCTGCGCCTTCATGGTCTCGACGGCGACCTCGGCGAGGGCCTGGGTGAGCCCCTCGACGATCGCTTCGACCGCGGTGGCGTCGAGTTCGGTGGCGACGTTCTGCATTGCCTGTCTCCTACGTCCTTGGGAGGGGGGTGAGGCTGGCTCGCGATGCGGCTGGCTGGCCTCGGGGTCCGGGTCAGATCGTCTCCGGCCCGAGCGTGTCGATCCGGCGGGCGAACCCGTCGGCGAGGAAGCGGATCTGCCCGCGCAGCCTGGCCTCGACGCGCGAGGCGAGGGCGAAGACGAGCCGGTCCGCGTCGCCAGACCGCACCGCCGCGATCAGGCCGAGGAGCCACGCCTCGTCGAAGCTGACGCCCTGCGCGCCGGGGGGGTGGAGCGTCACCCTCCGGCCGAGCGCACGGGGCAGGAGCCGCAGCAGCGCCTCGCCATAGGCCCCGGCCTCCTGGGCGGGCTCGGCGCGCAGAAGCGCGCAGGCGGTCTCCGGCTCGGTGCGCCGGGCGAGCCGCGTGCGCGTCGCGAGCCGGCGCAGGAGCGCGAGCTCCGCGGTCTCCGCGACGGGGCGTCCCGCCGGGGCGGCGGCCTCTGCGAGAGCCGGGAACGGGAGTGCAAGCGCCTGTGGCATCTGTCGGCCGCCTCCTGCGGTTATACCTGAGTGTTCCACTAGGGTATGCGCTCCGGGTCCGCGCCGCAATCCCGCCGCCCCGCGGCGAGATGTCCGGTCGGGGAGAAGGGAGCACGACGGGCGGGGGCGGTCCTTGATCTCGATCAGTCCGCCCGCCTCACGATGAAGTGACGCGAGACGCTTGCGATGGGCGGCCGGCGCCCCAAACTGCGATGCGGGGCGACACTGGGAGGAGCCGGAGATGGATGCGCGCGGGCGACAGAGGGTTTCGGCCGGAGCATGGGCGGCATGGCTCGCGGCCTGCCTGCTCTGGCTCGCCCCGTCGCTGGCCACAGCGCTCGAGGCGCCGGAGGTCAGCCGGACCGAGCGCGCCGAGGTCCGCCTGCTCGCCGATCATGCGGTGGCGGCGCCCGGGGGCACGGTGGCGCTCGCGCTCCATCAGGCGCTCGTCGGCAAGTGGCACACCTATTGGAAGAACCCGGGCGACAGCGGCCTCGCCCCCACCATCGCCTGGGAGGCGCCGGAGGGGGTGGAGATCGGCCCGATCGAGTGGCCGCGGCCCGAGCGCATCCCCTTCCCGCCGCTGGTGAACTACGGCTTCTCCGGCGAGGCGATCCTGATCCAGGAGCTCCGCCTGCCCGCGGACTGGCCGGCGGGCGAGCCGGTCCGGCTGTCGGCGCAGGCCGACTGGCTCATCTGCGAGGACATCTGCGTCCCCGAATCCCAGGCCTTCACGCTGGAGATCCCGACGGCGGAGGCCCCGGTCCCGGCGCCTGCGGCGGCGGAGGTGGTGGCGCGCGGGCGCGCGGACCAGCCGGTCCGGGCCGATCTGGACTTCGGCTGGCGGGCCGAGGGTGAGGAGATCGTCCTTGCCGTCGCCGCGCCGGAATTCGCCGGCGGCGCGCTCGAGGAGGTCTATTTCTTCCCCGAAGAGTGGGGCGTCGTCGCCCATTCGGCCGAGCAGCGCGTGCGGGCGATCCCGGGCGGGCTCGAGATCCGCGCGCCCAAGGGCGATGCCTGGCTGACCGAGCCGGTCGAGGGGCCGATCCCCGGCGTCCTCGCCGCGGTCGACCGGACCGGCGGCGCGCCGGTGGAGCTCGCCCTCGCGGTGACGGCGGCGCCCGGCCTGCCGGAGGGGGCGGCGGCCGCGCCGCTCGCGGGCGGCGGCGGGGCCGGGCTCGGGGCGGTGCTCGCCGCGGCGGGCTTCGCCTTCCTCGGCGGGCTGATCCTCAACCTGATGCCCTGCGTCTTCCCGGTGCTCGCGCTCAAGGCGGTCTCGGTCTCGCGCCATGCCGACGCCCCGGCCGAGCGGCAGGCGGAGGGGGCCGCCTACGCCGCTGGGGTGATCGTCTCCTTCCTCGCGGTGGCGGGCGTGCTGATCGCGCTCAAGGCGGCGGGCGCGGCGGTCGGCTGGGGGTTCCAGCTCCAGGAGCCGATCGTCGTGGCGCTCCTGGCCTATGTGCTCTTCGCGGTCGGGCTCAACCTCTCCGGCGTCTACGAGGTGCCCGGCCGGCTCGCCGGGATCGGCGGGGGGCTCGCCGACAGGGGCGGGCGGCTCGGCAGCTTCTTCACCGGCGTTCTCGCGGTCGTCGTCGCCTCGCCCTGCACGGCGCCCTTCATGGGGGCGGCCGTGGGCTATGCGCTGACGCAGAGCGCCTGGGTGACGCTGACGGTGTTCCTCGGCCTCGCTATCGGCTTCGCGCTGCCGCTGACCGCGGTGGCGCTGTCGCCCGGCCTGGCGCGGGCGCTGCCCCGGCCCGGGGTCTGGATGGAGCGGATGCGCCAGGCGCTCGCCTTCCCGATGTATCTGGCGGCGGCCTGGCTCCTCTGGGTGCTCGGCAAGCTCGCGGGCGTGGATGCGCTCTTCGCGGCGCTGGTGGGGCTCGTGCTGATGGCGCTGGCGGCCTGGGCGCTCGGCTCCGGGCGTCCCGCCTCCGCGGCGGGGCGGCGGGCGGCGCTCGTCGCCGGGGGGCTCGCGCTCCTCGGCTCGGGGGCTGCGCTCGCGCCCTCGCTCGGGCCCGGCAGCGCCGAGCCGGCGGGGCTCTCCTCTGCGGCGACCGAGGCCGGCGCCGAGCCCTGGGACCCCGCCCGCCTCGCCGCGCTCCGCGCCGAGGGCCGGCCGGTCTTCGTCAACTTCACCGCCGACTGGTGCATCTCCTGCAAGGTCAACGAGCGCGTGGCGCTCTCGGGCGGGGGCTTCCGCGACACGCTCGCCGAGACCGGCACCGTCTACATGGTCGGCGACTGGACGCGCCGCGACGGGGAGATCCTCGCCGTGCTCGAGCGCCACGGCCGCGCCGGGGTGCCGCTCTATCTCGTCTATCCGGCCGGGGGCGGGGCGCCGGAGGTGCTGCCGCAGATCCTGACCGAGCGCCTGGTGCGCACGGCGATCGAAAGCGCCGCCGGCCCCCGCGCCGCGGCGCTCGACCCGGGCGCGGCCGCAGCCCGCCCCTGACCCGTCCCGAGAGGAGAGAGACCATGACCACCCTGACGCGACGCACCGCCCTCGCCATCGCCGCCGCGGCGCTTCTGGCCGCGCCCGCCGGCGCCGCCCCGGCGCCCGCCAAGCCCGCCCCGGTCTTCTCCGCGACCGACACCAAGGGCGCGCCCGTCGATCTCGCGGCGCTCCGCGGCAAGACGGTGATCCTGGAATGAACGAATCACGACTGCCCCTTCGTCCGCAAGCATTACGGCGCGGACAACATGCAGGCGCTGCAGCGCGAAGCGGCGGAGATGGGCGCCGTTTGGATCACGCTGATCTCCTCGGCCCCGGGCACGCAGGGCCACGTCTCCCCGGCGACGGCCGACGAGCTGACCGAGACGCGCGGCGCCGCGCCCGCCCATGTGGTGCTCGACCCCACCGGCGAGATCGGGCGGATGTATGCCGCGACAGTGACGCCCCACATGTTCGTCATCGACCCGGAGGGCCGCATCGCCTTCATGGGCGGGATCGACGACCGTCCGACCGCCAATCCCGCCGATATCGAGGGGGCGACGAACTATGTCCGCGACGCGCTCGCCGCGGTCGCCGAGGGCCGGGCCCCCGCGGTGCCGGCCGCGCGCGCCTATGGCTGCTCGATCAAATACGCGAGCTGAGCGCCCGCGCCGCCGCTGACCACCGCCCCGCCCGGCGCTCGACCGGGCGCCTGCTGAGGGCGGCGACAGGCGAGACGCGGGGGATCCTGGCGGCGGGGCGCGCCGGCGCCGGCCCGGGCACGGGCAGCGTCGACGGCCCCGCATGCCCCGCGCCCCGGCCCCCGGCTCGAGGGGGCGGAGCTCGGAGGCCGAGGAGGAGGCCGTCGGCGCGGGCCGACGGCTGAGCCTGCGCGGCGCCGAGGTCTTCGCCCCGGTCGCCGGGGAGAGCGGCTCGGCGCGACCCCCTTCGCCTTGTTCCAACCGGTCGCCAAGCTTTGGCCGCGGCGCCGACCGCCGCCGCCCGGCTCTCCGAGCCCGGGGCGAGCGCCGCCCGCGACGCGCCGAGCCGGTCGACCTGCGCGCCCCAGGGCGCCGCCTCGCGGCCGAACCCGGAGCGGGGGCGCCCGCCTCGGCGCCGATGCGGCGCGTCTCGGCCCAGCAGGCGATCGGGCGGCGGGCGGCGCGCCATCTCGCACGGTTGCGACTCGCCCGTGCCGGCCGGCCGGAACTCGGCGCCGCCGGGGCGGCCCTCGAGGCGTCGGGCCGGCTCGTGGCCCGGGCGCCGGGGACGCCGCTGCTCCCGTCCGGCGCAGCGGCGGGCCCCGCGCTCCGCCCGGCCGGCGGCTCTCGCCGATGGCGCGACGGCACGCGCTCGGCGGGCTGCCGGGGGAGACGGCTCCGGCGGGCGGGCTCCGGTGGGAGGCCCGTTTGCGGCTGTGTGCGGGCCGGGTGCCGGCATTCGAGGCTCGCTCGCCTGGCGGGGCAGGGGGCGGCCGGGTCTCCCGCCCGGCCCGGTCCCGACAGATCGCCGCCACCCTGACCCGGCGGCCCCGCCCCTGCGGAGCGGGGGGCGGTCGGGGTTGGGCCTCGGCGCCTCTCGCAGCGAGCTCCGGGCGCGCCGGCGCAGGGCGGGGCGGCAGGCGGATCTCCCCGGCCGCGCGCGCTCGCTTCCTCGAACAGCACCTGCTCTCGGGCGGCGTCCGGCCCCGACCCCCCCCTTCGGCGACATCCACCGCGGCGGGAGGGGGCACGGGCGGGCTTGCCTCCGCGCTGCGCTCGGGGAAGCATCGGCGAGGATCAAGCGGAGGCGGGCATGCGCGGCACGGCGCGGGCGGTGGTGATCGGCGGCGGCATCGGCGGGCTCTCGGCGCTCTATCACCTGACGGAGGAGGGTTGGCGCGACGTCGTCCTTCTCGAGCGCGACGAGCTGACCTCCGGCACCACCTGGCACTCTGCCGCGCAGGTGACGAATTTCGGCGCGATCCAGGTGATGGTGGGGCTGAAGAGCCGTTCGATCCGGCTCTACGAGGAGCTCGCCCGCGACCCGGACTATCCGGTCGGCTACCATCATGGCGACGGCGGGCTCCGGCTCGCCTCGGAGCCCTGGCATCTCGAGGGCTACCGGCATGTCCAGTCGATGGCCCGGGGCATGGGGGTGCACTTCGAGCTGCTGGACGCCGCCGACTGCGCCCGCCGCCATCCGCTGATCTCCACGGAGGGCCTCCTCGGCGCGCTCTGGGACCCGATGGACGGCGACATCGACCCGGCCCAGCTCTGCCAGGCGCTCGCCCGGCGCGCGCGGGCGGCGGGGGCGGAGATCCACCGGCGCATGCCGGTCACCGGCCTCGCGCGCCGGCGCGACGGGACCTGGGCGGTCGAGACCCCCGCCGGGCGGATCGACGCCGAGCATGTGGTCAACGCCGCCGGCTATCGCTGCAACGAGGTGGCGGCGATGATGGGGGTGTCGCTCCCCGTCGCCTCGATGGAGCATCAGTATTTCGTCACCGAGCCGATCCCGGCCCTCGCGGGGGGGCGGCGCGTGCCCCTGATCCGCTGCCCGACGGACGACTTCTACAGCCGCCAGGAGAAGGACGGGCTCCTCGTCGGCTTCTACGAGCAGGATTGCCGGCTCTGGGGGATGGACGGGATCGACCCCGGCTTCACCATGGCGCTCTGCCCGGACGATCCGGACCGGGTGCTGCCGGTGCTCGACGGGGCGATCCGCCGCCTCCCCTGCCTCGCCGAGGCGGGGGTGCGCACCATCGTCAACGGCCCGATCACCTACACCCCGGACGGGGTGCCGCTGGTCGGCCCCGTGCCCGGGCGGCCGGGGGCGTGGTGCATCACCGGGCTGCGCGCGGGGCTCGGCGAGGGCGGGGGGCATGGCTGGCTGCTCGCGCAGATGATGGTCCATGGCGAGGCGGAGCTCGACACCTGGGCGCTCGACCCGCGCCGCTTCGGCCCCTGGGCGACGGTCGACTACGCCGCCGAGAAGGCGGTGGAGGACTACCGCAACGAGTTCCGCTTCCACCGCCCGCGCGAGCAGCGCCCCGCCGGCCGGGGCATGCGCCGGACGCCGCTCCACGCCCGCCTCGACGCGGCCCATGCGGCCTGGGGCGTGGTCAACGGCTGGGAGCGCCCGCTCTATTTCAAGGCCTGCGCGGAGGACCCCGAGCCCTGCGGCTTCGCCTTCGATGCGAGCGAGGCGCGGGTGGCCGCGGAGGTCGCCGCGGTGCGCGAGCGCGCGGGGCTCATGGAGGTCGCGGGGTTCACGCGGATCGCGGTCGAGGGGCCGGGCGCGCTCGGCTGCCTCGACGGGCTGGTCGCCGGGCGCCTGCCCGGGCGGGAGGGGCGCGTCGGCCTCGCCTACACCCTCTCCGAGACGGGCACGGTGAAGAGCGAGGCGACGCTCGCCCGGCTCGGGCCGGAGACGGTGCTCTGGGGCTCGGCCGCCGCGGCGGAGCTTCACGATTTCGACTGGCTCTCCGAGCGGCTGCCGGCGGACGGCTCGGTCCGTCTCCGCCCGATGACCGAGGACTGGGGGATGCTCGTGCTCGCCGGCCCGCGCGCCCCTGCCGTGCTCGAGGCGGCGGCGCCGCGGGAGGACTGGTCGGCCGCGGGCTTCCCCTGGCTCTCGGCGCGGCGGGTGCGGCTCGGGGCGGTCTCGGCGCTCGCTCTCGCGGTCAGCTATTCGGGCGAGCGGGCCTGGGAGCTCCACCTGCCGCTCTCGCAGCTGCCGAAGGCCGAGGAGGCGCTTTGGGAGGCGGGGCAGGGGGAGGGCCTCGCCCGGTTCGGCACGCTCGCGGCGGAGGCGATGCGCATCGAGAAGGGCTACCGCGCCTGGAAGGCCGATCTGATCACGGAGCGCGACCCGTTCGAGTCGGGCCTCGGCCGCTTCGTCGATCTCGAGAAGCCCGCCTTCCCCGGCCGCGCGGCGCTGCTCGCCCGGCGCGCCCGGGGGCCGGAGCGGGTCTTCGCGAGCCTCGTGCTCGACTGCGAGGCGGCGCCCGCACATCCCGGCGACAGCCTGCTCGATGGCGAGCGGGTGGTCGGCACGGTCACCTCCGCGGCCTGGGGGCACCCGGTGGGGGAGAACCTCGCCATGGCCTTCCTCCTGCCGGAGATGGCGCGGGAGGGGACGGAGATCGCGGCGCTCGTCCTCGGCCGGCGGGTGCGGGCCCGCGTCGTCGCCCCCTGCCGCTACGATCCGGAGGGGCGGCGGATGCGCGCCTGATCCGCGCGCAGCATCCGCTCGAGCGCGTCGAGGAAGCGCGCGCGGTCGGCCTTGGCGAAGGGCTTCGGCCCGCCGCCCGGGCGGAGCGGGTCGGCGGCGCGCAGATCGGCCATCAGGTCGCGCATCGCGAGGCGCTCGCCGACATTGCGCGCATCGAGCGCCTCGCCGCGGGGCGTGATCGCCCGGGCGCCCGCCTCCACGCAGCGCGCGGCGAGCGGCAGATCGGCGGTGACGCAGATATCCCCCGGGCCGATCCGCTCGGCGATCCAGCGATCGGCGGCGTCCGGGCCGCCGTCGACGACGACGGTGGTGACGTTCGGGTCCGGATCGGGCCGGATGCCGCCGTTCGAGACGACGGCGACCCGAACCCCGTGGCGCGCGGCGACGCGGAGGGTCTCGGCCCGGACCGGGCAGGCATCTGCATCGACATAGACGGTCATGGCTCCACCTATACGATCCGGGGTGCGCATGGCCAGAGGCGGCACAAATCCGCGGTTCGTCCTTGCGACCCCTGGCACCAGCGAGCCCGTTCGATACACTCCGCCGCGAGTCGCGAAGACCGAGGAGCCTCCCCATGCGCCGCGTTGCAAGCTGTCTCGCCGCCGCCCTCCTGGCCGGTCCGGCGCTCGCCCAGATGCCGGAGGCCCCGCCGGTCGACGTCGCGACCCCGCTCCAGAAGGAGGTCACGGAGTTCGACACCTACACTGGGCGCTTCGAGGCGGTGGCGGAGGTGGAGATCGTCGCCCGGGTCTCCGGCTATCTCGAGGAGATCCATTTCGAGGACGGCCAGATCGTCGAGAAGGGCGACCCGCTCTTCACGATCGACCGGCGGACCTTCGAGGCGGCCGTCGCCCGCGCCGAGGCGCAACTCGCCTCCGCCAAGGCGACGCGCGATCTCGCGGTGATCGAGCGCGACCGGGCGGTGCAGCTCGCCGAGCGCAATGTCGGCACCGCGCAGGAGGTGGACCGCACCAACGCCCGGCTCGGCGAGGCGGAGGCCGCGGTCGCCGTGGCCGAGGCCGAACTCACCCAGGCCCGGCTCGATCTCGACTTCACCGACATCGCGGCCCCGGTCTCCGGGCGCATGTCGGATGCGCGCCTCGATGCGGGCAATCTGGTCGTCGGCGGGGCGCAGGGGGCCTCGGTTCTGACGACGGTGGTGGCCGTCGACCCGATCCATTTCGTCTTCACCGCCTCGGAGGCCGATTTCCTGCGCTATTCGCGGATGACCGGCGACGGCGCCCGCCGCGACCGCGCCGCGCTCTCGCTCGAGGTGGGGGTGCGGCTGATGGACGAGGAGGACTTCGTCCACTCCGGCCGGATGAACTTCGTCGACAACCGGCTCGACCCGAATTCCGGCACCATCACCGGCCGCGCCGCGATCCCCAACCCGGAGGGCTTCCTCGTCCCCGGGCTCTTCGGCCAGATCCGCCTGCCCGCGCGCGCGCCCTACGAGGCGCTGCTGATCCCGGACACGGCGATCCTCTCGGACCAGGCGAGCAAGATCGTGATGGTGGTGGACGGCGAGGGGACGGTCTCTCAGCGCACCGTGGAGCTCGGCCCCCTCGAGGGCGATCTCCGGGTGATCCGCCAGGGGCTCTCGCCGGAGGACCGAGTGGTCGTGGCCGGGGTGCAGCGGGCGCGGCCGGGGGGCAAGGTGACGCCGCAAGAGGTCGCCCTCGGATCGGGCGGGGACTGAGCCGATGTCCTTCTCCCATTTCTTCGTCGACCGTCCGATCTTCGCGGCGGTCGTCTCGATCCTGATCACGCTGGTCGGCGCGATCGCCTATCAGCAGCTGCCGGTCACGCAATACCCTGAGATCGCGCCGCCGACGATCCAGGTCCAGGCCTCCTATCCCGGCGCGTCCGCCGAGACCGTGGCCGACACCGTCGCCGCCCCCATCGAGCAGGAGGTGAACGGCGTCGAGAACATGCTCTACATGTCGAGCCAGTCCACCGGCGACGGGCGGATGACGCTCTCGGTGGTGTTCGAGCTCGGCACCGATCTCGACCAGGCGCAGGTGCTCGTGCAGAACCGGGTGGCGGTCGCCGAGGCTTCGCTGCCCGAGGAGGTCCGCCGGCGGGGGGTGACGACGCGCAAGTCCTCGCCCGACATGATGATGGTGATCCATCTCCTCTCGCCGGACGGCTCGCGCGACCAGCTCTACATCTCGAACTACGCCAAGACCCAGATCGTCGACCGCCTCGCCCGGATCTCCGGGGTGGGGCAGGCGACGGTGTTCGCCGAGCGGGCCTATTCGATGCGGGTCTGGCTCGATCCGGACCGGATGGCGGCGCGCAACCTCACGGCCGGCGAGGTGCTGGCGGCGCTCCGCGAGAACAACGTGCAGGTGGCCTCGGGCGTGCTCAACCGCCTGCCGGTGCCGGAGCCGCGCGCCTACGAGCTGCAGCTCGTCACCCAAGGGCGGCTGACCGCGCCGGAGCAGTTCTCCGAGATCGTGGTCAAGCAGGCCGATGGCGGCGTCACCCGGCTCCGCGACGTCGCCCGGGTCGAGCTCGGCGCGCTCGACTATTCGATCAACGGCTATCTGAACCAGGACGTTGCGCTGCCCATCGGCATCTTCCAGCGCCCGGGCTCCAACGCGCTCGAGACCGCGGAGCAGATCGTCGCGGAGATGGACGCGATGGC
The DNA here is from genome assembly GCA_964576075.1 of uncultured Limibaculum sp. GTDB lineage: Bacteria > Pseudomonadota > Alphaproteobacteria > Rhodobacterales > Rhodobacteraceae > Thermohalobaculum. Next base: position 23,038 of record CAZNTX010000037.1, on the reverse strand, counting down.
GGCGGAGTTCCCGCCGGGGGTGGCCTACGAGATCGTCTACAACCCGACCGAGTTCATCGCCGACTCGATCGACGCGGTGATCCAGACGCTGTTCGAGGCGGCGGTCCTCGTGGTCCTCGTGATCGTGCTCTTCCTCGGCTCGCTGCGCGCCTCGGTGATCCCGGTGGTGGCGATCCCGGTCTCTCTGGTGGGCACCTATGCGGTGATGGCGGCCTTCGGCTTCTCGCTCAACACGCTGACGCTGTTCGGCCTCGTGCTCGCCATCGGCATCGTGGTCGACGACGCGATCGTCGTGGTGGAGAACGTGGAGCGCTATCTGCGGGAGGGGCGGACCCCCCGCGAGGCCGCGCGCGAGACCATGACCGAAGTCACCGGCGCGCTGATCGCCACCTCGCTCGTGATGCTCGCGGTGTTCATCCCCGTCGCCGCGATCTCGGGGATCACCGGGCAGTTCTTCCAGCAATTCGCGCTGACAATCGCGGCGGCCACCGCGATCTCGACCGTGGTCTCGCTCACCCTCTCGCCGGCCCTCGCGAGCCTGATCCTGCGCGCGCCCGACGCGGCGCCGCCCTCGGGCACGGTCGGCCGCGCGATGGCGGTGATCTCCCGGCCCTTCGCGGCCTTCTCCCGCGGGTTCGACCGGGCCTTCGACCGCCTCGCCGGGGGCTACGGCGCGCTCGTGCGCGGCACGCTCCGGGTCGCCGGCATCGTGCTCGTCGTCTATGGCGGGCTGATCGCGCTCGGCATCCTGCAATTCTCCCGCGCGCCGTCAGGCTTCATCCCCGAGCAGGACCGCGGCTATCTGATCACGGTCGTCCAGCTCCCCGCCGGCAGCTCGCTCGCGCGGACCGATGCGGTGGCGAAACGCGCGGGCGCCCTCATCGGCGAGCACCCGGCGGTGGAGGCGACCGTCGCCATCGTTGGGCTCGACGGCGCGACCTTCACCAACGCGCCCAACTCGGCGGCGATCTTCGTGCCGCTCGAGCCCTTCGAGACGCGTCTGCCGGAGGGCTACACCGCCGACCCCGTCCTCGGCGAGCTGCAGGGCCGGCTGTTCCAGGAGATCAAGGAGGCCAACATCTTCCTCCTCAAGCCCCCGCCGGTCAGCGGCATCGGCACCGGCGGCGGCTGGAAGCTCTACGTCCAGGACCGGCGCGGGCGCGGGCTCGGCGCGCTCGAGCAGGCCGTCACCCAGGCGATGATGCAGGCCAACGGGATCGAGGGGCTGACCCAGGTCTTCACCCTCTTCGACACCAAGACCCCGATGATCTTCGCCGATATCGATCTCGTGAAGGCCGAGCTCATCGGCGTCTCCCCCGCCGCGATCAACGAGGCGCTCGAGGTCTATCTCGGCTCGGCCTTCGTCAACGATTTCAACTTCCTCGGCCGCACCTACCGCGTCACCGCGCAGGCCGACGGGCCGTTCCGCGACGAGCTCGAGGACGTGAAGGACCTGCGCACCCGCTCGGCTGCGGGCGGCATGGTGCCGCTCGGCTCCGTCGCCACTTTCGAGGACCGCACCGGGCCCTACCGCGTCGCGCGCTACAACCTCTACCCCGCCGCCGCGCTCCAGGGCCAGACGCTGCCCGGCACCTCCACCGGCGAGGCGATCGCGAAGATGGAGGCGCTGCTCGACGAGCGCCTGCCGTCGGGCTTCGGCTACGAATGGACCGAGCTCGCGCTGCAGGAGAAGCTCGCCGGCGACACCGCGGTCTATCTGTTCATCCTGGCGGTCGTGTTCGTCTTCCTCCTGCTCGCCGCGCAATACGAGAGCTGGCTGTTGCCGCTCGCGGTTATCCTGATCGTGCCGATGTGCCTGCTCGCGGCGATCACGGGCGTTCTCTTCCGCGGCATGGACAACAACATCCTGACCCAGGTGGGCCTCGTCGTGCTCGTCGGCCTCGCGGCGAAGAACGCGATCCTGATCGTCGAGTTCGCCCGCCAGGCCGAGGACCGCGGCCTCTCCCGCGCGGAGGCGGCGGAGGAGGCGGCGCGTCTGCGCCTCCGCCCGATCCTGATGACCTCCCTGGCCTTCATCCTCGGCGTGGTGCCGCTCGTCATCGCCACGGGACCGGGGGCGGAGATGCGCCAGGCCATCGGCACCGCCGTCTTCTCCGGCATGATCGGCGTCACCGTCTTCGGCCTGCTCTTCACCCCGGTCTTCTACCTCGTCTGCCGCTGGATCGCCGCCGTCTTCCGCGGCGAGCGCCGCGGGGAGGCGGGCGGTTAGTGCCGATCATTCCAGCCAGTAATATGATCTGAAAGAAGTTTAAAAATGGGAAATCCAAATGCCTGAAAGCACATATGCGACCGCCCGTTCTATATTATCATTTGTTATTATACTGGGCTGGATTTCGGTCGGCTTAGGCGTTCTCCTGACGTTCTTCGCGGTTGTGGCCATGATGGACCTTTCCGGCAGGGGTCTCCCGGCCGGCGTGGCGGCCCTGATACCGGGCCTGGGACTCGCAATCGCGGGTCTCGTGCAGGTGGCGCTCGGAGCGATTGGACAAGCGGTATTCGATCAGGCCGACCTCCAACGTGAAATCCTGCGCCATATGAGGTTGCTCACGGCGGCTTCTGGCATCGATGCTGCGGCCTTCGATACCGACGCGGAAGCTGTGTCGTCGCCCGCGTCGAACCCGAGAACCGTGGGCTCGCTGGAGCCGGATCGTGAAGGCGCAGTCGGCGGACTTAGTGATGCGATGGGCTTCGATTCCAATGGCCGTCGCGTCTTCAAGGGGGTGACCATTCAGCGGGTCGGAAACCGTTTCCGCGTTGGGGATCGGGATTTCGCCACCCTGGGTCAAGCCAAGCGGCATATTTCCGCTTCGGGCTGACGCCGGCGAGCGCCCTTGCGAGGGGGGGCGTCGCGCGTTAGGTCAGGGCTTCGCTGCCGGCGCGGCGCGAGCCTTGGGATGAGGAGGAACGCATGGACGCGATCCGCACGACCGCCGCCGACATCTACGGGATCGACCGCTGGGGCCAGGGGCTGCTCACCGTCCTGCCGAACGGGGAGGTGGGGCTCTGCAACCCGCTCCGCCCGACGGCGGCGCCGGTGCCGCTCCTCCAGGTGATGCACGAGCTCGAGACCCGCGGCATCCGCGCGCCGGTGCTGCTGCGCGTCAACGCCTTCATCGAGCACCAGCTCCGCGCGATCAACGAGGCCTTCGCCGCCGCCATCCGGGCCGCGGACTACAAGGGGGCCTATCGGGGCGTGTTCCCGATCAAGGTCAACCAGCAGGCCGAGGTGGTCGACCGCATCGTGCGCCACGGCAAGCCCTACGGCTTCGGCCTCGAGGCGGGCTCGAAGCCCGAGCTCCTGATCGCCCTCTCCCGCGATCTCGCGCCGGAGAGCCTCGTCATCTGCAACGGGATCAAGGACGCGGAGTTCGTCCGCCTCGCCATCCTCGCCAAGAAGCTCGGCATCCATTGCGTGATCGTCCTCGAGAGCCCGCGCGAGCTCGACACCGTGCTCGCCGAGGCGGAGGCGCTCGGGATCGAGCCGGCGCTCGGCATCCGGGTCAAGCTCACCCGGCGGATCTCCGGCAAATGGGCGGAGAGCTCGGGCGACCGGTCTGCCTTCGGGATGACGATGAACCAGGTCGTCGAGGTGCTCGACCGGCTCAAGGCGGCCGGCCTCGGGCATTGCCTGACGCTGCAGCACTCCCATCTCGGCAGCCAGATCCCGAGCGTCAACGAGGCGCGGATGGCGGCGGACGAGGCGGCGCGGGTCTATGTCGAGCTCGTGCGCGAGGGGGCGCCGCTCACCCATCTCGATCTCGGCGGCGGCCTCGGCATCGACTATACCGGCGAGCACCGCGCCTCGGCCAACTCGATCAACTACACGCTGACGGAATACTGCACCAACCTCGTCGAGACGGTGAAATACGCGCTCGACGCCGAGGGCATCGCGCATCCGACGATCGTGACCGAGAGCGGGCGGGCCACCGTCGCCACCTCCTCGATGCTGCTCTTCAACGTGCTCGAGGCGACCTATTACGACCGCGCAACGCCCGAGACCGCGGAGGAGAGCGACCACCACCACCTCCAGGCGCTCGCCGAGATCGCGGGCTACGTCTCCGAGGCGCGGCTGCAGGAATGCATGTCGGACGCGGTCTGGTATCGTGAGGAGCTGCGCGCGCTCTTCCGCCGGGGCGGCATCGGCCTGCGCCAGATGGCGCGCGCCGAGCGGGTCTATCTCTACGCCGTCGACCGGATCAAGCGCGTGGCGGCGGAGGCCGAGGAGGTCCCCGAGGACGTCGCCGAGGCGCTGGACGCGAATGCGGACATCTATCACGGCAATTTCTCGCTCTTCCAGTCGCTCCCCGATGTCTGGGCGATCGACCAGGTGCACCCGGTGGTGCCGCTCCAGCGCCTCGACGAGGTGCCGACGCGCCGCGCCGTGATCTCCGACATCACCTGCGACAGCGACGGCAAGATCGACCATTTCGTCCTGGCCGACGGCGTCTCCACCTCGCTGCCGGTGCACGATCTGAAGGAGGACGAGCCCTATTACCTCGGGGTCTTCTTCGTCGGCGCCTATCAGGAGACGCTCGGGGACCTGCACAACCTGTTCGGCGACACCAATGTCGTGACGATCGACCTGCGCGGCGACGGCGGCTACGACCTTCTCCACGAGGTCGAGGGGGACTCGATCGCCGAGGTGCTGACTTACGTCGAATACGACGCGCGGGACTGCCTCGACGCCTTCAAGGCCCGCGTCGAGGCGCAGGTCTCCGTCGGCGGGCTGACGGCGGCGGAGCGGCGCGAGCTGATCGCGCTCTTCAAGGACAGCCTCGCCGGCTACACCTATTACGAGCACTGACCGCCGCAGGCGGCGAGGGAGAAAAGGAGCGCGCGATGGGCAAGGTTCTGGTGATCGGCGCGGGCGGGGTCGGCTCGGTCGCCGTCCACAAGATGGCGATGAACCCCGAGATCTTCCCCGAGATCGCGCTCGCCTCGCGCACCGTCTCGAAATGCGAGGCGATCGCGGAGAGCGTGCGCGCGCGCACCGGGCGCGAGATCGAGACCCATGCGGTGGATGCCGACGACGTGGAGCAGACCGTGGCGCTGATCCGCAAGGTCGAGCCCGCGGTGCTGGTCAATCTCGCGCTGCCCTATCAGGATCTCGCGCTCATGGAGGCCTGCCTCGCCACCGGGGTGCACTACCTCGACACGGCCAATTACGAGCCGCCGGAAGAGGCGAAGTTCGAGTATTCCCACCAGTGGGCCTATCAGGAGCGCTTCGCGCAGGCGGGGCTGATGGCCGTCCTCGGCTCCGGCTTCGATCCGGGCGTGACGAGCGTCTTCGCCACCTGGCTGCGCAAGCACCATTTCGACCGGATCGACACCCTCGACATCCTCGACTGCAACGGCGGCGACCACGGCCACCCCTTCGCCACCAACTTCAACCCGGAGATCAACATCCGCGAGGTGACCGCGCCGGCCTATCACTGGGAGGACGGGCGCTGGATCGAGACGGCGCCGATGTCGAAGAAGGTGGCGTTCGACTTCCCGGGCGTCGGCGAGAAGAACATGTATCTCATGTATCACGAGGAGCTCGAGAGCCTCGCCAAGCATATGCCGGAGCTCAAGCGCGCCCGCTTCTGGATGACCTTCGGCGACGCCTATATCCAGCATGTCCGCGTGCTGCAGAACGTCGGCATGACCTCGATCGAGCCGGTGGAGTTCGAGGGCCAGAGGATCGTGCCGCTGCAGTTCCTGAAGGCCGTGCTGCCCAATCCGGGCGATCTCGGCGCGCGGACCAAGGGCAAGACCTGCATCGGCGACATCGCGACCGGCGAGAAGGACGGGGCCGAGCGCACGCTCTACCTCTTCAACATCTGCGACCACGAGGCGTGCTATCGCGAGGTCGGCAGCCAGGCGGTGAGCTACACCACGGGCGTGCCGGCGATGATCGGCACCGCGCTCATGCTGACTGGCAAGTGGCAAGGCGCGGGCGTCTTCAACATGGAACAGCTCGACCCCGATCCCTTCATGGAGATGCTGCCCGAGCAGGGCCTCCCTTGGGAACTGCGCGAGCTGCCCGGCTCGGTCGATTTCTGATGCGCGCGGAGCGCGCCTCGTCGAGGCCCTTCGGCCTCTCCTCGGCGGGCTCCGAAGAGGTTCCGGAGGGGACCGATGAGGGGCGCTTCGCGCCCGAACGGGGGCGGCGATGGACCGGCCGATGATGCAGACCCAGGCGGGCGAGCCGGGCGCCTTCGCGGGGCTCGATCTCGCGCGCCTGCCCTCGCCCTGCTTCGTCGTCGACGAGGCGAAGCTCGAGGCGAATTGCCGGATCCTGTCCGAGATCGCCGCGCGCTCGGGCGCCACCGTGCTGCTCGCGCTCAAGGCCTTCTCCATGTGGGCCGCCGCCCCGATCGTCATGCGCCATCTCGCGGGGACCTGCGCCTCGGGGCTCTGGGAAGCGCGGCTCGGGCGCAACCGCTTCGGCGGGATCGTCGAGACCTTCGCCGCCGGCTACAAGGCCTCCGAGATCGAGGAGATCGCGGCCCTCTCCGACACGGTGGTGTTCAACTCCCCGGCGCAGGCCGCGCGCTTCGCCGGCGCCGCGCGGGCGGGCGGGGCGGATACCGGGCTGCGCCTCAACCCCGAGCATTCCGAGGGGGAGGTGCCGCGCTACGATCCCGCCGCCCCGGGCTCGCGCCTCGGCCATCCGATCTCCCGCCTCTCGGCGCGCGATCTCGAGGCCCATGCCGGCGTGCATATGCACACCCTCTGCGAGCAGGGCTTCCCGCCCCTTGCGCGCACCTGGGCGGCGATGCGCAAGGCGCTGGCGCCGCATTGGGGCCGGCTCGACTGGATCAATCTCGGCGGCGGGCACCACATCACCCGGGCGGATTACGATCGCGCCGCCCTGGCCGCCTTTCTCGCCGAGATCGCCGCCGAGACCGGCTGCCGCGTCTTCCTCGAGCCGGGCGAGGCGGTGGCGCTCGATGCCGGCATCCTCGTCGGCGAGGTGCTCGACGTGATCGAGAACGACGGGCCCATCGCGATCCTCGACGTCTCCGCCACCTGCCATATGCCGGACGTGATCGAGGCGCCCTACCGCCCCGCCCTCCTCGGCGAGCCGGAGGAGGGGGTCGAGGTGCGCCTCGGCGGGCCGTCCTGCCTCGCGGGCGACGTGATCGGCCGCTACCGTTTCGCCCGCCCGCCGGAGCCGGGAGACCGGCTCGCCTTCCTCGATCAGGCGCATTACTCCATGGTCAAGACCACCACCTTCAACGGCGTTCAGCTCCCCGCCATCGCGCTCTGGAATTCGCAGACCGACGCGCTCCGGGTGCTCCGCCGCTTCGGTCAGGCGGATTTCGAGGGGAGGCTGTCGTGATCGGCGCGCCGGCCTTCCTCGAGGGCGAGCTCTCCGAGACCGAGCGCGACGCGGAGACCGCGCGCCTCCGGGTGATCCCCGTGCCCCTCGAGCGGACGGTCTCCTACGGCGCGGGCACGGCCAAGGGCCCGGCCGCGATCCTCTCGGCGAGCGGCGAGCTCGAGCGCTTCTGGCGCGGCGCCGAGCCCTGCACGGCCGGGATCTTCACCGAGCCCGCGGTCGATTGCGCCGGCGCGCTGCCCGAGGTGATGGTCCGCATCGCCGGGCGCACGGCGGAGGCCGCGGCGGCGGGGCGGCTCCCGGTGGTCCTCGGCGGCGAGCATTCGCTGACCTATGGCGCGGTGGTCGGCATTGCGGAGGCGCTCGGGGAGACGGTCGGCATCCTGCAGATCGACGCCCATGCCGATCTCCGCCGCGCCTATGGGGGGGAGCCGCATTCGCATGCCTCGGTGATGCATCTCCTGGCCGAGCGCGGCCATCCCATCGCGCAATACGGCGTGCGCGCCTTCTGTCGCGAGGAGGCGGAGGCGCGGAGCTTCTACGATGTCGCGCATGAGGATGCCGAGGCCCTCGTGACCGAGGGGCGGATGACGGCGGCGCTGCCCGAGGACTTCCCCGCGGCGGTCTATGTGAGCTTCGATCTCGACGGGCTCGACCCGGCGATCCTGCCGGCGACGGGCACGCCGGTCCCGGGCGGGCTCGGCTTCTACCAGGCGCTGTCGCTCGTGCGCACGGCGCTCGGGGGGCGGCGCTGCGTCGGGCTCGACGTGGTGGAGCTCGCCCCCCGCCCGGGCGATGCGGTCTCCGACTTCACCGCGGCGCAGGTCGTCTATGCGCTGATGGCGATCGCGCTCGGGGAGCGGTCCTGAGCCCCGCCGCCGGCCCCTGGATTGCGCGACCGCCCCGCCGCCCTTCGGGCGGCGCGGCGACGTCGCGCCCGCGCCCGCCCCCACCCCCGCCGCCACCAGCGCTCCGCGCCGGTGCCGGCGGGGGTGGGGGCGGGCGCTCTCGGAGGGCAGGGCTCGCGATCGGGCGCTGGGCCGGGTCGGGGACGCGGGCTCGTCCTGGGTCGCGGGGCAGGTTCTCTCTGTCCGGGGCCCGCGGGATCTTTCGCCGAGGGGGCCGAGCCGGGGGGCCTCAGGCGGGGAGGGTGGTGTGCGGCGAGCGCCAGGGGGCGAACCAGCCGAGCCCGTCCTCGGTGCGCCCGGCGGGGCGGTATTCGCAGCCGATCCAGCCCGTATAGCCGATCCGGTCGAGCACCGCGAGGAGGTGGGGCAGGGAGAGTTCGCCCCGGTCGGGCTCGGCGCGGTCTGGCACGCCCGCGATCTGGACGTGGCGGATCAGCGGCGACAGCTGCTCGATGCGCCGGGTCACGTCGCCCTCGGTGATCTGGCAGTGATAGAGGTCGAGCTGGAGGCCCAGATTGCCCTTGCCCACGGCGTCGATCACGGTGCGGGCGTCCTGGGTCTCGGAGAGGTGGTAGCCCGGCATGTCGCGGGCGTTGATCGGCTCGATGGTGAACTGCTGCTGCGGTGCCATCTCGCAGGCGCGGGAGAGGTTGGCGACGTAGATCGACCGTGCCCAGGGCCCGCGCGAGACCCCGGCCATCACATGAATGCGCTCGGGGCGGAGGAGCTCGGCATAGGTGAGCGCCTGCTTCACCGAGGCGACGAAATCCGGGACCCGGCCGGGCAGGGAGGCGAGGCCGCGCTCGCCGGCCTCCCAGTCGCCCGCGGGGGTGTTCATCAGCGCGAGGGCGAGGTGCGCGCGGTCGAGCTCGGCGCGGATCGCCTCGGCGGGGTGCTCGTAGGGGGACTGGACTTCCACCGCGTCGAAGCCGGCCGCCCGCGCCGCGGCGAAGCGCTCGAGGAACGGCAGCTCGGTGAACATCGTCGTCAGATTGGCGGCGAAGCGCGGCATCGCACGGTCCTCCCTCGACCGGCTGTCGGCGGGGCGGGCGGGCGCCCCTTCCGCGGGCCTAGAGCCGATCCGCGCGCCGGTCAAGGCGCAGGCGCGCTCAGGGGCGCGGGGGCTTCCGTGCAGGCCTGTCCGGCTGCGCGGGGTCGAGATCGAAGAGGTCGTCGACGGCCACCGGATCGTCGCCGAGGCCCTCCGGCATGGGCCAGGCCGCGGCGGCGCCGAGGATGGAGGCCTCGGCGTCGGAGAGCGCGGTGTCCTCGCGGGGGCCGGGGGTGTCTTCGACCGGCGGGGGGAGGAGCGCGTCGAGATCCTCCGGCCCGTCGCCCGGCGGATCTGGGTCGGGCTCTGCCCCGGATGCGCCCGGCCGGGTCTCGCCCAGTGCCGACGGGGTGGACGGGGCGGGCGCCTCCGCAGGGGGGGCGTCCGGCGACGGTCCCGGCGGTGGGGCGGGGGCGCGGTCCTCGGCGGGCTCGGGCGGCAACAGATCGCCGAGATCCTCCGCCGGGGGAGGGCCGGCGGGGGCGTCCGAGGCCGGATAGGGGGACTGCGGGCCGGGCCGGTCCGGCGGCAGGAGATCGGCGAGGTCGTCGTCGGAGGTGAATGGGATGGGAGACGGCGCCGGCAGATCGGGCGAGCCCTCCGGTTCCCGGCATCCGGGAGCCGCGTCGCCGGCCTCGCGCGCCGCGGCGTCGAGGCCGGCATCGGCGAGGAGGTCGTCGAGATCGACCCGGTCGGCCTCGTCGACCGGCAAAGCCCCGGGCGCGGCGGCGGCGAGGCGGGCGGCGGCTTCGGCGTCGAAGGTCTCCGCGCCGCCCGGGCCGCCCTCGTCCGGGCCGCCGGCGGCGAAGAGGCGGGCGAGGCCGTCCTCGGCGAGACGCTCGAGGCTCTCGAAGACCAGGGGCTCGGCCGCGGGCCCGGCGAAGGCCGCGGCCCCCGGGACGGGCTGTGCGGCGTGGGGCCCGGGCAGGCGGGCGGCGGCCTCGGCGAGGGCGTCGGGCCCGGCCGTGCCCGAGAGCGCCTCGGCGAGCAGCGCCTCGGCCGCCGGGAACCACGGGTCCGCCCAGTCCGCGGCGATCCCCGGCAGCGCCACGAGGAAGGGGAAGCGCCGGTCCACCCGGTCGCGAGAGAGGGCGAAGGCCCCGCTCACCGGCCAGGGGCCGAACACCCCGGCCGCCGCGACGAAGCGCCAGCGCCCGCCGCCGCCCCCGGTCGCCAGCGCGTCGCCGAGCGCGAGCTCCATCCACCGATCCCAGCGGCGGACGAGCTCGCGCGGCAGGCCGCGGCCGATGAAGTCCCCCGCCGCCGGGCTCTTGCCGTAGAACCCCGAAACCGGGGCAGTCGCCGGGGGATCGGCGGGGCTCACGGGCGGCTCCCGTCGGGCCTCCGGGCGGCGCGGGCGCGCGCGGGGCCGGGCGCGCGGGCGGCATCGCCGATCGCCGAGAAGGCGGCCCAATAGAAGGGGTGCGAGGTCGCGGGGCTGCCGGCGAGTTCGGCGCGGGCGCGGCGCAGCGCCTCGGCGGGCGCGGCGCCCTCGGAGAGGCCGCGATAGAGCACGTCCATCAGCCGCGCGGTCTCCGCATCCGGCACCAGCCAGTGCGAGGCGACGACGTTGCGCGCGCCGGCGTAGAAGAAGGCGCGCACGAGGCCGGAGAGCGCCTCGCCGCCAGAGCCGCGGAAGCCCGTGCCGATCGCGGAGGTGGCGCCGCGCCCGCCGGTGTCGCAGGCGGAGAGCACGACGAGATCGGCGTCGAGCGAGAGGCCGACGATCTCGCCCGCCTCCAGCAGCCCGTCGCCCCCGGGGCCGAGCGAGGTGGAGAGCGCGGGCTCGGGCAGGCAGTCCGCCGATTGCGGCAGGAGCCCGTGGGTCGCGAAGTGCAGGATGCGGGCCCGGTCGAGCTCGGCCTCGAGGAGGGCCGCGTCGGTGAAGGCGGGGCCGTTGAGGACGGCGTCCGGCCCGGCCCCCGTGAGCTCGGCGATGCGGCGGACCTCGCCCTCCGTCGCCGGCAGCGGCGCGAGGGCGCCGACGCCCGCGATCACGTCGGCGCAGACATCCGGGGCCGAGCGCCGGGCCGCGACCTCCGACGCCGTGCCGGGGCCGAAGGGCACGAAGCCGCCGAAGCCGCGGAAGGGCTCGGGCGCGGCGGAGGGCGCGACGCCCCGCAGATGGTGGAGCGAGGCGACGGAGAGGGTGACCGAGACCGCCCGCTCCGCCCCGAACCAGCGCACCCGGGAATAGTCGAGCGAGCGCGGCGTGTAGCCCGAGAGATCGCCCGCGACGTAGAGCGCGGGCGGCAGCGAGAGGAGCGGGCCGTCCGGCGCGACGATGACGGCGGCGGCGGCGGCGATCTTCTCCTCGACCGGGGCCATGACGCGGGCATAGAGCTCCTGCGCGCCGGCGACGTCGAAGAACGGGCTGTAGACGCTCTCGCGCACCGCCGAGACGATCTCCTCGGCCTCGGCGCGGCCGAGATCTATGGGCGTGAGCGAGACGCGCTCGCGGGTGACGGCGGCGATCACCCCGCGCTCGGTGCCGAGGCGGATCTGCAGGAAGAGCTCGCCCGGCGCGAGGCGCGACTGGAACTCGGCGAGCGACACCGAGCGGTCGCCGATCTGCTGGAAGTTGGGCGCGGCGGCGGCGACGGCGGCCTCGGCGTCCTCGAACGCCGCGCGGGCATCGGCGAGGCGGGTGCGGGTCAGCCGGATCGCGTTGACGTCGCGCGGGGAGGCGGCGGTCAGCCGGTCGAGCCGGGCGGCCTCGCGGTTGACGGCGAGCTCGGCGTCCTGGCGTGCGCGGATCGCCTGCGCCGCCGGCCCGTCTCCGGCGGCGAGGCGCGCGGCGAGGCGGGCGAGGGTCTCCGAGGTCGCCGGGTCGCGCAGCTGCTGGAGCGCGAGGAAGGCGGCCTCGGCCCGCTCCGGCGTCTCCGGGGCCGCGGCGAGGAGGTCGAGATAGGGCGCGAGGGCGTCGAAGGAGACGCCGCGCCCGCCGTTCGCGAGGATCTCGAGGGCGCGGGTATAGGCGGCGACGGCGCCGGACTCGTCGCCCGCCTCGAGGCGGATCCGGCCCTGGCGCAGGCGCAGGAGCGCCTCGGGCCGCTCCCCGGCGGCGAAGCTGCGGGCGATGGCGACGGCTCGGTCGATCTCGTCCTCGGCGGTGGCGAGATCGCCGGCCTCGCGGGCGATGGCCGCGCGCAGCCGCGCGAGCTCGGCGCGCAGCCAGAGCGCGTTGGCCTGGGGCGCGGCCTCCAGATGGCCCTCGGCGGCGGCCACGGCGGGGGCCGCGGGCGCGCCGGTGCCGCGGGCGGCGGAGGCGGCGACGTAATGCGCCTGGCCGAGCAGGATCGCGATCTGCTCGCGCGGGGTGAGCTGCCCGGTGCCGAGGCTGCCGGAGATGCGCTCGGCCTCGCCCCCGGCGAGCAGCTTCGCCGTCTCCTCGGGGATCTCGAGACCGTCCGGCCCGATGACGAAGGCGGCCGGGTTGTCCGCGAGGCCGTCGACCCCGGGCTCCGCTGCGCCCTCTGCGAGCGCCGCTTCGCCGAGGCGGATGGCGCGGGCGACCTCCTCTCCCGCCGCCGCGGCCTCGCCCTTGTTGAGGAGGTGCTGGGCGTAGAACACCGAGGCGCGGACCCGGGCGATCAGGCTGCCGGTTCGCTCGATCCCCGGGCGGGCGCGGGCGAAGAGCGCCTCTGCGGGCTCGAACTCGCCCACATTGGATTTGTTGAGCGCGAGATAGAGCTCCTGTTCGAGCTGCGCCGCGGCGCCGGCGGAGAAGGTCTCCCCGGTCTCGAGCGCGCTCTCGCGGTAGAGCGCCTCGGCCGCCTCGAAGCGCATCAGCGCGTTGTCGGCGAAGGCGCGGCGCTCGGTCCCGAGGCTGCCGGTCTCGCCGGGCGGGCGCTCCGGGCTCCGGGCGAGCTCGACACAGCCCGGCAGGGCGAGCAGCAGGACGAGGGCGGCGGGCGTCTGGCGCATGTCTCTGGCCTCTCTCTCGGGCTCAGCCTAGAAGAAGGTGGTCAGGCGGAACAGCCCTTTCACCGAGTCCTCGTCGACGAAGTCTGCGCTCTGCACCGGGACCGCGACCATGAGCTCGGCGTCGACCCGCTCGAAGAGTTGCCAGCGGAGGCCGGCGCCGAGGGAGGTGAGCCCGGCATCCGGCCCGTCCTCGTTCCAGACGCGGCCGGTGTCGACGAAGCCGAAGGCGCTCGGGCTCGCGAAGGCGTCGTAGGTCGGGATCGGCAGGGCGTAGGCGAGCTCGAGGCTCGCGCCGAGGCCATGGTCGCCCGTCAGCGTGCCCGGATCGAAGCCGCGGCCGATGGTGTAGCTGCCGAGCGAGAAGGTCTCGAAGGAGGGCAGCCGCCCGCTCGAGACCTGCCCGGAGACCCGCGCGCGCAGCGAGAGCCCGGCCGGGAGCGCCCGGCGATAGCTCGCCTCGGCCGCGGCGGAGACGAAGGAGGGGTCGGCCGAGCCGCCGCGCGAGAGGCCGGGATCGCCGTCCGCGCTCGCGCCGAGCGCCTCGACGCCGAGGCGCAGATCGCCCCGCGCATCCAGGAGCCCGCCGCCGAGATCGGACTCGACGAGGCGCAGCCCGGCATAGAAGACCCGCAGATCCTCCTCGATCTCGATCGGGTCGAAGCGCGCGTCGCTGTCCTGATGGATCCATTCGAAGCCGCCCGAGGCGGTCAGCGTGCGCGCGCGGCTGCGCAGGATCGTGTAGTCGGCCCCGGCGCGGACCACCTGGGAGCGGTAGTCGATCCCGAGATCCTCGAGCGGCCCGCCGGTCGCCGAATAGGTGGCCGAGCCGCGGAGCGAGAGGCGCAGGCCCTCAATGCCGGTCGGCGCGTCGTAGGAGAGCTGCGCGAGCGCCTGTTCGCCGACATCGAGCGAGGCGAGCCCCACCACCTCGAAGCGGTCGCCCGAGAGGAGCGCGCTGTTGACCGCGGCCCCTGCCGTCGCGACCACGGGGCCGGCGAATTCCGAAGCGAAGTTGGAGAGGCTGAAGAAGCCGTCGACGGCCGCCTGCGTGCCCTCGACGAGGAGGACGAGCTCGCCCGGCGTCTCCGAGCGGCGGGCGCGGAGCGCGGCGATCAGGTTGACGCCCGGCAGGTCGCGCGCGAGCAGCAGCGCGCGCTCGGCCTCCGCGCCCTGGAGCGGGCGGCGGCCGACGAGCGTCTCGAGGCTCTGGCGCACCGCGGGCTCGGCGCGGCCGAGATCGCCCCGGATCACCACCTCCGCGATCGCCGCCTCGACGATCTCGACCCGCACCCGCCCCCCGGCGATGCGCTGCGCCGGGATCACCGCGCGCACGGCGAGATAGCCGTCCTCGGCATAGAGCGCCTCGACCCGGTCGGCGATCGCCTTCAGCCCGGCGAAATCGACGGGCTCGCCGATCCGGTCGGCGACGAGGGCCTCGAGGCGGGCCGCGTCGTAGACGCTCGATCCGCGGAACTCGACGCCCTGGAGCACGAAGCTCGGCCCGGCGGGGGCGGGGGCGGGCTCGGGGCGCGCGCGTTCGGGCACGAGCGCCGGGGCCTCCGGCGCCAGCGACTCGGGCCGCTCCGGGATCTGCGGCTCGATCACCTCGCGGGGGAAGAGCTGTTGCGCAGCGGCGGGGGGCGCCCCGCCGAGCCCGGCGGCGATCGCCGCGCAAAGCCATAGGCGGGCGGCGCTGCCCGCGGTCGCGATCGGCCTCATGCCCCTGTCTCCCCGTCCAAGTCGCGCGCCGCCCGCCGGCGCCGCTCGCGATCCTTCGCTGCGACTATATGGCGAAATCTCGCGGATCGCGCCACAATCATGCTATTGCAGGGCCACACCCGCAGCCCTGACTCGGTTTCCATCGCTGGAGGCACTACTAATGCGCACCCCTCTTATCGCCCTCGCGAGCGTTCTCGCGGTCTCGCTCTCCCCCCTCCCGGCGGCCGCCCAGTCCGAGGAGGATCTGCTGAAGCGCTTCCAGGCGCAGCAGACCCGCGGCCTCTCGATCACGCCGGCGACCTCCGCCGCCGCCGCCACCGCCGGCGCCGCCGCCCGCGCGCCCGAGGCCGCCGCCACCGCCCCCGCGCCGCAGCGCAGCCTCAATCTCGATGCGGGCAGCGCGAGCGCCGAGATCCAGAAGCTCTACGTGCCGGACGTGCCGGACGACGTCGCCGTCAACATCCGGGTGAATTTCGCCCTCAACAGCGCCGAGATCCTGCCCTCCGAGGCGGCCAAGCTCCAGGCCGTGTGCCGCGCGATCCAGGCATCCGATATCGGCCTCTTCCGCATCTTCGGCCACACCGATGCGAGCGGCAGCGCGTCCTACAACCTCGATCTCTCGAAGCGCCGGGCACAGTCGGTCCGCGGCTATCTCATCTACAATTGCGGCATCTCGCCCGACCGGCTGCAGGCCTACGGCCTCGGCGAGGACTTCCCGCTGCGCGCCTACAACCCCCGGGCTGCGGAGAACCGCCGGGTCGAGTTCCAGGTCGCCGGCTGAGCCGGCTGAGCCGGCCGCGCGGGGCCGCTGCGCCGGTCCCGCGCCCCGTCACTTCCCGATCTGGAACTCCACGCGCCGGTTCTCCCCCGCGCGCGGTGGCAGTCCGGCGATCGGGAAGGTCTCGCCGAGGCCGTGCGCCTCGAGCCGCTCCGCCGCGATCCCGCAGCCGCCGATCATCGCCGCGCGCACGGCCTCCGCCCGCCGCTCCGAGAGCGCGAGATTGTAGTCCGCGCCGCCGCTCGCATCGGTGTGGCCGAAGATCCGCAGGAGCGCGATGTCCGAGCGCCGCAGAACCGCGCAGAGGGCGCTGAGCTTCGCCGCCTCCTCCGGCCGGATCGCGGCGCTGTCGAGCGCGAAGTCGATGCGGATCGCCACCTCCGCCTCCTGGGGAAGATCGACGATGTAGCTCTTGGCCTCCTCCGGCAGCAGGTCGAGCGCCCGGCTGGCGTCGTCGCGCGCCGGGCGCTGCGTCCCGGTCTCGGCCTCGATCTGGACGTCCCCGGCCGTCTTCGTGCCGAGGGCGGTGCCGCCGGTGATCGAGAGCCCGCGGTCGAGCCGTTCCTGGGCGTCGAACCTCTTCAGCAGGTCCGCCTGTTCGGCCTCCTCCGCGGCCTCGGCGCCCGCCGCGACGCAGAGAAGCGCCGCCGCCGCCAGGGATCTCCAAGCCATCCGCCTCTCCTCTCCGTCTCTTGTCCGGTCGGAAACTGTCGCTCCGGCGCCGCGGGTCTGTCCAGCGACTTTCCGCCCGACCTGCGCCCGCCCGATCTCGGGGCCGCGGGCGCGTCCGGCGGCTTGTCAAAGCCCGGGACTTCGGCAGTATGGGCGCCGCCGGAGCGGGGCGGGCGAGGAGCAGCAGATGGTCGAGCCGAGCGAGCAGGACGTCTTCCGGATCGGCGCCCTCGTCAACAACACCTACCGGATCGAGCGCGTCCTCGGCCGTGGCGGCATGGGCGAGGTCTATCTCGCCCGCCACGAGATCACCGAGCGCCGCGTCGCCATCAAGGCGCTGAAGTCGCAGTTCACCGACAACGACATGCACATCGCGCTGATGCGCCGCGAGGAGGCGGTGCGCGCGGTCTCCCACCCGGCCGTCATCCGGTACATCGACCTCGGCCGCACGGCGGACCAGGACATCTATCTCGTGATGGACTTCGTCGAGGGCGAGCCGCTCGACAAGCGCATGCGCCGCCAGCCGCTCTCCCCGGCGGAGGCGCTCGCCCTCTGCCGCCCCGTCGCCGAGGGTCTCGCCGCCTGCCACGCGAAAGGGGTGATCCACCGCGACCTCTCTCCGGACAACATCCTCCTAAAGGACGACCGGATCGACACGCCCGTCATCATCGATTTCGGCATCGCCAAGGACACCGGCAGCGAGCAGACCGTCACCGGCGGGCAGTTCGCGGGCAAATACAAATACGCGCCGATGGAGCAGATCCAGGGCCGGGTCGACCAGCGCTCCGACCTCTACGCCCTCGGGGTGACGCTCCTCGCCGCGCTGCGCGGGCAGCCGCCGGGCTTCGGCTCCAACGATTTCGAGCTGATGCAGAAGAAGGCCGAGCCGCTCGAACTCTCCGACATCCCCGAGCCGCTGCAGAGCCTGCTCGCGACGCTGACCGACCCCAACCCCGATCTCCGCCCGCCGAACGCCGACGCGCTCGTCGCTCTGATCGACCGGGCGCTGGGCCAGGCCCCGCCCCCGGGCTCCGACGAGGGGACCGTCATCACCGCTCGGCCGGGCGGCGTCGCGCCCACCTCCGTGCCGCCCTCCATGCCGCCGGGGACCCGCTACGGCGCGGCCCCGGCCTCCGTGCCGCCCGGCACGCGCTACGCCCCGCCTTCTGGCGGCGGCGCGGCTGCGGGTGCGGACGGCGACATGACCGATTTCGGCGGCCTCCTCTCCCGGGACGAGGGCGGTCCCTCGGCCGGGCCGGCCCCCGCGGAGGAGCCCCCCGCCGACCGCCCCCGGCGGCGCAAGAAGAGATCGGGCGGGGGCGCGACCGCGACCGTCGCCGTCCTGCTCCTGCTCGCCGGCGGCGTGGGCGCTTGGCAGTTCGGCTTCTTCTCCCCCGTCGAGACTCCGGAACCCGAGCCGCAGCCCGACCCCGAGCCGGAGCCCGAGCCCGAGCCCGAGCCTGACCCGGAGCCCGAGCCGGAGCCGGAGCCCCAGCCTGACCCGGAGCCCGAGCCCGAGCCCGATCCCCCGGTCGTCCAGCCGCCGGACCGGGCGCTCCTCTCGCCCTACCGTCTCGAGATGGTCGTCCCGGCCGAGGGCGCCCCGCGCCTCTCCGGCGCGCTGCCGAGCGAGACCGGGGCCGCCCGGCTCCGCGACGCCCTCTCCCGCGCCGCCGGCGCCGAGCCGGAGACCGAGCTCGACACCGCCCGCGGCGCGCCGACCGAGACGCTCGCCGCCGATCTCGCCGCCCTCGCCGGCGTCCTCGCCCCCCTCTCGGACTGGACCGTCGCGCTCGAGGACGACCGGCTCTCCATCGAGGGCGTCGCGCCCGACCGCGACAGCCGCGACCGGGTGGCCGAGGCGCTCGCCGCCCTGCCGGCGCTCGCGCCCTACCGGGTCGAGCGGCGCCTGCGTGCGGGCCCGCGCGCGCTCGATTCCGACGACGTCGCCGCCGCGCTCGCCGGGCTTTCCGGCTGCGGCCCGCTCCAGATCGCCGGTGCGCCGCAGGACTACGGCTTCGGCGACCGGGTCCGCGTCGTCGGCGCCGTGCCGAGCCCGGACCGCGGCGCCGCGATCTCCGAGCGGCTGGTCGCGACCATCGGCAGCCGCGTTCCCGATCTCGTGCTGGAGGTGCTGAACCCCCCCGTCTGCCGCATCCGCCAGGAGCTTCCCCCGGTGACGCCGTCCGACATCTCCGTCTGGTTCGGCTTCGGCGAGCGCGAGGGCGAGCCGAGCAACCCGAGCGGGGTCTACCAGGTCGGCGACAACCCGCTGATCGACCTGCGCATGCCGGAGCGCGCCGCCTGGGGGCACCTGCATGTCGTCGCGGTCGACGTCTCGGGCCAGGTCTTCCACCTCCTGCCCAACACCACCCGCCGGCAGACCGAGATCGCCCGCCTCGGCGAGGTGGTGGACGGCCAACGCCGCATCCGCGTCGCTTTCGACAACCGCGTGCGCGTTCAGAACCCCCAGCGCATCGCCTTCACCATCAACCCCAACAGCGGCAAGATCCTGATCGTCGCCTTCCACACCCCCGAGCCGCTCTTCCCGACCGGCCCGCGCATGCTCGCCGAACCCGTCGAGGCCTTCGCCAAGGCGCTCGCCGAGCGCAAGGCCGCCGGCGCCCTCGAGGAGGCCGAGATCGTCACCCGCCTGATGGAAACCCGCCAGTAGGCATTTGGCGTAGCGGCAGTTCGGACTAATCCTGCTCCAGTCCGCAAGTCCATCCCGGTCAGGCAAATCGGTGGGCCGCGCTGATTGACTTTGCGGCGACGCTTTTGTAGATTAATTCGAAACTGATGGGGGGCGCCATGAGATTTTTCTTCATTCTGCTGATGACATTGACCTGTCAGGCCGCGACTGCAGCCGTTTTGTCAGTCTCTGGCAGCATGGTAAGTGGTGGCAGCGCCGCTGGAATTGATCTTAGTCGCGGGGCGACCGAGAATGCACTATTTCAGGTCTTCGAAGAGAGGCAAGGCGCCTTGGTCGGAAACGCGGGCGTCGTGGTCGATTGGTTGGTGGGCGTGAACCTCGGTATCGGCGGAGCGGTCTTGGGGACAGATGGCAGTAGCAACTTGGTGTTGCCCGCCGGTCGATACGACAGCCACATTATACATTTCGATCCGGTCGGTGATCAGGGTGGAAACGCCTCAGGTGGCCAAGTCACTTTTGTAAATCCCATCGTAGCGTTCATTGTGTCTGATCGGTCAGACAGCTTTCTTTTTGATGCTTCAGATGGAATTTTTGGTGCAGCTGGCACCATCCACGACCCCGGAAATCGTAGCTTTGGCTTCGTCGACGGCGACAACGGAATACTTGTGGATGCTCACACCTTTCGGGTCAACAGCGCCGTCGTCACACTTACGAACATTGACCAAGTCCGAGTCATTACGGAGTCGACGATCCCACTGCCGCCATCCATCCTTGCGCTACTCTGTGCCCTGGGCATGCTCGCTTGGCGTAGTCGGAGCAGTCGGGACTTGTCTGCCCAGTTTGGCTAAGCCTCTCGAAAGTTTTTATGCCATGCAGGCGATTTCGATCACCAATAGCTGAAGGTTGACGCGTTGCGTCTCACGATTATGTAAGATGACGGATGTGGAACTCGATAGTTTTTGAAATTTTTGCGTAAAGTATTTTTGGAGGTTTGGGCTATTCCGCGGCCAGGGGGCGGTCGGCCTCGCGGCGCTGGGGGGTCTTGATCCCGAGGACGTGGCCGGCGATCTGGGTGCGCAGGATCTGCGCCGTGCCGCCGCCGATGGTGAACATCCGCACGTCGCGATACATCCGCTCGACCGGCTCCTCCGAGCCGTAGCCGCGCGCGCCGAGGATCTGCAGAGCGTCCGACACCACCGCGATCGCGCTCTCCGAGGCGTGGAGCTTCGCGCGCGCCGCCATCGCGGGGCAGGGGAAGGGCGAGCCCCCCGGCCCCCGCGAGCGCGCCGCCTCGCGGATCAGGAGCCGCGCGGTGTGGAGCTTGACGTCCATATCGGCGAGCATCCATTGCAGGCCCTGGAACTCCGCGATCGGGCGGCCGAACTGCTCGCGCTCGCGCATATAGGCCCGGGCCCGGTCGAAGGCGCCCTGCGCCACCCCGAGCGCCACCGCCGCGGCGCCGAGGCGCTGCGAGTTGTAGGCGTTCATCAGATGCTTGAAGCCCTCCGCCGGGCTCCCGGGCGGCAGGAGCGCCATCTCGCTCGGCACGAAGAGCCCCTCGAAGCGCAGCTCCGCCTCCGGCATCCCGCAGAGGCCCATCGTCCGCTCGTGCCGCGCCACCCGGTAGCCGCGGGGCGGGGCGGCGGGGTCGATGTCGAGCAGGACGCCGCCGATCCCCTCCGCGCCCGCGCGCCCCGCCACCTGCGCGAAGACGAGATGGAGCCGCGAGACGCCGCCGCCGGTGATCCAGTGCTTCACCCCGTCGAGGAGATAGCCGCCGGGGACGCGCCGCGCGGTCGTGCGCATTTCGGAGGCGGCGCTGCCGGCCTCGGGCTCGGTGATGCAGATGGCCGGCTTGTCGCCCGCGAGCACCCGCGCCGCCGCGAGCCGGCGCTGCGCTTCGGTGCCATAGGCCATGACCGCCGAGACCGCGCCCATATTCGCCTCGACCACCACCCGGGCGGTGAGCGTGCAGGCGGCGGCGACCGCCTCGATGGCCGCGACCGCGGTCTCCCAGGAGGCGCCGCGCCCGCCGAGCTCGGGCGGTAGGGTCATCCCCATCAGCCCGGCCGCGCGGAGATCCGGGATGTTGTCGTGGCAATAGCGCCGCTCGCGGTCCCAGACGGGCGCGCGCGCAGCGAACACCTCCGCGGCCAGGCGGCGGGCCGCGGCGGGGAGATCGGAGGCGGGGGCGTCTTCACGATCTTGTGACATGGCCCGAGGCTAGCCGCTTGCCGCTCAAGCGCAATCGAATAAACCTGGGGCATGACTTCAGGATCCTTGAACCCATGACACCGCGCGCACTCAGGAGCCTCGTCGCCGTCGCGGAGCTCGGCTCGCTCACCCGGGCGGCGGAGGCGCTCGGGCTCACGCTCTCCGGCGTCTCGATGCAGATGAAGGCGCTCGAGTCGGAGCTCGGCGCCGAGCTCTTCGACCGCTCGACCCGCCCGCCCCGGCTCACCCCCCTCGGCCGCCGCGCGGCGGAGGCGGCGCGCGCCTTGGTCGACGCCGAGCGGGCGCTGCGCGATCTCTGCGCCGGCGGCGGGCTCGCGGGGGACTGGCGGATCGGCTTCATCCAGACGGCGAGCGTGCGCCTCCTGCCGGGGTTTCTGATGCGCGCCGCAGAGGCCGCGCCGCGGGCCCGCTTCGCCGTCGAGACCGGACTCTCCGAGGCGCTCGCCCAGGCGGTGGCGAGCGGGCGGCTCGAGGCTGCGGTCGTCACCCGCGCCGACCCGATGCCGCCGGGCCTCGCCCTCGCCCGTCTCGCCACCGAGGAGCTCGTCTACGCCCTCCCCCCGGGCGCCGAGGCCGAGCCGACGCCGGCGCTTTTCCGCGCCAGGACCTTCCTGCAATTCACGCCGGAGACCGGGATCGGCCGGCTCGTGGCGCGCCATATCGAGGCGGCGGGGCTCGCGCCTCGGCGCGCCATCCGGCTCGACGGGATCGAGGCGATCCTCGACTGCGTCGCCCGCGGCCTCGGCTTCACGGCGCTCCCCCGGCCCGATGTGGAGCGCTATGCCCGCCCGGGCGTGACGCTGCGCCCGATGGCAGAGCCCGCGCTGACCCGCGACGTGGTCCTCGCCACCGCCGCGGCGAGCCCGGCCGCCCGCCTCGCGCCGACCCTCGCCACCCTTCTGCTCGGCCCGCCGCCCGCCGCCGCGGGCCCCTGAGCGGAGGGCCCCCAAGGGCGTCGCCTCGGAGCGGAGGCCGGGACGGCGGAGCGCCTGCCTGCCGAACGGTCGGTCCCTCGCCAAGACCCGGCGGGCGATGGCAGCGATCGACGCGGGCAGGGGCTGCCGAGCGGCCCGGGATCGCGGGCCCCGGGGCGAGGCTCTGCGCGCGGGCGTCCCCCACGGTCCCTTGCGCGCCTCGGCAAGACCGCCGCCCTCGAGGCCTTCGCGCCGGACGAGGGCGCCCCCTCCTTAGCCCCCGCGGGCAATGATCCCGAGCGGCGAGACGCGGCGTGGCGATGCGGATGCCGGGGTGGGTCCGGGGTGCGCTATATCCGAGGGGGTGGCGGTCCGCTCCCATATGGACGGCCGCGGACCGGGACGGACTGGCCGGGAGGGGCGTGCATGGATCCGATCGACCGCGATTTCCTGACGATCGTCGCCCTCGGCGGCGGAGGCCTCGCGGCGCTTGCGGCAAGCTTCGTCGTGATCAATCTGGGGCTGAGGCTGATCCCCGAGGGGCGGGCCTTCCTCGCGGCGGCCCGGGCGGAGGGGCGGCTCTTCGCCAATCCGCGCCGCGATTCCCCGGGACGGGTGAAGGCCGTCTTCGCTCTCGCCTTGGCGGTGGCGGCGCTTGCGGGGCTCGGGGTCTTTCTCTGGATGGACGCGGCCCTCGAGCCGGTCTACTGGCACGCGCCCCGCCCGGTGGCCGCACGTGCCGGTCCGGCCTGACGCGGCCGGGCGGCGGAGACGGTCGGGACGACCGGCCGGGGCAGGGCCTGGCGGCACCCGGGGCGGCCCCCCGCCGCCTC
>CAZNTX010000036.1:0-35769 GCA_964576075.1 uncultured Limibaculum sp. | reverse complement strand
CGGTGGGCCCGGGTCGCACCGGCTCCGGCTCCCGACTTGCCCGCTCGCCCCGGACTCACCGGCGCGCGCGCACCGCCTCGGGCGCCTGCGGAAACCCGCCGATCCAGGCCGCGCGACGGCGCCAGGCCGCCCCCCAGGCCGCCGCCGCCTCCCGGTGGCGCTCCCGCCCGGTGAGGCGCGCCGCCAGCCCGTAGACCGCGGCCCGGAGCCCGACGCCGAGCCAATAGAGCGCCCGCCCCAGGGCCGCCGCGGCCGGGCTCCAGTGCTTGGCGATCAGCGTCGCCTTGGCCGCGAGGAGCCGCTCCGTCTTCGCCGCGCGCACGGTCTCCGAGGCGCCGCCGTGATGGACGATCACCGCCTCCGGCGTCGTCGCCGGCCGCGCGCCGGCGGCCCGCGCCCGCGCACAGAGATCGGCCTCCTCGCCATACATGAAGAAGTCCGGATCGAAGCCGCCGAGCCGCTCCCAGAAGTCCCGCTCGATCAGGAAGAAGCAGCCCGTGACGATGTCGACCTCGCGCTCCGTGTCGCGCGCCCATCCGCCGATCCCCTCCGGATCCAGGAGCCGGGTGCCCCGCCCGATCATCGACAGGCCCGTGGCGAACAGGAACAGCGACCAGAGCGTCTGCCGCCCCCAGGCGGAGGCGGGGTTGAGCCGCCCGTCGGCGAAGACCGTCCGCCCGCCCCAGATCCGCGCCTGCGGCCGGGCCTCGGCGAAGGCGTGGAGCCGCTCGATCGCCCGGTCGAGCACCACCGTATCGGGGTTGAGGAGCAGCAGATAGCGCCCGCGCGCCGCCTTCGCCGCGAGATTGTTGGCCCGGCCGAAGCCGATGTTCTCGGAGAGCCGGATCAGGCGGACCTCGGGATGCGCAGCCGCGACCGCCTCGGCCGAGCCGTCGGCGGAGGCGTTGTCCACCACGATGGTCTCGATCGCCAGATCCGGGGTCTCCGCGGCGACGGAGGCGAGGCAGTCGAGCGTCATCTCGCGGGTGTTGTAGCTCACCACGAGGACCGAGAGTTCGGGGGTCTCCGCCATGCCGGGCCTCACCGGTTCCAGCCGCCGGCCGCGGGGCCGCGGCCTGCGAGGAGCGCGAGCATCACCCGCGCGCGATAGAGCCGGATGCGCGCCATGGCGGCGAAGGCGAGGGCGCGCTCTCGGGCGCCGGCGATCCGGTCCTCGCAGAGGATCCGCGGCAGCATGGCCGGCGGCGAGAGAGCGAGCGCCACCGCCTTCGCCGCCCAGCGCGCCCGCGGCGCAAGGCCGGGGGGAAGCTCCGCATGGTCGTGCGCCATCTGCCGGTCGATCTTGGCGAAATACTCCGCGAAGCTCCGCCGCGCCGGGTGCCAGACCACCATCTCGGGCACGTAGACGGTCGCGAGCCCGAGCGCGCTCGCCCGCCGGCCCCAGTCGCGGTCCTCCGCCACCCCGATCCCGGCGAAGGGGCCGACCCGCTCGAACACCGCCCGCGGGCAGGCGAGATTGCCGGTGCCGGTGAAGCCCTGCTCGGTGATGTAGCGCTCCATGCGGTAGGCGAAGACGCTCTCATAGGCCTCGAGCGCGGTGGCGCGGGCGCCCTCGCGGGGGATGCGCACGTCGCCGCCCAGAATGTCGGCCCCGCCGGCGGCCAGGCGCGCCCGGATCGCGGCGAGCCAGCGGGGATGGGCGCGGCAATCGGCGTCGATGAAGGCGAGGGTCGCGCCGCGGGCGAGCGCCGCGCCGCGGTTGCGCGCGGGCCCCGGCCCGGGCTCGGCCTCCGCGGCGAGGCGGGCGAAGGGGTGGGCCGCGACCGTCTCCTCCGGCGGCCGGCGCGAGCCGTTGTCGACCACCACCACCTCGAAGGCGGGCGCCGCCTCCTGCGCCGCGAGGCTCGCGAGGCAGCGCCCGAGCGCCTCCTCCTGGTTGAGATGGGGGACGACGACCGTCACCTCGGGGCTCGGCGCAGGCGTGGCGGGCATCGCCGGCTCAGAATTTGAGCCGCTTGAAGACGGGCTCCGGCAGCGCCTTGATCGTCCCCATCACGAGGCGCCATTTCCAGGGCGTGTAGACGCCGCGCCGGCGGTCGGCGGCGCGCTTGATGCGCTGGGCGAGCGGGGTGGGCTGGTCGGTCAGCGGGCCGATCAGGTCCATCCCCTCGGTCATCCGGGTGGCGACGAAGCCGGGCTTGACGGTGAGCACATGCACCCCCTGGCGCCACCATTTCTGGCGCATGCCGGAGAGGACCGCCGAGAAGCCGGCCTTCGCCGCGCCATACCAGTGGTTCTTGGCCCGCCCCCGGTCGCCGGCCACGGAGGAGAGGGCGACGATGGTGCCGCCCCCGGCCGCGGCCATGCGCCGGGCGGCCTCCTCGAGCGCGACCGCGGGGCCGGTGAAGTTGGTGGCGACGACGCGGGCGGCCTCCGCCGGGTCCGCCTCCGCCGCGGCCTGATCCCCGAGATAGCCGACCGCCTGGACCACGACGCCGGGGGTGGCCGGCAGCGCATCGAAGAACGCCGCCACCCGGTCGAGCGCGAGGGCGTCGTAGGCATGGGCGGTGACGGGCACGCGGTGGCGCAGCTCGAGATCGGCACGGTCCGCCTCCAGCGCCTCCGGGTCGCGGGCGGCGAGCATCAGCGGGTGGCCCTCGGCGGCATAGGCATGGGCGAGGGCGCGGGCGATGTCCGAGCGGGCGCCGAGGATCAGGACCGGCGGCTTGTCGGCGGCGGGGGCGGGCGTGTCGGTCACAATCCGAGCCTTTCCGATTGGGCGGAGGCGAAGCGGGCGGCGAGTCCCTGCCCGGCGCGGAAGGCGCGGAAGCCCTCCGCACGCGGGTCGGAGGCGTCGAAGCGCGCACGCGGCAGGCGGGCGTCCTTGGCGAGGTAGAACCGCCCGCCGGCCGCGGCGGCGAGGGTTTCGAGCCGGTCGGCGAGGGCATGGCCGCGCCGGCTCGCGGGGATGTCGAGCGCGAGCGTCCAGCCGGGCCGCGGGAAGGAGAAGGGCGCGCCCTCCGCCCCGAAGCGCTTCAGCACCCCGAGATAGCCGAGCCCCGCCGCCCGGCTCTCCCCCAGCATCTCGGCGAGGGCGGCGCGCGCGGTCTCGGGCGGGAGGACGCATTGCATCTGCACGAAGCCCCGCCGGCCGTAGAGCCGGTTCCAGCCGAGGAGCGCGTCGAGCGGATAGAAGAACCCCTCCCAGCCGACGAGCTTGGGCCCTGCCGCGGCCTTCCTGAGCCCCGAGCGCCAATGGGCGTGGTTGAAGGCGCGCATCAGCGGGGGCGAGAGCGTCCAGGAGGGCGCGTCGAGCGGCACGGGCAGGCGCGGGCGGGCCGGTGTCTCGAAGGGTCGCGCGCGGGCGGGCTCCGGGAGTTCCCCGGCCCTCGCGTGGCGGCCGAGATGGAGGAGCGTGCGGCCGGCCGCGCCGGTCAGCGCGTCGATCCAGGCGACGGAATAGGGCGGGGCGTCCTCCCCCGCCTCGGCAGCGTCGAAGGCGGCCATGCCGGCCTCGAGCCCCTCCGCCGCCACCGTCTCTTCGCGGATCCAGCCGGTCTCGACGGGCTGCAGTCGGATGGCGGCGCGCAGGATCACGCCGGTGAGCCCCATCCCCCCGAGCGTCGCCGCGAAGAGCTCGGAGCCCGGCTCGGCCCGGGTGACGGTCCCATCGGGCCCCATCAGGTCGATCCAGGCCACATGGGCGCCGAAGGAGCCCGCGCGGTGGTGGTTCTTGCCGTGGACATCCGCCGCGATCAGCCCGCCGAGCGTGGCGTATTGCGTGCCCGGCGTGACCCAGGGGAACCAGCCGCGCGGCAGCACCGCGCGCACGAGATCGCCGAGCACCACGCCGGCCTCGGCGACGAGGAGCCCCTCCCCGTCGAGCGCGAGCAGCCGGTCGAAGCGGCGCATGTCGATCACCGCGCCCTCCGCCGCGCCGAGGGCGGCGTCGCCATAGGCGCGGCCCCCGCCGCGGGCGATCACCTTGCCCCCAGAGGCGAGGAGCGCCGCGAGCTCCGCGTCGTCGCGCGGGGCGGCGGCGGGGCAGGCGCGCCGGGGCGTGCGCCCCCAGCCCTCCAAGGGCCGCGGCCGGAAGGCGGGCGCGCTCACGGCCGCGCCTCCTCGGCCCGCGCCTCGGCGCCCGGCCGGAAGACATAGGCGCGGTCGAGGAAATACTTGATCGTGTAGCCCGCCGCGAGGCCGAGGACGGCGCCGAGCTCGCGCGCGGCATGGGTGCCGAAGCCGATCCAGAAGGCCGCCTCCGTCGCCCAGAAGAGGAGCGTGGTGAACACCGCCGTCAGCCCGTAGCGCCAGACCCGGCGCGCCTCGTCGCGCGGGGGCAGCGGCGAGGCGCCGAAGATCCAGCGCCGGTCGAGCAGGTATTTGACTGCGAAGCCCGCGACCGTCCCGACCGCGAGGGCGGCGAGGAAGGCGGTCCCCGACATCCCCCCGAAGGCCCAGAGCACCGCCCGCTGCGCACCGAGATTGGCGACCGTCGCGAGCGCCGCGAAGAGCGCGTAGAGCCCGGCGATCTGCAGCGCGGCCCCGCTCATGCCACCATCGCCACGACGCCCGCGAGCCCGATCAGCCCGGCGCAGAGCAGGCTCGTGCGGTCGCGGATGGCGAAGGCGAGGGGGTCGTCGTGCATCTGCCCGCGATGGGCGAGGAGCGCGAACCGCCCGAGCCAGTAGAGCAGCACCGGGCAGGCCGCCCAGAGCGCCTCCGGCGTGGAATAGAGCGCCTGCACGTCCGCCCCCGCGATGTAGAGCGCGAGCACCACCACCGCGGCATGGCCCGAGGCGACGGCGAACATCGCGGCGATCGGCGCGTCCTCGGCCTCCCAGGCGCGGCCATGGGCGCGGGCGCGCCCGGCCTTCGCCGCGTCGACCAGCTCGGCCTGGCGCTTCACCGCGGCGAGAGAGAGGAAGAGGAACACCGAGAAGCCGAGCATCCAGGGCGAGATGGCGATCCCGGTCGCCGCACCGCCGGCGATGACGCGCACGGTGTAGAGCCCGGCGAGCGTCACGATGTCGATCAGCAAGAGCCGCTTCAGCCCGAAGGAATAGGCGAAGGTGAGCGCCCCGTAACCCGCCAGGACGAGCCCGAAGGCGAGCGGCAGGAAGAGCGCGATCCCCGCCGCCCCGAGCGCGAGCCCCGCGGCCAGGAGCCCCCCCGGCACGAGCTTCGCCGAGCCCGAGGCGAAGGGGCGCGCCCGCTTCCTCGGATGCGCCCGGTCGGCCGCGAGATCGACCAGATCGTTGATCAGATAGACCGCCGAGGCCGCCAGCGAGAAGGCCACGAAGGCCAGAAGCGCCAGCGCCCAGGCGCCCGGATCGGTCGCGTGCGCGGCGAGGAGGGGGAGGAAGATGATCGTGTTCTTCAGCCACTGATGCGGCCGCATCGCCTTCAGATAGGGCCGGAGGCGGCCGAGCCCCGCGGGGGGCGGGGCGAGATGATCGGCCCCCGGGGCTACCGCGTCGACCGCGCGCACGAGACCCGGCCCCGCACCCACGGTCAGCGCCGCGCGGGCATGGGGCCAGACCTCGAGATCGACCCGGCTGTCGCCGATATAGTCGAAACCCTGCGCCCCGTAGCGCGTGACGAGCAGCTCGCGCTTGGCCGCGCCCTTGAGGTTCACGCCCTCCTCCGAGCCGAGGGCGGCGTCGAAGATCCCGAGATGGTCGGCCACGGCGCGGACGAGGCGCGCGTCGGAGGCCGAGACGAGCGCGGTCTCCCGCCCCTCGGCCCGGGCGCGGCGGACCCGCTCGACCACCGCCTCCTCGTAGGGCAGGCTCGCGGGGTCGGGCCGGGCGATCTCCGCGAGGCGGGCCTTGAGCCCGGCGCGCCCGCCCCCGCCGAGCAGGGCGGAGAGCGTGGCGAGCGGGCTCTGCGCGAGCCCGGCCGCGAAGCATTCGGCCAGCATGTCGCTCTTGATCAGGGTGCCGTCGAGATCGACGGCGAGGGCCACCTGCGCGGTTCCGCCGGGGGCCGCGCCGATTTCCTCTCGAACCGGGGCATCGGTCATGCGCGCATCGCCCTCAGCCACGACGCCCGCCTCTCAGCGTCGCGGCACGTCATAGCACAGGGGGGCGGGCGGACAAGCCCCGCGGGCCCGGCCCGACCCCGGGGAAGTCGCGAGAATTTCCCGAGAAACCGCGCCATGGCGGCCTCGCCCGGCGGCGCCGGCTGGGCTATGCTGCGGCGCGTAGCGGGGTGCGGCGGCGGGACGGCCGGGCGCCGGCCGAGGCGGCCGCGAGGGAGACGGGGCATGAGCATCGCCGAGGAGAGCACCGCGCCCGGGGCGTTCACCGCCGCCAAGGCCGCGGCGGCGCGCAAGATCCGCAAGAAGGAGGCGCCGGCGAGCTTCCCCTGGGCGGTGACGCTGCTGCTGCTGACCATGGCGGTGCCGTCGAGCGTCGGCTTCTATTTCGGCCCGCTCCTGATGACGCCGACCCGCCTGTTGCTGCTGGTGCTGTTCATCCCCTGCCTGTTCATGCTGATCGGCAGCCGGGGCCTGCGCTCCTGGGACTATCTGATGATCGCCTCGGTGTCCTGGTATTTCCTCTGCGCCGTGATCAACCGCGGCGCGGACAAGGGCATCCAGTTCGGCGGCACCTACATCCTGCAGACGCTCGGCGCCTTTCTCGTCGCCTCCGCCACGCTGAGGCGTCCGGAGCAGGTGCAGCAGGCGGTGGTCGTCTGCTTCGTCATCGTCTGCCTGCTGCTGCCCTTCGCGCTCCACGAGAACCTGACCGGCCAGCGCTTCCTCAACGAGTTCTTCGGCAGCTTCTTCGGCGGCGCGCGGCCGATCCAGGGCGACACGCGCTTCGGCTTCTTCCGCGCGGCGACCTCGATGTCGCATCCGATCATGTTCGGGGTGTTCTGCGGCGTGCTGATCGCCCTCGTCTGGTATTCGACCCGCTCGATCTTCTGGCGGCTGGTCAAGACCGGCGTCGTCTCGCTGGCCACCACGAGCTCGCTTTCCTCGGGCGCCTTCCTGCCGATGATGGTGCAGTTCGCCTTCATCGCCGGGGAGCGGATCAGCCGCGGGGTGCCCAACCGGGCCTGGCTCCTGTTCTGGACGCTGCTCGCCGTCTACGTCTTCCTCGACACCTTCTCCGACCGCGGGCCGTTCGGCCTGATGGCGAGCTATCTCACCTTCAACCCGCACACCGCCTGGACCCGGATCTATATCTGGGAGCACGGCATCGACGACGTGCTGCGCAACCCGATCATCGGGATGCCGAACGACAACTGGACGCGGCCGCACTGGATGCGCGGCTCGGTGGACAATCACTGGCTCGTCCATCTGATGCGCAGCGGCTTCCCGGGGCCCTTCTTCCTGCTGCTCGCGGTGTTCCTGATCCTGCGCGAGATGATGCGCGTGCCCGATCGGGAGGTGACGGAGCTCTACGCGTGGATGCGCCGCGGCGCGCTCTACGCGATGATCGCCTTCATCCTCGCCGGCGGCACGGTGCACTTCTTCGATCGGATCGAGCCGCTCTTCGGGCTCTATATCGGCATCGCGGCGGCGCTCGCGCGGATGGATTGCCGGGTCGAGACCCCGCGGGAGGACGACACGCCGAAGCGCCGCCCCCGGCGCGGTCCGGGCGGGGCGCGCGGCGATCCCGAAGAGCCCCCGCCGGCCGCGGCCTCCCCCCCGCGCAACGCGGGGCGCCGGCGGCCGCGCGGCGAGATGGCGGGCAAGGCAGCTCCGTCCGCGCCGGCAGAGCCGCCGCCTGAGCCCACGAGGCCGCGCGCGGAGCCGGCGCGCCGTCCCCGCGTCAATCTCGCGCGCGACGGCCTCCCCCCGCCCCGCCGCGGCGGCTGATCGGGCTGCGGCCGGCCCCCCTCCGGCGGTGTCGCCCGGGGCCCGGCCGTGCGGTCAGCGCCCGGCGAGGGCGCGGTAGCGCCGGGCGAGTTCCTCGGTGCCTGCGAGGCCGGGGGCCGCCGTCGGCGCGAGGAGCCGGCCCGCGCGGGCGAGCCCCGCTGCGGCGCCCCGGGCCCGGGCGATCCCCCACCGATCCCGCGCCATCGCGCCATAGGCCGCCGCCCGCCCCGCGAGATAGAGCCTCAGCCGCATCGCCTCGCGCCCGGGATTGGGGAAGACCTCCGGCGCGGCGCGGACATGCTTCATCACCACATAGGCCCGGTTGAGCATCGCCCAGAGCCCGATCGCCCTCCCGTCGCCCCGGCGTCCGGGAAAACGGTGGTGGTGGATCAGCGCCCCCTCGGCGCCGAGCACGAGCCCATGGCGCATCGCGGCGAAGGAGGCGTCGACGTCCTCGAACCAGGCATAACGCTCGAGCGCCTCGTCGAAGCCCGGGGCGAGCCCCGGCGCCCCCGCGAGCGCGGCGCGGCGGAACGACATGCGAAACCCGGTGAGATAGGCGACCGGCACCGCCCGCTCCTCCGCGAGCCAGCCGGGGCGGGGATGGACCGCATTGAGCCGCGCGCCGACGGCGAGGAAGGGGTTGGCCGCCGCAGCCCCCCGCACGATGCGCTTGCGCGCGCGGAGCGCCGCGGCGGCGAGGCGCCCGCGCGCGGGGGCCGCATAGCTGCCGGCGAGATCGACGCCCCCCGGCGGGGCCGCCGCCTCCGCCGCCCCAACGGCCGCGACCTCAGGCCCGCGGGCATAGACCGCCATCATCTTCGCGGCGGCATCGGGGTAGAGGAGCGAATCGTCGTCGGGGAACAGCACGATCTCCGCCGAGTCGCCCGCCGCATCGAGGGCGGCGAGGCCGAGATTGCGCTGCCGGGTGAGGCCGGGGGCGGAGCGGTGGAGGTCCACCGGCGCGCCCGCCCGCGCCGCCGCCCCGGCGATCGCCTCGATCGGGGCCGGGTCGTCGGAGCTGTCGACCAGCACGACGCGGCGCGGCGGATGGCTCTGCCCGAGGATCAGCGGCAGCGAGAGACGCACGGCCTCCGGGCGGTTCCGGGTGGCCATCACCACGTCGTAGGCCGGCAGGCCCGCGGCCTCGCTCTCGCGCCTTGTCATCGCCCGCCTCCCTCCCCGCTCGGCGCGCCATGGCTAGCCGGGGCCGGGGCCGCAGGCAATCCCGCGGTGGCCCGGGGCGGGCGGAGCGGCTATTCAGGAGGCATCGCCGCCGCAGAGGAGACCGCGATGCCCCGCGCCCCGCTCGCCGCCGCCCTCGCAGCCCTCGCCGCCCTCCTGGCGCCGGCCGCGGCCCCCGCCGAGCCGGAGCGGCTGCCACACATCTATAAGGCGATTCTTAACGACGAGGTTTCACCGGGAGGTGAGCCGCGCCTGCGATCCTTCGGGCTCACCGATGTGAGACCGGGGACCAGAGACATGACCGACGCTCAGCCAGATCTGGCCCGGGCGGCCGACAGCGACGAGCTCTTCGCAGCTCTCGCCGCCGCCGAGGGCCCGACCCGAATCCTGCTCGAGCCCGGGGATTACAGCTTCGCGCTCAACGCGCTCTACGGCACGCCCTGGGCGGACTTCGACCATCCCGTGACCATCGCCTCGGCGGACCCCTCGGAGCCCGCGCGCCTGCTCTCCCTCTCGCTGATCGAGGTCGGCAACATCGCCTTCGAGGGGCTGCTCTTCGATCTCGACAACGACATCCAGGGGCTCGGCGCCTCGCCCTTCCAGGTGCTCGGCAGCTCGGACATCACGATCCGCGACTCGGTGTTCGACGGCGATTTCGCGCCCCCGGACCCGGACAATCCCGGCGCTGGCTACCCGGTCGGCGGCGGGCTCAAGATCGTCGGCGAGCGGGTGACGGTGGAGAACAACGTCTTCCAGCACTTCCACGTCGCCATGTCGGTGCAGGGCGACGGGCACGTGATCCGCAACAACGACATCTCCGGCATGCGCGTCGACGGCATCATCGCCTGGAACGTCCGCGATCTCCTGATCGAGAACAACCACTTCCACGATTTCATTCGGGCGCTGAACGCCGGCGACCATTCGGACATGATCCAACTGCATTCCTTCGCCGCGCCGCGCGCCTCGGGGAACATCACGATCCGCGGCAACGTGCTCGACAGCGGCGCGGGGCACTACACCCAGTCGATCTTCATGCGCAACGAGAACGTCGACGGGGGCGGCGCGTTCGAGGACTGGGCCTATTACGACATCCGGATCGAGGACAACGTGATCCGCAACGCCCATCCCCACGGCATCACCGTGGGCGAGACGAACGGGCTCACGATCGCCAACAACACGGTGATCCACAACCCCTCGAGCGGCGGCTGGACGCCTCGGATCAACGTCACCCTGCCCTCGCGGGAGGTCACGGTGGTGGACAACATCACCCATGCGGTCCCCGCGGCGGCCGACGAGACCTGGTTCGTCGACAACAACCTGATCGTGCAGAGCGAGAACCCGCGCAGCGCGACGCCCTATCTCGACCGGGTGTTCATCAACCCGCTCTCGGGGGGCTATTCCGACATCGACGACTGGCAGGCACTGCCGGGCGGGATCGTCGAGGAGATGGGCGTCGGCGCCGCGCTCACCCGCTACGACCCGACGCCCGAGCGGCTGACCGCGATCGCCCGGATGGAGCCGGTGGCCGGAGCCTGGGGCGAGGTGCGCTTCGACGCGAGCCTCACCGCCGACGCGGACGGTGCCGTCGGCGCCGAGGAGGCGGAGTTCGTCTGGACCTTCGGCGACGGGGCGACGGCGACCGGCATCTCCCCCACCCATGCCTATGCCGCGGGCGGGGGCTATCCGATCCGCCTCGAGGTGCGCCACGAGAGCGGGGCGATCGACGTTGCGACCGGCTTCGTCGAGGTGCCGGAGCGGGTGCTGCTCGCCCTGCGCCCCGGCGATGCGGCACCGGTCGACACCTCGAGCTTCGCCGAGGTTCCGGAGCTCTCGGGCGACAACGCCGCGGTGCCCGGGCGCGAGGGCGGCCTCGCCTTCCGGGTCGGGGAGGCGCACCGGATCAATTTCGACCGCGGCCAGATCGAGCATCTGCGCTTCCTCGAGGGCTTCACCCTCGCGCTCGGCGTCAAGGCCGCCACGGGGAGCGCGGCGGACGAGGGCGCGCTCTACTACGTCCATGGCGACCGGGGCATGATCGTCACCGCCGAGGGCGAGCTGCATGTCTTCATGACCACCGAGGACGGCGGCTTCGGGGTGACGACCCAAGGCGCGAATCTTCTCGACGGCGCCTGGCACGACGTGGCGGCGATCTACGACTACGCCGCGGAGCGCCTCTCGGTGGTCGTCGACGGGGCCGTGCTCGCGGAGACGCAGGTGACGGGCGCGACGGTCGGCACCTTTCGCGACCACGAGATCGGCCACCCTTGGGGCAAGGATTTCGAGGGGTATCTCGACCGGTTCGACGTCTACTCGGGCGCGCTCGGCCTCGAGGAGATCGCCGAGCTGCGCGGCGGGCTCGACGGGGCGGGGCTGCCCGAGACCGGCGGCCCGGCGCCCGGGGGCACGCCGCCGCTCCCGCCGCCGCCGCTGCCGGAGGAGGGCGACCGGCCGATCCCGGCGGAGACCGACCGCGCCGGTCTCGCCCCCGGGCTCGGCAGGTGGCTCGACGGGGAGGAGATCGCCCCGGGCGCGCGCGGCCACGGCCTCGGCCAAGCGCCGGTGGCGGAGGTCGCGGCCGATCGTCTGGAGTTCGCCGAGCCCGCGGGCGTCGCGCCGGAGAGGGAGGGGCCGGAGCCCTTGGACGGGCTCGCCGCGGCGCCCGACCTCGCGCCGCCGCCCCCCCTGCCGGACCCGGGCGACATGCCGGCCGCGCTGGCCGGGCCGGACCTGGCCTGGAGCTTCGCGGACTGGGACTGCCCGGCCTGAGCGCCGCCGCCCCGCCCGCCACCGATCAGCGGCGGGCGCGGGCGGCGAGGAGGCGCAGGCGCAGCGCGTTCAGCTTGATGAAGCCCTCGGCGTCGGTCTGGTCGTAGGCGCCGGCGTCGTCCTCGAAGGTGACATGCGCCTCCGAATAGAGGCTCTCGTCGGACCACCGGCCGATCACGCTCGCCGAGCCCTTGTAGAGCTTGAGACGCACGGTGCCCGTCACCCGCTCCTGGCTCTTATCGACGAGGGCCTGGAGCATCTCCCGCTCCGGGCTGAACCAGTAGCCGTTGTAGACGAGCTCGGCATAGCGGGGCATCAGCTCGTCCTTGAGATGGGCCGCGCCGCGGTCGAGCGTGATCGATTCGATGCCGCGATGGGCGGCGAGCCAGATCGTGCCGCCCGGCGTCTCGTAGATCCCGCGGGACTTCATGCCCACATAGCGGCCCTCCACGAGGTCGAGCCGGCCGATCCCGTGCCGCCCGCCGAGCCCGTTCAGCCGCTCGAGCAGCGCCGCGGGCGAGAGCCGCTCGCCGTCGACGCTCACCGGGTCGCCCCGCTCGAAGCCGATATCGACGATCTCGGCCCGGTCCGGCGCGTCCTCGGGATGGACCGTGCGCTGATAGACGTAGTCGGGCGCGGCGACGGCGGGGTCCTCGAGCACCTTGCCCTCTGAGGAGGTGTGCAGAAGGTTGGCGTCCACCGAGAAGGGCGCCTCGCCCATCTTGTCCTTCGGCACCTCGACCTGGTGCTCCATCGCCCACTCGATCAGCCGCCCGCGCGAGGTGAGGTCCCACTCCCGCCAGGGCGCGATCACCTTGATCTCGGGCTCGAGCGCATAGGCCGCGAGCTCGAAACGGACCTGGTCGTTGCCCTTCCCGGTCGCGCCATGGGCGATGGCGTCGGCACCCTCCTGATGCGCGATCTCGACGAGGCGCTTGGAGATCAGCGGCCGGGCGATCGAGGTGCCGAGGAGATACTGCCCCTCGTAGACCGCGTTCATCCGGAACATCGGCATGCAGAAGTCGCGCACGAACTCCTCGCGCAGATCCTCCACATAGACGGCGGCGGCGCCCATCGCCTCGGCCTTGGCGCGGGCCGGGCCGAGCTCCTCCCCCTGGCCGAGATCGGCGGTGAAGGTGACCACCTCGCAGCCCTTCTCGACCATCAGCCATTTGAGGATGATCGAGGTGTCGAGGCCGCCGGAATAGGCGAGGACGACTTTCTTCGGCTCGGACATGCGCGCGCTCCAGTCTCGGGATGGCGCGCGGTGTAGCGGCTCGCGGCGGCCGCGGCAAGCGGGGGGTCAGCGGGCGCAGCCCCGCGGCGCGAGCGAGACGGCCACCGGATGGCGGATGCGCCGGGCGTCGCCGAAGGAAAGCCCGCGGGCGCGGCGGACCTCGGCGGACAGGGCGCGCGCGTCGACCCGGATGCCCGCCTCCCGGAACACGCAGCCGGGCGCCTCGTAGTCGAGCACCACGGCGTCGATCTCGTAGATCCCGGCCTCGAGACGGCGCGCGGCGCGGAAGGTCCAGACATGGGCGATGGGCGTCAGCGACCAGGCGGTGCCGAACTCGCCGATCTCGTTGTGCATGGCGAGGTGGAGCGCCTGGCGGGGGGAGACGTCGGTCGCCGGCCCGAGATCGAGGACGAGGAGGGAGACGCGCAGATCGCTCTCGGCCCGGCCGGTGTCGCCCTCGCCCCAGTCGACCTCGATCTCCCGGGTGGAGCGCACGAGCGGCACGAGCGCCTCGATCGCCGCCGCGGTCCAGGCGGGGCCGGACCAGTCCTCCCCCGCGATCTCCTCCGGCCGGTCGAGCGGCGTGGCGGCCGCCGGCGCGGCGAGCAGCAGGAGCGCGAGGATCAGGGCCGCTGGCATTGCACGCTCCGTCGCACGATCTCGACCGGCGCGCGCAGGCGCACCGCCTCCCCCGGCGCGAGCCCGGCCGCCGCCTCGACGCGGGCGATCAGGGCGCGGGCGTCGAGCCGGATCACCGCGCGCTCGATCTCGCACTCCGGCAGGTCGGGCCCCGGAATCGCGTCGGCGTCGATCTCGAAGACGCCCGGTTGCAGCTCCGCCGCGCCGGCGAACTCCCAGACCTCGGCGACCGGCACGAGCGCCCAGGCGACGCCGACCGCCTCGACCTCGTTGAAAGCGGCGAAATGGAGCGCCTGGCGCGGGCGGAGGCCGACCGGCGGGCCGAGATCGAGCACGAGGAGGGAGAGCCTGAGCCGGCCCTCCGCCGTCGCGCCGGCGATCTCGGGTCGGACGGGGCGGGTCTCGAGCGGCACCACCCGCTCGGCCCCGGCGAGGAGCGCCGCAGCCCCGCCCCAGCGATCCGGGCCGATCTCGTCCGGCACCTGCGCGGGCGCGGGCAGGGCGGCCAGACAGACGGCGAGGGCGGCGAGGGCGTGGCGCATCGTCTCCTCCTCAGTCACGCGCGGACGCTACCAGAGTGCCCGGCCCCACGCACCCCTCGGGCGGCGGCCGGTCGAGGGTCCAGCGGGCGACGTCGCGCCAGACCCGCTCGGCCTGCAAGTCGCGGAAAAGCATGTGCCAGCCCTCGGGATAGGCAACCACGTCTCGCGGACCCGTGAGCCGGGCGAAGATGCGGCGGACGGCGCGCTCCGGCACGATCTCGTCCTTCTCGCCGAGGAGGAGGAGCGCAGGCGCCGAGACCGTCCCCGCCGCCTCCGCCGCCCGGTCGGTGACGCGGACGAGGCCCATCAGCTCCCGCGCCGAGGGGGGGCCGTGGCGCAGCGGGTCGCGGGCGAGGGCGCGCAGCATCTCGATATTGTCCGAGGGCCGGATGCGCACGACCCCCTCCCCGGTGAAGCGCCGCTCCGGCACGACGAGGGCCGCGATCCAGGCGGCGAGGCGGTGGATCGGGTTGAGCGCCTCGCCCCCCCAGATCGCGGGGGCGGCGAGGACGATCCCGTCGACCGGCAGCCCCGGCGCCGCGGCGAGGGCGAGCCCGCCCCCCATCGAATGGCCGAGGAGGACGAGCGGCGTGCAGGGCCGCTCGGCGCGCAGCCGGAGCGCCTCGGCCCGGAGATCGGCGACGAGCCGGTCCGCCCCCGGCCAGCGCCCGCGCGAGGGGTTGCGCCCGAAGCCGCGGAGATCGGGGGCGACGGTGGCGATCCCCGCCTCCGCCCAGGCCTCGGCGGCGCGCGCGAAGGTGCTCGCCCCGTGACCGCCATATCCGTGGGCGGCGAGGACGACGGCACGGGCGTCGCGCGGCCCCCACCGCGTCGAGGCGAGGGTGGCGTGCTCGAACCGCGCGCCGGCGGAGGGCACCGGCCCGCCGGCGGCGCAGGCCGAGAGCCCGAGCGCGAGCGCGAGCGCCGCGAGCCCCGCCCTCAGAGCCGCGCCGCCACGGCCGCGCGCAGCCACGGCACCACCTCCGCCTCGAACCAGGGGTTCTTCGCGAGCCAGGCGTTGTTGCGCCAGCTCGGATGGGGCATCGCGAGGATGCCGGCGTTCAGATGCCGCCGCCAGTCGCGCACCGTCTCGGTCAGGCTCGCCCCCCGCGCGGGCCCGAGATGCCAGGCCTGGGAATGGGCGCCGATCGCGAGGGTGAGCTCGACCGCGGGGAAGAGCGCCAGCACCCGCGCGCGCCAGAGCCGGGCGCAGTCCGCCGGCGGGGGGAGATCGGCCCCCGCCTCGGAATAGCCCGGGAAGCAATGGGCCATCGGCACGATGGCGATGCGCCCCGCGTCGTAGAAGGTCGCGCGGTCGACCCCCATCCAGGCGCGCAGCCGCTCGCCGGAGGGGTCGTCGAAGGGCAGCCCCGAGGCATGGGCCCGCGCCCCCGGCGCCTGGCTCGCGACGAGAAGGCGCGCGGAGGGCCGGCCCCGGACGATGGGGTTCGGCGCATGGGCGGTGCGCGTCGCGGCGAAGCGGGGGGCGCAATGGCGGCAGGCGCGGAGCTCGGCGAGCACCGCCTCCGCCTGACCCTCCGCCGTCTCTCTTCGCGCCGCCCGCGCGCCCATCCGCCGTCTCCCGCTCGGCCGTCGCTCCCGCGCCCCGACCATAGCGCGCGCGCCCCTCGAGGTCATCGCCCGGGAAAACCCGACCCGGCAAGTCTTGCAACGCAGCGCAGGGTTCCGTAAGTGAGGCGGACCTATGGCGGGCGCAGAGGGGGCGGACGAGCGATGATCCGAATTGTCGTGATCGCGGCGACCCTCTTCGCCTTCTGGCTCCTCCTCTCCGGCAACTACAAGGCCTGGCTCGTCGCCTCCGGCGCGGGCACGGCGATCCTCGTGGTGATCTATTCGCGCTGGAAGCGGATCATCGACCCCGAGGGCTTCCCGGCCGAGCTGCTCCCCCGCGCGGTGTTCTACTGGCCCTGGCTCCTCTGGCAGATCGTGCTCTCCGCGCTCAATGTCAGCCGGATCATCCTCGACCCGAAGCTGCCGATCTCGCCG
Organism: uncultured Limibaculum sp.; assembly: GCA_964576075.1. Taxonomy (GTDB): domain Bacteria; phylum Pseudomonadota; class Alphaproteobacteria; order Rhodobacterales; family Rhodobacteraceae; genus Thermohalobaculum. The sequence continues at coordinate 19,601 of CAZNTX010000036.1, read as the reverse complement.
ACCATGGTGCGCGTCGCCGCCAAGCCGCGCACGCCGGTCGGGATCGTCACCTATGCCAACTCGATCACGCTGACCCCGGGGACGATCTCCGTCGAGGTCGCGGAGCGGGAGGGCAAGGTCTGGGTCCACGCGATCACCAAGGAGAACGCAGAGGGGCTCGAGGAGGACGAGATGAACGCGCGCGTCGCCGAGATGGAGGGCGCCGGGCGCCCCGGGGAGGCCGCCTGATGTTCACCGTCGCGATCCTCGGCGTGCTCGCCGCCCTCACCCTCGCCGTGGTGCGCTGCGTCCTCGGCCCGACGGCGTTCGACCGGCTGCTCGCGGCCAACGCCATCGGCACCTCGGCGATCCTGCTCCTCGCGCTCTTCGGCTTCCTCACCGGGCGGCCCGAATTCCTCGACATCGCGATCACCTACGCGCTGCTCAACGTGATCGGCATCCTCGCGGTGCTGAAGTTCTTCCGCTACGGCGCGCTCGGGCACGAGCAGGAGGCGGAGCGGGACCCGCCCCGGGAGGACGGGCGGTGAGCGATCTCCTCGGCCTGCTGATCGACGTGATCTCCGGCGCGCTCCTCATCGCGGGGGCGGGCTTCTATCTGATCGGGGCGATCGGGCTCAACCGGATGCCGGACGTCTTTTCGCGCATGCATGCGGCCTCCGTCTCGGAGACGCTCGGCCTCGGGCTTCTGCTGCTCGGCATGCTGCTGCAGGCGGGGGTCAGCCTCGTCGCCGTGAAGCTCATCTTCATCTTCGCCATCCTGTTCCTGACCGCGCCGATCGCCACCCATGCGCTCTCCCGCGCGGCGCTGCACGACGGGGAGAAGCCCCTGCTCGCCGATGAGGAGGGCCGGCTCGTGCCGACCGACCCGGGCGATCTCTTCCCCGAGCTCGACCGGCGCCTCGTCACGCCGCTCACCAGCGAGCAGGTCGCCGTCGCCGAGCTCGACCCGGCGACCGAGCGCGCCGAGAGAGAGGAGGACCGGCCATCGAACTCCTGATCAACATGGTGCTGCTCACCCTGATCGCGGTGGTGACCGTCGGGATCGTCCGGGTGCGCAATCTCTTCGCGGTGGTGGTGCTGTTCACCGCCTATTCGTTCCTGATGGCCTCCGTCATGCTGGTGCTCGACGGGGTGGACGTGGCGCTGACCGAGGCGGCGGTGGGCGCTGGCATCTCCACCGTGCTGCTCCTCGGCGCGCTCTATCTCACCAAGACGGAGGAGGCGCCGGCGCGGTTCTCTTCCTTCGTGCCGCTGGTGGTGGCGGGCGGCGTCGGGGTGATCCTCGTCTGGGGGACCTGGGGGCTGCCGGGCTTCGGCCTCGCCGACACGCCGGTCAACACGCATGTCGGGCAGGACTATGTGGACCGCTCCTACGAGGACACGGCGATCCCCAATGTGGTGACGGCGGTGCTGGCGTCCTATCGGGGGTTCGACACGCTCGGCGAGGTGACCGTGGTGTTCACCGCGGCGATCGGGGTGCTGATGCTGCTCTCGCGCCCCCGCCGCGGCCGCGAGGAGGAGGAGTGACATGCGCCTCGACGTGATCCTGCGCGTCGCCGCGAAGCTGATGATCCCCTTCATCCTGCTCTTCGCGATCTACGTGCAGTTCCACGGCCATTACAGCCCGGGCGGCGGCTTCCAGGCCGGGGTGATCGTGGCGGCGGCGGTGGTGCTCTACGCCATCGTCTTCGGCATCTCGGGCGCGTTGGAGATGGCGCCGCCCAAGGTGGTGGAGGCGATGATTCCCCTCGGCGTGCTGGTCTTCGCCGGCACCGGGGTGATCTCGATGTTCGCCGGCTACAACTTCCTCGACTACGATCCGCTGTTGTCGGATCCGGTGCAGGGGCAGTATTGGGGCGTGCTGATCGTCGAGTTCGGCGTGCTGATCACGGTGGCGGGCGCGATGATCTCCATCTTCTACGCCTTCGCGCTGAGGGGGCGGCGCTGACCATGTCCGATTTCTTCGGCCCGTCGGGGCTCTTCAACGCGATCGCCGAGCACTACAACTATTGGGCGGTGATCTTCCTGATGGTCTCCGGCCTCTACATCGTCGTGGCCAAGTCGAACATGATCAAGACGCTGATCGGCATGGCGCTGTTCCAGACCTCGGTCTATCTGCTTTATCTCTCGCCGGGGAAGATCTTGGGCGGTACGCCGCCGATCCTGGCGGAGGGGTTCGACGCCTACTCCAACCCGCTGCCGCATGTGCTGATCCTCACCGCGATCGTCGTGGGCGTCGCGACGCTCGCCATGGGCCTCGCGCTGATCGTGCGGATCAACGAGGCCTACGGCTCGATCGAGGAGGACGAGGTGACGGCCCTCGTCGACCGGGAAGACCACGCGGAATGAGCGTCTCGGCCCTCCTCATAGCGGGCGCCGCGGCCGGCGGCGCCGCCGCCGCGGTCGAGCCGCCGGTCGGGCTCCGGGATCAGCTCCCGGCGCTGCAGGTCGTGGTGCCGATGCTCGGCGCGGTGCTCGTGGCGCTGATCCCCTCGGCGCGGCTCGCCTATCTCACCACGCTGCTGATCGCGCTGGCGAGCCCGGTGATCTCGCTCCTCCTGCTCGCGCAGGTGCTGACGGAGGGGCCGATCTCCTACGCCATGGGCGGCTGGGCGCCTCCGCTCGGCATCGAATACCGGGTCGACGAGGTCAACGCCTTCCTCCTCGTCCTCGTCTCGACGATGATGGCCGTCGTCACCGTGGCCGCGCCCCGCTCCACCGCCTCGGAGGTGCCGGAGCGCCTGCGCGCCTGGTATTACGCGATGATGCTGATGTGCCTCTGCGGGCTGCAGGGCATGGCGATCTCGGGCGACGCCTTCAACATCTTCGTGTTCATGGAGGTCTCCTCCCTCGCGATGTATGCCCTCATCGCGATGGGGACGGACCGGCGCGCCCTCGTGGCCGCCTATCAGTATCTCGTGATCGGCACCATCGGCGCGACCTTCTACGTGCTCGGCGCCGGCCTCCTGTTCACCATGACCGGGACGCTCAACCTCGTCGACATGTCGGCGCGCCTCGAGGGGATGGAGGAGACGCGCGCGGCGCTCGCGGCGCTCGCCTTCATCTCGGTGGGGATCGGGCTCAAGCTCGCGCTCTTCCCGCTGCATCTGTGGCTGCCGAACGCCTATGCCTTCGCCCCCTCCATCGCCACCGCCTTCCTGGCCTCGACGGCCACCAAGGTCGCCGTCTACATCGCCGCGCGCTTCGTCTACTCGGTCTACGGCGTCGACATCGAGAACGGCGAGGCGGTGGACACGCTGATCGTCATCCTGCTCGCCTCGGTGGCGATGATCGCGCCCTCGCTGGTGGCGGTGTTCCAGGCCAACGTGAAGCGGATGCTCGCCTATTCCTCGGTGGCGCAGGTCGGCTACATCATCGTCGGCGTCGCGCTCCTCAACGAGGCGGGGCTGACGGGGGGCATCAGCCACCTCTTCAACCACGCGATCATCAAGGGGTGCCTCTTCCTCGCGGTCGCCTGCGTGGTGTTCTCCACGGGCATCACCAAGATCGAGCAGATGGCCGGGCTCGGGCGGACGATGCCGCTCACCATGGGCGCCTTCGTCCTCGCGGGGCTCGGGCTGATCGGCGTGCCGGGGACGGCGGGGTTCGTCTCAAAATGGTATCTGATCCAGGGCGCGGCGGAGGCCGGCTATTGGTGGCTCGTCGCCGCCATCGTGGTGGCCTCGCTGATCGCGGTCTTCTATGTCGGCCGGGTGGTGGAGATCGCGTGGTTCCGCGCGCCCTCCGGCGCCGCGGCCGCGCCGAAGCCGCCGGCGCGGGAGCTTCTCGTCGCCACCTGGGCGCTGGCGCTCGCCACCGTCTATTTCGGGCTGCAGACGGACATCTCGGCCGGCGTGCCGGCGCAGGCCGCGGAGATCCTCTTGTCGGGGGCGGGCTATGGACAGTGAGACGCTCCTCTGGCTCTCCCTCGCGATCCCGTCCGCGGGCGCGGTGGGCATCTGGCTCGCGGGGTCGCGGCCCAATCTGCGCGAGGCGGTGACGCTCGTCTCCGCGGTCGCCCTGTTCGGGACGGTGATGCATCTCCTCGCCCGCGTGCTGCGCGGCGAGCGGCCGGAGGCGCCGGGCTTCGAGGTCTTCGGCGGGATCGAGCTCGCCCTCTCCGTCGAGCCGCTGGGCATGCTCTTCGCCACCGTGGCGGCGACGCTCTGGATCGTGAACTCGATCTACTCCATCGGCTATATGCGCGGGAACGACGAGCCGCGGCAGACGCCCTTCTACATCTGCTTCGCGGTCTCGCTCGCCTCGGCGATGGGGATCGCCTTCTCGGCCAACCTGTTCACGCTGTTCCTGTTCTACGAGATGCTGACCCTCGCCACCTATCCGCTCGTCGCGCACAAGGGCACGCGGGAGGCGGAGGTCAACGCGCGCATCTATCTCGTGCTCTTGCTCGCGACCTCGATGCTGCTGCTCCTGCCCGCGATCGTCTGGACCTATGTGGCCGCCGGCACCGCGAGTTTCGCCGATGGCGGCATCCTCGCGGGCGCGGGGCTCTCGGCGGGCGCGCTGACGGTGCTGATGGCGCTCTACATCTTCGGCCTCGGCAAGGCGGCGGTGATGCCGATCCATTTCTGGCTGCCCGCCGCCATGGTCGCGCCCACGCCGGTCTCCGCGCTGCTCCATGCGGTCGCGGTCGTGAAGGCGGGCGTCTTCACCGTGGTCAAGGTCGTGGTCTACGTCTTCGGCCTCGACCTCTTGCAGGACACCGGCGCGGCGGACTGGGTGGTCTATGTCGCGGGCTTCACGGTGGTGATGGCCTCGCTCATCGCGCTCACGCACGACAATCTGAAGAAGCGGCTCGCCTTCTCCACCGTCTCGCAGCTCTCCTATGTGGTGATGGCCGCGGCGCTCGCCACGCCCGCGGCGATCCTCGGCGCGGCGCTCCATATCGCGGCGCATGCGGTCTCCAAGATCACCCTCTTTTTCGCGGCCGGCTCGATCTACACCGCCGGGCACCTGACCCATGTCAGCCAGCTCGACGGGGTCGGCCGGCGGATGCCGGTCACCATGGCGGCCTTCGCGGTCGGCTCTCTGGCGATGGTGGGGGTGCCGCCGACGGTCACCTTCCTCTCCAAATGGTTCATGCTCGACGGGGCGATGAGCACCGAGACCTGGGTCGCGCTCGGGGTCATCGTCGCCTCGACGGTGCTCAACGCCTGCTATTTCCTGCCGATCGTCTACCGCGCCTTCTGGCGCGATCCACCGCCGGCGACGCCCGAGCACCCGGCCCATGGCGAGGGGCCGGTGCCCTCCGTGATCGCCCTCTCGATCACGGCGACGGGGGCGGTGCTCCTCTTCTTCTTCCCGGAGATCGTCTACGACCTCGCAGCCGAGGTGGCCGCGGCCGCCGGCGGCGGGGAGACGGCGGCGCTGGAGGTCCCGCGATGAAGCTCCCCTCCGACAGATGGCTGACCGAGCGCGGGGGCCTCCTCCTGCTTCTCCTGGTGCTCGCGAGCCTCGCCGCAGAGCGTCATCCCTATTTCGGCTTCGACGGGATCGCGGCCTTCGGCGCGGTGCTGGGGGCGGCGGTGGCCCTCGCGGCGGTCGCGCTCGGCTGGGCGGCGGAGGCGCTGCTGCGCCGGGGCGGGGAGGACGGCGATGAGTGAGGGCGCGATCTCCCCGGGCATGTTCCTCATCGCGGCGGGCCTCGCGCTGCCGCTTCTACGCGCGGACACTCGGGTCGTCGCCCTCCTCGGCGCGCCGGTGCTCGCGCTCGCCTATCTCTGGTGGCTGGCGCCCGCGGGCGCGGAGCCCTTCGTCACCGAGGCCGAGTATCTCGGCGTCGCGCTGACGCCGGTGCGGATCGACACGCTCGCGCTCCTCTTCGGCACGGTGTTCTGCCTGGCCGCCGGCGCCGCGGGGCTGTTCGCGCTCCCCTCGCGCAATCTCACCGAGCAGGCTTCCGCCCTCGTCTATGCCGGCGCCGGGATCGGGGCGGTCACGGCGGGGGATCTGCTCACCCTCTTCGTCTATTGGGAGGTGATGGCGATCGCCTCCACCCTCGTGGTCTGGGCCGGCGGCGCCTCCGCTCGCGCGGCGGGGCTGCGCTATGTGGTGATCCATTTCCTCGGCGGCGTGCTCCTGATGGCCGGCGCCGCGGGCCACGTCGCCGCCGCGGGCGACACCTCCTTCGTCGCGATGACGGCCGACAGCCCGGCGACCTGGGCGATCCTCGCGGCCTTCCTGATCAATGCGGGCGCGCCGCCGCTCTGGCCCTGGGTGGCGGACGCCTACCCCCGGGCCTCCTGGGCGGGCGCGGTGTTCCTCTCCGCCTTCACCACCAAGACCTCGGTCTATGTCCTGATCCGCGGCTTCCCGGGGGAAGAGATCCTCATCCCCATCGGCATCGCGATGATCGTCTACGGGTTCGTCTATGCGATCCGCGAGGCCGATCTGCGCCGGGTGCTCGCCTATGCGATCGTCAATCAGGTGGGGATCATGGTCGTCGCCATCGGCGTGGGGACGACCAAGGCGCTCGACGGGGCGGCGGCGCAGGCCTTCGTCCACATCCTCTACAAGGCGCTCCTCTTCATGTGCCTCGGCGCGATCCTCTACCGCACGGGCAAGACCCGGGCGCAGGATCTTGGCGGGCTCGCCCGGGCCATGCCGGTCACCACCGTCTGCTGCCTGATCGCCGCGGCGACGGCGCTCGCCCTGCCGCTCACCGCCGGCTACGCCTCGAAGGCGCTGCTCTCCACCGGCGTCGGCTCCTCGGGCGAGATCTGGGCTTGGCTCGCGATCACCGCGGCCTCGGCGGGCGTCGTGTTCAACGCCGGGATCAAGGTGCCCTGGTATGCCCTCTTCCGCGCGCCGGACCGGCCCTGGCACGAGCTGCCCAAAGATCCGCCCGCGCCGATGCAGGCGGCCATGATCGGCCTCGCCGCGCTCTGCCTGATCCTCGGCCCCGGCTATCCGCTCCTCTATGCGCTCACCCCCGAGGGCGGGGGCTATGCGCCCTACAAGCTCGCGACCCTCTCGACGCAGCTTCAGCTCGTCCTCGCCGCGGGGCTCGGCTTCTTCCTCCTGCGCCGCCACATCGCCCCGCGCGACGGCCGACTCCTCGATTTCGACTGGCTCTGGCGCGATGCCGGCGCGGCGATCGCCTTGACCGCGCGGGACAAGTGGCTCGCCGGCTCCACCCGCGCCGCCGAGCGGGGCCTCGCGGCGCTCCGGCGCTTCCTCGAGGGGCTCTACCGGATGCACGGGCCGGAGAGCGCCCTCGCGCGGACCCGGCCCTCCGGCTACATGGCGCTCTGGATGACGATGCTGCTCGGCGTGTTCATGCTCTTCGCCTTCGTCTGAGCCCCGGGAGGGCCCATGTCAGACCCCGCCGCCTGGGCCGAGGCCGTCGGCCGCGACGCGCCCGTGCTCGTCACCGGCGCCGCCGGCTTCATCGGCTTTCACCTCGCCGACCGGCTGCTCGCGGCGGGCGTGCCCGTCCTCGGGGTCGACAACCTCAACGCCTATTACGACCCGGCCCTCAAGCGCGCCCGCCTCGCGGCCCTCGAAGGCCGTCCGGGCTTCGCCTTCGCCGAGCTCGACATCGCAGAGCCCGGCGCCCTGGCCCGCGCGATGGCGGAGCGGCCGCCGGCCCATGTCCTCCATCTCGCGGCGCAGGCCGGGGTGCGCTATTCGATCGAGCATCCGGAGGCCTATGGGGAGGCCAATCTCGCCGGCTTCCTGCAGGTGCTCGAGGCCTGCCGGCGGGGCGGGGTGCGCCACCTCGTCTATGCCTCCTCCTCCTCGGTCTATGGCGGCAACGCCAAGCTGCCCTTCGCCGTCGGCGATCCGGTCGACCACCCGGTCAGCCTCTACGCCGCCACCAAGAAGGCCAACGAGCTGATGGCGCATGCCTATGCCCATCTCTACGCCCTGCCGGCCACGGGGCTGCGCTTCTTCACCGTCTACGGGCCCTGGGGGCGGCCCGACATGGCGGTCTATCTCTTCACCCGCGCGCTCTACGAGGGCCGTCCGATCCGTCTCTTCGAGGGGGGGCGGCTCGAGCGGGACTTCACCTATATCGACGACGTGGCGGAGGGCGTGCTCCGCCTCCTCCCCCGCCCGCCGGCGCCCGACCCGGAATTCGACCGGACACGGCCCGACCCCGCCACCTCCTGGGCGCCGCACCGGGTCTACAACATCGGGAACCACAAGGCGGAGACGGTGACCGAGCTCCTCGCCCTCCTCGAAGAGCTGACCGGGCGCCGTGCGATCCGCGAGGATGCGCCGATGCAGCCCGGCGACGTGCGCGCCACCTGGGCGGACGTCTCGGCGCTCGAGGCCGCCGTCGGCTTCCGCCCGGACACCCCGCTCCGCGAGGGGCTGGCCCGCTGGGTCGCCTGGTATCGGGACTATCACGGGGTGGCGTGAGCCCTCAGGAGAGGCCGAGCCGGTCCATCACTCGCTGCCGCGCCATGCCGGAGTCCGCATCCGCGACATAGAGGAGCCCGGCGAGGCGGCGGACGAGATTGGCCTCCGCATGGTGGCGCTCCCCGTCCGAATAGGCGATCTCCCAGACCGCCTCGATCACGCCGACGCGCTCCTCGTGCGGCACCGCCCGCTTGACCGCCTTGGTGAAGCGCACGAGATCCGTCGCCGCCTCCTGCGCCGCCTCTCCGGTGGTGCGCAGCCCCTCGGCCTCGGCACGGGAGAGCCCGTAGCGCCGGGCGAGGATTCGGACGATCCGCTCGCGCTCGTCGTCGGTATACTCCCCGTCCGCCCGGGCGGCCTCGACCAGGATCGCCGCGACCGCCTCGCGCCCGTCCTCGGGCGTGAGCTCGATCTCGGCCTCGGGATTCTCGAAGAGCTTTAAGAGGTGCGAAAGCATGATCGGTAAGTATGGACGCGCCACCGGGATGTCCAGCGCCCCGGCCGCGGCGGATTGCGCTCGCCCGGCCCCCGGGCTATCAGAACTCCGCGATTGCGCCGAGGAGACCGCCCATGACCGCCGCCATCCAGGTCGAGATCGGCCCCGCGGGCGGGGCGGGCGCGACCCCCCTGACCCTCGCCAACGACCGCCCCCTCGCCCTCATCGCCGGCCCCTGCCAGGCGGAGGGGGTGCAGCACAGCCTCGACATCGCCGGCCCCCTCGCCGAGGCTTGCCGCGCGGAGGGCATCGGCTTCGTCTTCAAGGCGAGCTTCGACAAGGCCAACCGCACCTCCCTCTCGGGCCGGCGCGGGCTCGGGCTCGAGGCGGGGCTCGACTGCCTCGCCGCGGTGAAGCGCGAGATCGGCTGCCCGGTGCTGACCGACATCCACCTGCCGGAGCAGGCCGCCCCCGTCGCCGCGGTGGTGGACATCCTGCAGATCCCCGCCTTCCTCTGCCGGCAGACCGATCTGCTCCTCGCCGCCGGGCGCACCGGCGCCGCGATCAACGTCAAGAAGGGCCAGTTCCTCGCGCCCTGGGACATGCCCCATGTCGCCGACAAGGTCGCCTCCACCGGCAACCGCCGCATCCTGCTGACCGAGCGAGGGGTCTCCTTCGGCTACAACACCCTCGTGGCGGACATGCGCGCCCTGCCGCAGATGGCGGAGACCGGCTATCCGGTGGTGTTCGACGCGACGCATTCGGTCCAGTCCCCCGGCGGGCGGGGCGGCGCCTCCGGGGGAGACCGCGCCTTCGCCCCGGTGCTCGCCCGCGCGGCGGTGGCGGTCGGCGTCGCCGCGGTCTTCGTCGAGACCCATCCGGAGCCGGACAGCGCCCCCTCCGACGGGCCGAACATGATCCCGCTCGCCGAGATGCCGGCGCTGCTCGCCCGCCTCGCCGCCTTCGACCGTCTCGCCAAAGGCCACTGAACCCCGGAGCCCCCCATGGCCATCACCAGCCTGCCGCTCACCGAGGTCGAGCAGAACACCGTCGCGAGCCTGACCCTGCCGATGATGAAGCCGACGGGCTTCCGCGAATACGACGCGCGCTGGCGCTTCCCCGAAGAGATCAACCTGATGGGGATGCAGGCGCTCGGCCTCGGCCTCGCGACGCAGCTCCACGAGATGGGCCTGCCCCCGGTGGTGGTGGTCGGCAACGACTATCGGAGCTACTCGCTGCCGATCAAACAGGCGCTGATGGTCGGGCTGATGGCCGGCGGCGCGGAGGTGCGCGACATCGGCCTCGCCCTCTCGCCGATGGCCTATTTCGCCCAGTTCGACCTCGAGGCGCAGGCGGTCGCCATGGTCACCGCCTCGCACAACCCCAACGGCTGGACCGGGGTGAAGATCGGCGCCGACCGCCCGCTGACCCACGGGCCGGAGGAGATGGCCCGGCTGAAGCGCATCGTCCTCGAAGGGCTCGGCCAGCTCCGCCCGGGCGGGCGCTATCTGCCGGTGGAGGGGGTGCGCGCGCGCTACATCGACGATCTGGTCGGCGAGTTCCGCCTCTCCCGCCCCCTCAAGGTGGTCTGCGCCACGGGCAACGGCACGGCCGGCTGGGTCGCGCCGGAGGTGCTGCGCCGGATCGGCGCCGAGATCGTGCCCCTCCACACAGAGCCCGACTTCACCTTCCCGAACTACAACGCCAACCCGGAGGCCATGGAGATGCTCCACGACATGGCCCGGGCGGTGCGTGAGTCGGGCGCAGATCTCGCCCTCGGCTTCGACGGCGACGGCGACCGCTGCGGCGTGGTGGACGACGAGGGCGAGGAGATCTTCGCCGACAAGATGGGCGTGATCCTCGCGCGCGACCTGGTGAAGCTCCACCCGGGCGCGACCTTCGTGGCCGACGTGAAATCCACCGGCCTCTTCGCCTCGGACCCGGAGCTCCTCGCGGGCGGCGCCAAGGCCGACTACTGGAAGACCGGCCACTCCCACATGAAACGCCGCGTGAAGGAGATCGGCGCGCTCGCGGGGTTCGAGAAGTCCGGCCACTACTTCCTCGCCCCCCCGATCGGGCGCGGCTACGACTGCGGCCTGCGCGTCGCGGTGGAGATCGCGAAGCTGATGGACCGCAATCCGGGGCGCAGCCTCTCCGATCTCCGCCGGGCGCTGCCGGTCACCTTCTCCACGCCGACGATGTCGCCCGCCTGCCCGGACGAGGAGAAATACGCCGTCATCGCCCGCCTGCAGGCCCGCCTCGAGGCGATGGCCGCGGCGGGAGAAAACCTCGGCGGGCTCGCCATCGAGCGGGTGGTGACGGTGAACGGCGCCCGCGTGATGCTCGACGGCGGGGCCTGGGCGCTCGTGCGCGCCTCCTCCAACACGCCGAACCTCGTCGTCGTCTGCGAGAGCCCCCGCTCCGAGGCGGAATTGCGCGCGATCTTCGAGGCCCTCGACGCGGTGATCCGGACCGAACCGGCCGTCGGCGCCTACGACCAGACCTTCTGAGCCGCGGCTCCCGCAGGCCGCGTCCCGCGGCCTTTGGGCCGCGCGCCGCGACGACCGACGCGCGAGCCGCGCCGTCAAGCCCGCGGCGCGGACCACCGTTTGCGCCAACGTCGCCGGTGGCAGGCCCCGTGGCCGAGCCCCGCGCGACTGCCCCGGCAGAGCGCCCACGCCAACCGACGCGCTGCCCCCGCAAGACCGGCCTGCCAGTCGCGAAGCGCCGACCTCAGCGTCCGCCATCGCTCGCCACAGGCCCGCCCGGGCGGTCGCGCCGGGAGACCGACGCGCTCCACGAGCCTGGCCAGCGATCCCGGCGCGTGGCCCGGAGGGCCGTTCCCCTTCGCGGTCGGCGGAGCGGCGGCAGAGGGACGCCGTTGCGCCGACGACGGCACCACCGGCGCAAGCGGTGGTCCGCGCCGCGGGACCGACCGGCGTCACACGCGCAAACGGCCGTCGCGGCGCGCGGCCCGGAGGGCCGCTAGCTCGCGGCGCGGTCGGCGGAGGCGCCGGTGCGTCAGGCCGGGTAGCCGCCGGTGCGGTGCCAGGCCCAGGCGTCGGCGATCATGGTGGCGAGGTCGGAGCGGCGGGGCTGCCAGCCGAGGCGCTCGCGGGCGAGGGCGGAGCCGGAGACGAGGCGGGGCGGATCGCCGGGACGGCGGGGGCCGTCCTCCGCCGGGACGGGAAGGCCGGTCACCCGCGCCGCCGTCTCGATCACCGCGCGCACCGAATGTCCGCTGCCGGAGCCCAGATTGAGCGCGAGGCTTTCGCCGCCCCCGAGGAGATGGGCGAGGCCCGCGACATGGGCCTCGGCGAGGTCGGTGACATGGATGTAGTCGCGGATGCAGGTGCCGTCGGGCGTCGGATAGTCGGTCCCGAACACCGTGATCGCGCCGCGCCGGCCGGCCACCGCGTCGAGCACGAGCGGGATCAGATGGGTCTCGGGGAGGTGGTGCTCGCCGATCTCGCACTCCGGATCCGCGCCGGCGGCGTTGAAATAGCGGAACAGGACCGCCCGCAGCCCATGCGCCGCGCCCATATCGCCGATCAGGCGCTCGACGGCGAGCTTGCTGCGGCCATAGGGGTTGATCGGCGCTTGCCGGTCGGTCTCGGCGAGAACCTCTCCGCTGGGCTCGCCATAGGTGGCGCAGGTGGAGGAGAAGACGAGGGCGCCGACGCCGTGGCGCGCCATCGCCTCGAAGAGGGTCAGCGAGCCGCAGAGATTCGTCCGCCAATAGCGCGCCGGGTCGCGGACCGACTCGCCGACCGTCGAGAGGGCGGCGAAATGCATGACGGCGGCGGGGCGGTGTTCGGCGAAGGCGCGGTCGAGGCCGGCGGCGTCGCGGATGTCGCCCTCGACGAGGGGGCCGTAGCGCACGGCGGCGCGCCAGCCGGTCTCGAAGTTGTCGAAGGTGACGGGTGTGTGGCCCGCGGCGGCGAGCGCCTTGCAGGCATGGGCGCCGACATAGCCGGCCCCGCCCGTGACGAGGACGGTGGCCACGCTCACTCCGCGGCGTGACGGGAGTGGACGACCTCGTGCAGGAAGGCGGAGAACTCGGCCCGCAGATCCTCACGCTTCAGCGCGAAGGCGACGGTGGCGCGGAGATATCCGGCCTTGGAGCCGCAATCGAACCGCTCCCCGGCGAAGCGGAAGCCGACGACCTCGCGGCCCGCGGCGACCTGATCGGCGATCGCGTCGGTCAGCTGGATCTCGCCGCCGGCGCCGCGCTTCATCTCGGAGAGGTTCTCCATCACCTGCGGGGTGAGGATGTAGCGCCCGATCACGGCGGTCTGCGAGGGCGCCTCCTCCGGGGCGGGCTTCTCGACGAGGCCGCGGGCGGCGACGAGGCGGCCGCGGTCCTCGGCGATGTCGAGCACGCCGTAGCTCTTCACCTCCTCGCGCGCGACATCCATCGCCGCGACCATGCAGCCGGACATCCCCGCCTCGTGATAGGCGTCGACCATCTGGGCGAGGCAGGGGCGAGGGCCGGCGATCACGTCGTCGGGCAGGATGACGGCGAAGGGCTCGTCGCCGAGGAGGCGGCGGGCGCACCAGACCGCATGGCCGAGGCCGAGCGCCTCCTGCTGGCGGATATAGGCGATGGCGCCCGAGGGCATGGTGGCGTTCTCGACCTGCTCGAGGAGCGCGGTCTTCCCCTTGGCCTTCAGCTCGGCCTCGAGGATCGGGGCGCTATCGAAATAGTTCTCCAGCGCGCTCTTGCCGCGGGCGGTGACGAAGATGAACTCGCGGATGCCGGCCTCGCGCGCCTCGTCGATCGCGTATTGGATCAGCGGGCGGTCCACCAGCGGGAGCATCTCCTTGGGCATCGCCTTGGTCGCCGGGAGGAACCGCGTGCCGAGCCCGGCCACCGGGAAGATGGCCTTGGTGATCTGGCGTTTCATGGGCGACTCCCTCGGTTTCGACCCAGGGAATTCTGCCCCGGGCTTGCGGCGGTCTTGTGACACGCTAGGCGGGAATGGTTAAGCACTCCTCACCCGTCACACCATATGCCTGTGCCATGCTGCGGCGCAATAGAGGCGGAAAGGTCACGCCACCCCCCGCGCGGCGAGGGCGGCCTCGATCACGGGCACGTCCTCGGGATTGTTGAGCTCCCAGAATTCCGCGCCGCGGGCCTCGACCTCGACGCAGGCCACGGGGCCGATCCCCGCCTCCAGAAACCGGAGCTGTTCGAGACCCTCGGCCTGTTCGAGCGGGCCGGGCTCCGCGGCGGCATAGGCGGCGAGCGCGGCGGGGCGGTAGGCGTAGACGCCGACATGATGGAAGACCGGCGCGCCCCCCTCCGGCTGGAACGGCAGGATTTCCTTAGAGAAGTAGAGCGCCCGGCCGCGGGCGTCGAAGACGGCGGTGGTGGCGCCGACGCGGCCCGCCCGCCGGTCCGCCTGGAAGCGGGCGAGGGAGACCGCGTCGCAGCGGAGCACGGGCGTGGCGCAGGCGGCCTGCGGGTCGGCCTCGAGGGCCGCGATCAGGGGCTCGACGAACCAGGCCGGGGTGAGCGGCGCGTCGCCCTGGAGATTGACGACGATGTCCGGGGGGTCGTCCAGGAGGAGGGCCGCCTCGGCGCAGCGCTCCGTCCCGTTGCGGGCCTGCGGCGAGGTGAGGAGCGCCGGCGCGCCGATCCGCTCGGCCTCGGCCAGGATGCGCGCATCGTCGGTGGCCACGGCGCGGGTCCGCGGCCCGGCGACGGCCAGCGCCGCCTCCCAAGTGCGATGGAGCAGCGTCTTCGCCTCCCCGCCGGCGCCGCGGAGGGGCGCGAGCGGCTTGCCGGGGAAACGCTTGGACCCATACCGCGCCGGGATCAGCAGCGCGACGCTCATGCCGGACGGACCAGCGCGACGCCGGGCGCATGGGCGATGAAGAAGCCGTTTTCGTAACCCGGCTTGCCGTAGAGGAAGGGTCCGTGGTCCTCGAAGCGCACCACCCGGCCCCCGGCGGCGGCGAGGACCGCATTGCCGGCCGCCGTGTCCCACTCCATCGTCCGCCCGAGGCGGGGGTAGAGATCCGCCTCCCCGCAGGCCACGAGGCAGAATTTGAGCGAGGAGCCGGCGGAGACGCAGTCCGCCACCGGATAGCGGGCGATATAGGCGTCCGTCGCCGCGTCGCGGTGGGACTTGGAGGCGACGACGCGGAGCGCGGCCGGGTCGGGCTCCGCCACCCGGACCGCCCGCGCCGAGCCCGGGACGAGCGCATGGCCCGCCACCGCCGCCTCCTCCGCCGCACCGCCCGCGCCGAAGAAGAGCCGGCCCTTGGCGGGGGCGTAGACCAGGCCGGCCACGGGCTCCCCGTCCTCGATCAGCGCGATGTTGACGGTGAAGTCGCCCCGGCGCTGGACGAACTCCTTGGTGCCGTCGAGCGGGTCGACGAGGAAGAACGGACCGGAGACCGCCCGGTGGCTCTCCGCCCGCTCCTCGGTGACGGCGGGGATCTCGGGGAAGGCGGCGGCGAGCCCCTCGGCGAGGATCCGGTCGGCGGCGAGATCGGCGGCGGTGACGGGGCTCGCATCCGCCTTGGCCTCGACGGCCATCTCCGCGCCCTCGTAGACCGCGAGGATCGCGCGGCCGGCCTCGAGCGCGAGGCGGGCGAAGGTCTCCTTCAGGCGGGCGGGGTCTGGCGTCATCGGCTCTCTCGGGGGCTCTCTCAGGGGCTTGCGCGCCCTCCTCTAGCCCAGGGCCGGGCGTTTGGCGAGGCCGCGCCGCTTGTGCGCGCGGCGCGCGGGCGCTAGGCAGTGCCGACCCGACGAGCCCGGAGACCCGCGATGCCAGAGACGCTGCGCCACGACGCGCCGGATTTCGAGGCCCGCCTCGCGCGGCTGCTCTCCGAGGAGCGCGCCGCGGGGCCGGATGTGCGCGACGCGGTGGCGGAGATCCTGGCCGATGTCCGCGCCCGGGGGCTGCCGGCGGTGATCGAGCGCACCCGCCTCTTCGACGGCTGGGCGGCGGAGGAGGCGAGCCTGCGCCTCGGCCCGGAGGAGATGGAGGCCGCCCTCGCGCGCATCCCCGCCGAGGACCGCGCCGCGCTCGAGCTCGCCGCGAGGCGCATCCATGCCTATCACGCCCGGCAGATGCCCGAAGATGCGGAGTGGACCGATGCCGAGGGCGTCCGCCTCGGCTGGCGCTGGGGGCCGGTGGACGCCGCGGGGCTCTACGTTCCCGGCGGGCGGGCGGCCTATCCCTCCTCGCTCCTGATGAACGCGGTGCCGGCGAAGGTCGCGGGCGTCGCCCGCCTCGTCGTCTGCGCGCCGACGCCGGAGGGCGCGGTCCACCCCCATGTCCTCGCCGCGGCGCATATCGCGGGCGTCGACGAGATCTGGCGAATCGGGGGGGCGCAGGCGGTCGCGGCGATGGCCTACGGCGCGGGGCCGATCCGGGCGGTCGACAAGATCACCGGCCCCGGCAACGCCTATGTGGCGGAGGCCAAGCGGCAGGTCTTCGGGACCGTCGGGATCGACATGATCGCCGGGCCTTCCGAGGTGCTGGTGATCGCCGACGGCGCCTCGGACCCCGACTGGGTGGCGATGGACCTCCTCGCCCAGGCGGAGCACGACGACCGGGCGCAGGCGATCCTCGTCACCGACGACGAAGCCCTCGCCGAGCGGGTCGCGGCCTCGGTCGAGCGCGCGCTGCAGCGCCTCTCCCGCACCGAGATCGCAGGTGCGAGCTGGCGCGACTGGGGAGCGATCGTCACCGTGCCCGACCTCGCGGCCGCCGCCGAGATCGCCAACCGCGTGGCGCCGGAGCATCTCGAGCTCTCCGTCGCCGATCCCGAGGCCCTGCTCTCCCGCATCCGCCATGCGGGCGCGGTGTTCCTCGGGCGGCACACGCCGGAGGCGGTGGGAGACTATGTGGGCGGGCCGAACCATGTGCTGCCGACGGCCGGCTCGGCCCGGTTCTCCTCCGGCCTCTCGGTGCTGGATTTCCTGAAGCGGACCACCACGGCCAGGCTCGACCCCGCCGCCCTCGCGGCGATCGGGCCCGCGGCGGAGACGCTCGCCCGGGCCGAGGGGCTCGAGGCGCACGCCCTCTCCGTCGCCGAGCGCCGGGCGGACGGGCGATGACGGCCGATTTCGGCCCGGAGGACCGGATCGGGGAGGTCTCCCTCGCCGCCGACGCCCCGCGGCCCGCGAGCCCGGAGATGGCGCAGGAGCTCGACGTGGCGCTCTACGACCTCGCCGAGGACAACCGCTTCCGCGCGGCCGAGGCCGGGGCGGGGCCCTACCGGGTGACGCTCGCCCTCGCCGGGCCAGAGCTCGTGCTCGCCGTCGAGGGCGGGGCGGGGACGGCGGCGCTCGCCCTGCCGCGCGCCCCTCTCGCCGAGGCGGTGGCAGACCATGCGGCGATCACCCAGCGCTATCTCGAGGCGGTGCGCCGTCTGCCGCCCGCGGAGATCGAGGCGATCGACGCCGACCGCCGGGCGATCCACGACGAGGGCGCCGAGGCGCTCGCCGCCGCCCTCGCCCCCCGTGCCGAGACCGACCACGCCACCGCCCGGCGCCTCTTCACCGCCGTCGCGGCCCTCCTCCTGCGCGGCTGACCGGAGGCGCGCGGCAGGACGCCGGGCCCCTCGGCTTGCTTTTCCGCCGCGCAAGGCCCATTTTCCGCGCCGATCCAATGACACGGAGACCGCATGTCCAAGGAAGAGACCCTCGAGTTCCCGGGCGTCGTGACCGAATTGCTGCCGAACGCGACCTTCCGGGTCAAGCTCGAGAACGGTCACGAGATCATCGCCCATACGGCGGGCAAGATGCGCAAGAACCGCATCCGCGTGCTCGCCGGCGACAAGGTGCAGGTGGAGATGACGCCCTACGACCTGACCAAGGGGCGCATCACCTACCGCTTCAAGTGAGGCCCGGGCGGGCGCGCGGATGAGCGGGAGGGGGGACGTCCCGTCCGGGGCATCGAGCCCCGGCCGGGCCGGCGTCGCCGGCGAGGCCGACGCCGCGGGGCCCGCGGATGGGTCCGCGCCCGTCACCGAGGGCGGGGCGCGGCCGCTGTTGGTGCTCGCCTCCGCCTCGCCGCGGCGCCGGGCGCTGCTCGCGCAGATCGGCGTCGCCCCTGACGCCGTCGCCCCGGCCGAGATCGACGAGACGCCGGCGCGGGGGGAGTTGCCGCGGACCTATGCGCTCAGGCTCGCCGGCGAGAAGGCCGCGGCGGTGGCGTCCGGGCGCGGGGCGGAGACGCTCGTGCTCGCGGCGGACACGGTGGTCGCCTGTGGGCGGCGGATCCTCGGCAAGCCGCAGGACCGGGCGGAGGCGGAGCGCTTCCTGCGCCTCCTCTCCGGACGGCGGCATCGGGTGACGACGGCGGTCTGCCTCGCCGGGCGCGGCGCGTCCCGGCTCCGCGCCGTCGAAACCCGGGTGAAGCTCAAGCGGCTCTCGGAGGGCGAGATCGCCGCCTATCTCGCCAGCGGGGAGTGGCAGGGCAAGGCGGGGGGCTACGCGATCCAGGGGATCGCCGCGGCCTTCGTGCCGGAGATCTTCGGCAGCTACACCAATGTCGTCGGCCTGCCGCTCGCGGAGACCGCGGCGCTCCTCCAGGGCGCCGGGTATCCGGTGCGCTTCACGGGTCCGCCCGCGTGAACCGTCCGCGCCTCCTGATCGAGCGCTGGGCGGACGGGCGCACCGCTGCAGCCCGCCTCCATGGCACGCGGCTCGAGGATCTCCTGATCGACCCCGCCCCGGACGACGCCTCGCCGATGCCGGGCGAGATCCGGCTCGGCAAGATCGAGCGGCGGGTGCCGAAGCTCGGCGCCGCCTTCGTCGCGCTCGGCGGGGGGGAGACGGGCTTTCTCCGCGAAGCCGCGCGAGAGTGGGAGAGGGCGCTCGTGCAGGTCGTGAGCCGCCCAGAGCCCGGCAAAGCCGCCCCGGTCACCCGGCGGATCCTCCTCAAAGGCCGGCTCGCGATCCTGAGCCCCGCGGCCCCGGGGGTGAACGTCTCGCGCCGGATCAAGGATGCGCCGGAGCGTGCGCGGCTCGAGGCGGCCGGAGCGGGGGCGCTCGCCGCGGGGCTCGACGCGCTGCCGGAGCCCCTGCGCGCGGCGCTCGCAGGCACCGGCGCGATCCTGCGCTCGGCCGCCGAGGGCGCCGACGAGGTGGCGCTCGCCGCGGAGATCGCGGCCCTCGTCGGACGGCTCGCCCGGCTGACGGAGGCGGCGGAGGCGGCGGGGGGGCCGGCGCTCCTCCGCCCGGTCCGCGCCGCCGAGACCGCGCTCGCCGAATGGACAGACCCAGCGCCGGAGCGCCTCCGCCTCGCGCCCGAGGCCTGGGACTGGCTGCGCGGCCCGGAGGGCCCGGCGCTCCCCCTCGGCCCCCTCGGCGCTCTCTGCGAGCGGGCCGAGGCGGATCTCTTCGAGGCGGAGGGGGTGTGGGAGGCCGCCGCCGCCCTCTCCGACCGGCGCGTCGACCTGCCCGGCGGCGGACGGATGAGCGTCGAGCCCACGGCCGCGCTCGTCGCCGTCGACGTCGATGCGGGCGGAGGCTTCGGCGGGGGCGACGCGCTCTCGGCCAACCTCGCCGCGGCGCGCGAGCTTCCCCGTCAGCTCCGCCTGCGCGGGCTTGGCGGGATCGTGACGGTCGATTTCGCCCCCATCCCGAAGCGCGAGCGCAAGCGCGTCGAACAGGCGCTCGAGGCCGCCTTCCGAAGCGATCCGGTCGAGACCAGCCTGGCCGGATGGACGACCCTCGGCCTCTTCGAGCTTCAGCGCAAACGCGAACGCCGGCCGCTCGCCGAGCTCTTGCCGGTCTAGGCGGCGCGGGTCC
>CAZNTX010000035.1:0-35963 GCA_964576075.1 uncultured Limibaculum sp. | reverse complement strand
GGCCGGGGGCGCTCCCGGAGGCGCGAGGCCGCAGAGCTTGATTCGCGGGCCCCGGTGGCGCAGACGGGCAGGGCAGGCGAGAGGGAGGCCGAGACCATGGGGCGCAAGCCGCGGCACACCAAGACCGTCAACCTCGCGCTTCAGGGGGGCGGGGCGCATGGCGCCTTCACCTGGGGCGTGCTCGACCGGCTGTTCGAGGACGACCGGATCTGGATCGAGGCGATCTCCGGCACCTCTGCGGGCGCGATGAACGCGGTGGTCGCCGCGCAGGGGATGTATGAGGGCCAGGCCGAGGGGGCGCGGGCGCGGCTCGCCGAGTTCTGGGCGGCGATCTCGAAGGCCGGGCAGTCCTCCCCCCTCAAGCGCTCGCCCTTCGACGTGGTGTTCGGCAACTGGTCGCTCGACAACTCCCCGGCCTATCTCTTCTTCGATCTCGTGAACCGGCTCGCCTCGCCCTACGATCTCAACCCGCTCGGGCTCAATCCGCTGCGCGACGTGGTGGAACGGGCGGTCGATTTCGAGAAGGTGCGCTGCTGCACAGATATGGGCGTCTTCCTCTCGGCCACGAATGTGGAGACCGGGCGCGCGCGGATCTTCGAGCGCGAGGAGATCACGCTGGACGTGGTGATGGCCTCCGCCTGCCTGCCCTTCCTGTTCCACGCGGTGCAGATCGGCGAGGAGTATTTCTGGGACGGGGGCTATATCGGCAACCCGGCGCTCTTTCCCTTCTACGAGCATGGCTGCGCGGACGATGTGATGATCGTGCAGATCAACCCGATCTACCGCCCCGGCGTGCCGAAATCGGCGCGCGACATTCTGAGCCGGGTCAACGAGATCACCTTCAACAGCTCGCTGATGAAGGAGCTGCGCGGCCTGCACATGCTCAACGAGATGGTCGACCGGGGCGAGCTCTCCGGCGCGCACAAGCGGGTGATGCGGGTGCACATGATCGAGGCGCGCAAGAAGATGCGCCCGCTCGGGGCCTCCTCGAAGCTCAACACGGAGTGGGGGTTTCTCTGCCATCTCTTCGAGATCGGGCGGGATGCGGCCTCGCGCTGGCTGGACGCGCATTTCGCCGATCTCGGCGTGCGCTCCTCGCTCGACATCCCGGCGATGTTCGGCGCGCAGTCGGACCCGACGCTCTTGCCGAACGGCACCGAGGCGGAGCGCGCGGCGAGCGAGGCGCGCCGGCCGACCGGGGTCTCTCCCGAGGCCGAGGAGACGGCGCCGGAGCCCGACGCGCCGAAGCCCTGAGCGGCCGCCGCCCGCCGGGGGTGACCGGGCCGCGGGCCGCGTCGGTGTCGAAGCGCCCGAGCCTCGCGCCGGGCGCGAGCTGGATGTCCGGCCAAGATGGCGGGCCGAGCGCTTGCGCCGACACGCCGCGCGAGCTACCTCGCTCCACATGAACACGCACGGGGAGATCGCCCCGGGCGCCGTGACCGTTTGCGGCGCGCCGGAGGGCTGGGACGCGAAGCTCGTCGCCGATCTCGCGGCGCGGGCGGGGGGGCCGGCCGTCCATGTCGCGCGCGACGATGCCCGGGCCGCGGCGCTCACCGAGGCGCTGGGGGTGATCGCACCGGGGCTGCCGGTGCTGCAACTCCCCGCCTGGGACTGCCTGCCCTACGACCGGGTCTCGCCCAACCCGGAGATCGCCGCCACCCGGATGGCCACGCTCGCCACCCTCGCGGCGTGGTGGGACCGGCCCTCCGTCGTCGTCACCACGCTCAACGCCGCGACGCAGCGCGTGCCCTCGGCCGAGACGGTGGCCGAACTCAGCTTCTCCGCCGACACCGGCCGGCAGGCGAGCCCCGAGGCGCTCGCGCGCTGGCTCTCGGCGATGGGGTTCAACCGGGTCTCCACCGTTGTCGAGCCGGGCGACTATGCCGTGCGCGGCGGCATCGTCGACGTCTTCGCCCCGGGGGCGACGCACCCCGTGCGGCTCGATTTCTTCGGCGACGTGCTCGAGAGCGCCCGGCGCTTCGATCCGGAGACCCAGCGCACGGTGGAGAAAATCGCCCGCGTCGACCTCGCCCCCGCCTCTGAGGTCGTGCTCGACGCTGCGACGATCGCGCGCTTCCGCACCCGCTACCGCGAGCTCTTCGGCGCGGCGCGGCTCGACGATCCGCTCTATGCGGCGGTCTCGGAGGGGCGCAAGCATCAGGGGATGGAGCACTATCTCCCGCTCTTCCACGAGCGCCTCGCCACCGTCTTCGACTATCTCCCCGGCGCGCCCGTCAGCCTCGACGCGGAGACCGAGCCGGCGCTCGAGGCGCGCATCGGGCAGGTGCACGAGCACCACGATGCGCGCGCCGAGGCGGGCGGGGCCTATCGCCCGACGCCCCCCGATCTCCTCTATCTCGACCGCGCGGCCTGGGAGGCGGCGCTCGCCGGCCGCCCGGTGCGCGCCTTCACCCCCCACAAGCGGCCCCTCGGCCCCGGGGTGATCGACGCGGGCGGCCGGCCGGGGCGGAGCTTCGCGCCGGAGCGGCAGGCGCAGGGCAAGTCCGAGGAGAGCGCCAACCTCTTCGACGCCCTCGCCGCCCATATCCGCGCCTCGCTGCGGGCGGGGCCGGTCGCCATCGCCTCCTATTCCGAGGGGGCGCGGGAGCGGCTGCAGGGGCTTCTCGAGGATCACGGGATCGCCGGCGCCCGCCCGGTCGCGCGCTGGGACGAGATCGAGGCGGGGGTCAACCTCCTCGTCTGGGGGCTCGAGGCGGGCTTCACCGCCCCCGGGATCACGGTGATCTCCGAGCAGGACGTGCTCGGCGACCGGCTGATCCGCCGCGCCCGCCGCTCCCGCCGGGCCGACAACTTCCTGACCGAGACGCAGTCGCTCACCCCCGGCGATCTGGTGGTGCATCTCGACCACGGGATCGGGCGCTATCTCGGGCTCGAGACCGTCGCCGCCGCGGGGGCGCCGCACGAATGCCTCGCGCTCGAATATGCCGGTGGCGCGAAGCTCTATCTGCCGGTCGAGAACATCGAGCTCCTGACCCGCTACGGCCAGGAGACCGGCGAGCTCGATCGCCTCGGCGGCGGCGCCTGGCAGGCGAAGAAGGCGAAGATGAAGGAGCGGATCCGCGAGATGGCGGACAAGCTCATCGCCGTCGCCGCGCAGCGGGCGCTGAAGCGCGCCGATCCGCTCGAGGCGCAGGACGGCGGCTTCGCCGAGTTCTGCGCCCGCTTCCCCTATCAGGAGACCGACGACCAGCTCGCCGCCATCGAGGACGTGCTCGGCGATCTCGCCTCGGGCAAGCCGATGGACCGGCTGATTTGCGGCGATGTGGGTTTCGGCAAGACCGAAGTGGCGCTCCGGGCGGCCTATGTGGCGGCGGCCTCGGGGCTGCAGGTGGCCGTCATCGCGCCGACCACGCTCCTCGCCCGCCAGCACGCCAAGGAATTCGCGGCCCGCTTCGCCGGCACCGGGCTCCGGGTGCGCCAGCTCTCCCGCTTCGTGCCCGCGAAGGAAGCGGCCGAGACCCGCCGCGGGCTCGCGGACGGGACGGTCGCCGTCGTCGTCGGCACCCATGCGCTGCTCTCCAAGCAGGTGAGCTTCTGCAATCTCGGGCTGATGATCATCGACGAGGAGCAGCATTTCGGCGTCGCCCACAAGGAGCGGCTGAAGCAGCTCCGCGCCGATGTGCATTGCCTCACCATGACGGCGACGCCGATCCCGCGCACGCTGCAGCTCGCCATGTCCGGCGTGCGCGAGCTCTCGGTGATCGCGACGCCGCCGGTCGACCGGCTCGCGGTCCGCACCTATGTCGCGCCCTTCGACGGCGTGACGGTGCGCGAGGCGCTGCTGCGCGAGCACTACCGGGGCGGGCAGGCCTTCTTCGTCGTGCCCCGCATCGCGGATCTGCCGGAGATGGAGGCCTTCCTCGCCGATGAGGTGCCCGAGGTCTCCTATCTCGTCGCCCATGGGCAGATGGCCGCGACCGAGCTCGACGACCGGATGAACGCCTTCTACGACGGCAAATACGGCGTACTGCTCTCCACCACCATCGTCGAATCGGGCCTCGACATCCCCCGGGCGAACACCCTGATCGTCCACCGCGCGGATATGTTCGGCCTCGCCCAGCTCTACCAGATCCGCGGCCGGGTCGGCCGCTCCAAGCTCCGCGCCTATGCCTATCTCACCACCGACCCGAAGAAGCCCCTGACCCCCCAGGCCGAGCGCCGGCTGAAGGTGCTCGGCAGCCTCGACAGCCTCGGCGCGGGCTTCAACCTCGCCTCCCACGATCTCGACATTCGCGGCGCCGGCAATCTCCTCGGCGAGGAGCAGTCGGGCCATGTGAAGGAGGTGGGCTTCGAGCTTTACCAGGACATGCTGGAGGAGGCGATCGCCAAGATCCGTTCGGGGGAATCGGGCGTCGCGGTCGAGGCGGACGAGACCTGGGCGCCGCAGATCAATCTCGGCGTGCCGGTGCTGATCCCGGAGGACTACGTCCCCGATCTCGAGGTCCGCCTCGGGCTCTACCGCCGCCTCGCCGATCTGCACACCCGCGAGGAGCTCGAGGGCTTCGCCGCGGAGTTGCACGACCGCTTCGGCAAGCCGCCCAAGGAGATCGACACCCTGCTCAAGGTCGTCCGCGTCAAGACCATGTGCCGCAAGGCCGGGATCGCCCGCCTCGATGCCGGGCCCAAGGGCGCGACGATCCAGTTCCGCGACGACCAGTTCGACAACCCCGCCGGCCTCGCCCAGTTCCTCACCGAGCCCGCCAACAAGGCCAAGCTCAAGGACAACAAGCTGATCGTCCGGCGCGACTGGGCCGAGGACCGGGAGAAGCTGCGCGGCGCCTTCGCCGTCGCCCGCGACCTGGCCAAGATCGTCCGGCAGGGGGCCTGAGCCTCAGGCCACCACCGGCGGGGGCAGGCCGGGGCGCGCCCCGTGATTGACGATGGCGGACTTCACCAGCGCGTATTTCACCGCGGCGTCCGCGAGACGCCGGTAGAAATTGACGATCTCCCCCCAAGGCCCGCGGATCTCCCGAAGCCCGCTCAGGAAGGCGACGATCACGCCGACCTCGATCTCGCCCCGGATCACGAGAAGCGCGCCGAGCGTCAGCACCGCGAGATCGGCGGCGTGATCGATCAGGTTCCGCGCGACCTTGAGCACGGCTTTCAGCGCGTTCATCCGCAGGAGGATCAGATAGGTGCGGCGCACCTCGGTCAGCGCGTCGAGGAAGCGGTCGTGGCGGGCGGGCTCGAGCGCCTCGATCATGTCCCCGCTGCCGCGCCGCAGCGCCGCGATGCGCCGCTCGGTCAGCCGGTTGATCCGCACCTGGAGGATCGGCGTCAGCACCGCCTCCGTGGCGAGCGCGACCACCCCGACGAGGGCGAGGCGCCAGTCGGTCGCGAGCATGTAGCCGATCACGCCGAGGAGCGTGCCGCCCTGGATGAGGGGCGTGCTGATCGCCTCGGCCGAGAAGTCCCCGAGCGGCTGCAACTCCGCCGTCAGCACCGAGGTCACCGGGCCGATGGAGGCGGCGGCGTCGACCGGGGCGCGGCGGCGCTGGGCGTCGACGAGGGCCGTGCGCAGCACCCGCGCGACGATCGCCGCGATCCAGCCCCGGATATAGACCACCGAGAATTTGAGCGCCGAGCGCAAGAGGATCGCGCCGCCGAACAGGAGCGCGAGGTCGATCAGCAACGGGATGTCGCCCGCCGGGATCGCGTCGTCGATCATCCGCTGCTGGAGGTGCAGCGGATAGACCGCGAGGGCGGGCAGGGCGAGGCCGAGCAGAATCGTCCCCGCCTGATGCGGGAAGGTCTGCCGGAGGATGAGAGAGTAGAGGGATGGTCCGCGCTGCCAGCCCGAGGCGCGCTGCATGGTCGTCTCCGTCGTCGGCCCGCCCAGGCGGGGCCGGCGCGGCCGCGATCGGAGGGGCAAGCGTCTAGACATCCCCGAAGCGGCGGGGGGCGGCATTGATTTGTGTCAAGGGTCACGGGCGCGGCGGGCGAGCGTGCCGGGCAGCAGGAGCAGCGCGAGGGCCGGGAAGAGGACGAGGTGCTTCTCGAACTCGTAGAACCCGTCGGCGAGGGCGATGGCCGTCGGGGCCGCGGCGATGGCCGCCCAGGCGAGGGCCGTCGCCCCCCGCCCGCGGAGGAGCGCCAGCGCCGCGAGCGCGGGCGCAGCTGCGAAGGCGAGCCCGGCCGCACCGAGCGCGGCGCGGGGCGCGCGCGGCGTGGCGCAGCGGTCGGCGCGGAGATAGCAGAGGCGGTAGTCCGCGCCGATGGCCGTCAGGGTCGCCTCCCGTGCGAGGCCGGCGAGGCGGCCCGGATCGTCGGCGAAGCGGCGGGCCAGCGCGCCCGCCCGCCCCGCTGCGACGGCGCGGGCGCGCTCGGCCTCGGTGAGGGAGAGGGCCGCGGGCCAGAAGGAGGTCCCCCAGAGCGGCTCCAGCGCGGGCGCGAGCAGCCCCGGCGGGGGCGGCCCGACCCGCTCGCCCGCCAGCGCCTCCCGCGCCTCCCAGTCCCGCGCCGGCCAGTCCGAGACCCGCGCCTCCGTGTAGGCGAGGCCGTTGAAGAGACGGTTGTAGGCGTTCGCCATCCCCGGGCCCTCCGGCCGCAGCGCGAGCGGCAGCAGGCCCGCCGCGAGCGCCCCCACGGCCCAGACCGCCCGCCCCGCCCCCCGGCGCACCGACGCCCCTGCGAGGAGGACCGCCGGAAGGAGGAGCGGCAGATAGGCCTTCGCGCCCAGAAGCCCCGCCGCGAGAGCCAGCGCCGCCCAGATCGGCCAGCGCGCGGGATGGCGCAGGAGATGGGCGACATGGGGCAGCAGCGCGAGCGCGAGCGCCTCCTCATAGGGCGCGCGGAAGAAGCCGCCGAGCCCCGAGCCGAGGACGCCAGCCCCGGCGGCGAGCGTGCCCCACCGCTCCCAGGGCCCGGCGGCATCTCCCATGAGGCGCAGCACCCCCCAGGCATAGAGCCCGAGATGGAGGGCGAGGAGGCTCGCCGTCTCGACCGCCGCGAGCCCGGCGGCGCGGTGGGCCGCGGCGAGGAGCCAGAGGGGCAGGGCGGCGGGGGTCGCGGGCCGCGCGCCCGCCTCCTCGTCGAGCGGCAGGGACCAGGGCAGCGTCTCCCAGGGCCCGACCGCCCCCTCCGCGACACCGGCAGGCCCCAGAAGGCGCACCGCGTCGCCCGAGGCGCGCAGCCCCTCCGCCGCCTCTCCGAGGAGCGCTGCGAGGGCGAGGGCGGCGAGGCTCGCGAGGGCCGTGCTCGGACCGATGCCCCGCCCGCCCATCGTCCCGCCTCAGGCCGGATCGTTACGAAAAAGCGACGGTTCAGATACAATTTTCCAGCATCGGGTCGCCGGCGCCCACGCTATCCTATGGGCGGAACAAGTCGGGATTCGGGAGCGTAGCATGGACATCTCCGCCTACTGGCAGTCGATCAAGAAGCAGTCGAAGGAACTCACCGGGGTCAAGAAGATGGACTCGGGCATCTTCCACTCCTCCGGCATCGGCGGCAAGCTCGAAGACTATATCGCTGCGGTGAAGAAGGGCGATCCGAAGAAGATCGAGAAGACCGCCGCGGTGGCACTCGACAAGACGCAGAAATACCTCGATCAGATCCACAAGAAGGAAATGAAAGAGGGCAAGAAGGCGATGTCGGCGCAGGAGCTCAAGAGCGCCAAGATCGTCGGCGACGCGCTGGAGAAGATCGTCGATCAGTTGCAGAAGGTGGTGTCCGGCGAGGCGCTGGCGGGCAGCTTCGACGGCGACGCGACGGCCGACGCCAAGGACAGCGCCGATCGCTACATCGACCCCAAGCTCAAGAAGGCGGCGGATGCGCATATGGAGTTGCGCCGCAAGGTCTCGAAGGAGGCGCCGAAGCTCCTCGCCTCGATGAAGTCCGACTTCGCCCAGGCGGAGAAATACGCCAAGCTCGCTGAGCAAGGCGCCAAGGACGCCGCCAAGACCAAGCGCGAGGGCGACACCTTCAACAATCGCCAGGCGATCGACCAGGCGGTGCGCGCCGTCGAGGAGATGCAGAAACTGCGCAAGGCTCTCGAGGACGACTACAAGAAGAACGTCGTCGACGGCAGCTCGGATTTCATGAAGGCGCGCCAGGACTTCCGCGACAAGCACCTGCTGCCGGACTGGATGCGCGACAAATACCTGCGCGACAGCGGCGCGCTATTCCTCAAGGGCAACGAGGCGGCGCTGGAGATGAACAAGCTGCGGCGCGAGTTCGACCAGCTCATCGCCGCCGCCGAAGGCGAGATCGACAAGGCCGAGCAGCACTCGATGGCCGCGGTCGATCCGGCCAAGATCGTCGGCAAGGTGGACAAGATCACCCAGGATCTCGAGAAGGCCGGCGATGCAGTGGAGAAGGTCGTGGGCCAGGTGTCCAAACTTCCGGACCGGATCAAGCAGGCCATGGGTTTCGACGTCGCGGCCGCCGAGAAGCTCAAGCAGATGGACCTCTACACGAAGATCGTCGAGCGCGAGACGCCCAAGGTCGTCGACGCCCTCAAGACCACCAAGACGCTGAACGCGCGGCTCAAGACCTTCAAGTCGGGCGCCGAGGACCGCGACGTTGTCGCGGCGATCGGGCGGGCCGAGGAGGCGATGCAGGCGGTCGCCAAATCGGCCGAGGAGTTCAAGACCGCCCACAAGGATGCGGTCGAGAAGATCCAGGAGGCCAAGGTCAAGCTCAAGAGCGAGACCGTCGGCTGAGGCGCGCCGCGGTCGGGCGCGCGCGGGCGCCCCGGCCGCGGCCAGGCCCTCAGGCGGGCTGCTTGGTCTTGCGCAGATAGGGCAGCACCGCCTCGAACTCGCCGAAGCGCGCGCGGGCGGCCTCGTCGGAGACGGCGGGGGTGATGATCACGTCCTCGCCCTGCGTCCAGTTGGCCGGGGTCGCGACCTGGTGCGCCGCGGTCAGGCGGATCGAGTCGATCGCGCGCAGGATCTCGTGGAAGTTGCGGCCCGTGGTCATCGGATAGGTGAGGATCAGCTTGATCTTCTTGTCAGGCCCGATGAGGAACACCGAGCGCACGGTCGCGTTGTCCGCCGGGCTGCGCTCGCCGGCCTTGCCCTCGGCCTCGGCGGGCAACATGCCGTACAGCTTGGCGACGCGGAGCTCCGGATCGCCGATCAGCGGGTAGGAGACGGCGTTGCCCGTGGCCGTCTCGATGTCGGACTTCCACTTGTGGTGGCTCTCCACCGGATCGACGGAGATGCCGATCAGCTTTGCCCCGCGCGCGGCGAACTCCGCCTCGAGGCCGGCCATGGCACCGAGCTCGGTGGTGCAGACCGGGGTGAAGTCCTTCGGGTGGTAGAACAGCACCGCATAGCCCTCGCCGATCCACTCGTGGAAGGAGATCGGGCCCTCGGTGGTCTCGGCGGTGAAGTCCGGGGCGGTGTCGTTGATGCGCAGGCTCATCTCGGGTCTCCTCGGAGCGAGTTCTACATCTCTCTGCGGGGTAATATTGGATATCACTCCGCAAGGGCGATATAGGGCGCTATTCCCGAGCGCGATACCCCCTCCGCGTCAAATCCCGCTCCGCCCTTCGAAAAGCGCCCGCGCGCGGGCGAGGACGCGGCGGCCGGCCTCGCGGCCCATCTCGCGGGCGCGCAGATCGCCGTCCTCGAAATGGATGCCGCCATAGCGCCGGCTGAGCCCGGCCTCCGCCGCGGCGGCGGTGAAGGTCGGCCAGGAGAGGGTGACGGGGGCCTTCGGCGTCACCCCCGGCTCGAAGCGCGAGCTGCCCGGCTCGAAGGTGACCGCGGCGCCGAAACGGTCGGACCCGGTGAAGGCGCGCAGCACCTCCGCCCCCGCCCCGCTGAAGGAGGAATGCCCCGAGGGGTATTCCGCGAAGGGGGGCGAGGGGTCGAGATCCGGGGTCTGGTAGCTCAGGAAGCGCTGGGCGAGGATGCGCTTGGTGCCGAGCCCCGGCCCCGCCCAGGCGGAGATCACGTGGCCGGTCTCGCCGGTCACCTCGTCGGTGCCGGGCGTGCCGATCAGGCCCAACTCGCCCAGATTGCGGATCGCGCGGACCGGGCGGACATAGTCGTAATGCGTCTTCGCCTCCCAGGTGACGATGGAGGCGTCGAGCATCGCGTTGGCCACCAGGAAGAAGAGCTTGGCGTCGTCGTCGAGGCCGTGGTCGTCGCGGGCGGAGACGTATTGGGCGAAGACCATCCAGGTGCCGGGCGGGAAGGCGGTGTCGGTCGCGTCCTCCCAGAACTCGGCGACGAGCTTCTGCCGGTCGGTGAGCGCCGCGCTCTTCGCGACGACCTCCTCGGCTTGGGCGATGAACCGCGGATTGATCACGGTGCCGACGAGCTCCGGCCCGGCGGGCACGGTCTGGCCCGCGACGGTGACGGTGCGCGCGGCGTAGTCGAGCCGGGCTGGCAGGCCGTCGACGAAGAAGGGCTCGGGCGGGGGCGGGCGGAGCGCGTCGCCGCGGGAGATGGCGAAGCCGGTCACGTTTCCCCAATGGGGGGTGTAGTATTCCTGGTCGGGGACGCGGCTTTCCGGGTCTATGGGCGTATTCTCCGGCGTCCAGCGGGTGATGTCGACGATCTCCATGGGCGAGGCGTTGACCGGGACATAGCCCGTGGGGTCCTCGAAATCGTCGTCCCAGTTGGAGCCGTCGTCGAGGCGCTCGGCCAGGAGGCGGCTCAGCACCACCGCGGCGAGGCCCGCAGGCTTGCCGCGGAGCTCGGTCGGGTCGGTGTCGTAGCCGAGCGCGTCCATCACCCGGTCGAACTCCTCCTGGTCCTCGGGGAACATGCCGCTCAGGAGGTTGTAGGCGGCGTAGCTCATCGCCTCGGCCTTGTTGGCCTCGGTGTTCTCCTCGGGCGTGCGCTGCAGGGTGTCGCCGACGATCGCGCCGGTGGCGACGGGGTCGTAGGAGGCCCAGGTGTCGTAGAGCGCGGTGTGGACCATGGCGAAGGCGCGGGCGGAGATCGTGGGCCCGGGGCTCGCGCGGACGAGCGCCTCCTGCAGCGCCCGGTCCCAGATCGCGGAGACGGTGGGCGTCGGGTCGTCGACGGTGACGCGCTGGGAGGCGGGCGTGACGCGGATGGCGACCCGGGCGCCGCCCTCAGGCGCGCTCGGCAGCGGCGGCGGCGTGCAGGCGAGGCAGGCGAGGGCGAGGAGCGCGGGGAAGGTTCGGCTGGCGGCGCGACGCATGGCGGGTCTCTCGGGTCTCTGCGGTGGCGCGCGGAGGGTAACCCAGCACAGGGCCGGTGTCTCTGCCGAGAGGCGCGGGCTTGACGCCGCCCCCGGCCTGCCCGCAGATCGCCACCGATGCAGCTTCGGCCAGGGAGGACGCCATGAAGATCAGCGCGCGCAACCAGCTTCAGGGGACGGTGACGGAGGTGAAGGAGGGCCCGGTCAACAGCCAGGTGAAGGTCGATCTCGGCGGCGGCACGATCATCACCTCGATGATCACGACCGACTCGGTCGCCGAGCTCGGCATCGCCGTCGGCAAGACCGTCGTCGTGGTGATCAAGGCCTCCGAGGTGATGCTCGCGACCGAGTGAGCCTCTCAGACGGCGATCCGCGTGCCCCGGCCCGCGGCGGCGGCGAGGGCGTGGGTCGCGATCGCGGTGTCCTGCGCGCCGGTGCCGGTGAGGTCGCAGAGGGTGACGGCGTCCTCCGAGGGGCGGCCGGGGCGGGCGCGGGTGACGATCTCGCCGAGCTCGGGGATGTCGCCGGGGCGCATCAGCCCCGCCTCGATGGCGGCGCGGAGCTCTCCCATGGCGGCGCATTGGCTCGC
Source organism: uncultured Limibaculum sp. (assembly GCA_964576075.1). Classification (GTDB taxonomy): domain Bacteria; phylum Pseudomonadota; class Alphaproteobacteria; order Rhodobacterales; family Rhodobacteraceae; genus Thermohalobaculum. Next base: position 24,232 of record CAZNTX010000035.1, on the reverse strand, counting down.
GCGGTCGGCGACGTAGAGATCGGCGCGGGCGAGCGCTGCGGGCGCGATCTCGCATTTGCCGGCCTGGTCGGAGCCCATGGCGGTGATGTGGAGCCCCGGATGCAGCCAGTCCGCCTCGAGGATCGGGCTGCGGGAGGGGGTCGCGGTGACGACGAGCTGGCTCTCGGCGACGAGCCGGGCGGGGTCCGCCTCGGCGCGCGCCTCGACGCCGAGCGTCTCGGCGAGCTCGGCGGCCGCCTGCGCGGCCTTCTCGCGGTCCCGACCCCAGACGAGCGCGCGGGAGAACGGGCGGACGAGATGCGCTGCGCGCAGCTGCAGCCGGGCCTGGACGCCGGTGCCCAGCACCCCCGCGGTCTCCACCGGCCCCGCGAGGTGGCGCGCGGCGACGGCGCCGGCGGCGGCGGTGCGGATGTCGGTCAGATAGCCGTTGTCCATCAGCAGCGCCTCGACGAGCCCGGTCTGCGCCGAGAAGAGGATCATCAGCCCGTTGAGCGAGGGGAGCCCGAGCTTGGGGTTGTCGAAGAAGCCGGGCGAGACCTTGATCGCGAAGCCGTCGAAGCCCGGGATGTAGGCGGTCTTGACGTCGACCTCCCCGTTGGCCTCGGCGATCTCCATGGAGAGCACGGGCGGCATCGCCACGCGCCCAGAGGCGAGCGCCGCGAAGGCCCGCTCCACGACCTCGACCGCGGCGAGATCGAGCGGCACGGCGGCGCACAGATCCGCCTCGGTCAGCACGGTCACGTCACGGGGCATAGGGCTCTCCTCTCACGGTGTAGGCGCCGAGGACCACGTCGCGGCCCTGCATGATGTCGGCATGGCGGCGCATGTCGAGATTGCGCCCGGTGACGATGGTGGCCGTCGGCCCGTCGAGGCGCACCCGCCCCTCCGCGACCGCCGCGAGGCCGACGACGCAGGCCCCCTCGCAGACGATCCGGTCCTCGTAATAGATCCGCTGCAGCGCGCGGTAGATCTCTTCCTCGGTGACGAGGACCGTGGCGTCGAGATAGTCGCGGCAGAGGGGGAAGGAGAGGCGGTTGTCGAGCCCGATGCCCCCGCCGAGGCTGTCGGCGAGGCTCTCGACCTCCTCGACCTCGACGGGGCGGCCCGCGGCGAGGGAGGCGTGCATCGCCGCGCCCCGGTCCATCGAGACGCCGATCACCCGGAGGGAGGGCTTGATCCGCTTGGCCGCGAAGGCGATCCCGCCGGCGAGCCCGCCGCCCGAGAGCGGCACGAGGATCGTCGCGAGATCGGGGCGGGCGGCGAGAAGCTCGAGCCCGATGGTGGCCTGTCCCGCGACGACGTCGGGGTCGTCGAAGGGGGAGATCTCGGCGAGGCCCTCCTCTGTGGCGAGGCGGGCGGCCTCGGTCTGCGCCTCGTCCTGGCTGCGCCCGACGATCCGGGCCTCGGCGCCGAGCGCGCGCACGCCGGAGACCTTGGCCTCTGGCGCGAGGCGCGACATGCAGACGACGGCGCGCATCCCCCGCGCCGCGGCGGCATAGGCGACGCCGCGCCCGTGATTGCCGGTGGAGCAGCAGGTGACGCCGGGGGTGGTGTCCGGCAGCGCCGCCACCGCGTTGAGCGCGCCGCGCAGCTTGAACGCCCCGATCGGCTGGGCGATCTCGAGCTTCAGCAGCATCTCGGCGCCGGCGAGGCGGGTCATGTGGGGCGAGGGGACGAGCGGGGTCGCATCGGCGCGCCCCGCGATGCGCCGGGCCGCGGCGAACACCCGGTCGAGCCCGAATTCCGCCGCTTCGGCCGTCTGCGCCATCGCCCCCTCCCGCATCGCTCCGCCCAGTCGGAGCACGCCGGGCCGTCCCGCGCAAGCCCGCCCGGGACGGCGCCGCTCGGCTCCCGGCACCGCAGGCTTGCAGACACCCGCGACCCGGCTGCGCTCGAGACGCCGGTGGGGACGGAGTTCGGTATTCCGCGGACCTACACCCGCGTGTCGAACTCGCGAGTGCGGCTGACGGCGAGCGGCGTGCCGGATTCGAGCGATTTGCTGGCCTCGACGGGGCTCGTGGATGCGCTGTCGCTGTTGGAGGACCACGGCGGCTTGCAATTCGATGCACGGTTCAACACCGAGTCGGGGGAGTTTCTCGACCTGAGTATTTTCGGCGAACTGACCGACGTCCCCGTAGACATTTCCGATGTGACGGAGGTGCCGCTGCCGGCGGGGCTGCCGTTGCTGGCGGTCGCGGTCGGGGCGCTGGCGGCTGCGGCTGGAAAGCGGCGGCGGGCGCGCTTGTAGATCTGGCTCGCGGGGCGCCGCCGCCCCCCCCCGGGCGGGCCTGCGTTGCCATCGGCGCGGGGGGCTGCTAGGGCGCACACATGCTGGAGTTCGCCGCCGCCGTGTTCTTCCTGATCGTGACGCCCGGGCCCGGGGTGCTGTCGGCCGCGGGCGTCGGCTCGGGCTTCGGCTGGCGGCCGGGGATCGCCTATGTGGGCGGGCTGTGGGCCGGGAACAACCTGGTCGCGGGGCTCGTCGTCTCCGGCCTCGCGGCGGCGGCGCTCGCGGTGCCGGGGCTGCGCGCAGCGCTGCTCTGGGGCTCTGCGCTCTATCTCCTCTATCTCGCGGCCAAGATCGCCTTCGCCGGGGCGAAGATCGCCTTCATCCATTCGGAGCGGGCGCCGGGCTTCTGGAACGGGCTCGCGCTGCAGCCGATCAACCCGAAGGCCTATGCGGTCAACACCGCGTTCTTCTCCGGGTTCCCCTTCATGGCGGAGGCGCCGGCCTGGGAGGTCGCGATCAAATTCGCCATCATGAACGCGATCTGGATCCCGATCCACATCCTCTGGCTCTGGGCCGGGGTGAGCCTGCGCCGGCTCGAACTCGCGCCGCGGCTGCAGCGGGGGATCAACATCGCGATGGCCGCGGCGATGCTCGCCGTGGTGGGCCTCGCCGTCGCCGCCCAGCTCTGACGCCCGGGGGCTTTGCCGCGACGGGTGCGGGGCTTACCTGGGTAAGGCGGCAAGGGAAAGCGCGATGCCACGGCGCGGGCGATGACAGACGGCTTCCGGCTCGCCGCCGCGGGGGTCGTCGCCACCGCGGTCAGTTTCGGGCCGGCGCGGATGGGCTTCGGCCTTTTCCTGCCGACCTTCCGGGAGAGCTTCGCGCTCTCGAGCACGCTCGCGGGGCTGATCGCGAGCCTCGGCTTCCTCGCCTTCCTCGCGGCGCTGCCGCTGACGGCCTGGCTCGCGCTCCGGGTCGGGCAGCGCCTGCCGATCGTGCTCGGCGCGCTGTCGGCGAGTGCCGGGTTCCTGGCCGTGGCGAGCGCCGGCGGACCGATGCACCTCGCCGTCGGGGTGGCGCTCGCGGGGGCGAGCGCGGGGTTTTGCTGGGCGCCGTTCAACGACGCCGCCGAGCGCGTCGTCCCGGCCGAGGCCCGCCCCGGGGTGCTCTCCGCGGTCTCCACCGGGACGACGATCGGCGTCGCGGCTGCGGGGGCGCTCTTCCTCGGCGCGACGCTCGGCGCGGCGGATTGGCGCCTCGCCTGGGGCGTGTTCACGGCGGCCGGCCTCCTGGCCGCGCTGATGGCCCGGACCGGGGTGCCGGGCGGGCGCGGCCCCGATACCGCGGCGCCGGGCGGGCTCTCCGGGCTCCTCGGGGCGCGGGCGGCGCCGCTCTACGGCGCGGCGGTCTGCTTCGGGGCGAGCAACGCCGTTTTCCTCTCCTTCGCCGCCGATCGGGTGGTCGCGGCGGGCGGCCTCGCCGGGCTGCCGGACCGGGCAGCCCCCGGGGCGATCTTCCTCGCCTACGGTCTCTGCGGCCTCCTCGGGCTCGCGACGGGGCGGATCGAGGCCCGGCTCGGCCTCGCCTGGCTGCTGACGGCGATCTTCGCGGCCTTCGCGGCCTCCCTGGTGCTGGTCGCCTGGGCGCCGGGGTCCTGGACTGCGGTGCTCCTCGCCGCCGGCCTGCACGGCGCCGCTGTCATGACGATCAGCGCCGTTCTCTCCTTCTGGAGTCTGCGGCTCTTCCCCGGGCGCGGCTCGCTCGGCTTCACCGCGGCGCTCGTCGGCGTCGCCCTCGGCAGCGTCGCGGGGCCCGCCCTGGCCGGTGCCCTCGCCGACCTCGCCGATCTCGCCACCGCCTTCGTCGTCGCCGCCGTCGCGCCGTTGGCCGCCGCCCTTCTCCACGCCCGTCGCGCCCTGGGGCCGCGGGGATGACGTGGGAACCGCGAGGCGGGCGTAGGACAGCCGGATCGCCCCGCGCCGGTGCCGCCGCACGGCGGATCGGGCGCCGTGCTGGCCCCGGCCGACCCCGGACCGTCACGGCCGGAGGATGCGGGATGTCGGACCGGTGTCAGGACGAGCCGGTTGGCCTCCCCGGCCCTTGCCCTGGCTGGCCCCCCGGTCGGCGCGGGGAGGCGGCGCGAGCCCAGGATCGGTCAGGGAGCGATCCCGATCCCCATCGCCGCGATCGTTCTCGGGCGAGCCGTATCGCTCCCCCGAAAAGCCGAGGCAGTGAGATGGCTTGCGCGAGATGTCGGACCCCGCGAGGTGTCTCTGCCACCGTTGGGGGAGGGTGGTGCGGGCGGCCGGACTCGAACCGGCACGGCCTTCCGGCCCAGGCATTTTAAGTGCCATGTGTCTACCATTCCACCACGCCCGCATCGCGCGTCCGGGACCCGGTTCGGGCCCCGACATCTCTCTATCTCCCTAAGGCACTGACAACAATGGGCTTCCCGAACGAGACCGCGGGGGGGGGCGAGGTCCGCGCCTGCGCCGGTTTCGCGCCGGTTTCGCGAGGGGCCGGCGCGTCCGGCGCGGCCATGCGCGGCGCCCCGGGGCAAGCGGGGGGCTCAGCGGGCGAGGATGCGCAGGGCGAGCGCGCGCCCGCTCGCCAGCGCGTCGGGGATGCCCTCGGTGCCGCTCCAGTCGCCCGCCGCGCCGAGCCCGCGCGGCCAGTCCCAGAGGCAGGGGACCTCCAGCGGCCGGGCGCAGCGGGCGTAGCGCCAGCGATGGACCATCAGCGTCTCGGGGGCGGGGAGATCGCGCCCGGCGGCCTCGGCGAAGGCGGCGGTGAGCGCGGCTGCGGCATGCTCGGGGGGCTCCTCGAGCCAGAGGCGCGACCAGTCGGCCCCGGCATGGAGCACCCACGCCTCGGGGGCCGCGGCCCGGCCGGGTTTGCCGCCCTGCCGGAGGGCGAGCGCGAGCGGGCGGCCGTCGCCCTCCAGCCGGTCGGCGGCGATGCCGGTCGGCGCGGCGAAGGCGGCCATGACGGTCCAGCAGGGCTCCATCTCGACGCCGGCGAGGGCCGGAAACGGGTCGCCCACGGGTTCGAGGAGGGCGAGCGCCTGCGCTGCGGGCACGCAGAGCGCGACGCCTGCGAAGGGCCCCTCGGCCCGATCCTCGCCGAGTTCGAGCCGCCAGCCCTCCGCGCCGCGGCGGAGCGCGGTGACGCGGGCGCCGAGGCGCAGGTCGAGCCCGGCGGCGAGGGGCGCGGCGATGCCGCTCATGCCCGGCAGGCCGGTGTGCATCCCCTGTCCCGCGGCCGGCCAGGGCGCGGCGTGCCCGGCGGCGACCCAGGCGGCGATCTCTGCGGCGAAGCCCGGGCGCGTGGCGCGGAAGCCGGGGGCGCCGTGGTCGAAGGGCGGCCCCTCGCCCCGGCGCGTGGCGGCGCGCCCGCCGGGGCCGCGGCTCTTCTCGAACACCACCGCTGCGCGCCCGGCCTCGGCCAGCGCGCGGGCGCAGGCGAGCCCCGCCATCCCGGCGCCGACGATCGCGATCCTCTCGGTCATGGGCTTCCCCTCGGCTGTGTGGTCTCTTGCGCCGGACGGCGCGCTCGGGCTCTATCGGGACGCGCGGCGAGAGGAGCCATCATGGACCGGGACCCCGAGCCCATCGACCCCCAGGTGGGCGGCAATCCGTCGCCCTTCGCGCCCGAGGCGGTCGCCCCGGAGACGGCCGAGTTCAACGCCCGCCTCGAGGCGATGCTCGCCGGGCTGCCGGCGCCCATGGAGGTGCCGATCCCGGAAATGCGCCGGCTGCGCGCGGAGGGCAAGGGGGTGTTTCCGCTTCGCGGCCCGCGGGAGGGCTCGGCCTGGGTGGAGATCCCCGGCGCCCCGGCGCTGCGCGAGAGCCGGCCCGAGGGCGCGGCCCGCGGCACCTGTCTGCATATCCACGGCGGCGGCTGGACCTTCAACGCGCCAGAGCAATACGACGCGACCTGCCAGGCGCTCGCCAGCGCCGCCGGCTGCCGGGTGCTCTCGGTGCGCTACCGCCTCGCGCCGGAGCATCGCTGGCCCGCCTGCCTCGAGGACTGCCTGGCCGCGGCGCGCGCGATCCTGGCCCGCGAGCCTGGCCCGCTCGTGCTCGCAGGGGAGAGCGCAGGGGCGCATCTCGCGGCCTCGCTCCTGCTGGCGCTGCGGGAGGAGGGGCTGGCCGACCGGGTCGCGGGGGCGGCGCTGGCCTACGGGATCTACGATCTGCGCGGCACGCCCTCGATGCGCAATTGGGGGGAGCGGTTCCTGATCCTCTCGACGCCGATCGTCGACTGGTTCGTCGGCAATCTGATGGGGGAGGGGGACCGGGCCGACCCCGCCGCCTCGCCGCTCCTCGCCGACCTCTCCGGGCTGCCGCCGGCGCTTTTCCAGGTGGGGACGGCGGATCCGCTCCTCGACGATTCGCTCTTCATGGCGGCGCGCTGGCAGGCCGCCGGGGGGCGCGCCGCGCTCGACATCGCGCCGGGCGGGGTGCATGCCTACGACCAGTTCGACCTCGGGATCGCCGAGGCCGCCGCCGCCCGCCGCGCCGCCTTCCTCCGCAGCCGCCTCGCCGGGGCCTGAGGGGCCGCCGCCCGCGCCATGGTCCGCTCCCGGGGGGCGGGCCTGCGGACGCGCCGGCCCCCGCTCGCGTCGAAGGGAGCCGGGGCACGGGCGCCTGTGGGGTCGGTGGGTGCGTCCCGGCGGCGGCCGGCGCCTGGGGCCGGTCTCGCCGACGGGAGGGGAGGGGCGAGCATGGCGGGACCTCGGCTGCCTGCGCCCGCGGGCGCCCCGCCGCGTGGGACGGGGCGGCCGATGGTGCGTCCGGGGCTGCGTCAGTCGCCGAGGGCCGTGCCTTCGCGGCGGGGGTCGGCGCCGCCGGAGAGGCCCTCCGGGGAGATCCGCAGGATGTGGAGGCCGGAGGTCATCTCGGCGCGGGAGACGGCATGGCCGCGGGCGGCGAGGCCGCGGGCGAGCGCCTCTGGCGCGGCGGTCTCGAGCACGGTCTCGCCGCGGTTACGGTGGGAGAGGTGGAAGCCCGCCGCCGCCTCGGCCGGACCCTGGCCGAAGTCGAGGAGGCGGAGGAGCGCGCCGGCGACGTATTCCGGGATGCGGCTCCCCCCCGGCGAGCCGAGGAGGAGGACCGGCTCGGACCCGCCCGCGCGGTAGACGACCGTCGGCGCCATGGAGGACCGGGGGCGCTTGCCGCCGTCCGGGGCGTTGGCGCGGGGGCGGCCGGCTGCGTCCGCCGGCGTGAAGGCGAAGTCGGTCAGCTGGTTGTTGAGAAGAAGCCCCGCGGCGAGGCGGCCGGAGCCGAAGGCGGTCTCGATCGAGGCGGTGAGGGAGATGGCGAGGCCGTCGGCGTCGATCACGGAGAGATGGGTGGTGCCGGGGCTCTCGCCGCCGCCGCCCGCCCCGCGCGCGGGCGCGCCGGGGGGCGTGCCGGGGGCGGCGGGGCCGCGGCTCGCGGCGGCCGGGTCGATCAGGCGGGCGCGGTCGGCGAGATAGCCCGGGTCGAGGAGGCCGTCGGCGGGGACGTCCACCCGGTCCGGATCGCCGAGATAGGCGGCGCGGTCGGCATAGGCGAGGCGGGAGGCCTCGGCGAAGAGATGCCAGAGCCGGGGATGCTCGGCGCCGAGGCCCGCGATGTCGAAGGCGCCGAGGAGGCCGAGGATCTGGCCGACGGTCGTGGCCCCGGAGGAGGGCGGGCCCATGCCGCAGACCCGCCAGGCGCCGCGATAGGCGAGGCAGAGGGGCGCGCGCTCGACCGCGCGATAGGCCGCGATATCCGCCGGGGAGAGCGCGCCCGGGCGGGGCGGACGGGCGGCGGCGGCGGCGATCGCCGCGGCGATCTCGCCCTCGTAGAGGACGCCGGGGCCGGCCTCGGCGATCCGGCGGAGCGTGCGCGCGAGGGCCGGGCGGCGCAGGGTCTCGCCGGCCTCGAGCGGGCGGCCGCCGGGGAGGAAGATCCACCCCGCCTCGGTCCGCGCGAGGCGCTCGGCGAAGCGCTCGGTCAGGCCGGCGAGGCGGGGGCTGACGGCGAAGCCCGCTTCGGCGAGGCGGATCGCGGGGGCGGCGAGGACCTCCCAGCCGAGCCGGCCGTGGCGCGCATGGAGCGCCTCGAGGAGCCGCCCGAGCGCCGGCACGCCGACGGCGCGGCCGCTCTCGCTCGCGACGATCCAGGGCAGCGGCTGCCCGTCCTCGAGGAAGAGCCCGGGCGTCGCGGCGGCGGGGGCGGTCTCGCGCGCGTCCCAGGCGGCGAGCCCGTCGGGCCCGTGGACGAGCGCGAAGGCGCCGCCGCCGAGGCCCGAGGACTGCGGCTCGACGACGCCGAGCACGAGGAGCGCCGCGATCGCCGCATCCGCCGCCGAGCCGCCCCGGCGCAGCATGTCGCGCCCGGCCTCCGCCGCATGGGGGTTGGCGGCGACGATCATGTGCCGCTCGGCGCGGATCTCCGGCTTCGGCGCGAGGGACCCGGCGGTGGCCGCCTCCGGGTCCGCGCGGCTCTGGGCCGGGGCCGCGCAGGGGAGGAGGGCGGCGAGCAGGAGGGCGGGGGCGAGGCGGATCGGCATGGGCGGTCTCCTTCTCCGGCCGCGCCACGATGCCCGCCGCCGCCGCGCGCGTCCAGGGCGGCGACAGCGGCCGCGCCGGGTGCTATCGGTGCCGCCCATGGAGACCTTGCCCGCCCTCGCCGCGGCCCTGCCCGGCCTCTTCGACGCCGCCGATCTCGCGGCGCTGCTCGTCTTCGCCGCGGCGACGCTCGCGACCACCGCGGCGATCGAGCGCTCCGGCCCGCGCCGGCCGAGCGTGAGCCGCCTGATGGACGGCTACCGCCGCGCCTGGCTCGAGGAGATGGCCCGGCGCGAGGTGCGGATCATGGACGCGCAGCTTCTGACCACGCTGCGCTCGGGGGCGGCCTTCTTCGCCTCCACCTGCCTGATCGCCATCGGCGGCGTCGCGGCGCTCATCGGGCAGGCGGAGCAGGTGGTCGCCGTCGCCCGCGATCTGGGCGCGGAGGGGGCGACCCGCGCGCCGGTCTGGGAGGCGAAGCTCCTGGTGATCCTGCTGCTGCTCGTCAACGCCTTCCTCAAATTCGTGTGGTCGCACAGGCTCTTCGGCTATCTCGCGGTGCTCATGGGGGCGATGCCGGCGGCGGAGAGCGCGGGCCTCGGCCCCGCCATCGAGCGCGCCGACCAGACCCACCGCGCCGCCGCGCGAAGTTTCAACCGGGGTCTGCGCGCGATCTATTTCGCGGTGGCGACGCTCGCCTGGTTCCTCGGGCCCCTCGCCTGGATCGCGGCGACGCTGCTGACCACCGCCATGCTCGTCCGCCGCGAGTTCCTCTCCCGCTCCCGCCGCGCGCTGATGGGCGGCTGAGCGCGCCCGGTCGCGGCGCTTGCCGTCCCGCGTCCCGTGGCGGAAGATCGGGGCCGGTGCCGGCGGTCCTGCCGCAAGCCGGGGAGCGGGATGGTCGGGATCTGCAACTGGGTCGTTCGGGTCTTCGCGGTTCTCTATCTCCTGGCCCTCGCGGCGCTCGCCATCGGGAGCTTCGGGCTCTTCGGCGAGGAGCGCGATCCCCTGTCCGGCGTCTTCCTGATGCCGCTCGGCCTGCCCTGGGTCCTCTGGTCGGACGGCCTGCCGGAGGCGGCACGGCCGTGGGCCGCCATCCTCGCGCCTGCGCTCAACCTCGTCCTGCTCGCCGGGCTCTGCCGCCTCGCGGGGCGGACGCCCCGGCGCCCGTGACGGGCCCTCGACGGAGATTGCCATGACCTTCGACATCCCCCACATGATCGCCACCGCGGTCATCGTCGTGCTCGTTTCCCTGGCCTTCCGACGTTTCGCGCCGCTCCAGGAGATGTCGAGAGGGCGCCGGCTTCTCCTCATGTTCGTCACGCTCGTCGCAGCGCTCCTGCTCCTCAATCTCGTCTGGCCCTACGGAACGGGGGCCTGACCGGGCCGCCCCCCCCTCGCGACGTCTTCGCCTGGGACCGACGGCGCTCGACCGCGCCAGCCGGGCCGAGATCGCGCTGCCGGGTCCGTCTGCCACTCCGGCCCGCGGGCCACCGGGGCGCGCTTCCGGGTCGCCGGGGCGGCCGCCTCTCGCGACCGCCGCCTCCCGCACGGATTGACCGGACGGGGCGGCGGGCCTATCCAGCGGGCGAACCGATGGAGGCCCCGATGGACGCTGCCGAGCCCCGTTCCTTCCAGGAGATCCTGCTCCGCCTCTCGGCCTATTGGGCGCGGCAGGGCTGCGCGATCATGCAGCCCTACGACATGGAGGTGGGCGCGGGCACCTTCCACCCGGCGACGACGCTGCGCGCGCTCGGCCCCCGGCCCTGGGCCGCGGCCTATGTCCAGCCCTCGCGCCGGCCGACGGACGGGCGCTACGGCGAGAACCCCAACCGGCTGCAGCACTACTACCAGTATCAGGTGCTCATCAAACCCTCGCCGCCGGACTTCCAAGAGCTCTATCTCGGCTCGCTCGCCGCCATCGGCCTCGACGCGGCGCGCCACGACATCCGCTTCGTCGAGGACGACTGGGAGAGCCCGACGCTCGGCGCCTGGGGCCTCGGCTGGGAGGTCTGGTGCGACGGGATGGAGGTCTCCCAGTTCACCTATTTCCAGCAGGTCGGCGGGCACGATTGCCATCCGGTCTCGGGCGAGCTGACCTACGGGCTCGAGCGGCTCGCGATGTATGTCCTCGGGATCGAGCATGTGATGGACATGCCCTTCAACGACCCCGCCGCGCCGATCCCGCTGAAATACGGCGACGTGTTCCGCCAGACCGAGGAGGAATACTCCCGGCACAATTTCGACGTCGCCGCCACGGAGATGCTGTTCCGCCATTTCGAGGACGCCGAGCGCGAATGCGCCGCCATCCTCGGCCAGCCGGCGGAGGACCCCAAGACGGCCAAGCGCATCGTCATGGCCCATCCGGCCTACGACCAGTGCATCAAGGCCTCCCACATCTTCAACCTGCTCGACGCACGGGGCGTGATCTCGCCCACCGAGCGGCAGGCCTATATCGGCCGGGTCCGCGCGCTCGCGAAGGCCTGCGCCGACGCGTTCCTCGAGACCGAGGCGGGGGCCGCGTGAGCGTCGCCTTCCAGGCCGCGATCCCGGTTCTGCGCGTCGCGGATTATCCCCGTGCCAGGGCGTTTTATGTCGAGAAGCTCGGGTTCCGGGTGACCGAGGAGGGGGGCGACCCGCCCGCCTTCGGGATCTTCTGGCGGGACCGGGCGCAGCTCTTCCTCGACGGCTTCCACGGCGGCCCGGAGCCGTCCGAGGGCTGGGCCGCCTATCTCCATGTCGCCGACGCCCACGCCTTCGCCGCCGAGCTCGAGGCGGCCGGGGTCGCGCGCCTCTCCGGCCCGCTCGACACCGAGTACGGCCTCCGCGAGATCGAGATCGCCGACAGCGAGGGCAACCGGCTCTGCTTCGGCCAGATCCTGGGAGAGCCGTGAGCGCGGCGTCGGGAGGCCTTGATCGCGGGGTCCGCCCCGGCTAGGCGTCGCGTCAGGAGGTCGACCCCATGCGCCACGACGCCGAGGCAGCCCGCCCGCCCGGGTTCGCCGGCCCCGTTCATCGCCTGAAGCTCGGGCTTCTCCGGGCCGCCTCCGGGCTGCCGGGAGCCTTGGGCCAGGCGGCCGCGCGGCGCTATTTCTACCGCCGCCAGCGCGGGCGCGCGCCCGCCGTCCTCGCCGCGTTCGAGCGGGCGCTCGCGCGGCTCTCGCCGGGCGATGTCTGCCTCGATCTCGGCGCCAATGTGGGCGATGTCACCGAGCGGATGCGCGCCTCGGGCGCCGAGGTCCATGCGGTCGAGCCCGACCCTTGGGCCTTCGCGCGGCTCTCCGAGCGCTTCGCCGGCATCCCGGGCGTGCATCTGCACAACGCCGCCATCGGCATCCGCGACGGCAGCGTCGCGATCCGCCGCGACCCCGGCGTCGCCGACAACCCGCGGCTCACCAAGGGCTCCACCGTCGAGCGGCGGGCGGACTGGGACGGGGGCGAGACGGTCGAGGTCCCCGAGATCGACATCCGCCGGCTTCTGCGCGAGATCGACCGCCCCGTCGCCATCGCCAAGATCGACATCGAGGGGGCGGAGGTCGCGCTCCTCGAGGCGCTCGCCGAGGCGCCGGAGCGCGCGCGCATCGGGGAGATCTTCGTCGAGACGCACGAGCTGATGATGCCCCATCTGCGCCCCGCGACCGCCGCGCTCCGCCGCCGCCTCGCCGGGCTCGACCGCCCCCGCATTCATTTCGACTGGCCTTGAGGAAACCATGACCGGCCGCGGTATTGTTCTGACCCTTCTCGCGATCGCGCTCCTGTTCGGGGCGGCGCTCGTCTACATGCAGTTCTACGCTTTCTACGAGGAGACCGAGGCGGACAGCGTCGAGATCGCCGGAGCGCGCTATCCGGTGACCGGCTGGCAGGGGATCGACGCCTCCTCCTCGCCGCTGAAGCTGCGCGCCTGCTTCCGCTTCGCGGGCGATCCGGCGGAGGTCACGGGCCCTGCGCCGGAGGACCCGACGCCGCTCGTCCCCCCGCCCTGGTTCGACTGCTTCGACGCCGAGGCGATCGCCAAGGCCCTCGCCGCTGGGGAGGCCCGCGCCATCCTCGCCGCCACCGGCGAGGCGCAGGGGGTGGAGCGCGTCGTCGCCGTCTTCCCGGACGGGCGGGGCTATATGTGGCGCCAGCTCACGCCCGAATTCGCCAATCAGTGAGGCGGCCGGGATTGCCCCTTGGACCGCGCGTCCCGCCCCGCTATCAAGGCGCCCGGCCGGAGAGGGGAGACCGCCGATGCCCGAGCTTCTGATCGAGCTCTTCTCAGAGGAGATCCCGGCGCGGATGCAGGCCCGCGCGGCGGAGGATCTGAAGCGCATGATGACCGAGCGCCTGGTCGAGGCGGGGCTGACCTACGCCCATGCCGCCGCCTTCGCCGGCCCCCGCCGCCTCGCCCTCTCGGTCACGGATCTGCCCGCGCGCACGCCCGACCGGCGCGAGGAGCGCAAGGGCCCCCGGACCGACGCGCCGGAGAAGGCGATCGAGGGGTTCCTGCGCTCCACCGGCCTCGCCCGCGAGGCGCTCGTCGCGCGGCCGGACAAGAAGGGCGAGGTGTATTTCGCCACCATCGAGATCCCCGGGCGCGGCGCGGCCGAGGTGGTCGCCGAGGCGCTCGAGGACACGATCCGCCACTTCCCCTGGCCGAAATCCATGTGCTGGGGGGCGGGGAGCCTGCGCTGGGTGCGCCCGCTCCGCGCCATCCTCTGCCTGCTGACCGACGAGGCCGGCGCCGAGATCGTGCCGCTCGAGATCGACGGCCTGCGCGCCTCCGATCTCACCCGCGGCCACCGCGTCCACGCCCCCGAGCCGATCCGCGTCGCGGGGTTCGAGGACTATGTGGCGAAGCTCCGCGCTGCCCATGTGATCCTCGATCCGGAGGAGCGCCGCGAGGCGATCCGCCACGACGCGACCCAGCTCGCCTTCGCCGCCGGGCTCGAGATCGTCGCGGACGAGGGGCTGCTCGCGGAGGTCGCGGGCCTCGTCGAATGGCCCGTGGCGCTGATGGGCGAGATCGGCGCGGAGTTCCTCGACCTGCCGCCCGAGGTGCTGCAGACCTCGATGAAGGAGCACCAGAAGTTCTTCTCCGTCAGGAACCCCGCCACGGGGCGGATCGAGCGCTTCGTCACCGTCGCCAATCTCGCCGCCGAGGACGGGGGCGCCGCCAACCTCGCCGGCAACCGCCGCGTCCTCGCCGCCCGCCTCGCGGATGCGAAATTCTTCTGGGAGAACGACTTGCGCACGATCCGGGAGAAAGGGCTCGAAGGCATGGCCGCCCCCCTCGACCGCGTCGTCTTCCACGCCAAGCTCGGCAGCCAGGGCGAGCGCATCGCCCGAATCGCCGCGCTCGCCCGCGAGATCGCCCCCCATGTCGGCGCCAAGCCCGACCTCGCGGCCGAGGCCGCGCGCATCGCCAAGGCCGATCTCGCCTCCGAGATGGTCTACGAGTTCCCCGAGCTTCAGGGCGTCATGGGCCGTTATTATGCCGAGGCCGCGGGCCATGACGACGGCGTGCCCGAGGCTTGCGAGGCCCATTACCGCCCGCTCGGCCCGAAGGACGCGGTCCCCACCGAGCCGGTCGCCGTCGCCGTCGCGCTCGCCGACAAGATCGACATGCTGACCGGCTTCTGGGCGATCGACGAGAAGCCCACCGGCTCCAAGGACCCCTTCGCGCTGCGCCGCGCCGCCTTGGGCGTGATCCGGATCATTCTTGAAAAAGAACACAGAGTCCAGCTTACTAGCATGATGCAGAATGCTTTCACTCGCCATGTCATTCCCCATAACGAACTGATAGAAATTGTGAAGGATGCGCGCGATGTTGATATCAGGGGAATGGAAGATGCTGACGGTTCGCCCATAAATTCGCTAAAGAGTGCTAATGAATATTATGAGTCATTGCAGGAGTGGGAGAAGGGCGCATCAAAAAGAGACGAGAATGCCTTGAAGGCGTTTCAAGCGATCTCGAAGATTCAGCTCGGCTTTTCTGACCTTCTCGCCTTCCTCGCCGACCGGCTCAAAGTCGTGCTTCGCGAGGAGGGGATCCGCCACGACGTGATCGACGCCTGCTTCGGCCTCGGGGGGCAGGACGATCTTGTGCTGCTCGTCGCCCGGGTGCGCGCGCTCCAGGCCTTCCTGGAGACCGAGGACGGGGCCAATCTGCTGGCGGGCTACCGGCGTGCCTCCAACATCCTGGCGGCCGAGGAGAAGAAGGACGGCGTCGCCTACGAGGGCGAGCCCTCCGCGAAATTCGCCGAGCAAGAGGCAGAGCGCGCCCTCTTCGCCGCGCTCGACACCGCCGAGCCGGCCATCGCCAAGGCCCTCGCGGCAGAGGACTTCGCCGCCGCCATGGGCGAGATGGCCCGCCTGCGCCCGCCCGTCGACGGCTTCTTCGAGGAGGTGCTCGTCAATGCCGAGAACCAGATCGTCCGGCGCAATCGGCTCTGTCTCCTCCACCGCGTCCGCGCGGCGATGCGCGCCGTCGCCGACTGGGACGCGATCGAGGGCGGCTGAGATGACTGCCCGCCGCGTCGCCCCCCGCCGCGGGCCGGAGCCCGCCCGGTGAGCGCCGAGCCGCGCATCTGCCGGCGCTGCACCATCCGCGGCCGGGTGCAGGGGGTCTATTTCCGCGCCTGGACCGCCGAGGAGGCGACCCGCCGCGGCCTCGCCGGCTGGGTGCAGAACATGCCCGACGGCAGCGTGCTCGCGCAGTTCGTCGGGCCGGAGCCCGCGGTCGCCGGGATGATCGAGGCCGCCTGGCAGGGCCCGCCGGACGCCCGCGTGGACGCCATCGAGACCGAGCCCGTCGACCCGCCCCCACCGCTCGAGACCTTCCGCATCAACCGCTAGCTCCCCCACGCCAGCCCGGCCCGGGCCCCAAGGGGCGGGCGCACGCGCGGCGCCCGGAGCGCCCCCGCGCCGCCCGCCCCGCGGCCCCTCGCGCCACCGGGGGCCGTCGGCCATCGCGCGCGGGGCTGTCCGCGACAGGCCGATGCGCCCGGCGGCGGCGGGGCCCGTCACCCGGCCCTGCCGCCCGAGCGCCGCCCGCCGAGCCGCGACGCGGCGCCGCTCGCCCCAGGCCCCGCGACGGTCCCACCGGCGCAGACGGTCGCGCGCGCCGCGGGCCCGGCGGGGCGACCCGGTGCGACGGCGATCGCGGCGCGTCCGAAGCGCCCGGCCGCCCGCGCAGGCGTCAGAGGGAGAGCTCGTCTGGCCCGAGGGGCGCGAAGGCGGCGTCGATCGTGGCGGGGTCGACCTCGGCGAGGGTCGGGGGCGCCCAGCGGGGCGTGTCGTTCTTGTCGAGGATCGTGGTGCGCACGCCCTCGTAGAAATCCCCATGGGTCATGCAGAAGCGCGCGAGGCGGTATTCGAGGGCCATGCAGGCCTCGAAGGAGAGCCCCGCCCCCTCGCGGATCTGGCGGAAGGCGATCCTGGTCGAGGTCGGGGACTTCTCGAGGATCGCCGCGCGCTGCTCGCCGGACCAGTAGTGCTCGTCGCCGTCGAGCGCCGCGAGCACCGCCTCGACGCTGTCGCCGGCGAAGAGCCGGTCGATCCGGTCGCGGTGCTCGGCGAGGATGCTCGGCCCCTCGGGCTGCCGGGCGAAGGCCTCGATGGTCCAATCGACCGCCTCGAGCGGCTCGCGCGCGCCGATCTCGAGGGCGGCGAGCGCGTCGAGAAGCTCCTCGAACCGGTCGGAGGGCAGATAGTGGTCGCAGACCTCCGCCGCGAGCGCGTCGACCGGGCCGAGGCGCGCCCCGGTGAGGGCGAGCCACATCCCCACCTCGCCCGGCAGGCGCGGCAGGAACCAGGTCCCGCCCACATCCGGGAAGAGGCCGATCCCGGTCTCCGGCATGGCGAAGCGGGTGGCATCGCCCGCGATCCGCCGGGCCGCATGGATCGAGACGCCCACGCCGCCGCCCATCACGATCCCGTCCATCAGCGCGACATAGGGCTTGGGGAAGCGCTTTATGCGGGCATTGAGGCGGTATTCGTCGGCATAGAAGGGGAAGTTGGCCCGGCCCCGCTCGCCCCCGGGGCGCCCGGCCTCGTAGAGCGCGCGGATGTCCCCGCCGGCTGAGAAGGCGCGCCCGCCCGCGCCGCGGATCGCGACGAGATCGACGGCCGGATCGGTCGCCCAGTCCGCGAGGCGGGCGTCGAGCGCGCGCACCATCTCGTGGGTCAGCGCGTTGAGCGCCTCCGGCCGGGCCAGGGTGACGAGGCCGAGCCGGCCCCGGATCTCGAAGGTCACATCCGCCATCTTGCCCGCCAGAGGCCCCCCGTGCCACTCTCCGCGCCGATCCGGATTAGAGGACCCCGCCCGATGCTGCAACCCGCCCCGTTCCCCGCGAGCCGCCCCCGCCGGCTGCGGCGCACCCCCTGGATGCGCGCGCTCGTCGCCGAGACCCGTCTCGCACCGTCGGACTTCATCTGGCCCTGCTTCGTGATGGAGGGGGAGAACGCGGCCGAACCCGTGGGCGCGATGCCGGGGGTGGAGCGGATGACCGTCGACCGGGTGGTGGAGGCGGCTCGGCGCGCGGCCGCGCTCTCGGTGCCGGCCATCGCGATCTTCCCCTACACCGATCCGGCGAAGAAGACCGAGGGCTGCGAGGAGGCCTGGAACCCGGAGAACCTCGTCTGCCGGGCGACGCGGGCGGTGAAGGCGGCGGTGCCCGAGATCGGGGTGCTGCTCGACGTGGCGCTCGACCCATACAACGCGCTCGGCCATGACGGGATCGTGCGCGGCGAGGAGGTGGTCAACGACGAGACGCTCGACTGCCTCGAGCGCCAGGCGCTCGTGCAGGCCGAGGCGGGGGCGGACATCCTCGGGCCGTCGGACATGATGGACGGGCGTGTCGGCGTCATCCGCCGCGCGCTCGAGCGGGAGGGCCACGAGCATGTCGCGGTGATGAGCTACGCCGCGAAATACGCCTCCGCCTTCTACGGGCCGTTCCGCGACGCGGTGGGCTCGGGCGGCGCGCTCGCCGGCGACAAGAAGACCTATCAGATGGACCCCGCGAACGCCCGCGAGGCGCTTTCGGAGACCGCGCACGACGTCTTCGAGGGGGCGGATATGGTGATGGTCAAGCCCGGCATGCCCTATCTCGACATCTGCCGGAAGGTCGCCGAGACCGGCGTGCCGACCTTCGCCTACCAGGTCTCCGGCGAATACGCGATGCTCAAGGGCGCGATCGACCGCGGCTGGCTCGACGCCTCGGCGATCCCCGAGAGCCTCCTGGCCTTCAAGCGGGCGGGCTGCGCCGGCGTGCTGACCTATTTCGCGCTCGACCTCGCCGAGGCGATGCAGGGCTGAGCCGCCGCCCTTGATCCCGCCGCTCGTCGGTTGCTACCCTC
Organism: uncultured Limibaculum sp.; assembly: GCA_964576075.1. Taxonomy (GTDB): domain Bacteria; phylum Pseudomonadota; class Alphaproteobacteria; order Rhodobacterales; family Rhodobacteraceae; genus Thermohalobaculum. The sequence continues at coordinate 6,122 of CAZNTX010000035.1, read as the reverse complement.
TCACCGGTGAGAGAGGTGGGACATGCCGGACTCCGAACTCTCCGACAAGGAACTGAAGGCGATCAAGCGCCAGATCGCGGGGATCAAGAAGCTGGTGGCGCTGATCCGCTCGACCGGGGGCAAGGCGCCTGCGGGGCTCGACGCCGCGGCCAAGCGGCTCGAGGCGGCGGCGCGGGGCAAGGACGATGCGGGCGCGGCCGCCAAGGCGCTCGACGAGGCGTTGCAGGCGCTCGGCAAGGACATGGAGGACATCGCCGCCAAGCTCTCCCGCAAGGGCGCGACGGTGAAGGACGGGAAGATCGTCGTCCTCCAGACCGGCGCGGAGGCCGAGCCGCTGGCCAAGGACGAGCGGATCAAGCTGAAAAAGACCGGCGGCACCCTCGCGGTGGCCAAGGGCAAGCCCCCGACGGAGGCGGTCAAGACGGCGCAAACCGTCTCCGTCACCGAGACCGACCTGCGCAAGGATCTCGGCCAGGCCTTCCGCGCCCGCTACTGACCCCGCCCCGCCGGCCCTTGCAATCTCGCCCCACCGGCCAAACCTTCTCGGCGACAGCAGCGAGGAGGCGGCGATGCGACTGATGCTGGCAGGCGGATTGATGAGCGCGGCGCTCGCGGGGTGCGTCCTCGCGCTGAGTTCCGGGCGCGAGGCGGAGGCGCGGCAGTTCGAGACCTCGGCCGGGACGGTGGAGGTCGAGCGCGTCGCGGGGCCGTTCGAGAGCCCCTGGGCGGTGGCCTTCCTCCCCGCGGGCGAGATGCTCGTCACCGAGATCGGCGGCACGCTCTGGCATCTCGGGGCGGAGGGCGCGCGCACCGAGGTCGCGGGCCTGCCGGACATCGCGGTGATCGGGCAGGGCGGGCTCCTCGACGTCGCCGCGGCGCGGGACTTCGCCGAGACCCGGGAGATCTTCCTGGCCTATGTCGCGCCCGACGGGGTGGAGACGCGCACCACCGTCGCCGTCGCCCGGCTCTCCGAGGGGGCCGATGCGCTCGAGGATCTCCGGGTTATCTTCGCGCAGGATCCGCCGATCGACTCCGGCCGGCATTTCGGCTCCCGCATCGTCGAGCGGGCGGACGGGACGCTCTTCGTCACCATCGGCGACCGCGCCAACCGCCCCCTCGCGCAGGACCGGGACAAGACCATCGGCAAGGTCGTGCGCATCGCCCGCGACGGGTCGATCCCCGCGGACAACCCGTTCGTGGACACCCCCGGCACCAAGCCCGAGATCTGGTCGCTCGGCCACCGCAATCCGCAGGGCGCGGCGCTCGACGCGGAGGGCCGGCTCTGGACCGTCGAGCACGGCGCGCGCGGCGGCGACGAGATCAACCGCCCGGAGCCCGGCAAGAACTACGGCTGGCCGCTGATCTCCTACGGCACCCATTATTGGGGCGGGGAATTCCCCGCGCAGCGCGCCGAGGGGCTCGAGCAGCCGGAGTTCTATTGGGACCCCTCGATCGCCCCCTCCGGCATGACGATCTATTCTGGCAAGCTCTGGCCCGAGTGGGAGGGCGACATCTTCGTCGGCGCACTCAAATTCGAGCTGATCTCCCGGGTCGAGCGCAGCGGAGACGGCCTCCGCGAGGCCGAGCGGCTCTTCGCCGGCGCGTTCGGCCGGGTGCGCGACGTCCGCGAGGGGCCGGACGGCGCGCTCTGGTTCCTGACCGACGAGTGGGACGGCGGGCTCTACCGCGTCCGCCCCGCGCCCTGACCCTTGGCGCGGCCGGGCCGGGGCGATAGGGTCGCGCGCATGACCCATCCACCCTTCACCCCGCTCGTCGCGGCGCTGCCCGCGACGGTGCCGTTCGTCGGGCCGGAGACGCAGGAGCGCGCCCGCGGCCGCCCCTTCGCCGCCCGCATCGGCGCCAACGAATCCGGCTTCGGCCCCTCGCCCAAGGCCGTCGAGGCGATGCGCGCCGCAGCCCCCGAGATGTGGCGCTATTGCGATTCCACCTCGCACGCGCTGCGCGAGGTGCTCGCGGCGCGCCACGGCGTGCCCGCGGAGGCGGTGGTCGTCGGGGAGGGGATCGACGGGCTCCTCGGCCTCACCGTGCGCCTGATGGTCGGGCAGGGCGATCCGGTGGTCACCTCCGAGGGTGCCTACCCGACCTTCAACTACCATGTCGCAGGCTTCGGCGGGCGGCTCGTCAAGGTGCCCTACAAGGGCGATCACGAGAACCTCGACGCCCTCTCCGCCGCCGCGCACGAGACCGGCGCGCGCCTCGTCTATCTCTCCAACCCGGACAACCCGATGGGCAGCCACCACCCCGCCGAGGCGGTAACGGCCTTCCGCGAGACGCTGCCTGCGGACTGCCTGCTCTGCCTCGACGAGGCCTATGTCGAGCTCGCCCCGGAGGGCACCGCCCCGCCCTTCGATGCGGGCGACGGCGGGGTCCTGCGCTTCCGCACCTTCTCCAAGGCGCAGGGGCTCGCGGGGCTCCGGATCGGCTATACCGTCGGCCATCCGGACCTCGTGGCGGGGTTCGAGCGCATCCGCAACCATTTCGGCGTCAACCGCATGGCGCAGGCGGCGGCGCTCGCCGCGCTCTCGGACACGCAGCATCTCGACCGGGTGCGCGCGCAGGTCGCCGAAAGCCGGGAGCGGCTGCGCGCCATCGCCGAGGCGAACGGCCTCGCCGCGCTCCCCTCGGCCACCAATTTCGTCGCGATCGACTGCGGGGGCGACGGCGCCTTCGCCCGCGCGGTGCTCGAGGGGCTGCTCGCGCGCGACGTCTTCGTGCGCATGCCGGGGGTGGCCCCGCTCGACCGCTGCATCCGCGTCTCCTGCGCGCCGGAGCCCGAGATGGCCGTCTTCGCCGAGGCCCTGCCGGCGGCGCTCGCCGAGGCGCGGGCGGCGCGCCCCACGCGGCGGGCGGGCTGAGGCGCGGGAGGCCCCGATGGCGCATCCGCTGAGCGGGGCCGATCTCGCGACGCTCGCCGCCGTCTTCCGCGCCGGCGGGCGGCCCGACCGCTGGGGACAGGCGGCCGGCATCTGGGCCGCCGCGCTCGGCCGGGCCCCCGTCTCCGCGCTCGAGGCGCTCTGGCTGCGCGGCCGGCTGCCCGAGGTCTCGGAGATGCCCCCGCCGATCTTCATCCTCGGCCATTGGCGCTCCGGCACCACGCATCTCTACAACACGCTCGTCCATGGCGGCTTCGGCTATGTCCCCCCGCTCGCCACCGGGCTGCCCTGGGACATGTTCACCCTCGCCCGCGGTCTCCGGCCCCTGCTCGAGCGCCAGCTTCCCGAGACGCGCTATATCGACAACATCCCCGTCACGCCCACCTCGCCGCAGGAGGACGAGATCGCGGTGGCCAACATGTCGCCGCTGTCCTTCTATCACGGGATCTACTTCCCCCGCGCCTTCGACCGGCTGATCGACCGGGGGCTGTTCTTCGAGGGCTGCTCCGAGGCGGAGATCGCAGGCTGGGAGGCGCGCTTCACCTTGCTGATGCGCAAGCTCGCCAAGGACCAGGGCGCGCGGCTCCTGATCAAGAACCCGGTCTACACCGCGCGCCCCGCCCGCCTCGCCCGGCTCTTCCCCGGCGCGAAGTTCATCCACATCCACAGAAATCCCTTTGACGTCTTTCTCTCGATGCGGAATTTCTACGACAAGCTGATCGCGCAATTCGCGTTGCAGGACCGGCCCGAGGGGCTCGACATCGACGCCACCATCCTGCGCGTCTACGAGCGGATGATGCGCGCCTTCGCGGCCGAGACGGCGGGCTGGGGGCGGCCGGATTTCGTCGAGCTGCCCTACGAGACGCTGGACCGCGAGCCGATGGCCGCCCTCGAGGCGATCTACGAGGGGCTCGGGCTCGAGGGGATGGAGGCCGCGCGCCCCCGCTTCGCCGCCTATCTCGCGAGCGTGAAGAGCTTCGAGAAGAACGCCTTCCGCGGCGACCGGGCGGCGGTCGAGAAGGTGGCGGAGGCCCTCGCCCCCTGGATCGAGCGTTGGGGCTATGCCGCTCCGGAGCCCGCGCGATGAGATGGGCGGCGGGGCTCGCGCTCCTTCTCCTCGCCGCGCTCGGGGGGGCCGGGGCCTGGGTCTTCTGGCCGGTCTCCGCGCTCGAGGCGCGCTTCGGCGCGGAGGACTGCCGCCGCCTAGCACTCCTCGACGAGGCCGGCGCGGAGATCCGCGGGGTGGAGGACATCGCCGCCTACGGCCCTTGGCTCTTCCTCTCCGCCGAGGACCGGCTCGCGGCGGCGGCCGCCGCCGCCGAGGGGCGAAGGGCGCCGGAGGGCGGGCTCTACCGCCTGCCCCTCGCAGCGCTCTCCGAGCCCGGGCCGGTCCGCCTCGCCCGGGACGACCGCGGCGGCTTCTTCGGCCCGCTCCACCCCCACGGGATCGACGCCCGCGCCGCCAAGCTCCTCGCGATCAACCGGGCCTACGGGCCCGAGGGCGCGGCGGGGCGCGAGATCCGGGTCTACGCGATCCGGGAGGACGGGCTCGAGCCGCTCCGCCGGCTGCCCAATCCGGGGCTCTGCGCGGCGAACGATCTGGTGCTCTTCGGCGTCGAGGCCCGGCTCACGCTCGACCGCGAGGGCTGTCCGGGGATCGACCTCGCCGAGGCCGCCTTCGGGGGCGCGACCGGGGCGCTCGCGCGGATCGGCACCGGCGACGACGCGGCCGCCCGGCTCGTGGCGCTCTCCGGCGGGCTCGCCTTCGCCAACGGCATCGCGGCGGTGGAGGCAGCCGGGGACACGCGCCTCGCGGTCGCCGAGACGCGCGGGCGGCGGGTGGCGATCCTGCCGGCCGCGGGCGGCGAGGCGGAGGCGCGCCACCCGCTCCCCGGCGCGCCGGACAATCTGACGGCGGCGCCGGGCGGCGGGCTCGTCGCCGCGCTGCACCCCCGGCTGCCGCGCTTCGCGCTCTACCGCTACGGCCATCTGGAGCGCGCCCCCTCGCGCCTCGTGCGCCTCGACCCGGAGACCGGGGCCGTGGAGGCGCTCTTCGACGACCCCGCGGGCCGGCTCTTTCCCGGCGCGACCGTCGGGGTGCTGACGGCGGACGGCCGGCTCGTCGCGGGCTCGGTGCGGGCGGCGGGGCTCCTCATCTGCGGGAGGGGCGCGGCGTGAGGGTGCTCGTCACCGGGGCGGACGGCTTCCTCGGCCGCCACCTCGTCGCGGCGCTCTCGGCGCGGGGGGATGCGGTCGTGGGCGTCGATCTCCGGGGCGATCCGGCCGGGCTGCCGGCGGGGGTCGAGCTCCGCCGCGCCTCGGTGACGGACGGGGAGGCGATGCGCCGCGTGGCGGAGGGCTGCGACGCGGCGATCCACGCCGCCGCGATCACCGGGCTCTGGGCGCGCGATCCGGGCGATTTCGACCGGGTGAACGCCGAGGGCACGCGCATCGTCCTAGAGGCCGCCGCGGCGGCGGGCGTCGGCCGGGCGGTGCTCGTCTCGAGCTACACGACGCTGGTTTCCGGCCGGCGCGGGGACGGGGAGGCGGTGCTCGACGAGACGGCGGAGCATGCCCCCGAGGCGCTGCTCGGCCCCTATCCCGCCTCGAAGCGGCGCGCCGAGCTCTTGGCGGCCGAGGCGCCGCTGCCGGTGGCGATCGTGCTGCCCTCGGCGCCGATCGGGCCCGGAGATCATGGGCCGACGCCGCCGGGCGCGATGCTGCGCGACATGGCCGAGGGCCGGCTGCCGGCGATGATCGACTGTTTGTGGAACTTCGTCGACATCCGCGCGGTGGCGGCGGGGACCGTCGCGGCGCTGGAGCTCGGCCGGGCCGGGCGGCGTTATCTCCTGGCCGGGGAGGACATGGACACCGAGGCGCTGGTGGCGCTCTTCGAGCGGGTCTCGGGGCTCCGGGGGCCGACGGCGCGGGTGCCCTATGCGGTGGCGCTGATGGCCGCTCGGGCGGAGGCGGCACTCGCGCAGGCGACGGGACGCGCGCCGCGGGCGCTGCTCACGGGGGTGCGGCTCGCGGGGCTGCGCCGGCGCTTCGATGCGGCGCGGGCCCGCGCGGAGCTCGGTTTCGCCCCGGGCCCGACGGCGCGGGCGATGGCGGATGCGCTCGCCTGGATGCGGGCGGCGGGGCTCGTCCGGCGGACCCTGCCGGGGCTCGAGACGGCCGGGGGCGGGCCGGGCTGACCGGGCGCCCCCGCCCCGCCGCCTCCCCCAC
>CAZNTX010000034.1:0-36266 GCA_964576075.1 uncultured Limibaculum sp. | reverse complement strand
TCGTTGGAGTGGGTGAGGCCGGCCATGAAGATGATGCCCATCTCCTGGCAGAGGCCCTGCACCGCGACGGCGACGCCCGAGGAGGAGCCGCCGGTGACCATCACGACGCCGTCCTTCTCGATCATGCGGCGCGCCGAGGAGCGCGCGGCGTCGGACTTGGTCTGCGTGTCGCCGGTGACGTATTCGACCTTCTTGCCGAGGATGCCGTTGCCCGTGAGCGCGGTCTTCTCGCCGTTGCCGTAGACGAAGGTGTTGAGCATGCCGCCGTCGCCCTCGCCGTTGAGGTGCTTGACGGCGAGCCGGTAGGCGCGGAGCTCGTCGGCGCCCTCGTCGGCATAGGCGCCGGTCTGCGGCACGTTGAAGCCGAGCGTGACGGTGCCGCCCGTCGGCTCGTTCATGTAGCTCGCGGCCCAGGCCTGGCTGGTGAAGATGGTCGGCGCGGCGAGGCCGGCGCCGAGCGCGGCGGAGCCCTTGAGAAGGCCGCGGCGGTCGATCTTGAACGTGCTCATTTGTCCTCCCGGATGATACTGGGGGAGACGCGGCCCGCGCATCTCCCGCATGGGTTTCCCCTCGGCTACCTTGGCGGATGTCTGTCAATCTCTCAATAACCAATTGACTTGCAATGTTTTTTGTGTCACGGAATTTTCACATGCCTGGAAGGGTTTGTGGGGAATTGACATTGCGGCGCGAAAAGCGCCTGAGCGGCAAGGCAAAATCGCGATGGCCCGCAGCATCGTCGGGGCCAGGATCCGCGAGCGCAGGCGCGCCCTCGGCCTCACCCAGGCCGATCTCGCCCGGCGCGTCGGCATCTCGGCCTCCTATCTCAACCTCATCGAGCGCAACCGGCGGGGAATCGCCGGCAAGCGCCTCTCCGACATCGCCGCCGCCCTCGATCTCCGCCCCTCCGAGCTCGACGGCGCCGCCGAGCGCCGGCTGCACCAGGCGCTCGAGGACATCGCCGCCGATCCCCGCCTCGCCGGCCTCGGGATCGAGACCGACGCCGCCGGCGAGCTCATCGGGCGCTATCCGGGCTGGGCCCGCGCGCTCGGGGCCCTCGCCCGGTCCGAGCGCGACCAGGCCGCCCTGGTGCGCGCCTTCGCCGACCGGCTGACCCACGACCCCTTTCTCGGCGAGGCGGTGCACCGGATGCTGACCCGCATCGCCGCCATCCGCTCCACCGCCGAGATCCTGGAGAGCGTCGCCGATATCGAGCCGGCCCAGTCCGCCCGCTTCCGCGCGATCCTCGCCGAGGAGAGCCGCAGCCTCTCCGACATCGCCGAGGCGCTCGCCGGCTATTTCGACAAGGCCGCGACGCCCGAGCGGCAGGTGACGCCGACCGACGCCGTCGAGGCCTTCTTCGAGGACAACGCCCACCGGTTCGCCGCCATCGAGGCCGCGCTCGACGGCCCCCCCGCCGAGACCGAGGCCGCCGCCCGAGAGACGGCCGAGCGCCGCGCCGGCGGGGTGATCGACCGCCTCGTCGCCGAGGCGGAGGCGGCCGACACCGCACAGGCCCGGGCGCGCCTGCGCGCCGCGCTCCTCGCCTATGCCGCCGATGCCGCCCGCGCGCCCGAGACCGCCTTCGCCGCCGCCGCCGAGGCCCATCGCTACGACATCGAGGCGCTCTCCGAGGAGACCGGGCGCGATCCCGGCCTCGTCTGCCGGAGGCTCACGGCGCTCCCCCCCGGCGAGGGGCGCCCCCGCTTCGGCTATGCCGCGGCCAACGCCGCGGGCGCGCTCCTCGATCTGCGGGCGATCCGGGGGTTCCACCCGGTCCGCCTCGCCGCGCTCTGCCCGCTCTGGGCGCTCTCGCGCGCGCAGGCGGCGCCCGAGCGCACGCTCCGCCAACTCGCCGCCTTCCCGACGGGGCAGCGCTTCGTCTTCGTCGCCCGGGCGCGCCCCGTCGGCCCCGCCCGCTTCGGCGCGCCGCGCGATCTCGTGACCGACATGATCGTCCTCTCGGAGGCGGACGCGACGCGCACCGTCTATGGCGACGGGCTCGAGGCGGTCGCGGCCGAGGAGGTCGGCACCACCTGCCGGCTCTGCCCGCGCAAGGGCTGCGGCCACCGCGTCGAGGACCCGCTCGGCGCCTGATCCGCGACGAGAAGCGGGGCAGACAGCCGCCGAGAGATGGGCTAGAGTTCCGTATCAGCCCGCAAGAGACGGGCAAGCGATGGGGAAACGCCGATGACGAGCCGCGTCCTTCTCGCCGAGGACGAGCCGCATATCATAGAGTTGCTCTGCTTTCTTCTGAAGCGGGCGGGCTTTTCGGTGGAGATCGCCGAGACCGGCCCTTGCGTGCTCGACCGAGTGGCCGATGCGCCGCCGGACATCCTGATCCTCGACGTCATGCTGCCGGGCATGAACGGCTTTGAGGTCATGCGCCGCCTGCGCGCCGACGAGCGATTGTGCCGCATGCCCGTGGTGATGCTCACCGCCAAGGGCCAGCGCGAGGACCGCGAGGCGGCGGAGAAGCTCGCGGTCGACTGCTTCATCACCAAGCCCTTCTCGAACGCCGATCTGATCGACACGGTCACCCGCCTCGCCGGCGGCCGCGCGGCGTGAGCGAGCCGCCGGGCAGCGCGCCCCCGGGCCCCGGGGAGAGCACGCCCGACGCGCAGCTCCGCGCGCGCAAGCTCCGGGACGGGGCGCTGTTCCTCCCGCTCGTCGGGCTCGTGCTGCTGATGCCGCCGGTGGCCGATCTCTTCGCGGTCGATCGGCGCATCCTCGGGGTGCCCGTCGTGGTCGCCTATGTCTTCGCGGTCTGGGCCGGGCTGATCCTGCTCGCGCTGCGCCTCGCCGCGCGGCTCGGGCGCTGAGGCGCGATGATCTCGGCCGACTTCCTGCTGCTGATCTGCCTCGGCTATGTCGTCGTGCTGTTCGCCGTCGCCTGGATCGGGGACGCACGCGCCCGGGCGGGGAAGATGGGCTGGCTGCAGTCGCCGCTGGTCTACACCCTCTCGATCTCGGTCTACTGCACCTCCTGGACCTTCTACGGCGCGGTGGGCTCGGCGGCGCGGGGCGGGCTCGAATTCCTCACGATCTATCTCGGGCCGACGCTCGTCTTCGTCGGCTGGTGGTGGCTCCTGCGCAAGCTCGTGGCCATCGGGCGGGCGCACCGGATCACCTCGATCGCCGATCTCCTCTCCTCGCGCTACGGCAAGTCCCCGGCGCTCGCGGTGATGGTCACGGGCCTCGCGGTGGTCGCCACCACCCCCTATATCGCGCTCCAGCTCCAGTCGGTCGCGCTGTCCTACGAGGTGGTGGCGGGGGAGGGGAACCAGACGCGCACGGCCTTCTGGGTCGCGGTCGGCATGGCGGCCTTCACCATCCTCTTCGGCACCCGCTCGATCGACGCCAACGAGCGGCACACGGGCGTGGTCGTCGCCATCGCGCTCGAGGCGCTGGTGAAGCTCGCAGCCCTCCTCGCCGTCGGCGCCTTCGTGACCTTCTGGGTGATGGGGGGCGTAGGCGAGACCTTCGCGCAAATGCCCGAGGGGATGATCGACCCCGACGAGGTCTTCGGCCCGCGCTGGGCCGCGCTCACCTTCCTCTCGGCGACCGCGATCCTCTGCCTGCCGCGCCAGTTCCAGGTGACCGTGGTCGAGAACGCCGACGAGCGCCATCTCGCCACCGCCTCCTGGATGTTCCCGCTCTATCTCTTCCTGATGTGCCTCTTCGTCCTTCCGATCGCGATCGCGGGGCTGGTGACCGGGGCGGGGGACAATCCGGACATGTTCATGCTCACCGTCCCGATGGCGGCGGGGCAGGAGGAGCTGGCGCTGCTCGCCTTCATCGGCGGCTTCTCCTCGGCGACCTCCATGGTGATCGTAGCGGCCATCGCGCTCGCCACCATGGTGTCGAACCACATCGTGATGCCGATCGCGCTGCGCTACTACGACCCGCAGGGGGCGATCTCGGGGGATGTGCGCGAGCTTCTGCTGGTCAGCCGGCGGGTCTGCATCGGGGGCGTGCTCGGCCTCGGCTTTCTCTATTTCCTCGCGGCGGGGGGGTCGGAGAGCCTCGCCGCCATGGGCCTCATCGCCTTCGCCGGGATCGCGCAGGTGCTGCCCGCGCTCCTCGGCGCGCTCTATTGGCGCGGCGCGACGCGGGCCGGCGCGCTCGCGGGCCTCGCGGCGGGGGCGGCGCTCTGGGGCTACACGCTGTTCCTGCCGAGCTTCGGGGGCGCGGCGGTGCTCCCCGCCTCGGTGCTCGCCGAGGGGCCCTGGGGGATCGGCTGGCTGCGCCCGCAGGCGCTCTTCGGCGTGGATGCGGGGGACCCGCTGATCCACGCGCTTCTCTGGTCGCTCGGGGCCAACGCGCTCCTCTTCGTGGTCGTGAGCCAGCTCACCCGGCCGCGCCCCCTCGAGCAGGTGCAGGGGGCGCTCTTCGTCGACGTCTTCCGCACCGCCGGGCGCGGCGCGACCCCCTACATCCAGCGCTCGGCGCCTGCGGAGGACCTCTTCGTCCTCGCCCAGCGGATCCTCGGCGCCGAGCCCGCGCGCCGGCTCTTCGAGGAGATGGCGCGGGGGCAGGGGCTCGGCTCTGGCCTGCCGCGCCCGACCGACGCGGTGATCGCCCGGCTCGAGCGCGAGCTCGCAGGCTCCGTCGGCGCGGCCTCGGCGCATGCCATGGTGAGCCGGGCGGCGGGCGCCGGCGCGATCTCCCTCACCGAACTCATGGACATCGCCGACGAGACCCAGCGCCTGTTGCAGACTTCGCTCCGCCTCGCCGACAAGACCGCCGAGCTTGAGCGCACCGCCGTCGAGCTTCGCGAGGCCAACACGCGGCTGCGCGCCCTCGATGCGCAGAAGGACGACTTCCTCTCCCATGTCAGCCACGAGCTGCGCACGCCGATGACCTCGATCCGCTCCTTCTCCGAGATCCTGCTGATGGAGACCGAGCTCGACCGCGACACCGCCCGCCGCTTCGTCGAGATCATCCACGAGGAGAGCCAGCGCCTCACCCGCCTCCTGAACGAGATCCTGGACATCAACCGCCTCGAGAGCGGCACCGCGGAGATGCCGATCGAGATCGTCGATGCCGAGGACGCGGTCTCCGGCGCGATCGAGACGCTGCGCCCGGTGGCCGAGGAGGCCGGCGTCGAGATCCGCCCCCATGCGACGCTCGCCGGCCATCAGGTGCTCGCCAATCCCGATCGGCTGCGGCAGGTGCTGATCAACCTTCTCAGCAATGCGATCAAATACAACACCGCCCCCGAGCCGCATCTGCGCGTCGCCTGGGAGGTGGACGGCAAGTCGCTCTGCCTCGACGTCATCGACAACGGCGGGGGCGTGACGCGGGAGGAGGCGGAGACGATCTTCTCCAAATTCGTCCGCGGTCGGCGCTCCGGGGGCAGCCAGGGCGCGGGCCTCGGCCTGCCGATCAGCCGCGCCGCGATCCGCCGGATGGGGGGCGACCTGACGGTGGTGTTCAACCCGGACCAGTCGGGCTTCTTCCGCGTCCGCCTCCCGCGGGTCGCCGCCCCCCAGCCTGCACCCCCGATGACGGACGCTGCCGCGCCCGCCGACGCCTCCGCCCCGTCAGAGGGGAGACCGCAGCCCGCAGTCTCCCAACCGGACGGGAGGGGGGAAGAGGCCGACGCCCCGCCCATGTCCGGGTCCCCCAGGGAGGCGCCCGCGGCCGGGCCGCCCTCCGCGCGCGCCGCCCCGGCCAAGCCGACCGGCGCGCTCCCCGCGCGCGACGGTCCCGTCGCCGGGGCGGCCAAGGCAGGCGCCACTGCCCCCGATCCGCCCGAGGCCGTCGGGGAGACGGAGGCCCCCGGCGAGCCCCCGGCGGCGGGAGACGACCCGTCGCGCGGCGGATCTCCGAGGGCCGGGACCGCAGAGGACGCGCTGCTCGATCCCGACCGCTCTTGAGGGCGCCCGCCGCGGCGCGCCTCCCCGCTGCCTGCCGACGACGGGGGTGGCCGGGCGCGCGCCCGTTCTCCCATGGGCGGCGAGGGGGCGCCCCCATCCCGGGGGAGGGACGCACCAGGGCTCCGACCGTCGCGGAGAGAGACGTCCGGTGCCGGGAGGAGCACCGAGGCGCGCGCCCAGATCCCAACGGAACCGCGAGGCGCTGCCCGATGCTCGAGGCACTCAGGCTCCCGCGGAGGGCGCTTCGCGGGCGGCAGCCCCCGCGGCCGCGGGCTGGCGCTCCGCCTCTCGCACGGCGGCCTCCGCCGCGAGATCGGCCTCCCAGCGGCGCAGCTCCTCCTCCTCGGCGATCCAGGCGCGGATGGCGGCGGCCTCCGCCCGTGTGTCCTCCACCTGCGGGTCGGGGCGCAGGAAGGCCCGGCCGATCACCGGCGCCTGCGGAAACGCCCAGACGAGCACCGGCCCGAGCAGCCAGGCGACGAGTGCGACCCAAACCGGCCCGACCCCCGCCCCGAGATGGAGCGCGAGCGCGGCGGCCAGAGAGGCCCCATAGGCGGCGACGAGCAATCTGAGCGGGTGCGGCAGCATGGCGTCACTCTCGCGCGCCACCCCTTTCCGAACCCTTAACGTGCCACCCTCAATAGGCCGTTTTCTGGAACAGCACGACGAAAACCGTCATGATCAGGATGCGAAGATCGAACAGAAGCGACCAGTTTTCGGCATAATAGATGTCATACTCGACGCGGGCCTGCATCTTGTCGAGCGTCTCCGTCTCGCCGCGGAGATTGTTGACCTGGGCCCAGCCGGTGATGCCGGGCTTCACCTTGTGGCGGGCGAAATAGCCGCGAATGCGCCGGCCGTAGTCCTCGTTGTGGCTGAGCGCGTGGGGGCGGGGACCGACGAGCGACATCGTGCCGTTCAACACATTGAGAAGCTGGGGCAATTCGTCGAGCGAGGTGCGGCGGATGAAGCGGCCGACCCGGGTCACGCGAGGGTCGCCCTTGGTCGCCTGCTTGACGCGCGCCTCCGGAATCTTCCGGTGATACATGGAGCGGAACTTGTAGATCCGGAACTCCTTGTTATTGAAACCGAGCCTCGGCTGCATGAAAAACACCGGACCCGGACTGTCGATCTTGATCGCCAACGCGATGAGGATCAGCAAGGGCGAGAGAATGAGCAGAAGAAGCGTGGCGAGAACATAGTCCTCGAGGTTTTTCAGGAGCGCATTCCATCCCGAGATCGGGCGCTGCACCACCTCGAACAGCGGCAGTTCGCGGGGATAGCCGAAAGCCGGCTTGAAGCGGAGCTCGTAGTCGAGAAGCTGGCTGGCGACATAGACGTTGACCGGCAACTCCTTCAGCGCCTCGAGCGTTTCTTGCAGAGGGCCGTCGGCGTTGAGCGGCATCGCGATCACGATGTCGTCCACCCGGTTGGAGCGGGCATAAGCCACCAGCGCCGCGGCCCCGCCGCGGATACGGTGGCCCGCGACCTCGCCGCCTGCGCCGTCTGTCGGGCCGAACACGGCCACCACGTCGGCGAGGCAGGGCCGCTTGCGCTGGAACGCTTCGAGGAAGCGCTCCGCCTCCGCCCCGCTGCCGAGCACGACGAGGTTCCGCCCGATCACCCGGCGCGCATCGAGCCGCCGCAATGCCTGTCCGACCGCGATGCGACCGATGAGCAGAAAGGTCACCGACAGGCCGGCGAACGTATAGATCCAGATCCGCGAGTAGAGATCGGAGACCTTGAGCGAAAACGCGATGGTGAGGAAGAACAGGAAAGCCGAGACGACCGAGACGATGACGAGATCCGACTTGCTGACCGGGCGGACGAGGGCGAGAGGCTCGTACATGCCGGAGCGAGAGAGCATGAGGATCGTCGTCGTCGTGACGAAGCCGACGCAGAAGATGTAATACTCCACGAGCACCGCATTATAGGTGACGTAGCCGAAATAGGGGATCGCGGCGGCCGCGAGGATCAGGGCGACGTCGACGAGCCCGACGACTTCGGACAGGAAGGAGGCCGACCGCTGATAGCCGCGAGCTTCGGCCCCCGCAACATGATCCGTGTCCGTCGTCACCTTACAGCGCCCACCCGGCTTCCCGGCGCGGGACGCACCCCGGCCGGCAGGCACTCAATACGCGAAACGGCGGCCGGACGCAAAGCCGCAATGGCCATCCCCGGGCATGATCCAAGGTCAAGGATAGATCGCGATGCCCCTGGAAAAGCTCAGAAACACGCTGTTGCCGATGCCGAGGCCGTCCTCGTCGTCGCTCAACCGAAAGGAGTAGCCGAGGGCCGCGGACCAGTCCGGCGACAAGCGGTAGCTCAGCCGGGGCGCGAAGACGAAGGATTGCGTCAGCTCCTCTTCCTCGTCGAACCCGAAGGCGTTGCCGAGCGAATGCTGCGCGACCACGGAGAAGCCCGCGACAGGGGTGAGCGCCTGGTTGTAGGAGGCGCCGAAGGAGGTCACGTTTTCGACATCGCCATCGACGCCGGAGGGGCGGATGCTCTGATTGGCGAAGAGCGAGAAGGCGGCGGCGCCGGGCTGGCGGAAGGTGGTGCTCACGCCCCCGGTGAAGGCGACCGAGTTCTCGCTGCGCCGGGCGAGGCCGCCGAGGCCGAAGAGCGTGCGGTCCCGGTCGAAATAGCTGAGGCCGACATCTGCGGAGAGGCTGGTGTTCGGGTCGACCTGCGTCGCGTAACCGACGGTTGTCGAAAGCGTCCAGGTCCGCGTGTCGGCGCCGTCGTCGGCGGTGAAGCGCCGAAGCGCCGTGTTGACGTTGAGCGAACTGATCTGGGACAGCCGGTGCGACCAGCCGAGGCGCATCCCGAGGCTGTCGGTCGGCGTGAAGCGGCTCTCGTCGTCGCCGGAATAGCGCAGGAGCCCCGCATTGAAGGAGGTGGTGAGCGTGTTGCGCAGGCTCAGCCGATAGCTCGCGCTGACACCCGTGGCCACGGAGGTGCGCACGACGCCGCGCTCGAACAGAACCTGGTCGGGCAGGAGATCGGGATCGTCGGGGTCGATCACGTCGTCCTCGGGCGGCTCGAGCGAGATCGGCACGAGGGTGAGGAAGGTCGTCGACCCGCGCGAGTAGGAGAAATTGGCGCCCATGTTGAAGCGCTGGCCGCGATAGCTCACCGCGCCGCGCAAATTGGGGTCCGGGCGGGTCAGGTCGTCGTCCGCTCCGGGGCCGCCGAAGGCGCGGAAGGTGCCGCCGGTGGAGAGCGACCAGACGGTGCGCCGGGTGCGCGCGCCGAGGGTGAAGCCGAGAGTGGTGGTCGTGCCGTAGGCGAGGCCTTCGCTCTCCGACTCGAGATCGGGGTTGAAGATCCCGGAAAAGCTTTGGGAAAAGGAGCCGTTCAGGCTCCAATCGGCGGCCGGGGCGGGCGCGGCGAGGGCGATGAGCGCTGCCGCGCCGCCTGTGAGGAGCGCCCGCACCTGCCCGGCCTTACTCGAACAGCCCGCGCTCCGGGACGACGATGACGTCGCCGTCGCCGACCATCTGGAGCGCGATCCCGCTTCCCTCCTCCACGGCCGTGTAGTCGAACAGCGTCACCGTCTCGCCGCCGTTCTCGTCGCGCCGCCGGATCTGGATCCGCTCGGTGGCGGCGAAGATGCCGGGGCCGCCCGCGATGGCGAGCGCCTGGAGCACGTCGATCGGCTCGAGCAACTGGATGCGGCCCGGCGCGCCGACCTGGCCGATGACGTAGATCTCGACCGCGTCGACCTCCTCCTCGGGCGGCGCGGTGGAGCGCACGAGCGAGACCGTCACCGTCGGCGCCTCGCGGAAATCGGCGGCGAGGGCGCTGCGGATGCGGGCCTGCAGCTCCTCGGGGCTGACGCCCTCGGCGGTGAGCGTGCCGGCGATGGGGAGCGAGATCTTGCCGTCCGGGCGGATCAGGACCTGCCGGTTGAGCGAGCCGTCCTCGAGCACGGAGACTTCGACCACGTCGCCCGAGCGCAGGAGATAGACCTCCGCCCCCTCGGCCTCCGCCGCCTCCTGAGCGGCGGCCGGCGCGCACAGCGCGAGCACGACCGCGAGACCGACCAGAACCTTGCGCGCCATCGCGAACCCCTCCTTCGGTGTGTGTCGACCCGTCGAGAGTGACTACCCGAAAACGATTCGCGCGTCCATTGTTTTATTGATTCGGCCTAGTGATCAGTCGTTGGTGTTGCCGTAGCCATAGCCGTAGCCGTAATAGTAGTCCGAGCCGGCGCCGCGCTCGACCTTATTGAGGAGGACGCCGAGGAAGTTGGTCTCGTCCATGATGAGGTTCTCGCACTCCTCGACCTCGTAGGGCTTGGTCTCGCCCGAGGCGATCACGAGCAGCACCGCATCGAGATGCTTGAGGAACGCGATCGTGTCGTCGCCGACCAGCATCGGCGGCATGTCGTAGATGATGATGTCGGGGCGGAACTGCTCGAGCATGCCCTCGAGCACCTTCGGCGTCGAGGCGTTCTGCAGCACTTCGGAAGCGTCGCGGACACGCTGGGTGTTGAGCGCGAGGGCGAAACGCTCCCCGATCCGCTGCAGATAGTTCTCCGGCCGGGTGGCGCCCGAGAGCAGCCAGTTGATCGCGCGGCGTTCGGTGACGCCCAGGCAGGAGGACAGCCGCGGCGAGCGCAGATCGAGATCGACCAGGATCGTCCGCGTCTCCGGATGGCGGGCGAAGGAGAAGGCGAGATTGGCGCTGATCACCGTCTTGCCGCAGCCCTTGGAGGGCGAGGTGATGCCGATCCGCTTCCAGCCCTGCTCCAGCGCGAGCTTGGCGAGCCGGGTGCGCAGCATGTCGAAGGCGATATGCGCGGCGTCGGATTTCTGCCGCGTGACGATGCGCTCCGACTCCAGCACCTTCGGATTGATCTTGAGCTCGGCGAGCGAGGACCAGGCCGCGTCCACCGCCGAGGGGGAGGCCTGCGCCACGGGGTCGGCCGGCGGCGGGGGCGGGGCACCCGCCCCGGTCGCCCGGCGCTCGCGGGCCTTGGCGATGGCGATCTTAAGACGTTCGACCATGGTCTCGCTCCGATATGGCGCCGGCGCCCGTCAGCCGATCATGCCGCCGATGCGGTTGAAGATGCCGCGCAGGCCCGTCCGGTCGACGAAGTTCTCGAGGAGAAGCTCGAGCGGCAGATAATACTGGTCGATCGCATAGAGCGCCACGGGCACGATGACGAAGGCGAGCGTCAGCAGCAAATAGATCTCGCGGCGCGAGCGCCGGCGCTCCCGGTCCGTCGTGATGTAGGGGACGGTCATCAACGGGCGCATCTCCAGCTTGCGCTCGAGATCGCCGACGGTGCGGATCGAGCTGTTGAGGAAGCCGAGGAGCAGCGCGAGGGAGATCGCCGCGCCCAGGCTGCCGGCGAAGCCGCCGATGGCGATGGCCTCCCGGTTGGGCGAGGTCGGACGGTCCGGCACCTGGGCCTGCTCGATCACCTCGAAGCGCTCGGCCTGGCGGTTGACCTCGAGCTTCTCGCCGGTGGCGGCGAAGGCCTGCTTGCGGATCGCCTGGTCGAAGCGGATCCGGAGATCCTCGATCCGGCGGTTGAGGGCCCCGAGCTCCAGCGCGACCTCTGGCGTGCGCTCGATCGAGCGCTCGAGCTCGGCGACGCGCTCCTCCGCCTGCGTCTCCTCGGTGCGCAGCAGCTCGAGCTCGGTGTCGAGCGCCTTGATCTGCCGCTCGATCCCGGCCTTGATGCGGGCGGCACGATCGGCGGTGCTCTCGAGGGCGGCCGCATTCCCGGTGCCGCTCAGCGCCTCCTCCATCGCCTCGATCCGGCTTCTGAGGCTGCGCACCTTGTAGTGGCTCTCGGCATAGATGCTGAGCGCGCGGGTGAGCTCGATGCGCAGGGCCTCGAGATCCTTCTGCTCCTGGGTCAACGCCGTGCCGACCGCGTCGGCATAGCGACCGGTGTCCAGCGCGGTCTGGAGCTCGTGGCGCTGCTCCTCGAGCTTGAGGATCCGGCCCTTCCGCTCGAAACGGGCCTTGCGGATCGAATCGAGCTCGCGGCGGCGATAGTCGAGCGAGCTCGGCAGGGCCAGCTCGTTGCGGATCTTGAAGTCCGCCAGCTCGGCCTCGGCGCGCGACAGCTCCCGCTCGACCTGCGCGACCTCCTCCTTGAAGAAGTCGTGCGTCTCCGAGGCGCGTGCCGAGCGCGCCCGGATGTTCTGCTCGAGCACCATGGTGACGAATTCGTTGGTGATCTGAGCGGCGCGCTGGGGGTTGCTGTCGCTGTAGGAGATGGTGAAGGCGGCGACGACTGTCTGGCGCGGGCCGGCCTGGACCCTGATCTTGCGGATCGCGGTGGAGCCGCGGATCAGATTGACCTTCGCGGTCTTCGAGAGGTCGTCGCGCTCGCCATAGAGATCGAGCCGGTCGACGAGGTCGAGCAGGTTGGCGCGCGTCATCAGGCGCTGCCGGATCACCTCGAGCCGCTCGTTGATCGAGGCCGTGACGGTCGAGCTGGCGAGCTGGCTCGGGATCTGCTGCCCCTCGATCAGGATCTTGGCCGTAGCGACATAGGTGGGCGGAATGAAATACGCCACCATCGCCGCGAGGCCGCTGAAGACGACGACGATGCTCACGATCATCACCGCGCGGCGGCGCAGCATTCGGACGATGTCGCCGATCTTGATGCCTTCCATGGTCGGCTCCTTTCGAGGGCTGTCGCCTCAGTTCGTCTGCGACTGGCGGACGAGGACCGGCGGGCGGGCGAGCGGCCGGAACTTCGCGAAGATCCCGTGCTTCTCGACGCCGGAGAGGAAGTCGCGCAGCACCTCCTCGGTGATCGTCCGCTGATCGTCGGAGAAACCATATACCAGACAGAGGTCGCAAAGCGAGTTGACGAGGCGGGGGATCCCGCCCGTCGCCTCGTGGATCAGCTCGCAGGTATGCGCGGGGAAGATCTGATAGGCCGCGCCCGCGACTTCGAGCCGGTGCTGGATGTAGTCGTGCACGTCCTCGGGCCCGAGCGCGTCGATATGGAAGTCGGCGGCGATGCGCTGGACCACCTGGGCGAGCTCCGGCTCCTTCAGCAGTTCGCGCAGCTGCGGCTGGCCGACGAGGATGATCTGCAGCAACTCGTCCTTGTCGGCGTTGATGTTGGAGAGCATGCGCAGCTCCTCGAGCGAGGCGGGCGACATGTTCTGCGCCTCGTCGACGATCAGGATCGAGCGCTTGCCCTCGGCATAGTTCTCCACCAGGAAATCCTGGAAGCGCTGGAAGTTGCGCACGTAGTTGGCGTCGTCGAACGGCTGGTCGAACGACATCATCACCCAATGCAGCAGGTCGCCGCGGCCCTCCTGCATGTTGGAGACCAGCCCGACGACGACCTCCTCGGGAAGTTCGTTCATCAGGTGGCGGATGAGCGTCGTCTTGCCCGACCCGATCTCGCCCGTGATCACCGTGAGCGGCGCCCGGCTGGTCACCCCATAGCGCAGCATGGTGAAAGCCAGCGTATGGGTGTTGGACCAGTAGAGAAAGTCCGGGTCCGCGGTCATCAGGAACGGCCGGTGTTTCAGGCCGTAGAAGGCTTCGTACATCGCGTCGGTCCTCGCCCGCGGCGTCCGGTCACTCGGCGGCGGCTGCCGGAGACAGGCCGTCGAGCTTGGCCTGCGCGTCCTCGATCTGCGGGATCGTGCGATCGCCGGCCAGCTCCAGCGCCTTCGTCAGCGCGGCCCGGGCTTCCTCGACGCGGCCGACCTCCGCCAGAACCGTCCCGTAATGATATTGCACGATCGGGTTATCGCCCAGTTTCTCCACGATCTCCTCGAACTCCTCGACCGCCCCCTCCGCGTCGCCGCGCAGATACATCAGCCAGGCGTAGGTATCCTGGAAATGCGGCACATCCGTGTCCCGCAGGCGCTTGGCGATGGTGAAGGCGCGGTCGATCTGCTCGGGCGTCGGGTCGTTGTCGGTGATCAGGCTCGCGAGATTGTTGGCGACGATCGCGGAGCCCGGCTGGCTCGCATAGAGCGCCTCGTATTCGGCGATCGCCTCGTCGATCCGCCCGCTGCGCTCGAGCACCATGGCGAGGCTGAGGCGCAGGATGTTGCTGTCGGTGGTGTCGAGCCCGGCGCGGAGCGCGCGCTCGGCCACCTCCTGTTCGCCGCGGGCGCTGTGGTAGCGGAAGAGCGACAGGTGATTGATCGCGCGGTCCGGCGCGGCGGCGACGGCGCGGCGGAACATCTCGCCCGCCTCGTCCTGCTTCTGCTCGACGAGCGCGATGGTCGCGCCGAGGCGCAGCGCCGCATCGTCGCGCGAATTCTCGGCGAGCGCCTCCTCGATCAGCCGCTTCGCCGCTGGCAGGTCGTCGTTGCGCATATGCGTGGCGACGAGGGCGGAGAGATAGGCCCCGCGATTGTCGCTCATCTCGGCGCCGGCCTCGAGGATCTCGATGGTCTCGTCGTAGCGTTCCTGGCCGGCGAGGGCCGCGGCGAGCAGACGGTCCCCCAGATCTTTCGTCGCCTCGTTCCCCTGCAGCGCCTGGGCGATCCGTTCGACGCCGGAGAAGTCGCGGTTGCGCAGCTTGACCCGGGCGAGCGCCTGGATGAGCTGCAGATCGCCCCGGCGCCGGGCGAGCGCCTCCTGGATCACGGTCTCGGCCGCGTCGCCCCGGTCGTCCATCAGCAGATGGCGGGCATAGGCCAGAACCTCGCGCGGGGTGTGCTCCGACGCCTCGACCGCGGCGGCGAGCCGGTCGCCGGCGAGATCGCGGCTGCCGTTGCGCTCATGGGCGACGGCGAGGAGGCGCAGCGTCTCCACATCGTCCGGCGCCTCCGCCTCCGCCGCGCGCAGGTCGCGGATCGCTTCGTCGTAGCGCTCCTGCTCGATCCGGATCCGCCCGCGCAGGGTCAGCGCCCGCACATGCGAGGGATCGGTCGCGAGCTGCTCCTGGATCAGCGTCAGCGCGGTCTGGATGTTGTTGTCGGCGATGTGGAGGCGGGCGAGCGCGGGGCGGGCGAGGCCCACGACATCGGCGTTGTCGGAGAACTCGGACAGGATGCGCTCAAGACGGGCCTTCGCCGCCTCGCGATCGCCGCCCTTCATCTCGATATCCGCCATGGCGAGCTCGAGATTGCCGAGCGCGTCGCTCTCCTTGCGCAGCTCGATCAGGCGCTCGAGCTCCGAGATCGCGGCCTCCCGGCCCTGGGTGCGGTTGATCAGGCGGACCAGATCGAGCTGGCGGTCGGTGTCGTCGGGGGCGAGCTCGGAGAGCTCGCGCAGCGTGTCCGTCGCCTCGCCATAGCTTTCGTTCGCGAGCTGCCAACGGGCGAGGGTCTCCCAATAGGAGATCGCCTCGGGCTCGAGGACCACGAGCTGTTTGAGATCGCGGCCGAGCTCCTCGTTCTTGTTCATCTCGCCGAGCAGCGCGATGCGGAAGAGAAGCACCCGGGTGTTCTCCGGATCGCGGGCCCGGCCCTCGTTCGCGCGCTCGAGCGCGGTCTCGAGATCGCCGTCGCGCCGGGCGATGGCGGCGAGCACGATCCAGGCATCGCCGTTGTCCTCGTCGAGCTGGAGCGCCTTGTCGGCCTTGGCCTTGGCCTTCTCCATCTCGCCGACGCGCATCGCGAGCACCGCCTCGAGGGTGAGCACCTCGAGCTTCTCGGGGGCGAGCTGGGCGGCGGCGAGCGTCGAGGTGACGGCCTGCTCCACCTCGTTGAAGGCGAGCAGGATCTGGGCGAGGCTCAGATGCGCGTCGAGCTGGGAGGCGTCGAGCGCGATCACCTTGCGATACTGATGCACCGCGGCGGTGTAGTTCTTCTGCTCCTCGTAGATCCGCCCGAGCTCGAGATTGGCGCCGACATGGTTGTCGTTGAGCTTGATCGCGTTGCGGAATTCGAGGCTCGCCTTGATCGGATTGTCCTCGGCGAGAAGCTCCATGCCGTTCTGGTAGTGCTTCTCGGCGCGCTCCTCCACGCTGTCGCAGCCTGCGAGCAGCAGCGCCGCGAGGGCGGCCACGAGCCAAAGGGCGATGCGGGCGGGGCGGAGGCGGCGCGGAACGGGCGCAGCGGTCGCGATGGCGGTCATCAAAAGGCTCCCTTGCGTCTCTTGCACCCCGCCTCGCGCGGCCGGGCGCGCGACGCCGCCCCGCCCCCACGAAAAGAGCGACATCGTCACGGTGCTATAACGGAAAAGCGACCGGCGGCAAAGCGACTTCGGTGGACCGTTTCTGCACTGCGGTATCAATGCGGGACGGGTGCTGCAGACGGGTCACTTCGGCAGGTGCTTCGGCAGATGGGGCGCGGCGCGGCTCAGCACCTCGTTGAGGCGCGCCGCACCCGCGGCCTCGGGCTCTCCGGGCGCGAGGGGGGTGATGACGCGCACGAGCGCGCCCTCGGTCCGCCCGCGGGTCAGGCTGTCGTAGACCGTGTAGAACTTCGCCACGTAGTCCGAGGTGATGCGACGACCGCCCTGCTCGAACCAATAGTAGACGAGCGAGCGCGCCCGCCCCTTGCGGATGATCGCGCGGTTGACCGGGATCACCGTGCCCGCCTCGTCCTCCAGCGCGATATCGGCCCGGCGCCAGGCATTGACCTCCCAACCCCCTGCCGGAATGCACACCTCGGGCGAATGAATGCCCGACCCCTCGGTCAGCTTCCGGTAATAGACGACCATGAAATCGACCTCCGGGCTGCCCTCCTTGCGATAGGCGCGCACCAACATGTCGTCGGCGGCGAGCACGCGGGCGACTTCGGGCGAGATCGCCTGCTCGACCCCGGTCCAGCCGCCGAGCTCGGCCGGGAACTCGGCGAGCTCGACCCGGTCGGGCACCACCTGCGCCCGCTTTGGCGCGCCATACCAGCCCACGGCCACCGCCACCGTCGCCACGGTCGCCACGGCGAGGCCCACCGTCGTCGGGATCGAGAGCGAGCGGCGGATCTGCGTCCCCAGCCCGTCGAAATCCATGTCGATCGATTCAGAGAGCGGCTTCGGCTCCTTCTGCAACCGCTGCATCAGCGCGGCGAGGCCGAAGAGGATCGCCACGCAGGAGATGAAGATCACCCAGCCCTCGAAGAGATGCAGGAAGCCCTCGGCATAGGAGATGCCGAAATTGTCCACCATCACGCCGATAATGCCGATCCGCACCGAATTCATCAGCACGGTGATCGGGGCGGCGGAGAGCAGGAGCACGATCTTGTGCCAGACCGGCCCGGTATAGAGCACGCCGAAGACATAGGAGAAGCTCATCACGGGGAAGAGATAGCGCAGCCCCGAACAGGCCTCCGCCACCTGCAGCCGGTAGACGCCGAGATCGATCACGTTGCCGTCGAGATAGACCGGGATGCCGGCCATGTGCACGATCTCCACCCCGATCTGGGAAGAGACCATCTGCAGCCAGATCGACACCGGCCAGTAGATGAACTGCGGCAGCGGCAGCATGAAGACGAGATGCAGCACCGAGGGCCAGAAATACCAGCCCCGGCGCAGGCCGAAGACGGTGAGGATCGTCCCCCCGATCCAGAGGATCATCGCATAGGTCACGATGTCCGGAATGCGCACGACGAGCCCGAGCAGCCCGATCGCGAGCGAGAGCAGCACCACCGCCACGCCCGGCCACCGGTCGCGCACCGGCCCGGCCGTCGGCGGAACGGATTTCATCTCGCGCAGGAACATGTAGGCCGAGAGCAGCGGGATGATCGGCCCGTGGCTGTATTCCGGCGTCTGCCAGGCGAAGATCAGCGCGTCGATGCCGTAGGCGAAGAAGAAGCCGCCCGCGAGGACGTGCAGCGCCATCAGGAGCAAGCCGCCCGCGAACCCTGCGGTGCCGCTCATCGCATAGCCGGAGCCACGGATCTGACCGTCCATCGCAATTTCCTCCTGCGCCGGGCGCACCGGCGCACCACCCCTCACGCTCGACCAATACAGTTCGCCTAGCCGGAAAGCCCTGGCAAATCAATCGGTCATCCGCGGGGTCGGCTCGCGCTCGCGTGAGCGCGGCTTCGGCGTGACACCCTCTCGGGCGATGGACTTCGGCGCCGGCGCCACCATCTAGCGCTTGGGCGCACAGTCGGGAGGCGGGATATGGATCTGAGCCGCGAGATCGACATCTATTGCGAGCGGGTGAGCGCGGCCTTCTGGGCCGAGCCGTTCAACGCGCTGACCAACGTCGCCTTCCTGGTGGCCGGTCTCGCCGCGCTCTGGGCGCAGGGCGGGCGCGGGCCTGCGGGCCGCGGGCGGCAGACGCTCGCGGGCGCGCTCATGGCCGCCGGCATCGTCGCCTTCTTCGCGCATACCATCGGGCTCGTCTGGGCGCTCTCGGCGGGGCCGCTCTATCTGCCGCTCGTGGTGCCGGTCTACATCGTCTCGGTGGTCTTCGTCGGCGCGGGCCTCCTCGCCCAGCCCGCCCGCTGGGGCGATCCGGCGCCGGACTGGGCGGTGGCCTGGCTCGCGGGCAACGCCATTGCGGTGGCCATCGGCTCCTTCCTCTTCCACACCTATGCGACGCCCTGGGCCGGGATGGCGGATTCCGGGCCCATCGTCATGTTCATCCTCGGCTATTTCGCGGTCGCCATGCGCCGCTTCGGCGGGCTCTCCTGGGGCGGCGCGGCGGCGGCGACGGTGGCCGCGCTCCTCGGCATGATCCTGATGTCCTGGGGCTTCCGGATGCTCCGCCCGGCGCTGCCCGAGGGGGTGCGGGAGTTCGCCAATTCCTCCTCCTACTATCCCGCCCTCGTCGCGCTCTTCCTCGTCGGGCTCTGGCTGCGCGCGGCGCGGGCGCATGCGGCGGGGCCGATCCTGATGCGGGCGGCGGGGATATTCGCGATCAGCCTCGCCTTCCGCACCCTCGACCAGCCGCTCTGCGACTGGCTGCCGATCGGGACGCACTGGCTCTGGCATCTCTTCAACGCGCTGCTCTTCTGGGTGCTCCTCTCCGCCCTCGTGCGCCACGGCCAGGCGGGGACGGCGCGCCCGCCGCGGGCGGCGCGGGCGGCGCGCGCGGCCCCGGCCTGAGGCGCGCGCTTGCCGGCCCGCGCGCCCCGCGCTAGGAGGGCGCGAGCAGCGGACCCGGAGGCGCGCCCCATGAAGCTCACCGTCACCGTTACCCTGAAGCCTGGGGTGCTCGACCCGCAGGGCCAGGCCATCGCCCAGGCGCTCTCGGGGCTCGGCTTCGAGGGGGTCGAGGAAGTCCGCCAGGGCAAGCTGATCGAGATCGAGCTCGCCGAGACCGATCCCGCCGCCGCCGAGGCGCAGGCCCGGGAGATGTGCGAGAAGCTCCTCGCCAACACGGTGATCGAGACCTACCGGATCGAGGTCGGGCCCGCCTGATGCGCGCGGCGCTCCTCACGGGCTTCCGCGCGCCCCTCGAGATCGCCGAGGTGCCGGACCCCGTCTGCCCGGCCGACGGGGTGGTGATCCGCGTCCTCGCCGCCGGGGTCTGCCGCTCCGACCACCATGCCTGGGCGGGCGCCGACCCCGACGTCGCGCTGCCGCATATCCCGGGCCACGAGTTCTGCGGCGTCGTCGAGGAGGCGGGGCCGGAGGTGCGCCGCTGGCGGGCGGGGGACCGGGCGATCGCCCCCTTCATCCTCGCCTGCGGGAGGTGCGCGGACTGCGCGGGCGGGCGGCAGACGGTCTGCGCCCATCAGGTGCTCCCGGGCTTCACCGCCCCCGGCGCCTTCGCCGAGCGCCTCGCCGTGCCCCGCGCCGACGCCAATCTCGCGGCGCTGCCAGAGGGCCTCGCGCCCGCCCATGCCGCGGCCCTCGGCTGCCGGGTGACGACCGCCTGGGCCGCGCTCACGGGCCGCGCGGCGCTCGCCCCGGGCGAATGGCTCGCGGTGCACGGGGCCGGCGGCGTCGGCCTCTCGGCCACCATGCTCGCCCGCGCGATGGGCGCCCGCGTCGTCGCCGTCGACATCCAGGCCGAGGCGCGCGCCCTCGCCACCCGCCTCGGCGCGGAGGCCACCGTCGACGCGCGCGCCTGCGACGCCGCGGAGGCCGTGCGCGAGATCACCGGCGGGGGCGCCCATGTCTCGGTCGACGCCCTCGGCCGCGCTGTGACTGCCCGCGCTTCGGTCGCCTCGCTCCGCCCCCTCGGCCGCCATGTCCAGATCGGCATGCCGACGGGCGCGGAGACCGAGATGGCCCTGCCGATGGACCTCGTCTATGCCCGCCAACGCGCCCTCTACGGCACCCGCGGCATGGCGGCCTGGCAGTTCCCCGGGCTCCTCGCGCTTCTCGAGGGCGCGGGGCTCGACCTCGCCCCCCTCGTCACCCGCGAGCTCCGCCTCGGGCAGGTCTCCGCCGCCCTCGCCGCGATGGACGGGCCGACGCCGCCCGGCGTCGCGGTGGTGACGGAGTTCTGAGATGGGGGAGTTCTGAGATGGGGAAGCTCTGAGATGGGCCGGGCGCGCCCCTGGCGGCGCTTCGTCCCCTTCCCCCGGCGCGAGACGCTGCGGCGCTGGATGCCGCCCTTCGCCGACCGCAACATCGCCCATCTGATCGCCCGCGCCCGCGCCGATCTCGTGGTGGATGCCGGGGCCAACCGGGGCGGCTATGTCGCGCGCCTCCTGGCGGCCGGCTGCCCCGGGCCCTTCCTCTCGATCGAGCCGCAGGCCGAGGCCCATGCCGCGCTCCGCGCCCGGGCCGAGGCGCATCCCGGCTGGCGCGTCGCCCCCCGCCTCGCCCTCGGCGCGGAGGCAGGGGAGATCACGCTCCACCGCTATGCCGACGACAGCCTCGCCTCCACGCTGCGCCCCGCCGCCAAGCATGCCCCGGCGGCCGCCTTCGCCGATCGGGGCGCGGAGCGCGTGCCCCTCGCCCCCCTCGATCGGGTGATGGCCGAGCACGCCCCCGAGAGCCGCCGCCCCTTCCTCAAGCTCGATCTGCAAGGGGGCGAGAAGGCGGCGCTCGCCGGCGCGCCAGAGACCCTCGCCCGTGCCGCTGGCATCCAGATCGAGCTGCCGCTCCTGCCGGGCTACGAGGGCGAGGCGGGCTGGCTCGAGCTCCTCGCCGCCCTGGACGCCCTCGGCTTCGCCCCGGTATATTTCGCCCCCGTGACGGCGCGGACCCGGCTCGGCCCCTGGCATCAGACCGACGCCGTCCTGCTCCGCCCCGAGGATATCTAGCACATCGAGGAGACCGCCCATGCGCGCCGCCGTCATCGTCTTCCCGGGCTCGAATTGCGACCGCGACATGGCCGTCGCGCTCGAGGCGGCCTCGGGCCGCGCCCCGGCCATGGTCTGGCACAAGGACACGGCCCTGCCCGAGGGGACCGACCTCGTGGCGCTGCCGGGCGGCTTCTCCTTCGGCGACTATCTGCGCTGCGGGGCGATCGCGGCGCGGGCGCCGATCATGGAGGCGGTGCGCGGGCATGCGGCGCGCGGCGGGCTCGTCCTCGGCATCTGCAACGGCTGGCAGGTGCTGATCGAGGCGGGGCTCCTGCCCGGCGCGCTGATGCGCAACGCCTCGCTCAAATTCGTCTGCCGCGACGCCCATCTGCGGGTCGAGACCGACGACAGCCCCTTCACCCTCGGCTACGAGGCGGGCGCGGTGCTGCGCATCCCCGTCGCCCATCACGACGGCGCCTTCGTGGCCGACGAGCGCACCGTCGCGCGGCTCGAGGAGGAGCGCCGGGTGGCCTTCCGCTATGTCGGGCCCGCGGGCGAGCGGGCGGCGGCGGCCAACCCCAACGGCTCGGTCGCCGACATCGCGGGCGTGCTCTCGGAAAACCGCCGGGTGCTCGGCATGATGCCCCATCCCGAGCGCCTCGCCGACCCCGCCCTCGGCGGCGCCGACGGGGCGGCCCTCTTCCGCGCCCTCGCCGAGACGCTCGCGGAGCCGGCCTGATGCGCGCCCCGGCGGCGCTCCTCGCCCTCCTCGGCGCCTGCGCCGCGCCCGCCGAGCGGCCCGCCCCCGAGCCGGCGGCGCCCGAGCCCGGGGGCCTCTCCGTCACCCTCGCCGCCCCTGGCTCCATCGCGCGGGACCGGGTGGAGCGCCTCGCCGCGCGCTGCTGGCTCGACGCCGAACTCGCCGCGGAGGTGATGCTGGTCGACCGGCGCACGGGCGAGATCGTCGCGGGCGATGCCACGGGCGAGCTGTTGCGCATCGCCTTCGCGCCCGCCGGCGCGCTCGAGACCGAGGTGCGCCTCGCCGGCCCGGCCCTCGACGACCCCGCCCGCGCCGGGCGCTTCGAGGCGGCGCTCGCCCGCGCCCTCGAGGGCCCCGAGCCCGCCTGCTAGGGCCAGAGCCCCGGCGCGGCGTATTGCGAGCGGTCGCAAAACACGCGATGGAGGGGGCCCGCGAACTCGGAGCTCCGCCATGACCGATCCCGCCAGCACCGTCAGAGAGCCGGAGGTGACCCAGGCGCTCGCCGTCGAGCACGGGCTGAAGCCCGACGAATACGCCCGCCTCCTGGCGCTCCTCGGCCGGTCGCCCACCTTCACCGAGCTCGGCATCGTCTCGGCGATGTGGAACGAGCATTGCTCCTACAAATCCTCCAAGATCCATCTGCGCACGCTGCCGACCGAGGGGCCCCAGGTGATCTGCGGCCCCGGCGAGAATGCCGGCATCGTCGATATCGGCGACGGGCTGGCGGTGGTCTTCAAGATGGAGAGCCACAACCACCCCTCCTTCATCGAGCCCTATCAGGGGGCGGCGACCGGGGTGGGCGGCATCCTGCGCGACGTCTTCACCATGGGCGCGCGCCCCGTCGCCTGCCTGAACGCGCTCTCCTTCGGCGCGCCGGATCTCGCCAAGACCCGGAGCCTCCTCGCCGGCGCGGTCGCCGGGATCGGCGGCTACGGCAACGCCTTCGGGGTGCCGACGGTCGGGGGCGAGCTGCGCTTCCACCCGGCCTACAACGGCAATTGCCTGCTGAACGCCATGGCCGTCGGCCTCGTCGAGGCGGACCGGATCTTCTACTCCGCCGCCTCCGGGGTCGGCCGCCCCGTGGTCTATCTCGGCGCCAAGACCGGGCGCGACGGGGTCGGCGGCGCGACCATGGCCTCCGCCGAGTTCGGCGAGGACGCGGAGGCCAAGCGCCCGACCGTGCAGGTCGGCGACCCGTTCACCGAGAAGCGCCTCCTCGAGGCCTGCCTCGAGCTGATGGCCACGGGCGCCGTCGTCTCGATCCAGGACATGGGGGCCGCCGGCCTCACCTGCTCGGCCGTGGAGATGGGCGACAAGGGGGATCTCGGCGTCGCCCTCGATCTCGACGCCGTCCCCTGCCGCGAGACCGCGATGACCGCCTACGAGATGATGCTCTCCGAGAGCCAGGAGCGGATGCTGATGGTGCTCCGCCCGGAGAAGGAGGCGGAGGCCCGCGCGATCTTCGAGAAATGGGACCTCGATTTCGCCGTCGTCGGCGAGACCATCAAGGAGGACCGCTTCGTCGTCCGCCACAAGGGGCGGGTGCGGGCCGAGCTGCCCTTGAAGGCGCTCTCCGGCGAGGCGCCGGTCTACGACCGTCCCTGGGAGGAGAGCGCGCCGCCCGCGCCCCTCGGCAAGATCCCCGAGATCGACCCGGGCGAGGCGCTCCTGCGGCTGATGTCCGGCCCCAATCTCTGCTCGCGGGCCTGGGTCTGGGAGCAATACGACCACATGGTGATGGCCGACACGGTGGTCCGCCCCGGCTCCGACGCCGCGGTCGTCCGCGTCCACGGCACCGAGAAGGCGCTCGCGCTGACCGCCGACGTCACGCCCCGCTACTGCAAGGCCGATCCGGTGGAGGGCGGGCGGCAGGCCGTCGCCGAGGCTTACCGCAATCTCTGCGCCACCGGGGCCAAGCCTCTGGCCGTCACCGACAATCTGAATTTCGGCAACCCGGAGAAGCCCGAGATCATGGGGCAGGTCGTCGGCTGCATCCGCGGCATCGGCGAGGCGTGCCGGGCGCTCGACATGCCGGTCGTCTCCGGCAACGTCTCGCTCTACAACGAGACCGAGGGGCGGGCGATCCTTCCCACGCCGACGATCGGGGCGGTGGGCCTCCTCGCCTCGCTCGAGGAGGTGATCCCCATGGCCCCGCCGGAGGACGCGGCGCTCGTCCTCCTCGGCCCGGTGCTCGGCCATCTCGGGCAGTCGGCGCTTCTCTGGGAGCTTTGGGCCCGCGCGGAGGGTCCGGCGCCTGCGGTCGATCTCGATGCCGAGCGCCGCGCGGGAGAGCTCGTCCGCTCGCTCGCGCGCAAGGGCCTCGTCGCCGCGGCGCACGATCTCTCGGATGGCGGGCTCGCGGTCGCCGCCGCCGAGATGGCGCTCGCGGCCGGGCAGGGGGTCCGCCTCGGCGCGCGCGACAGCCTCGATCCGCTCGCCTGGTTCTTCGGCGAGGAGCAGGGGCGCTATCTCGTCGCCGCAGAGAGCGAGGCGGCTGTGGCCGAGATCCAGGAGGCCGCCCGCATCGCCGGTGTGCCCGCGGCGCGGGTCGGCGAGATAACCGGCGATACGGTGCGCCTCGGTGCCGCCCGGCTGCCCCTCGCGGAGCTCCGCGCCGCCTGGGAGAGCGGGCTCGCGCGGATGATGGGGGAGGTGTGAGCGGTGCCCGGCGGGCTCGCGGCGCTGGCCGCCTTCGAGGCGGAGATCGCCGCGCATGAGGGGCCGTTCCTCCGCCCCGGCGGGGGGGAGCCGATCGGGCCGGGGGTTGTCTCCATGCCCTATCCGGTGGAGGCGGAGATCGTCCGGGCTTTCCGGGACGCGGCCTATCGCGAGGGCTGGGTGATGCCGGGGTTCGACTGGTCGGACTGGGCGAAGACGCCCGAGGCCGCCGCCTATTTCGCGGACCCCTCGGCCCTCGCCGCGGCGCCGGAGGGCGATCTCTACCGGGCGATCACGGCGCTCGTCCGCGCCGACCGGTTCGCCGAGGGGCGGCTCGCCAAAGCCGTCGAGGACGGCACCGTCGGCGCCATCGCCGCCCGCGCGGCGGCGCTCCTCGCCGCGCGGGGGTGAGCGGTGCGGGAGGGGCCGCGCGCGCCCCCTCCCGGTCGGGTCAGACGAACTCGAAGAGCTCGAGCGTGTAGGTGCCCTCGGTATCCCCGAAGCCGGAGGCCTGCAGGATGTAGTCGCCGCTGACCGAGGGGATGAAGGTCACCGCGCTGTCGAGAAAGAGCCCGGGCACGATGTCGTCGTTCGCCGCGACCTCGATGCCGAAAGGATCGAAGACGCTCAGCACGGGATCCGGCAGCGTGCCGAGCCCGCTGTCGACGCCGCTCAGGAAGATATCGTATTCGACCCCCGCAACGAGCGGCGCGACGAAATCGTCCGTGTCGCCCGGCTCGTCGATCGCCCCGGTGACGGCGGTGTCGGGGAAGACCACGGTCCCGTCGTCCGGGTCGCTGTCGAGCTGGAAGACGAAGAGGTCGTAGGTCCCGATCTCGTCGCCGAAGGCCGAGGCCCCGATATAGTGGATGCCGGTGTAGTCCGCGGTGAATTCGAGCAGCGAGTCGCGGTCCTCCCCGCTGTCGTCGTCGGAGGCCAGCGGCGTGCCGAAATCGTCGTAGACGGCGACGAAGCTGTCCTCGAGCGTCCCGAAGCCCGCGCCGGCGCCGGCGAGGTCGATCACATAGGTCTCGCCCGCCTCGAAGACGATCTCGAACCAGTCCTCGTCGCCGGGGAAGTCGACCGAGCTTTGCAGCGGGCTCTCCAGGAAGGCCTGGAAGGTCGTGCTCGGATCGCCGGGGACGAGATCGCCCGAGGCCTCGCCGGTCACGGTCAGCGTGTAGGTGCCGGCACCTTGGTCGGCGAAGGCGGCGGCCTCGAGATAGTGGGTGCCGGTGTAGCCGGGGACGAAGGCGAGCTCGGATTCCAAGTCGCCCCGGCCGTCGTCGTCCGACGCGATGAAGTCGCCGAAGTCGTCATAGATGCGCAGGAGCGGGTCGGGCAGGGTGCCGAGCCCGGAGGGCGCGCCCTGCAACTCGATGACGTATTCGAGGCCGGCCACGAGGTCGATCGCGAACCAGTCCCGGTCGCCCGGGAACTGCAGCGTTTCGGCGACCGAGCCGTTGAGCGCGGCGGCGACCGGGGTGGAAGGGTCCGCCGGGATCAGATCGGCCCCGGGCGCGCCGCCGCCCCCGCCCCCGCCGAGCGACGTCATGCCGAGCTCGTAGGTCCCGGCATAGAGGCCCGCATAGCTCTCGGCGCTGACGAAATAGGTGCCGTCGAGGGGCGCGGTGAAGACGAGCTCGGACTCGAGGCCCTGCCCGCCGTCGTCGTTGAAGGCGATCTCGCCGCCCTGCTCGTTGTAGAGCGCGACGAGCGGGTCGGAGAGGGTGCCGACGCCGGAGGGCGCGCCCCGCAGATCGAAGACATAGGTCTCCCCGGCGACGAGCGTGGTGCGGAACCAGTCCGTATCGCCCGGCTCGAAGAGGTCGCTCGCCGCGACCTGGCCGGGGGCGATGGTCTCCAGGGTCCCGGCATCCCCGCGGATCTCGCCGCCGCCCCCGCCGCCCGCATCGGCCATGCGCAGGAGATAGGTGCCCTCGCCGGTCCCGGCATAGGCCTCGGCGCTCACGTAATAGGTGCCGGAGGCGGTCGGGCGGAACTCGAGGAAGGACTCGAAGCCGTTGCCCCCGTCGTCGTCGAAGGCGACCTCGCGGCCCTGGGAGTCGAAGACCCGGAGCAGCGGATCGGCGAGGTCGCCCGCCCCGCTCGGCGCGCCGAGGAGCTCGAAGCCGTAGCCGATGCCCGATTGGAGCTCGACCGCATACCAATCGGTGTCGCCCGCGAAATCGAGGAGGCCCGCGACTTCCTCACCGGGGGCGATCCCGGCCCCCGTGCTCGGATCGCCGGGGATCTCTCCGGTGCCGGCCTCGGTGGCGACGAGGATCTCGTAGGTGCCGGTGCCGCCGTCGTTGAACGCGCCGGCATTCACATAGACCGAGGTCGTCTCGTTGGCGATGAAGCCGATGGCGCTGTCGAGACCCTCGAAATCGTCGTTGGCCAGCAGCTCGGTGCCCTGGTCGTCGAAGAGGCGGATATAGGGGTCGCGCAGAGTGCCCCCGCCGCCGCCCTCGCCGGTGAGGAACACGTCGTAGCTCTCGCCCGCGACGATGTCGAGGCGGTGCCAGTCATGGTCGCCGAGCTCCTCGATCTCGCCGAAGGTCGCGACGCCGGGGACGAGCACCGAGGGGGTCGCCGTGGTCGCGGGGAAATCGTCGTTCGAGGCGATCACGGTCGAGGAGAGCCGGTAGGTGCCGATGCCGTCGCCATAGGCGCGGGCCTCGACATAGTAGGTGCCGCTCGAGCCGGGGATGAAGCCGAGGCCGGCCTCGAGCCCCTCGCCGCTGTCGTCGTCGGTGGCGACGATGCGGCCCGAGGCGTCGCGGAGGTTGAGAAGCGGGTCGGCGAGGGTGCCGTTGCCGCTCGGCGCGCCCTGGAGCGCGAATTCGTAGGTCGAGCCGGCCGCGAGCTGGATGCGGAACCAGTCGCTGTCGCCCGCGAAGTCGATCCGGCTGTTGCGGGTGCCGGAGGTCGCTAGCTGCTCGGTGCTGCTCTCGTCACCGGGGATGTCGTCGCCCCCCGGCGGCGGGGGCGGGGGAGGCGTGCCGCCGCCGCCGCCGAGGGAGAGGATCGCCTCGGCCATGCCGAGCGCGTCGAAGAGGTCGTAGGTCGCGCCGGTGTTGATCACGTTGTCGTTCGCCGTCTCGGGGTCGGAGACCGAGCCTGCGCCGGCGCGCATCACCTGCTCGAACTCGTCCACCGTGAGCCTGCGGCCGAGATTTTCCACCGCGATCTGCTGGGCGAGGGCGACCATGCCGGCGACCTGCGGCGCGGCTTGCGAGGTTCCGCCCTGGCTCGAGGTGCCCCCGCCGGGGGCGGCGCCGACGATGAGCGCGCCGGGCGCGAAGATCGTGTCGATCGAGGGATCGAAGGCGCGCTGGGAGAAGGAGGTGATCTGGCCGGGCACCGCCTGGAAGTCCTTGCCGCCGCCGTTCCAGAAGAAATTGGTCACCGCCTCGTCCCAGACCGCGCCGACCGAGATGGCGTTCGGGTCGGCGGAGAGGTCGGAGCTGCCGGAGAACTGGTAATCGAAATAACTGTTTCCGGAGGCGGCGGTGACGACCACGCCGAGATTTGCCAGCGCCGTGAGCTCGTCGGCATAGCCCGTCGGGTTCGGCGCGGCGACCGGCACGTTGGAGCCGTTGCCGAGCGACATGTTGACGGCGACGATGTTGTAGGCCTCGGCATTCGCCACGACCCATTGCAGCGCCTGCTCGATATCCGCGTTGGAGCCGGAGCCGTTGTTGCCGAGGGCCTGCAGCCCGGCGATGTTCGCCCCGGGCGCGACGCCGAGATAGCCGGGCGCCTCGGAGGCGACGATGGAGGCGACGTTGGAGCCGTGCCCCTGCACGTCGTTCGGCCCGTCGAATTCCGGCGTGAAGTCGATCGCCGCGACGATGCGCTCGGAGACGCCGCCGACGGTGGGGCCGAAGGCGGGGTGGTCGAGGTCGATCCCGGTGTCGATGACGGCGACGGTGAAGCCCGATCCGTCGATCCCGGAGAAGCGGGGGTCGGCGCGCAGATCGTCGAGGTTCATGACATCGGCGGCGATGGCGTTCTGGGTCGTGATGCCGCCCGGGCCGTCGCCCTTGTCGAGGATCTCGAGGGTCTGGATCTCCTGCTTGCCGTCGTCGCCGTCGAAACTGGGGCCGTCGCCGCTCTTGTCGTCATAGCCGAAGAGGGTGGGGGGCGTCTCGTCCTGCTGGGCGAGATCCTCGAGATAGCCCTCGAGGAGGGGGGTGAAGGTGTTGCCGGTCTCGTCGGCCTGGGCGAAGGCGAGGCCGAGCTCGCGCAGGCCGAAGCCGTTGTCGGCGGTCACCTGTCCGGTCCAGAATTCGAGGCCGGGCTGGTCGGCCTCGCGGCCGAGAACGTTCTCGTAGAGCGCGCGGACGGCGTCCTCGGTCGGCAGGTCGCCATAGAGGATCTCGAACTCGCCGGCCCCGAAGAAGGCGGAGGCGAGCTGCTGGTCGGTGAGGCCGGGGCCGCGGACCTGGCCGGTCCAGAAATCGAGGCCGGGGAGATCGGGCAGACGATTGTAGAAGATCTGGTAGTAGGTGACGACGCGGGCGGTCTCCGCGCCGACATCCGCGATGATGGAGTCGATCGCCGCGGCCGTATCCTCGGCGGCCGAATAGGTGTCGATCTCCGCCTCGGTCGGCGCGATGCGCGTGACGCCTTGGTAGAACTGGGCCGCCTGATCTCGGGAAATCATTCTTCACCCCACTCCGTGAGCGCTTCGCCGTCCGCCAGTCGGCCGGCCTCCGCAATTTCTGCATAGCATGGGCAGGCGTGGAATTGGGTTTTATATCCGAGGCCCCGATCCGGCCCCGGGAGCGGCGCGAGCGCGGCGCGGCGTCCCGCCCGCCCACCCACGCGCGCCGCGCGCCCGCCGCCCCCGGGGCCTAGCCGCCGTGCCTGGCGAGGAACTCGGCGGCGGGGAGGCGGCGGAAGTCCTCGAGGGCCGCGCGCAGGCGGGCGTGGTCCCAGTCCCACCAGGCGAGGGCGATCAGGCGCTCGGCGATCTCGGGGGGGTGGCGCTCGCGCACGGGCCGGGCCGGATTGCCGGCGACGCTCGTGTAGGGCGCGACGTCGCGGGTCACCACGGCGCCCATGGCGACGACGGCGCCGTGGCCGACGCTCACCTCGGGCTTCACGATGGCCTGGTGGCCGATCCAGACATCGTGGCCGATCCGCGTGATCCTCGCCGCGCGGGCGGCGAAGAAGGCGGCGTCGGGCTCGGCGTCGTCCCAGTAGTCGTCCGAGCGATACTGGAAATGGTGGAGGGACGCGCCGGTCATCGGGTGGTCGGTCGGGCCGATGCGGGCGAAGCTCGCGATGTTGGCGAATTTGCCGATCTCGGCATTGGCGATGTCGCAGAAGCGGTCGGTGTAGGAGTAGTCTCCGAAGGCGACCTCGAGCATCCGGGTGCCGGTGGCGATCTTGACATAGCGGCCGAGCCGGCTCGCGGCGATCTCGCAGCCGGGCTCGATCAGCGGCTCCGGGCCGAGCTTCGCCATCAGGTTCCGTGGATCAGCCGTCGGCGGAGCCAGGCGGAGAGCTGGTCCATCAGGATCACGACCACGACGGTGAGCGTGATGATGTAGAGCGTGTTCTCCCAGTCCCGCGAGGTGCGCATGGTCTCGACGAGGACGAGCCCGATGCCGCCCGCGCCGAGGGCGCCGATCACCGTGGCCGAGCGGGTGTTGGACTCGAGATAGTAGAGCGTCTGGCTGATGAACACGGGCAGGAGCTGGGGCATCACGGCGTAGCGGTAGCGCTGGATCTGGCTCGCGCCGGTGGCGCGCACGCCCTCCACCTGGCGGTTGTCGATGTTCTCGAGCGCCTCGGAGAAGAGCTTGCCGAGGGTGCCCATATCGGTGATGCCGATGGCGAGCGCGCCGGTGAGCGGGCCGAGGCCGAAGGCGCGGATGAAGATCAGCGACCAGATCAGGTTGTCGATCCCGCGCACGAAGTCGAACAGCCGGCGCACCAGGAAGCGCAGCGCCATCGAGGGGGTGAAGTTCGACGCGGCGAGGAAGGCGAGCGGCAGGCCGAGGAAGACCGCCGTCATGGTGCCGAGGACCGCCATCATGATCGTCTCGAGCAGGGCGACGAAGACATGCCCGTGCTGCCAGTCCGGGTTGGTCCAGAAGGTATGGAAGATGTAGCCGGCGTTCGACATCTCCGGGTGCAGCCGGCCCTCGCCCTGCTCCGGGGTGTCGAGGGCGTAGGCGAGAAGGTCCGAGCCCGAATAGGCGTTGAGCTCGCTTTCGAAGGGGAACCAGAAGTTCTCCCACCCCCAGAAATAGCGGTGGACCTCGATCTTGGTGCGGGTGATCTGCACGCGGCGGGAGAGCGTCGGGCGGGCGTCGAACTTCACCGCGCGGATGCTCGCCCAATCGGGCGCGAGGCCCTCGGGCAGGAGCTGCTCCAGGCGGGTGTCCTCTGGGTGTCGGATCACCTCGCCCGCGGGGGTCACGGTCTCGAGCCGGTCCTCGCCCGCCTCGCGGATCACGGTGCCGTCGGCGAGGCGGGTGACGAGGCCGTCGGGCGTGGGCTCGGCGATCACCGAGCCGTCGGGCAGGCGGGTGACGACGCCGCTCTCGTGCGCCTCCGCCTCGATGGTGCCGTAGTCCGGCACCGTGAGGCGCACCACGGGGCCGGTGATGACCGCCTCGTAGCCCTCGCCGAGGTCGATCCGCGCGCCGTCCTCGGTGCGCTCGACCCAGGCGGGCGGCGTGTCGTAGGTCGCGGTGCGCTCGCCCTCGACGGCCACCTCGAAATCGCCCCGGCGGAGGTTCTGCTCCACATGGACCTTGTATTTGACCGAGTCCGTGCCGAGGAGCACCGCGCGCTCGGGGCGGGCGTTCTCGATCAGATCGCTCACCCCGAAGGCGATCCAGGCATAGGCGAGATAGGCGACCACGAGCCCGAGCACGCCGAAGCCGAGCCACATGCGCCGGCGCAGCCCGCCCCAGGCGTCGGCGGCGAGCGCGGGGGAGACGGAGCGCGCGACGGAGGCGGTCACGGCCGCACCCCCTCGCCCCCGGTCAGCCGCCCGCGCAGCGCCGAGGAGATCTGGTCGATCACCACGATGGAGAGGAAGAGGAGCACGAAGAGCGCCGCCGTCTCGTCGCCCGCGCCCTGGCCCCAGCCGATGGTGCGGCGCAGCTCCGCCCCGATGCCGCCCGCGCCCACGAAGCCGAGGATCGCCGAGGCGCGCACGTTGATCTCGAGGCGCAGCAGGAAATAGCTGAGGAAGTTGGGCGCGACCTGGGGCAGCACGCCGTAGCGGATGCGCTGCAGCCAGCCCGCGCCGGTCGCGCGCAGGCCCTCGACCGGCTTCAGGTCGATGTTGTCCGTCACCTCGGAGAAGAGCTTGCCGAGGGCGCCGGCGGTGTGGAAGGCCACCGCGATCATCGCCGGCACCGGCGAGGCGCCGAGCACGAAGATCAGGAAGAGCGCGATGATCAGCTCGGGGAAGGCGCGCATCACGTCCATCATCCGGCGCACGGCGATGACGATCGGCGTCGGCACGCCGAGCGCGCGCGTGGAGAGGAAGGCAAACACCACCGCGAGCGCGCCGCCGAGGAGCGTCGCCGTCAGCGCGATGTTGAGCGTCTCGATCAGCGCGGGCAGGAATTCGAGGAGGAGCCCGAAGAAGGCGGGCCCCGCCTCCCAGGCCTCGATCACGATCTCGGAGGGGTAGTCGAAGAACTGCGAGAGGCCGGTGAGGAAGCCGCCCGAGTTCATCTCGTTGGCCTCGCCGAAGCCCGCGATCAGGATGGCGAGGACGATCACGACCGTCAGCCCGGTATAGATCCGGCGGCGACGCTCCTGCGCGTAGATGGAACTCTCGAGATCGGCGAGCGACATGGGGCGTCCCCGGGAAGGGGGCGCGGCCCGCGGAGGGGCCGCGCCGGAGGGTCAGTGCGTCACTCGGACTTCGCCTTGCGGGCCTCGATGACCGAGGTGTAGGCGTCGTGGGTGATCGGGGCGAGGCCCTTCACCTCGCCGGCCATCACGGAATAGGCGCACTCGGGATCCATCGACTCGAGCGAGGCGAGGAGGCCGGTGACCTCGAGCTTCACCCGCTCCGGCAGGCCGGTGGCGAGGACGATCGGCCCCTCGGGGATGACCTTGGAGATCCAGATCTGCTGCAGCTCGGTCATGTCGACGAGGCCGGCATCCACCGCCTTGCGCAGCGCGCCGGAGTTGTAGCCGTCCTCCCAGGCGCCGAGGGCGTCGGCCCAGGTCACGCCCGCGTCGTAGTCGCCGTTATAGACGCCGACGATGGTCTGCTCGTGGCCGCCGGCGAACACGACGTCGCCGAAGAACTCGCCGGGCTCCATCGAGTAGCCGGACTCGGGGATCTCGATCGAGGGGATCAGATAGCCCGCGGTGGAGTTCGGATCGCCGAAGGCGAAGGTCTTGCCCTGCATGTCCTCGAGGCTCTCGATGCCCGAGTCGACGCGGGCGAAGCCCACCGAGTGATAGCCGTAGGAGCCGTCCACGTTGATCTTCACGAGCACGGGCTCGACGGCCTCCGGATCGGTCAGCACGACCTTCGCATAGCCCGAGGCGCCGAGCCAGGCGAGGTCGAGCGAGCCGCCGAGCAGGCCCTCGATCACGCCGTTGTAGTCGGCGGGCGCGAAGATCTTGGTCGGCACGCCGAGCTGGGCCTCGACCTTGGCGCGCAGGCACTCGTTGTTGCGCAGGCGGTCGGAGGCGTTCTCGCCGCCGAGGATGCCGATGCGGAACTCGGTGATGCCGAGGTCGCGGTCGCCCGAAGGCGTGCGCTCGAGGCCGCCGTCCTGGGCGACGGCCGCAGTGGCGACGATGCCGGCGGCCGCGGCCGCGATCAGAGCTTTGATGGTCATCGGGTCTCTCCCTCTCTCTCGTCAGGGCCCGGAGCGGGGTGCGCCGGGCCGCACCGTCGTCAGTCGTCTCGGGGGCGGGTCAGGCCCGCGCGGCGAGCCCGCCTTCGGCCGGAGCGTCGCCGGTGAGCGCGCCGAGGCTCGTCGAGGTCGCCGCCTCGTTGAACTCCTCGCCGGCGCCGTAGATCTCGCGGGCGACCTCGGTGGTCAGCGCCGAGGCGGGGCCGTCGAACACGATGGCGCCCGCGCGCATGCCGATCACCCGGTCGCAATAGGTCCGCGCGGTGTCGAGCGTGTGCAGGTTGCACATCACCGTGAGCCCCTCGTCCTCGTGGATCCGGCGCAGCGCCTTCATCACGATCTCGGCGTTCATGGGATCGAGCGAGGCGATCGGCTCGTCGGCGAGGATCATCCGCGGCCGCTGCATCAGCGCGCGCGCGATCGCCACGCGCTGCTGCTGCCCGCCGGAGAGCGCCTCGGCCCGCTTGGTCGCGTGCTCGGCGATGCCGAGCCGGTCGAGCGCGGCGAGCGCGTCCTCGAGATCGCGCTTCGAGAACATGCCGAAGAGGCTCGCGAGCGTGTTCATCTTCTCGAGCCGCCCGAGCATGACGTTGGTCGCCACGTCGAGCCGGGGCACCAAGTTGAATTGCTGGAAGATCATCGCGCAGTCGCTCTGCCAGCGGCGCATCGCCCGGCCGGAGAGCTTGAGCACGTCCTGCCCGTCGATCAGCACCTCGCCGCCGGTCGCCGGCGTCAGGCGATTGATCATGCGCAGGAGGGTCGACTTGCCCGCGCCGGACGGCCCGATCACCCCGAGCATCAGCGGCTTGTCGATCGTCGCCGTGAAGTCCCTGACCGCACGGGCGGTGCCGAACTCCTTGCTGAGCGATCGAATTTCGATCCGCATGGGGCGCACACTCCTCCGCCGGGCGTCTCGGCGCCTCGTCTACGGAGCCTGCGCTGCGCTTTCGCGACGAGATCGTGTCGCTTCGATGACAATCAGGGGGCGCAGGGACCGGCTTCCTGCGCCTTTCCGAGGCGTGGGAGGCGCGCCCGCTTCAGCGCCTTGCGGCGGGCCTGCGGGTCGAGCCCGGGCAGCGTCGTCTCGAGCAGCCGCGCGAGGTCGCCCCCGGGCGCGCCGTGCAGCTCCCAGAGGAACCCGTCCGGATGGCGCGGGGCGATCCCGTGCCCGGCCAGCGCGCGGGCGGGGAAGTCGCGCAGATTGAAGGTGAGGAGCGTCCCGGCGCCCGCGGCGGCCGCGGCGGCGAGCACATGCGCATCCGCCGGATCTGGGAGCGCGAGGGCCGCCTCGAGATCGGGATCGGGCGCCACGCGCGCCTCCGGAAACCGCGCCTCGAGCCGGGCCCGCGCGGCCTCCGCGGCGCCGAGCGCCTCCGGCGTCTTGCGCGCGGTGGCGATCAGCCATTCGTCGAGCACCCGGGGCGAGACCGCGGGCCGGAAGAGCCCCGCCTCCGCCGCCCCGAGGAGGAGCGCCCGGACGAGGGGCGGGTAGAGCACGCAGGCGTCGAGGAAGACCGCGCTCACGCGGCCTCCGGCGCGAGCCGGAAGAGCAGCATT
The DNA here is from genome assembly GCA_964576075.1 of uncultured Limibaculum sp. Lineage (GTDB taxonomy): Bacteria > Pseudomonadota > Alphaproteobacteria > Rhodobacterales > Rhodobacteraceae > Thermohalobaculum. Next base: position 1,504 of record CAZNTX010000034.1, on the reverse strand, counting down.
TTCAGATAGGCCGTCTCCGGCAGCGCCATGTGCTGGGGATGGTCCGGCCCCGCGCGGCCCGAGCGCACAAGCGCGCCGCTCCGTCCCGCCGCGCGCAGGCCCTTCGCGCTCGCCTCGCGGAACGCCTCCGCCGAGACCGCGCCGGAGCAGGAGCAGAGGCAGAGCCAGGCCTCCGGGGCGACGAGCCGCGCCGCGAGCCGCGCGGTCTTCTCGTAGGCGCGGAGCCCCTGCGCGAGCGCCGCCTTGGCCGGGGCGAAGGCCGGCGGGTCGCAGATCACGATATCGTAGCGCTCGCCGCGCTCCGCGGCCTCGGCCATCGCGGCGAAGGCGTCGGCCTTGCGGGTCTCGAAGGCGCCCGCCGCCCCGGTCCGCCGCGCGCCCTCCTCGGCGAGGGCGAGGGCGGGGGCGGAGCTGTCGACCGCCACCACCCGCGCCGCCCCCGCGGCGAGGCAGGCGAGGCCGAAGCCCCCGGCATGGGCGAAGACGTCGAGCACCGAAGCCCCCCCGGCGAGCGCCGCCACATGCGCGTGGGTCTCCCGCTGGTCGTAGAACAGCCCGGTCTTCTGCCCGCCGAGGAGATCGGCCATGTAGACCGCCCCGTTCATCGCCACCGGCACCGGCCCCTCGACCGCGCCGCGCACCACCTCGAGCCGCGGCTCGAGCCCCTCGCGCGCGCGCACCCGAGAGGTCGCGTTGACCACCACCGTCTCGACCGCTGGGAGCGTGGCCAGGAGCGCCGCGACGAGCGCCTCCATCCGCGGCTCGAGCCAGGCGGCGTTGGGCTGGATCACCGCCGCGGCCCCGTAGAGGTCGATCACGAGGCCGGGGAGGCCGTCCCCCTCGGCATGGACGAGGCGGCAGAAGGCCGGATCCGGCACCACCGCCCGGCGCAGCGCCAGCGCCCGCCCGAGCCGCGCGGCGAACCATGCCTCCCCGATCTCCGCCTCCGGATCGGGGTCCAGGAGGCGCGCGGCGATCTGGCTCTCGGGGTTGAAGGCCGCGGCCCCGAGCGCGCGCTCCCCCTCGAGGAGCCGCACCACCGTCCCGGGCGCGAGCGCCTTGGTGCGCCGGTCCATGGCGATCTCGTCCGCATAGGCCCAGGGCGCGCCCTCGGAGAGGCGGCGGCCCTTGCCCTGGCGGAGCTTCACGGTGGGGCGGGTCTCGGTCATGCGGGCGGGATATCGGAGGCGGGCGGCGCTGGCCAGCCCGCGCCGGAGGGGCGAACGAGAAAGAGGGCCGCGGCATCCGCGGCCCTCCCGTGAGCTTGAGCGTCCGGCCCGGATCGGGCCCGGCCCATGGCGGTCAGCAATGGGAAAGAGGCTGCTCCTTCGTCACCCTGTTCCGCACATCCGAGCTCAGACGCCCAAAGGTCTCACTCGACATTGGACCACCTCCTTTCCGTTGTTGACACTGAGAGGCAGGGTGGCCCCGCGCGGCCCGGATTTCAAGCATGGGCACCTCGATAATTCCGGGATTTCGGCGACCGTTGAGCGGTGCCCGGCTT
>CAZNTX010000033.1:0-36645 GCA_964576075.1 uncultured Limibaculum sp. | reverse complement strand
CAAAAGGAGAACAGACTCGACTTACGAGTGGCCCTGAGAAAAGGGGCAGGTCAATGCGGGCGAGGTGTCGGAGGAGTTCGGGCCGGGCTTCGTCCATTGGTGGGAGAACACCGGCACCGAGGTCGTGACCTTCCTCTCGTCCGACGTCGTCCCCTTCCCGAGCGACGGCGAGCCCCATTACGGCTTCGAGGGCAACAGCAGCCCCGAAGATGCCCGTGAGTAAGCGGCGTCCGGGGGGCTGTCCGATGCGGACATCCACGGTCCTGGCGGCCGGCGCCATTGCGATGGCGCCCGGCACGCCGGCCGCGGCCGCGGCAGGGGAGGGCTGGCGGATCCAGAGCCTCCTCACGGCCCGCGACAGGAGCGCAGCGCCGTGATCCGAAGGCGCGCGGCCCGCACGAGGCCGCGCCGATCGCTCACCCGGCAGGGACTACAGGGCCCGTCACGGGCCACTCGAGGAGGAGAGGTTTGATGTCCGACGCGACCAATCCAGGCGCCGTTTCCAAGACGCCCCCGCTCACACTGGCGACGTTCGGCCTGATGTTCGTGGCCGGCGCGGTCGCGACGACGGCCTTCGATCTCTGGGGCCAGATCGTGAGCCCGGGGCTCGGTTGGGCGAACCTTTCGCCGCACGGTCTCGCGCGCAGCCTGCTCGGCAGCTTCGGCCTGCCGAACGGCGACTTCGCCGGCTATTTCGTGCATTTCTATCTGGTGGGGCTGATCGGCTACCCCGTCGGCTGGCTCTACGTCTTTCGGCCGGTGTGGGCCCGCGTGACGGGCGGGGCCGGCGGCTGGGTGCTGGCGTCCGCGCTCTACGGCTTCGGCCTCTGGATCTTCGCCATCGGCGGGATCACCGCGGTCGCGGGGCTGCCCTTCTTCCTCAACTTCACCGGGATCACCTGGGTCGCGCTCATCGGGCATGTGCTCTACGGCGTCGTTCTGGTCGCGGTCCTGCGGATGGCCCGGGAGGACCGGGCATGACCGTCGGGCGGGCGGAGGCGATCCCCGGGAGAGCGGTGATGCGACGGGCGCCGGCGCCGAGCAAGGGGGAGTGAGCGATGTCTCTCGCGGGCAAGACGGCCATCGTGACGGGCTCGACCTCGGGCATCGGTCTCGGCATCGCGCGCGGCTTCGCCGAGGCGGGGGCCGACGTCGTGCTGAACGGCTTCGGCGATCCGGCGGAGATCGAGGCCATGCGGGCCGAGCTCGGCGGGCTCGGCGCCGGCGAGGTGGTCTATGACGGGGCCGATATGTCGAGGCCCGGCGAGATCGTCGGCCTGGTCCGCGATGCCGAGCACCGGTTCGGGCGCGTCGACATCGTGGTGAACAATGCCGGGGTCCAGACCGTCGCTCCGGTCGACGAGTTCGATCCGGCGCGCTGGGATCTGATCGTCGCGATCAACATGAGCGCGGCCTTCCACGCCACCCGCGCCGCGCTGCCGGGGATGAAGGCGCGCGGCTGGGGGCGGATCATCAACGTCTCCTCGGCGCACGGGCTCGTCGCCTCGCCCTTCAAATCGGCCTACGTCACGGCCAAGCACGGCATCACCGGCTTCACCAAGGCGGTGGCGCTCGAGGTCGCCGAGCACGGCATCACCTCGAACGCGATCTGCCCGGGCTATGTCCTCACCCCCCTCGTCGAGAGGCAGATCCCCGAGACCGCCAAGGCCCGCGGCATGACCGAGGCGCAGGTCAAGCGCGACGTGCTCCTCGCCGCGCAGTGGACGAAGAAGTTCGTCACCGTCGAGGAGCTCGCGGGCGTCGCGCTCTTCCTCTGCTCGGACGCGGCCGAGAACATTACCGGCGTCTCGCTGCCGGTCGATGGCGGGTGGACCGCGGCATGAGCGAGACCGAGACCCCGACCCGCGGCCCCGGCCGGCGCAGCGCGCGCCACAAGGGGGTGAACCTCGCGCTGCAGGGCGGCGGCGCGCATGGCGCCTTCACCTGGGGCGTGCTCGACAAGTTCTTCGAGGACGACCGCATCTGGATCGAGGCGATCTCCGGCACCTCGGCGGGGGCGATGAACGCCGTGGTCGCGGCGCACGGCATGCACGAGGACGGGGCCGTCGGCGCGCGCCGGCGCCTCGCGGAGTTCTGGCGCGATGTCAGCGAGACGGCGCGGACGAGCCCGGTCCAGCGCTCTCTCTGGGCGCGGGCGACGGGGTCCTGGTCGCTCGACGGCTCGCCCGGCTATGTCTGGACCACGCTGCTCCAGCGCATGGTCTCGCCCTACGACCTGAATCCGTTCCGGATCGACCCGCTCCGCGCCATCGTCGAGCGCAGGGTGGACTTCGACAAGGTGCGCCGCTGCACCGACATGGGCGTGTTCCTGTCGGCGACGAATGTCGAAACCGGCCGGATCAAGGTCTTCGGGCGCGACGAGATCACCCTCGACACCACCATGGCCTCGGCCTGCCTGCCCTCTCTCTTCCAGGCAGTGGAGATCGAGGGCGTGCCCTATTGGGACGGCGGCTATATGGGCAACCCGCCGCTCTTCCCGTTCTTCCACGGCTCGCCCGCCTCCGACATCGTCATCGTGCAGATCAACCCGGTGCTGCGCGAGGGCACGCCGCGGACCGCCGCGGAGATCCAGAACCGGATCAACGAGATCACCTTCAACAGCGCGCTGCTGCACGAGCTGCGCGCGATCGACTTCGTGCGCCGGCTGCTCGATGCGGGCCAGCTCGACGAGGCCCGCTATCGCCGGATGCACATGCATATCGTGCATGCCCGGAAGCAGCTCCGCCGGCTCGACGCCTCCTCCAAGCTGAACGCGGAGCGGGATTTCCTGCGCCATCTCTTCGAGATCGGCCGGCAGACGGCAGAGCGTTGGCTCGCCGAGCATTTCGACGATCTCGGGCAGCGCTCGAGCGTCGATGTCCGACAGATGTTCGAGGGCTACGGCGCCCTCCCCCATGCCTGACCTCGAAAGGAACGACCCATCATGCGATATCTCTTCCTGCCCCTGATCGCTCTCTGCCTCGCGGCCTGCGCCGCGCCGGGCGCGCCCGGGCCCGCCGCGCCCGCCTCCGGCGATCTCGTCGCCGCGCCGGACGGCAAGTCCTTCAGCCAGCGCACCACCGGGCGCACCTGGCCGCCCCGCGGCCGGCCCAACCGCTGAAGACGTCCGGCGGACTATCCGGCCCGGGATATTGGGCTACAGCCTCGCGAGCGGTCCATCGCCCGGCGGAGAGGGGAGAGCCATGCGCAGCGTGGTCACAGGCGCGCTCAGGGGCGATCGGCGGCGCGACGTGGTGCGTCGGTCGACCATCGTTGCGATCGTCAGCTTCCTGACGCTGATCGACCTCTTCGGCAGCCAAGCGCTCCTGCCCCGGCTCGTGGCGGAGTTCGGGACGGATCCGGGGACCATGGGGCTCGCGGTCAACGCCGCGACGCTCGGCATGGCGGTCTCCGGGCTCGCCGTCGCCTGGTTCGCCGACCGGATCGACCGCAAGAGGGGGATCTGGATCAGCCTCGCCTGCCTCGCGGTCCCGTCCTTCCTGCTCGGGCTGGTCGACGATGTCTGGCTCTTCCTCGTCCTGCGGGTCGCGCAGGGCGTGTTCATGGCCGCGGCCTTCACGCTGACCATGACCTATCTCTCCGAGCAATGCGACGTCACCGCGGCGGGCGGCGCGCTGGCCGCCTACATCACCGGGAACGTCGCCGCCAATCTCTTCGGGCGGATCATGGCGGTCTCGACGGCGGACTGGTTCGGCCTCACGGGCTCGTTCTGGGCCTTCGCCGCGCTCAATCTCGTCGGCGCCGCGGTGGCGTTCAGCCTGATCGGGCCGCGCGACGAGGTGGCGCCGGTGCGCGCGGGCTCGCCCGCCGCCGCGTGGTCGCGCCATCTCTCCCGGCCCGCGCTCAGGGCGGCGTTCGCCATGGGCTTCGCGATCCTCTTCGTGTTCGTCGGCGTCTTCACCTATGTGAACCTGCATCTGACGGAGGCGCTCGGGCTCGACGAGGCCAGCCTCGGCCTCGTCTATCTCGTCTTCCTGCCTGCGCTCCTGACGACGCCCTACGCAGCGGCGGCGGTCAGCCGCTTCGGCCCCGAGCGAGTGTTTCAGACGGCGGGGGCGATCTCGCTCGCGGGCGTCGGGCTGACGCTCGTGCCGTCGCTCTGGGCCGTGCTCGCGGGCCTCGCGGTGATCGGGGCGGGGACGTTCTTCATGCAGGCCGCGGCAACGGGCTTCGTCGGGCGCACGGCGGAGGGCGACCGCGCGGCGGCGAACGGGCTCTATCTGACGAGCTACTATGTTGGCGGGCTCGCGGGTGCGCTCGCGCTCGGGCAGGCGCATCTCGCGGGGGCGTGGCCGCTCGTCGCGGGGATCGTCGCCGGCGTGCTCGGGGCGACGCTCCTCCTCGCCGGCGCGCTGCGCCATCCGGGGCCCGAGGTGCTCCCCCGCCGGCTGCAGAAATCCGACGACGCCGCGTCTTGAGGGGGGAACGCGCATGGCAGCCGCTCTGATCGACGCCGCCACGGTCTACGCTCTGGCCGGGCTCGCGGTCGGCGCCGTGTTTCTTCTCTGGGGCGTCGACCGTGTCGAGCCGAACGCGCGCGGGGCCTGGGCCTTCCGCCCGCTCGTTCTGCCCGGGGTCGTGCTCCTCTGGCCGCTCGTGCTCGTGCGCTGGGCCGTCCTCGAGCGCGGCTGGGACGAGGCCCGCCGTCACCGCCCGCCGCGCCGCGCGCAGGACGCCGCGGCGCTCCTCCTCGCCCTCGCCATCCCCGCCGTCATCGCGACGGCGCTCGCGGCCCGCCAGGACGGCCCGGTCGAGCGCCCCGCGGTTCTGCTCGCCCCCCGGAGGCCCGATGAGCGTCGCCTACGTCCCCGTCCAGTGGAACCGCAACAAGTGGCTCTACGATGGCGCGCTCCTCGTCGCGGTCGTCGCCTACATCCTCGCCTTCATCGAGTTCGGCGCGGCCGCGGCCGACGCGACCCGGCCGGTCGACGGGGCGATCCTCAGGATGCGTGCCTTCGGGACCTGCGCCTTCCTGATGCTCACCCTCGTCCTCTGCATCGGCCCGCTCGCCCGGCTCGACCGGCGCTTCCTGCCGCTCCTCTACAACCGGCGACATTTCGGCGTGCTGACGGCCCTCGTCGCCGTCACCCACGCGGCCCATGTGCTCAACTGGTATTTCGTCTTCGCGCCGACCCCGCCGCTCGAGAACCTGCTCGCCTCGAACACGAGCTACGGGCAGGTGCTCGGCTTCCCCTTCGAGGCGCTCGGGATCTTCGCGCTGATCGTGCTCGGGGTTCTCGCCGCGACGAGCCACGACTTCTGGCTCTCCTTCCTGGGCGCGCCCGCCTGGAAGGCGCTGCATCTCGCGATCTACCCGGCCTATGCGGCGGTGGTGGGCCATGTGTGGCTCGGCTATCTGCAGGACACGTCCAACCCGGCCTTCGCCGTGGTGGCGGGCACGGGGGCGCTGGCTGTCGCGGGGCTGCACCTCGCCGCGCGCGGACGGCCGGAGCCGCAAGCGCCGGGCGGGTGGATCGATGCCGGGCGCTGGGACGCGATTCCCGACGGCCGCGCGATCATCGTGCGCATCCGCGGCGACGAGCGGGCCGCGATCTTCCGCAACGGCGCCACGCTCTCCGCGGTCTCGAACGCCTGCGCCCATCAGAACGGGCCGCTCGGCGAGGGGCGGATCGTCGACGGCTGCATCACCTGTCCGTGGCACGGCTTCCAGTATCGTCCCGCCGACGGGCGCTGCCCCGCCCCCTTCACCGAGCGCATCCCGACCTACCGGCTGCGCATCGACGGGCGGCGGGTGCTGATCGACCCGGTCGCGAACCCTCCCGGCACCGCCGTGCCGCCCACCCCTCTGCCGGAGGAGACGCCATGAGCCGCGAGTCCGAGGAGCCCCGCGAGGCCTTCTTCATCGGGTTCCTGCCGCCGGACAGGGCGCTCGCCCGGTTCCTCGCCGGTGTCGCCGCGGTCCTCGTCGGCGCTTTCGCAGGGCTCGGCTGGTTGCTCGCAGCGACGCAGGACGACCCGGGCGACGGCGCCTTCCGCTGGGACTGGGGGCGGCAGACCGTGACCGGCACCCTCGAGGCGCGGCCCTATCCGATCCTCCACGTCGCCGAGAGCGAGCGCTATCCAGAGGGCCACACGCTCCTCCTCTCGGGGCTCGGCAAGCGCGGGGTCCAAGACCGCGCCGGGGCGCTCGACGGGCGCGCGGTCACGGCCTCCGGTGTCGCCCTGCAGCGCGGGACGCTCGATATGCTGCAGCTCCGCGGCGGGGAGGACGGGCTTTCGGGGGCCGACGGGCCCGGCGCCGTGCCCGAGCCGGTCCCGCTCGGGCGCTGGCGGATCACCGGCGAGATCTGCGATGGCAAGTGCTATGCCGGCGCCATGCGCCCCGGGACCGGCCTCGCCCACAAGGCCTGCGCCAATCTCTGCCTGGTCGGCGGCGTCCCGCCCGTCCTGGTGGCGACCGACGAGATCGACGGGGAGGCCTTCCTGCTCCTCGCCGACGCGGACGGCGGGCCGGTGACCGAAGCGCTCCTCGACTTCACTGGAACGCTGATCGAGGCCGAAGGCGCGGTCGAACGCCGCGGCGGCCTGCTCGTCTTCCGCCTCGATCCCGCGAGCCTCAGGGTGGCGCCGTGATCGCGTGCGTCGCGGGGCCCGGGCTCGCCCTCCTCGTCGCCGCAGCGGCGGTGTGGGGCTGGGTCGAGATCGGCCGCCTCAGGGGCACGCCGCTCTGGGAGTTCCGCTACCTGCTGCTCGGCGTCGGAACGATCCTCGCGCTCGGTGTCGCGGATTGGGCGCTCCGCCGATGGGACCGGCGGTGACCTGCGACGACGCGCTGTGCGGCCTCTTCCGAAAGGTGCTTCCATGCGATATCTCGCGCTTCTGACGACAACCCATCTCGCCGCCCTCGCCGCGGGCGTCGCCCTCGGGATCTATCTCCTGCCGATCTTGACCGCTCCGCCCGGACCGGACGAAACCATGCTCGAGACGCGGGCGCAGGGCGCGCTCTTCACGGCGGAGTTCGCGCAGGACCTTCCGGGCAACGACCTCCTGCACTGGGGCGAGGGGGAGATCAGCCTGACGGCCGAGGAGATCGTCCATCGCGGACGGCTGGCGCCGGGCCCGGACTACAAGCTCTACCTGGTGCCGGAGTTCGTCGACCACGAGGACGCCTTCCTGGCGGTCAAGGCGGACTCGCGGCTCATCGGCGATGTGCGGACCTTCGACGGCTTCCTCCTCGATCTCCCCGCCGGGGTGGACCTAGACGCCTTTACCACCGTCCTCGTCTGGTGCGAGGCCTTCGGCGAGTTCATCGCGGCCGCGCAGTATCGTTGACATCAGGGCCCGGGACTTGGACCCGGATGCGCAGTGCCAGTGTCCGAGCGTCGCCGTGGACTGGCCGGTTGCCACTGAATGCCGCCGCCTGTCAGGCGGCGGGGGGCAGTGTCCCAGCGCGTGGTGTAGGAGCCGGGCGGGGCACTGCCGATCGACATGATTAATGCGGTCGGAATGCTGACATAGGCATGAGGCCGATCCCTGCCGGCTAAGCCGCTCGCCCCCGTTATGGCCCGGGGGATCCTCATGCGGACGCGGCCGGTTCCAGCCCAAACTGGGGTCGGTGCTCGACGGATCACAGCGTTCGATCGTGGAAGGGCGCGGTTGTCGCGGTCGACGAAGGCGGGTTCATCCTCGCGCGCCGAACGTCATCTGCATACCGCGGGGCGAGCGCCGGGCACGTTGCCTGCCATGGGCCAACTCGATGCTCGGCCATTGCGGCCGCCCGAGTTATCCGATAAAAACACTCAAGAATCCGCAGGGTCGGTGTGAGCTTGCGGTGGAGGTTTGCAAAGGAGCCTGACATGAGACGTTTCGCAATCGCGCCGGCCGCGGCCATCATGCTCGGCCTCGCAACGGTCGCCTCGGCCGACGAGGTCCGGCACTACGAGCCCGAGCAGTCCGAGACGCTCGAGGAGGCGGTCGCCCACTTCGCCGAATACAACGGCCTCCTGCGCCAGGTGCTCGCGAAGGACGAGCTGAGCGTGGCGGACATGGAGCGGGTGCACGAGCTGACCTACACCCTCGAGATCGCGCTCGCGAAGATCAACGAGCACTTCTCCGACCTGCCGGTGACGCTCGAGAACCTGCATCTCGCCTCCGAGGACCACGACGCCGCCAAGACGCGCGGCATCGGCGAGGTCTATCTCGAGACCGCCGAGACCGTGGTGCCGTCCGACGATCCGGGCATGTGAGCCGGCCGGGGCGGCCGGCGCGGCCGCCCCGCCTATTCCTCGCCCCAGAGGCGCAGGAGATTGGTCCGCGCCTTGGTGATGCGGTCGCGGAGCGCCCCCGCCTCGCCGCGCGCGTCGAGCTCGGCGATCGAGCGGTCGAGATCGAAGAGGATCTCGCGCTCCGCCGCCCCGCGCACCCGCGACGTCACCCAGCCGACGACGGCCAGCCGCTCGCCCGCGGTCACGGGCTCGACCCGGTGGAGCGCGCCGGAGGGGTAGAGGATCATGTCGCCTGCGCCGAGCTTGATCGAGCGCGCCTCGAGCGGTTCCTCGAGCACCAGCGCGCCGCCCTCGTAGTCTTCCGGCTCCGAAAGGAACAGCGTGAAGGAGAGATCGGTCCGTGCGCCGCCCATGAACGCGTCGTCGACATGGGAGCCGTAGGTCTGCCCGCCGCGGTAGCGCGACAGGAGGAGCCGCGCGATCCGCTTCGGCCGGGCCGCGGCGAGGAAGAGCGGCGTCGCCCAGAGCGCGCCCTCGACCTTGCGGAAGACCGCGTCGCGCTCGGGTGAGGCGGCGGCCTGTGCATTGTCCTTGACCGCGCGGGCGGCGCGGCCCGCGGTCGCCCTGCCGTCCTCGAAGGGCATCGCGGCGGCCGCCTCGCGGATCGCGCCGAGGGCGGCGGCGTCGAGCACGCCGCCGATCACGAGCATCATCGCCCGCCTCAGTCGAGCCGGAGCGTCGCGAGCTCGATCCGCGCCGCCTGGCCATGCAGCTTGCTCGGGTCGGTGTCGAGCGTCTCTGGCGGCACGACGCCCGCGAAGCCGCCCAGCATCGTGTCGAGATGGCCAGAGACGTCCTCCGCCACGCCGGCCACGCGGTCGTCGCCGGACTGCGCAAGCGCGCCGGCGATCCGCTTGGCGACCTGCAGGAAGCCCCAGGCGTCCTGGTACTCGTGCGCGTTCGCGAGCTTGCCGTCGACGAAGCCGATGGCGAACTCGTCCGCCGCGGCCTGGGCGAGCCGGACCACCGCGCCGAGGCGCGCCGACGGGGTCGCCTCGACGGGCGCGCGGGCCGCCTCGAGGGCCTCGATCACCTCGCCATGGGCCGCGCGGACCTCCGCGACGGGCGCGCCGGTCTCCACCGCGCGGGCGAGCGCCCCGAGCGCGTCGCCGAAGCCCGGGGCGCCGCGCGCCTCGAGCGCGGGGGCGAGGCCCGCATAGATCTCGTCCTCGGGGTGCTTCATGTGGGTCGCGGAGGCGTCCCGCTCGCCCGCCTCGTAAAGCGCGAGACCGGCCACGAGATGCCCCTCGATCAGGCCGAGCGCCGCGAGATAGGCGATGTCGTCCCTCGCCGGATCGGCGGCGGCGCGGCCCTCGCCCTCGCCTTCTCCCTCGCCTTCGCCCTCTGCCTGGGCGAGCAGGAAGCTCTCGGCGGCGGGGTCGGGCGCCGCACCGGGGCTCTGTTCCGCGGCCATGGGGTGGCCCGCCACGAGCGCGGTCGCCGCCACGGTGCCGAGCGTCATCCAGCGCCGGGGCTCGACGCGGCGCGGGGTTCCCGTCTTGTCCTTGGTCATCGATCCGTCCTCCGAGGTGTCCAGACATGCCACGCGCTGGCTGACCCGTTCTGGCTGGCTGGGCGATCGAGGCTCCCTCGCTGATGACAGCCATGGCGCCGAGAATCAAGTCCGACTTTTTCTGTCGGAATAGGGGCTGCCGGCCGATGCCGGTGACCCGAAGACCGATGATCGATGCGCCTTCGCTAGGCGGACCGAAACCGGTCGAGGTGCTGCCGGACCAGGGAGCGACGATTGCAGCTGTCTTTCCGGGATGGCTGCTTCCGACATCTCGCGCGAGCCCGGATCGCGGCGCTGCTGCAAGGCGGCTGGGAGCCCAGACCGGTCGCCTGCGGCGCCGCAAGCGACGGCCGGAGTCTTGGCGGGTCGATTGTCCGAGACAGGGCCGGGAGAGGTCACGTCATCAGTGGCGCGCCGTTTCGTCCTCACCGGGGCCCGCGCCCCCGATCATCTCGGTGATGAAGGCGGAGAACAACGCGCCCTGGGAGTTGATCCGAAGCTTCGAGTAGATGTTGCGCCGGTGGATGCGCACGGTTCCCGAGGAGATGCCGAGGATCCGCCCGATCGCCTCGGCCGAGTGACCCTTCAGCGTGAATTCCACGACCTCGCGCTCGCGCGGCGTCAGCATTCCCTCGCCGATGGTGCTGAATGCCCGCTCGATGCTCGCGTGGATGGCGGGCGCGCGCTCGCGGGCGCTGACCGAGAAGCCCTTCCAGTGACGACGGCAGCAGGCATCGACCAGGGGCCAGACCTCCTTCAGGGCCCGGATGTCGGCCGAGGAGAACCGGCGCTCGGCCCGCATCATCGAGACGACCAGACGGCTCGCTTCGTCGACGTCGATGAGATAGCCGATCTCCTCGGCGAGCCCTGTCTGCTGGTAGTAGCTCTTGAAGTACTCGCCCTGGTAGAAGCGATCCGGCGCGAGGTCACCAAGTCGCCAGAGCCCGGGCTCGACACGCTCGGGTGTCGCGAGGAAGAACGGATCCAAGAGGTATGGCCCCTCCTGGTATTCCTCCACATGCAGCCGGCGGCGATCCGGTGGAAAGTCGTCGAAGAGATCCGCGGGCCGAGCGCTTCCCGCATACCCGAAAACGACGATGAACTCGAAGGGCGCGACGCGCCGCAGCGCAGCGGCAAGCGACGGCGGGAAGTCGCGCGTCTCGAGCGCATCCACCATCCGCCCGGCGGCAAGGTTCCAGTCCGCTCTCATGCGCCCCCACCCCGCATTTTTGTCGCTTCGTTCGGGATCTACCACCGCCAAGACATGGCATCTACCACAATCTTCATATTTACACACATTCCCTGAAGGCCAGCATGCTAGGGCGTCGGAGCATATGAGGCAGCATGCGGGAATCGGAGCGGAAGTCCTTTGACACGGCGTATGCAACACCAGCGCGCGCGGGGTCCGGACCGGCCGTGGCGGAGCTGCGGGGCGTCTCGAAAATCTTTGGCGACGTGCGGGCAGCCCGCGACCTAAATCTCCAGATAGGCCAGGGCGAATTCCTCTCCTTCCTCGGACCTTCGGGCTGCGGCAAGACCACGGCGCTGCGCATGCTGGCGGGCTTCGAGACGCCGACCGAGGGCGAGGTGCTCATCGACGGCAAGGTGGTGACCGGGCTCGAGCCGTTCCGCCGGCCGGTGAACATGGTGTTCCAGTCTTACGCGCTCTTTCCGCATCTTACGGTCGAGCAGAACATCGCGTTCGGCCTTCGCCAGCGCCGCCCGCGCCCCCGGCGGGCGGTTGTCGCGCAGAAGGTGGGGCGCGCGCTCGAGACCGTTCGCCTCGCCGGCTTCGAGCGCCGCCGGGTCTGGGAGATGTCGGGGGGGCAACAGCAGCGGGTCGCGCTTGCCCGCGCCATCGTGAACGAGCCGAAACTGCTGCTCCTCGACGAGCCGCTCGCCGCCCTCGATCGCAAGTTGCGCAAGGAGATGCAGATCGAGCTGCAGGACCTTCAACGCCAGCTCGGCATCACCTTCGTGCTGGTCACGCATGATCAGGAAGAGGCGCTGTCGCTCAGCGACCGGGTCTGCGTGATGCGCGCGGGACAGATCGTGCAAACCGGCACGCCCCAGGATCTCTACGACAACCCCGGCAGCCGCTACGTGGCCGATTTCGTCGGCACGTCGAACTTCATCGAGGGCGAAGTCACCGTGGCCGATGCCACACATGCGCGGCTCCGCCACAGCTCGGGGATCGAGATCGAGGGCCGGCCCGCCCGGGGGATAGCCGCCGGACATGCCGCCGCGGCCAGCATCCGACCCGAGCAGGTGCGTCTTTCGCGCGATGCGGGCGAGGGGGCGTTTGAAGTCGCGATACGCAACCGGATCTTCCTCGGCGAGCATACCGACTACCTCGTGCGTCACGCCGATCTCGGTGACATCAGCGTGCTGATGCCCCGGCAGACCGAGACCGGTCAGCCCCCCTTCAAAGCCGGCGACCGGGCCTGGATCAGCTGGGACCGCGACGCCGCCCGGATCCTCGGCGAGGACTGACGACGAATGCCAAACCAAAACAGGGAGTAACCAACCATGACCAAGGACAGCGGATACCTCTCGAAGCGGAAGTTCATGGAAGAGCTGCGTCGCTACCAGCTCGGATCGGTGTCTCGGCGCCATTTCCTCGGTGTCACCGGACTCGGCACGGCGACGGCCGTGCTGGCGACCGCGATGCCGGCGCTGCGCCCGACCCGCGCGCGCGCGGCGGAAATCGGCGACCGGGTGGTGCTGGCGACCTGGCCGAACTACCACGACCCGGCGAACTTCGAGGCTTTCACCGACGCGACCGGCGCCTTCACCCAGGTCAACGTGTTTGGCTCGAACGAGGAGATGCTGGCGAAGCTCCAGGCCGGCGGGTCGGGTTGGGACGTCTTCGTGCCGACCAACTACACGATCACGACCTATGTCTCGGAGGACCTGATCGAGCCGCTCGACGTCTCGAAGCTGCCGAACTACGACGCCTCCGCCTTCGACCCGCGCTTCGCCGATGCCGGCACCGTGGACGGGGTGCTCTATGCCGTGCCGAAGAACTGGGGCACCACCGGCTTCGCGGTGAACACGGCGCATGACGGCGGCACGGCACTGACCACCTGGAAGGACTTCTTCGACCGCACGATGGACGACTTCTCGGGCCGCACCATGGTGCATGACTATCAGCTGACGACCATCGGCAATGCACTGAAGTATTTCGGCTATTCGTTCAACTCTGTCGATCCGAACGAACTTGCGGACGCCGAAAAGCTGCTGCTCGATGTGAAGCCCCATCTATTTGCGATCACCTCCGATTACCAGCCGGCGATGCGGTCGGGCGATGCCTGGATGACGATCTGCTGGACTGGCGACGGCAAGCAGCTCAACACCGACATGCCCGAGATCGTCTACGTGCTCGGTCGCGAGGGGGGCGAGCTCTGGTCGGACTACTACGCCATCCCCAAGGGCGCGCCGCATCGCGAGGCCGCCTACGCGCTGATCAACCATCTGATCGACCCGGCGGTGAACGCAAAGGAAGTGCTGGCCCACGGCTATCCGGTGGCGGACGAGCGGACCAATGCGCTCCTGCCGGAAGAGATCCTGAACGATCCGATCCTCTATCCGGCCGCCGAGCTGATGGATGCGCTCGAGTTTGGCGCGGCAGCCACGCTGACCGACCCGAACCGGGCCGAGCTTCTGGCCCGCTTCAAGTCGGCCTGAGCGGAGTCGGGGGGCGGCGGGATGACCCAGCGCAAGCGCAACTGGCTGCTCCTCGCCCCCTGCGCGACGGTCTTGGTCGTTATGCTGGTGCTGCCGCTCGCGGTGGTCTTCGTGTTCAGCTTCGGCGAACGCGCCCCCGCGGGCGGCTACGAACCCGCCTTCACCCTCGCGCAATACGCCAATCTGCCAGCCCGGCTCACCGCCTTGCAGAACACGCTCATGCTCGCGCCGATGGGCACGCTCGCGGCGCTCGTGATCGCCTATCCACTGGCCTACCAATTGGCCGTGCGCACCAGCGCGCGCTGGAAGACGATCCTGCTCGTGCTGGTGATCGTGCCGTTCTGGACCTCGATCCTGATCCGATCCTATGCGTGGATCTATATCCTCGGCGGGCGCGGGATCCCGGCGCTCCTGGAGAGCCTGGGCCTCGGCGAGGTGCAGCTCATCTACACGCCCTTCGCGGTCACGGTGGGCATCGTCTACGGCTACCTGCCGCTCATGGTCTTTCCGATCTACGTAAGCCTCGACCGGCTGGACAAGCGCCTGCTGGAGGCTGCCTCGGATCTCGGCGCGCGCCCTTTCGCCACCTTCTGGCAGGTCACCTTGCCGCTCTCGATCCCCGGTGTGGCGACAGGCTGTATGCTGGTCTTCATCCTCCTCATGGGCGAGTTCCTGATCCCGCTCCTGCTCGGCGGCGGCAAGGTCTTTTTCGTCGGCAACGCGCTCGTGGACTTGTTCCTGCAATCGCGCAACTGGGCCTATGGCTCGGCTGTCGCGGTCACGCTGATCGTGGTGATGCTGGCCACCGTCACCCTCTACATGCGTCTCATCGCGCGCCTCGGGCGGCAGCGCGAGGACGTGTCGCTGATGTGAGGGTCCCATGCGCCTCTATGCCGTCTGCGTCTATCTCTTCCTTTACACGCCGATCGCCATCATCGCGCTCTTCAGCTTCAATGCAGGGCGCCATGCCAGCCAGTTCGAGGGCTTCTCGACCCGATGGTACGGACGGGCGTGGAAGAACCCCTTCGTCATGGACGCGCTGGAGACGAGCCTCCTCGTCGCCTTCGTCTCCGCCACGCTCGCGGCCGTCTTCGGGACCATGGCGGCAGTGGGGCTGCAGGGCATGCGCGGCCCGGTGCGCGCGCTCTTCGATGCGCTCATCTACATTGCGGTCATGATCCCGGGCATCGTCATCGGGATTGCCACGCTGATCGCGCTCGTGACCCTCTTCGACGGGCTCAACCCCCTGCTCGCGGCGATCTGGCCCGAGGGGGCCGAGCCGCCCACCCTCTCTATGGGCATCGCATCGCTCATCGCGGCGCACACCATGTTCACGATGGCGCTCGTCGTCATCATCGTGCGCGCGCGCCTCGGCAGCCTCGAGGGCGCGCTGACCGAGGCGGCGGCCGATCTCTACGCCACGCCCTTCGGCACGTTCCGCCAGGTGACGCTGCCCCTGATCGCGCCCGCGATCCTGGCGGGCTGGCTCTTGGCCTTCACCTTCAGTTTCGACGACTTCATCATCGCCTTCTTCGTGGCGGGGTCGGAGACGACGCTGCCGATCTACGTCTTCTCTTCGATCCGCCGCGGAGTGACGCCCGAGATCAATGCAATCGGCACCATCGTCCTCGTCGCGTCGCTCGTCCTGCTCGTCATCGCCCAGCTCATCCTGCGCCGGGAGAACCGGAAGTGAGCCAACCTGGGAGGCCCAATGCTGCTCGAGAACAAGGTCGCTTTCGTCACCGGCGCGGGATCGGGCATCGGGGCCGCCGGTGCGATCCGCATGGCGCGCGAGGGCGCGCATGTGGTGGTCACCGACCGTGACGGGGAGGCCGCGGCGCGCGTCGCCGCCGCCATTGCGGCCGAGGGCATGACCGCCGAGGCGATGACGGTCGATGTCACGGACGATGTCACGCTAGAGAGCGCGATCGCTAGGACCGCGGCGAGCCACGGCCGGCTCGACGTGCTGCACAGCCATGCCGGGATCCAGATCGAGGGCAAGCTCGAGCAGGTCACGGCGGCCGATATGGACGCCTCCTGGGCGCTCAACGTGCGCGCGCATTTCGTCGCTGCCAAGGCCGTGCTCGCCCCTATGCGCGCACGGGGCGGGGGTAGCGTGATCATCACCTCGTCGAATTCGGGCGTGCAGTATGATCGCGAGATGATCACCTACTGCACCACGAAGCACGCGGTTCTGGCGATGACGCGGCAGATGGCGGCCGACTACGCCCGAGAGAACATCCGCTTCAACGCGCTCTGCCCGGGCTTCATCGACACGCCCTTCAACAAGGGCTTCGAGGTTCAGATGGGCGGGCGCGACAAGCTCGATGCCTATGTGGCCGAGGAGATCCCCATGGGCCGCTGGGGCACGGTCGAGGAGATCGCGGAGGGGATCCTCTACCTCGCTTCGGACCGCTCCGCCTTCATGACCGGCAACGCCCTCGTGATCGACGGCGGAGAGTGCATCTGAGGCAGGCCGGCCTCGCGATCGGGCGAGCTTGCTGGGTGCATGCCGTGCGGGACTGGCTGGCAGTCGGGCATCGCCTCGCGAACACCGGCCCGGCGGGTCGGGACCTCGTCGCGGCATCGGCAGCCCCGGTGACTTGCGCCCCGGTCCCGGATCAGAGCGCGCGGACGGACAGATGCTGTCGGGCCCTCAGGGTCTGCGCTCGCGGCGCGGGGCTGCGGCATCACTCGGCCGCCACATAGTCCCTGAGAGGGGCGGTGCTGTCGTCGCTGCCGCGGCGTTCGGCCTCTAGGAAGGCGATGGCGGCGGTTTCGTGCTCGGTCAGGCGCGCGAGCGCTGGGCGGTCAGCCAGGGGCGCCATGGCCTCCAGCCGGGTGAACGCGTCGACATAGCCCGGATAGGTGCGGAGCATCTCCGCGATCACCGCGTCCCAGTCGCCGGTCTCTGCCGCCGCCTCTGCGCGCCCGAGCGCGTGCAGGTCGTCGCGGGGTCTCGGGCTCAGGCGATGCCTTTCGATCAGCGGGCGCATGTGTTCGGCTGCGCGGCGTTCCACATCCGCCAGGAGCTGCATCTTCGCCCGACGGTCCGGCGCCTCGAACCGCGTGGCCATGGCCTCGAAATAGGCCGCACCCATGAGTTCCTCTTCGTAATAGAGAAGCAGCGTCTCGAGGTAGCGAGGCTCGGCGAGGCCGATCCGCTCGTGCCGGAACGGCGCGTCGCGGTCCGTGGCCGCGTCGAGCTCGCGGGCATAGAGATGCCCGGCATGGACGGCCTGCGCGACGATGCCCGGTGCCTCGCAGTCGCCGATGCGGGCGAGCGTGAAGGGAAGCGGCATCGCCGCGGCGCGGGCGACGAGGGCCTCGTGAAGCGCGCTGTTCGGATCGCGGGCGGTGACGGCGACGAGGGCGCTGCAGGGCAGGCGCCGCTCGGGCCCGCCCAAGGCGCAGGACAGCACCGCGGTTTGCCCGTCGAAGCGCTCGACCGTCCGGCCCGGAACGAGCTCGACGCCGAGAGACACCAGCCGGCGCCGCGTGCGCGTGCCCTCTGCGGTGTTGTCGCCCCAATGGGCGACGCTTGCGGCCGGGGTGACCAGCGTGACCGCGCACCCCTCGAGGCGGAGCTTCTCCGCGATGACGGCGGCCATGTAGTAGCCGTCATGGTCGAACACCACCGCAGGGCCGTCTGGCAGGCGGCCATCCATGATGTCGTCCGGCGTGAACACCGCCGCTTGCGCCTCTGGCTCGGCGATGGGGACGAAACCGGCCCCGTCGTAGCGCTCCGGCCGCCAGGTCGCCCCGGTGGCCAGGACCACATGCTCCGGGGCCAGTTCCAGAACGTCCTCTGCCGTGAGCCGGCTTTCGAGGAAGATCTCGACATTCGCGAGCTTGTGGAGCTGCTGGACGCGGTGGTCGCGCACCCGGATATACTCGCTCATCCCCGGCAGCCGCGCCTCGCGCAGCACCCGCCCGCCGAGCTCGCGCGTCGCCTCGGCCAGCGTCACCCTGTAGCCGCGTGCGCCGAGGGCCCTGGCCGCCTCGAGCCCGGCGGGCCCGGCCCCGACGACGAGGACATGCGCGTCGGAGCCGCGCTCCGGCATGCGCTCCGGGTGCCAGCCGCGGCGCCACTCTTCGCCCATGGTGGGGTTCTGGGTGCAGCGGATCGGCACGCCCAGGCTGTCGCCCGAATAGCAGATGTTGCAGCCGATGCATTCGCGGATGTCCTCGAGCCGGCCCTCCTCGATCTTCTTCGGCAGGAACGGGTCCGCGATGGAGGGCCGCGCCGCGCCGATGAGATCGACGACCCCGCGCCGGATCTGGCCGGCCATGGTGTCCGGCGAGGTGAAGCGGCCGACCGTGACGACCGGCTTCGTCGTCGCGCCGCGCACCCAGTCCATGTAGGGCTCGAGGGCCGCCTCCTTGGCGAAGCGCGAGACGCCCATCTCGAGGCTGTAGTCGGCGATGTTGATGTCCCAGAGATCCGGCAGCTCGGCCAGCCTGGCGAACATCTCCCGCCGCTCGCCGGTCTCGGGCACGCCGTCCTCGCCGCTCCTCTCCTCGGCGCTCCAGCGCACGGCGATGGCGCAGGTCTCGCCGACGGCCTCGCGCGTCTCCTCGATGATCTCGCGCACGAGGCGGACGCGGTTCTCCAGGCTGCCGCCATACTCGTCGCCGCGCCGGTTGACGCGGGGATCGAGGAAGTTGGCCAGGAGGTAGGTGTGCGTCGCGTAGACATAGACGATGTCGAACCCGGCTTCCTTCGCACGGAGCGCCGCCTTGCGGTGCCAGCGGCGCAGATCGGCGATATCGGTCTTGTCCATGGCGCGGGTTTGCCAGGGGTGGCCGATGCTGCTCGGCACGGAGTGGAGGTCGAGCGTGGGCAGGCGGCTGTAGGCGTTGGAGTTGCGCTGCCCGCCGAACCAGAGCTCGACGCCGGCGAGCGCGCCATGGGCATGGACCTTGTCGGTCATCAGCGCGTGCTGGCGGACATCCTCGGCATCCCAGAGCGCGGCCGAGACGCCGTGGAGGTCGTCCGAGGCGGGGTGGATCGAGCAATACTCCGTGCAGACGACGCCCCAGCCGCCTTCGGCCTTGATGCCCCGCATCTCCGCCAGCGCCTGCGGGCGCAGCCAGCCCATGCCGGTGCAATGCGGCACCTGGTAGAACCGGTTCTTCGCGGTGACGGGGCCGATCTTCAGGGGCTCGAAGAGGCAGTCGTAGCGCTGGTCGCGGGTCATCCGGGCTCCTCGGTGTTGGCCGGCTCGGTCAATCGGGCGCGATTTGCGGCAGCTCGCGCCGGAAGGGCGGCGCATCGCTCGCGGCCTCGCCCAGCTCGCGCGCATAGCGGTGCCCGCCATAGACGGCGGCCGCGATGGTCCCGGGGCCGAGGCAGTCCCCGATCCGGCAGAGCGAGCGGGGCGGCGCTGTCTTGCCCGCAGCGATGCTCGCCTGGAGGTCGTGGTAGAGCGTGTCGACCGGCTCGCGCATCGTGACCATCACGACCGCCGCGCTCGGGATCTCCCGCGCGCGCTCGGTATAGACGCATTCGATCTCGACGCGGTCCCGCCCGATCTCGGAGAGCCCGTGAAGCGCGATGATCTCGACGCCGGCCTCCAGGAGGCGGCGCTGGATGCGGTCCTGCTCGAGGGTGTAGTGCGTCCAGTGGGAGACGTCGGCGGCCGGGGTGACGAGCGTGACCGGGCAGCCCTCCGCCCGCAGCAGCTCGGCCAGGATGCCGCCCATGTAATAGTGGTCGTCGTCGAAGATGGTGACCGGCCCATCCGGGCGCGCGCCGGCCATGATATCGTCCGGCGTGAGCACGCGCGCCCCCTCCGCGCGGGGGATCGGCTCGTGGGTCTCGCGGCCGATGCCGGAGGCGCACCAGCGGGACCCCGTCGCGATGGCCACGTGGTCGGCGCCGAACTCCAGCACCTGCTCCGCCGTCAGCGGGCTGTCGAGATAGGTCGCGACATTCGGCATCTGGCCGATCTGCCACTCGCGATAATCCGCGACGCGCCGCCACTGCGCGAGACCCGGCAGGCGCGCCTCGGTATCGACGCGCCCGCCGAGCCGGTCCGTGGCCTCGGCCAGCGTCACGTCATAGCCGCGCTGGCCGAGAGCACGGGCGGCCTCGAGCCCGGCGGGACCGGCGCCGACGATCAGCACGCTTTCGGGCGCATGGGCCGGCGCGATGCGCTCCGGGTGCCAGCCGCGGCGCCATTCCTCGCCCATGGTCGGGTTCTGGGTGCAGCGGATCGGCGCGCTCTGGATGTCGCCGGAGACGCAGATATTGCAGCCGATGCACTCGCGGATGTCCTCGATCCGCCCCTCCTCGATCTTGCGCGGCAGGAACGGGTCGGCGATCGACGGCCGCGCGGCGCCGATCATGTCGAGCCGGCCCTGGCGGATGAGCGAGACCATGGCGTCCGGCGACGTGTAGCGGCCGACGCCGACCACGGGCTTGCTCGTCACCGATTTGACCCAGGCGACATAGTCGTCCTGGAAGCCGCTCTCGGCGAAACGCGATGTCTGGCTGTCGTGGCTCCAGTCGGAGATGTTCACGTCCCAGAGGTCGGGATGCTCGGCCAGCATCTCGACGAAGTCGCGCGCCTCGCCGCCGGCCTCCATGCCCGCGGGCCCTGCCAGCTCGTCGACGGCGAAGCGCACGACCACGGCGCAGCTGTCGCCCACGGCCGCCTTCGTCTCCTCCAGCACCTCGCGAAAGAGGCGCGCCCGGTTCTCGAGGCTCCCGCCATACTCGTCGCTCCTGCGGTTCCGGCGGCGCGAGAGGAAATGCATGAGGATGCTGAGATCGTGTGCGGCATAGACATAGACGAGATCGAACCCGGCCGTCCGGGCGCGCTTGGCCGCCTCGACATGCCAGCGGCGGACGTTGCGGATATCCGCGCGGTCCATCGCCCGCACCTGCACGGGATCGGGGTAGTCCACGGGCCGCGCCGAGGGGCCGAGCGGGATCTCCCGGGAGTAGCGGTTGACCGCCGCGGCGCCGGCATAGGACAGCTCGGCCCCGGCCAGAGAGCCGTTCGCGTGGATCTTCTCGCACATCTTCGCGAAGACGGGGATGTCCCGGTCCTCCCAGAGCCGGCCCTCGACATAGGGGGTGTGCTCGGAGGAATGGTGGATCTCCATTTCCTCGGTGCAGATCACCGCCCAGCCGCCCTCGGCCTTCACCCCGCGCATCGCCGCCATGGAGGAGGGATAGGACCGGCTCATGCCGTTGCAGTGCGGCACCTGGTAGAAGCGGTTGCGCGCTGTCACCGGGCCGATCTTCACCGGCTCGAACAGGATATCGTAGCGCGGGTCGCGGGTCGTTTTCACAGTGTCGTGCCGGGTCATTCCGCGGTGCTCCCGCTACGTCCGCGCTTCGGGCCGCAGGCGTTGCAGTGGCGGTCTAGGGTGGCGGAGACGGCGCGGGCCGTGGCCTCGCCGCTCAGCCAGGCGCCTGAGCAGAGCGCATTGTAGCCGCCGCCCAAAGCCTCTCCGGCGAAGAAGATGCGCCCGCCCACCGGCGCGGCCAGCGCGGCGCGCGCCCCGAAATGTCCCGGAACGGCGGCGGCATAGGCGCCTTGGGTGAGCGGGTTCGTCGCCCAGTCGGTCATCAGCCCGCCCATGATGCGGCGGCGGACATCCGAGCCCAGCATGCCCGCAAGCTCTCCGACCGCGAAGTCGATGGCCTCGGCCTCGCCGGCGCGGGAGAGCTCCCAGCCGAAGGCGCCGCCGACGAAGCCGACCAGCAGCGGCTGGCCGAACGGGCGGGTGAGGAAGAAGGAGGCCCGCGCCGGCATCTCGGGCGGGACCTTGTAGGTCAGCCACGCATTCTCCGAGAGGCCGAAGCTCTCGCCGTCGGTCTTGAGCGCGATCTTGACGAGAAGGCCCATCGGCAGGCGGTCGATCGCCTCCGCCGTGGGCAGGGGCAGCGCCGGGGCGAAGCGGAGCGCGCCAGAGCGCAAAACGCCGGTCGAGACAGTCACGATGCAGGCCCTGGCGCGCAGCGTTCCGTCCGGTGTCGCGACCGCCACGCCCTCGCCGGACCAGTCGATGCCCGTGGCCGGAGTGGAGAGCCGGACCGGCAAGCCCCGGCCGGCCTCGGCCACGAGGGTGCCGAGGCCCTCCTCGACGAGGTAGTCCGTGTCGTACTCCTCGTAGGCGTTGTACTCGGCCGTGGAGAGATCGGCGAAGTCGACGCCGTGGTCCATCGGGCCGATCCAGCTCTGGACCGTGCCAGTCCAGTCGAGCCCGGCGGGGATCACCGAGGCGGCGGGCACATCGCGGCCCTCGGCCGCCTCGAGCGCCTCCTCGATCCGGCCGTAGGTGCTCCAATAGGCGCGCCGCTCGGCGAGGCTGGCGCGCCTGTCGCCGACATAGACGGCCTCCGACGGGTCGCTGTGGTCGATGAGCCGGTAGCCGCGGCGCCGCGCGAGCTGCGTGATGGCGAGATCGTCCGGCCCCTGCAGCCAGGCGCAGCCGTGGTCGAACGGCAGGCCGAGCCGCGCGCTTTCGGTATAGGCCCGCCCGCCGATGCGGTCCGCCGCCTCGAGCACGACGACCGATTTGCCCGCCGCCATCAGCGTGCGTGCCGCGGCGAGCCCGGCCGCACCGGCGCCGATGACGGCGACATCCGGGTCTGAGGGCAGCTCTGCGCGCACTGCGGGGCTCGCGCCTGCGGCCAGCATCGCCGCCAGCACCGCGCGGCGGGAGGGTCCTTGGGGCGGGGGGCTCATGCGGGGGCTCCTCTGCGGCAGGGGGCGGGCGCCTCGGCCTCTCCCGGCCAGCGGGCGAAGGCGCGCGGGAAGACCGAGCGCAGATAGCTGTGCACCTGCCCCTTCGCCGTCTGCCGGTCGAGCCAGGTCGGATAGAGGAGGATGGAGAGCCAGAGCCCGTCGGCCAGGCTTTCGAGGCTGCTCGCGACATGCTCGGCGGGCACGTCGGCCCCTTCGCTCTCGATCAGGGCGCTGCAGAGCCGGGTCACCGTCTCGGTTCGCTCGGTGTCGAAATGGGCGATCCGCGCGCGGTAGACCTCGCGGTGGCGCGCCTCGCCGAAGAAGGCGAACCAGACGGCGATGCGCGTGTGGTTGCAGGTGCTCGGATGGAAATGCGCGTCCATCACGGCGGCGAGCTTTGCGGCGGGATCGAGCGCGCTGTCTTCGAGACAGGCCACCCAGCGGCTGCGATGCTGCTCTGCGAGGTGGACGAGCGTCTCCTGCAGCAGGTTCTCCTTGCTCTGAAAATGGAAGCTGACGAGCCCCATCGAGAGACCGGCCCGCCGCGTCACCTCGGCCATGGTCGTGCCGGTCAGCCCGTTTTGCGCGATGCACTGAATCGTCGCCTCGATCAGCTGCTTTCGGCGCACCGCGCGCGAGGCCGTGCGCGGGCGCTTTGCGGCGAGGGTCCTGGTCATGGGAGCCGCCTCACTCCGCGTCCAGCAGGACGATGGCGTCCTCCGCCCAGGTCAGCCAGACCGGCCGCCCCTTGTCGGCCTCGCTCAGCCAACCGCTGACATGGTTTTGCGCCGAGACGGCGACCGGCTTCTCCGCCCCGGGAAGGCGCACGAAGAAATGGCTGCGCTCGCCCAGATAGGCGATGTCCGCGAGCTCGCCTTCCACGAGGTTCCGGCCGGTCTCGGGGCGATCGGGCGTGAGCATCAGCTTCTCCGGCCGGATCGCGACGCAGACGCGCTCGCCAGAGGCCAGATCGCGCTGCGACGCCTCGACCGACAGGCCCCCGAGGCCCTGGACCTCGAGATCGGCGCGCCCGTTGACCCGGCCGGCCACGCTGCCCTCGAAGAAGTTCATGGTGCCGATGAACGAGGCGACCTCGCGCGTGCTCGGCCGTTCGTAGAGGCCGTTCGGCGTGTCGATCTGCAGCGCGCGCCCGCCGGACATCACGGCGATCCGATCCGAGAGGGTCAGGGCCTCCTCCTGATCATGGGTGACGAAGACGAAGGTGATGCCGACGGTGCGCTGCAGCGCGCGAAGCTCGAGCTGCATCTGTTCGCGCAGCTGCTTGTCGAGCGCGCCGAGCGGCTCGTCGAGGAGCAGCACCTTGGGCCGCAGGATGAGCGCGCGCGCGAGCGCCACGCGCTGGCGCTGCCCGCCCGAAAGCTGGTTGGCGCGGCGGTCGCCATAACCGGGCAGCTTGATGAGCTCGAGCATCTCGTCGACCATGCGGGTGCGCTCGGCCCGCGAGAGCCGCTGCTTCCTCAGCCCGTAGGCGATGTTCTCGCGCACATTGAGATGGGGGAAGATCGCATAGCTCTGGAACACCATGTTGACGGGGCGGTGATGCGGCGGAACGGCAGACATCGGCTGCCCGTCGATATAGATCTCGCCTTCTGTCGGCCCCTCGAAGCCCGCGAGCATGCGCAGGAGCGTGGTCTTGCCGCAGCCCGACGCGCCGAGCAGCGAGAAGAACTCGCCATGGGCGATCTCGACGTCGATCCCGTCGACCGCGCGGACCGAGCCGAAGCGCTTGGTGACGTTGCGAATGACGATGCAGGGCTCGGCGGTCATGTCTCGTTCTCCCGCACCTCTCCGCCAGTCCCTGGCCGTGCGAGCCACAGGCTCGCGAAGACCAGCACGAAGGAGATCCCGATGATGATTGTCGAAAGCGCCAGCACCGCCGGCAGCCGCTCGGGAAAGCGGAGCTGGTTCCAGATATAGATCGGCAGCGTCTGCTCCGTGCCGGCGAGGAAGAACGCCATGATGAACTCGTCGAAGGAGATCGTGAAGGTGAGCATCAGGCTCGCGAGGATGCCCGGGAAGACCATCGGGAAGGTCACGCGCCAGAAGGTCCACCAGCCGTTCTCCCCGAGATCGGCCGAGGCTTCCTCGATCGAGGCGTCGAAGCCCTCGAAGCGTGGGATGAGCGTTGCGATGGCGAAGGGCGTGCAGATCAGCACATGCCCGATGCCGACCGTGAAGAGCGAGAGCGTCACGCCCGCCTGGTTGAGCAGGATGAGAAGCGCGACGCCGAGGATGATGCCCGGCACCACCAGCGGCAGCATCATGAAGCTGAGCAGCGGCCCGCGCCCCGGCATGCGGTAGCGCGTGAAGGCCTTCGCCGCGAAGACGCCGAGGGCGGTGCTGATCACCGCGACGGTCGCGCCCAGCACGACGCTGTTCCAGAGCGCCGCCCACATGGATCTCGCGTCCCAGAGCTGCCCGTACCACTCGGTGGTGAAGCCCTCGATCGGGAAGGCGAGATAAGTGGAGGCGCTGAACGAGAAGAGCGGAAGCAAGAGGAGCGGTGCATAGAGGATGGCGACGAAGGCCCAGGCATAGGCCCTCAGCGCCGGATGCGCCCGTCCCCCGATTGCCGAGGCGCTCATGTCCGCGCTCCGAAGGCGACGCGGCTGGTGAGCTTCACCACCGCGAAGACGGCCGTGACGGAGAGCATCATGACGATGGCCAGCGCCGATCCCATGGGCCAGTTGTTCGCCGCGCCGAACTGGAGCTGGATGAGGTTGCCGATCATCAGCCCGTCGGGCCCGCCGAGAAGGGCCGGCGTCACGTAGTCTCCCACCGTCGGGATGAAGATCAGCAGCGAGGCCGCGACGACGCCCGGCAGCGACAGCGGCAGCGTGATCCGGAAGAACCGCTGCCACGGCCCGTCGCCGAGATCGGTGGCGGCCTCCAGCAGCCGGCGGTCGATCTTCTCGAGGCTCACATAGATCGGCAGGATCGCGAAGGCGGCCCAGGCATGGGTGAGCGTGATGATCACCGCCGTCTGGCTGTAGAGCAGAAACTCCAGCGGCTGGTCGATCAGGCCGATGCCGGTGAGGCTCGCATTGATCATCCCGTTATAGCCGAGCACGACCTTCCAGGCGAAGACGCGCAGGAGATAGCTCGTCCAGAACGGCAGCGTCATCAGGATGAGCCAGAGCGTCTTGTGCCGCTCGACATGGAAGGCGACGTAGTAGGCCATCGGGTAGCACAGCGAGACGGTGATCACCGTCGCCGCCGCCGATATCCAGAGCGAGCGTTCCAGCAGCGCGCCATAGATCGGCTGCGTCGCGATCGCCTCGTAGTTCGAGAGCGAGAGCGTCGTGTCGAAGTCGAAGCCCGCAGGCCGCCAGAAGCTCATCGCCACGAGCACGACGAAGGGCAGGGCCATGCCCGCCAGCATCACCAGAAGCGCAGGGGAGAGCAGGACGTATCCGCGCAGAACCTCGTAGCGCTGCAGAAGACCTGCCAGACGTCCCGGGCGGGGCACCTCGCGCGGCGCGGACGGCGCGTAGTGGGGCGAGGTCGCAACGTCGGTCATCGTCGTCCTTTCGTCGAACGGATCCGGGCCGGGACGGTGCGAACCGCCCCGGCAACCTCGGCGCCGCGGCTCAGAAGCCGGCCTTGATCTGCTCGAAGAGCGCGTTCATCCGGCTCTCCCACTCCTGCGTCTGCGGGGTCTGGAAGTGGCCGGCCTCGAGGATCTCGAAGGGCTTGTCGCTGAGGCCGAGCTCGGTCAGCCGCGCGTTGTCGAAGGCGTCGAAGGACTTCTTGTTGGAGTGGCCGTAGCCGTAGTCGTTGATCAGGAACTTGCCGGTCTCCACGCTCAGCAGCGAGTCGACGACGTCATAGGCGGCGTCGATATTGGGCGCGTCCTTGTGGATCATGGCGCCGCAGACCCAGGTGAGCGCGCCTTCCTTGACCTTGGCGAACTTGGCGGGGATGCCCTCTGACTGCAGGCTCACGGCAGTCTCGTTCCAGGTGAGGGCGGCGGCGATCTCGCCCGCGGCTAGTGCCTGCTCGAGCGAGGTGGTGTCGTCGGTGTACATCCGGATGAGCGGGCGCTGCTCGCGCATCACGGCGGCGATTTTCTCGAAGGCTGCGTCCGTGGCGATCTCCTCGAACGGCACGCCCGCCTTGATCGCGCCGCACCACCAGGTATCGGCGCCAGAGGCGAGGCAGGCCAGCCGTCCCTTGTATTTGGGGTTCCAGAGCATGTCCCAGCTCTCTTCCGCGCCCTCGAGATCGTAGAGGTCGGTGCGGTAGGTGACCGAGGTCTGCCCCCAGTCCATCGGCGCCATGTAGTAGTTGCCGTCAACCTGGTTGCCCGGCAGGTTGTAGAGTTCCGGCATCAGGTCGGCCCAGTTCGACAGCCGCGAGGTGTCGAGCGGCTGGAAGAGGCCCGAGGCGATCCAGCGCGGCACCGCCTGGTTGCACGGGTGCGAGACGTCGACGACGAACCCGGCGCGCATCTTGGTGAGCGCCTCTTCCGACCCGCCGAAGGTCGTGAAGTTGGGCAGCGCGCCGTGCTTGGCCTCGTAGGAGACGAACAGCTCGGGGATATCGTAGCCGCCCCAGGTGAAGAAGGTCGCCTGATCGCCCGCCGCCGCGCGCGCCATGCGCGACGGCACCGGAACGGTCACCATCGCGACGCCGAGCCCCAGTAGCGAGCGGTTGAACGCACGGCGGCTCAGGTCGCCCGTGCGCACGGCATTCATCTGATCCACGACATCCATCTTCGGATTCTCCTCCGCTGTTGCGATGTGCCCTGTCGAAGTCGGTCGTTGTCTCCAGCCGCGTTGCACGCTGCGCGCGAAACCGACTGAATGTTCGTTCAATCAAGAACCGCATTGACAGGCGGGCTAGTCAAGGGCGTCATGACTCGAATCTTGCGTGCCTGGATGCCTCTGACCGAGATTCTTGCGCGCAAACCGGGCAGTTGGACATTCTTTCGACATCTGGAGATTGGCCGTGAGTGGACAGGCTGGCATTCTGAGGATCCCGCATTCGGACAGTGCGGGGAGGGGGCTTGTCGCGTGGGATCCGATGGACCCTGATTCGCTCGTCTCCGGCACGCCGGTCCAGCGCGGTTGGCTGGCCGACGAGAACGCGGCGACGGGCTATCTCGCCGGCGTGTGGGATTGCACGGCGTTCACGGCGCCGTCCGAGCCCTATCCGGATGACGAGTTCATGCTGCTGCTCGAGGGCAGCCTCGTGATGCGCATGCCCGGCGGCGACGAGGTGGCGGTCGGCGCGGGCGAGGCCTTCGTGATCCCGAAGGGCTTCGTCTGCCAGTGGGAGCAGCCGGATTATGTGCGCAAGGTTTTCATGATCGTCAGCGATCCGGTGCCGGAGGGGCCGGCGAACCCCTCGCTCGCCCGGATCACGAAGCCCGCGCTCGAGCCCTTGCCGCTGGGCAGCGCGGTGGCGACCGCGACGACCTGTTTCGAGAACGCGACCGGCCGGATGACGGTCTCCCTTACCGCCCATGCCGGCGGGGCGAGCGGCGAGACCGCGGCGACCGCCAACGAGCTCTTTCACGTTCTGGAGGGCAGCGTGACGCTGATCGCTCGTGGCGAGGAGACGAGCTTCGCCGCCGGCGAGACCGGCTATATCCGCGCCGGAACCGCCCTCTCGCGCCGCCACGCGCCGGGCACGCGGATCCGCGAGAGCCGTTACGTGCCCTGACCCCCGGGCGAGAGCTCCTCCCAACAGGTGAAGACCGGGTCGCGCACCATCGCCCTCACGCACCCATGCGCTCGCAGCCGGCGGCGAAGCTGGCCGCGACCTCGGCCACCGCGTCGTCGATGATGTCGAACATCTCGTCGATCTGTGCCTCGGTGATGATCAGCGGCGGCGAGAACACGCACATGTTGATCAGCGGGCGCACGATCAGCCCCCGCGCCTCGCAGGCCGCATCGAGCCTGGCGCCGAGATCGCGCTGGATGCCGAGCGGCGTCTCGCGCCCCTCCTCCGTGAGCCCCTCGAGGCAGCCGAGGAGCCCCATCCCCCGGGCATCCCCGATGATCGGCGACGCGCCCAGCGCCTTGAGGCGCGCCTGGAACCGCGGCGTGACGCGCCGGACATGGCCGAGCAGATCCTCGCGCTCGATGATGTCCATATTCGCCAGCGCCGCGGCGCAGGCGACCGGATGCGCCGAGTAGGTGTAGCCGTTGAGGAACAGCACGTCGTGGTCGGCGCCCGTCATCCGCTCCAGCACGCGATCGGAGACGATGCAGGCGCCGAGCGGCTGGTAGCCCGAGGTCAGCCCCTTGGCGCAGCAGATGAAATCCGGCTCGATCCCGAATACCGCCTCCGAGGCGAACCAGTGCCCGAGCCGGCCGAAGGCGGTCACCACCTCGTCGGAGATGTAGAGGATGTCGTGGCGCCGGCATACCTCCAGCGTCCGCGCATGATAGCCCTCGGGCGGGATCACGACACCGCCCGAGCAGAGGATCGGCTCGGCGATGAAGGCGCCCACGCGTTCCGGCCCGATCTCGGCGATGGCGCGCTCGAGATCGGCGATCTTGGCATCGCACCAGTCGGCCTCGCTCATGCCCTTCGGGCGGATAAAGGGGTTCACGTCCGGCAGCATGTGAACGAGCGCGTCGGCCCGGTCGAAATGGCTGCGGTCGCGCTCCTTGCCGGTGACGCTGGCCGAGAGATAGGTCGAGCCGTGATAGCCCTTCTCCCGCGCGATCACGACCTTCTTCTCGGGCCGCCCCAGCCTGTTGTTGAGGAAGTGCATGGTGCGCAGCGCCGTGTCGACCGCCGTCGAGCCGCCGGTCGTGAACTGCACCGTATTGAGCGCGCCGGGCGCGAGGCGGGCGAGCCGCTCTGCCAGGGCAGCGCCAGGCCCGTGCGCCGTGGCCCAGGGCGAGGCGTAGGGCAGCGTCATGGCCTGCTCCGCGATGGCATCGGCGATCTCGCGCCGGCCATAGCCGACATTCACGCACCACATGCCGCCCGGTCCGTCGAGCAGCCGGCGCCCCTGTTCGTCGATGAGGTGGATGCCCTCGCCGCGGGTGATCACATGGCGGTCCGCGCGCCGCCAATCGGCGAGCCCTTCCCAGGGATGGAGATGATGCCGGCGGTCGGCCTCTGCCGTGGCCGAGCTTTCCCGCGTCGCCAGCTCCGGCATGTCCTCCGGGCTCATGACGGGGTCTCCTCGGGAGCCTCGGCATAGACCGCGATCAGGCAGCCGGTCTCGGTGTGCGAGGTGTGCTCCGTGCCGGCGGCCAGCCACACCACGTCGCCGGCGCGGTAGACGGTGCCGTCGTTGTCGATCAGCTCGCCCTCGATCATGACGAACTCCTCCGCGCCGCCATGGCGGTGCGGCGTCGAGCGGCTGCCGGGGTCCATCCGGTAGATGTAAAAGCCCACGTCCTTCGGCCCTTGCGGGTTGAGCTTGATGTAGGAGGTGCCGGTCTCGGAGACGCCGCTAGGGTCGTAGGGGGTGAAGGCGGCGTCGTCGCGGATATTGGCGATCCGGCGTTCCTGCGGCTCGATCGGCTTCATGGCGCTCTCCTGAGATGGCTTCCGAATCACTGGGCGCGGGGCTATTATTGAATCTCGGTTCAATAATCGGAAGCGGGTCGAGCCATGAAGGACGAGGGCGTGCGCGATATCGGGGTGCCGGCGGATTGGGACCGCCGCGGCCTGCCGGCTTGGACCTATCACAGCGACGCGCTGACCGCGCTCGAGAAGACCGAGCTCTTCCGCACGCACTGGCAGATCGCGGGCCATGTCTCGGACCTGCCGGAGCCGGGCGACTATCTGGCCTTCGACGCGGTGGGCGAGCGTGCGCTCATCCTGCGCGGGCGCGACGGCGTGGTGCGCGGCTTTCACAATATCTGCCGCCACCGCGGCTCCCGCGTGGTGGCCGAGGAGCGGGGGCGCTGCCGCGGCGCGCTCGTCTGCCCCTTCCACGGCTGGGTCTACAATCTCGACGGCACGCTTCGCGGCCCGGCGCGCCCCGAGAGCTTCCCCGATCTCGACCGCATCGAGCACGGGCTCCTGCCGCTCGAGACCGAGATCTGGAACGGCTTCGTCTTCGTGCGCTTCGCCCCGGGGCCGCAGCCGGGCATCGCCGAGCTGATGGCACCCTTCGCCGCCGAGATGGCGCATTACCGCATGGAGGAGATGGTCCCGGCCGACGGCAGCGTCTGGACCGATATCTCCCCGGTCAACTGGAAGTCGGTGCGCGATGTCGACAACGAGGGCTACCACGTCGCCATGGCGCACCCGGCGCTGCAGGACCTCTACGGCCACGACTATGTGGACGAGCCCTGCGTGGACGGCATCAACCGCACCATCGGCCGCTTCGCGCGCCAAGGCCGGCGGCGCTGGAGCGTGCGCCATTATGTGGGGCTCTCGGCACCGCGCCCGCACATGCCCGAGGATCTGCACGAGGCCTGGCCCTATTGGGGCCTCTTCCCCAACGCGGTGATCGCGGCCACGCCCGAGAGCGTCCAATTCTACCAGGAGTTCCCGATCTCGACCCACCGGACGATGCTCCGCGGGGCGGTCTACCGCTATCCCGACGAGACGCGGCGCGAGCGGGCCGCGCGCTATCTCGCCGCGAGGATCGACCGCGAGACGATCGCGGAGGACGTGCAGCTGACGATCTGGTCCAACGAGGCGATGGCCTCGCCCGCCTTCGAGGGCTTCTTGCTGTCGGATCTCGAATACGGACTGCGCAGCCATCACGACCATCTGCGCGCCGTGCTGCCGGTGCTGACGCTGGAGGAGGCGCCGGCGGAGGAGGCGATCCCCGCCGCCAATGCCGCCATGCTGGCCGGCTGAGCGCCGGCGATGCTAGGCGCGCAGCTCACCCTCAGGCGTGAAGTGGCGCGGGAAGAGCGTGCCGAGCATGCCGAGCGCGATCTCCAGGGCTTCGCAACGGGTGAACTCGGCATTGCCGAGCATAAGCCGCAGCCAGAGCCCTTCCTCCATGGCATAGATCGCCATGGCCGTGCGGCGCGCATCGTAGCCGTAGGCGCCGTCGCGATCGAGCGCGGCGCAGAGCGCGGTGAAGGCATCGAGCAAGGCGTCGTCCCGCGCCCAGCAGAGATCGCGGTAATCCGCCCGCGCGCCCGACTCGGCGAAGAACGCGAACCAGGCGGCAAGCTTTTCCGGCGTGCAGAGCGTCTCGGAGAGATCCGCCACGAGAAGGGCGCGCAGCTGCTGGGCGGGCTCCGGCCCGGCCGCCGCGAGACCGGCACGCCAAGTCGCGTCGTATTCCGCCGAGAGGCGCGTGAGCGTTGCGAGCAAGAGGCGCTCCTTGCTCTCGAAGTGAAAGTTGACGATCCCGCGCGAGAGCCCGGCCTCGTCGGCCACGTCCGCCAGCGTGGTCTGCGCCAGCCCGCGGCGCGCGAGCACGGCGAGGGTGGCGTCCATCAGCTGCTCGCGCCGCGCCTCCTTCGGCTCGCGCCGCCGCTTCGCCCCCGCTTCCGCTCTGCTCGGCACGATCGGACCTCCGCTCTTCCTGCCGTCTCCCGCTATGGAAGGAACGTCGGATGAAGGCAATCTCCGCCGACGCCGCGGCCGCGAACGCGGCGACCGAGGCCGAGGCCTGGGCCGATCTGCAGAGGCCGCTCGGTATGCCGGGGTCGGGCCTCCTGCGCTATGCTGCGGCCATGCATCTCTACGGTGCCGGGCTGATCGACGCCGCGACCCTCGAGCGCTATCGCATCTGCTGCCGGTCCGACGGGGAGGATCCGGCCAGGGCCGATGGCGCAGCCGCCCGAGGGGCAGCGGCGGTTCGGAGCGGCCGAGAGGGCGCCCCCCGCATCAGGAGACCGGGATGAGCAGCGACCACAGCGACGGCCAAGAGCTCTACGACGGCAGCCACGTCGCCTTTCTCGAGAAGCTCTGGGGCGCGGGGTATCTCTCGCCGGGCGGCGGCGACGAGGTTGCGCGCGTTCTGGAGGGGCTCGATCTCGGCGGCTGCACCGTGGTGGATATCGGCTGCGGCGCCGGCGGCATCACAGCGTCGCTGGCGCGCGACTATGGGGCGGCGCGCGTGATCGGGCTCGATGTCGAGGAGACGGTCTGCGAGGCCGCCCGCGCCCGCGCCGCGGCAGACGGCGTTGGCGACAGGGTGGAGATCAGGCGCGTCGCTCCGGGACCCGTGCCGCTGGAGGACGCCTCGGCGGATCTCGTCTTCTCCAAGGACTCCATCGTGCACATCGCCGACAAGCACGCCTTGGCGCGCGACATCTTCCGCCTCCTGCGCCCCGGTGGGTGGTTTGCCGCATCGGACTGGCTGATCGCCCATGACGGCGCGCCGACGCCGGAAATGGCCGCCTATATCGCGGCCGAGGATCTCGGCTTCCAGATGGCCTCGCCAGTGCGCTACCGGGACGCGCTCGAGCAGGCGGGCTTCGCCGAGATCCGTCTGGTGAACCGAAACGGCTGGTATCGCGAACAGGCGAAGGCGGAGCTCGCCCGCCTCGAAGGACCGGAGCGTCCGGGTTTCGAGGCGCTCCTACCGCCGGGAGACATGGACGGCCAGCTCTCGACCTGGCGCAAGATGATCCATGTCCTCGAAACCGGCGAGCATTGCCCTCACCACCTGCGCGCCCGCAAGCCCTGACCCTCGGGCGCGGCGGCGAGCCGCCGGCGCAAGGGCCGATCCGGACGGCAAGGCGGGCCGCTGAGCGGCGCGCGGGGTCGACAGGGCCGGCTGAGAGAGGGGGCCCCCTTCTCCGGACAGGCTGGCGGCCTCGCCGCGCTTGAGCCACGTTGCCTTCGCGCCGCCCGGTCGGTGCCTTCGTGGCCGGAGTGTGCCCTGACGAGCGTTCGTCCACCGAGGGCCGAATGGGGCCGCTCGGTGGTGGAGGAGGCGCTCCATCTGCCGAGGCCGACCGGCGGCCTCCGAGCCGGTCTCGACGGCGTGGAGGGGGACGCCCTCGTTCTTCAGGGATCGCCAGAGGCGCTCGATGACGTCGCGACGCGTGGGTGTCCATCCAGCGGCCCTTTCCGTCCATCGAGGTCGTCCCGCCGGCCCCGGTCGGCCCTTCGGCGAAGCGGGGGCTGGCCTCCAACGCCACCTTCGCCTCGAACTCCTCTCCGACCCGTTTGCGTTCGCCCGCCACTCGAGCCGTCCGTCTCGGCTCTCGGATCAAGCGGATCTCACTGCCCGGATCTCAGGGACCACCTCAGCGGGGGGTCTACGGTTTCGGGCAGCAGAGGATCGCTTTCCGAGAAATCCAATCACGGGCGACGCGTCTTCCCGCGCTTGCGCAGGTCCCTCGCAGAGGCGTCCGTCCAACGCCGGCAGGCGCGGCTGAAGCTGGCGGCGGTCGCATAGCCCAATTCGCCGGAAAGCGAGGCCAGCGGGCGGTCGTCTGTCTCGATCCACGCCAGGGCGCGCTCGCGGCGGACCTCGTCCAGCAGGATCGTGAAGGACGTGCCGGCCCGGGCGAGCATCCTCTGCAGGCTCCGCCGGCTCAATCGGGTGCGCCGGGCGACCTGGTCGACCGTCGGCATGCCTTCGACGAGCATCTCGTCGATCAGGATCTTCACGGCCTCGGCAAGGCTCGGCGTCTCTTGCAGCCTCAACCAACTGGGCGGCAGCGCGGGCGCCGGCTCCGGAAGCGCAAGCGGCGCCGGGAACGGGGCGTCGAGCGCTTCCTTCCGCAGAAATACGGTGTGCCCCCTCGACGGGGCGGTCAGGACGGTCTCGCCGAGCCACGGCTCGAGGTCGCGCGCGCGGACCATTTTGCACTGCGGAAGTTCGACACGCAGGATCGGGGGCTCCGGCTGCTCGGCGGCACCGACGATCGCCATGATCACCCGGACGCTGATCTGCTGCGCGATGTGGTTGCCCACCGGATCGATCGGCCCGTGGAAGACGGCGCGCACGACAGGGTGCCCCCGGACGCTCGCGAGCTCGAACCGCTCGTGGCTGCAGAAATAGGGAATGGCGGCGGAGAGGCGCGTGAGCGCCTCGCGCGGGGTGCGCGACCCAACCAGCACATGCGCCGCAATGCCGAAGTCCGCGAGACCGTCGAGGTCGAACCACTCGCACCCCATGTCCGGTCGACCCTCGCGCTCTGCCACCCGGCCGAAGAGCTCGAAGCCCGCGGCCATCGGGATCGGCGCTTCTGGCGTATCCCACGGATACGCATCGAGGCCGACTTCGGTCAGGGTCCGGTCCACGGGCATTCCCGCGTCGAGCATGCCGAAGAGGAAGCGACGGAGCCCCGAAGCCCGGATCAACGGAATCTGAACCATCCAGGGGCCTCTTTCGCAGCATTGTATCAAATTTGAGCTGATTTGGCGCTCGATGCAAAATCCCCCGGCGATCGCCCGGCTACGGTGGGTCCACAACGGGGGCCGAGGTGCCGTCTGCGCCACACGGTCCCGCACCACAAGCGGGGGACGCATGCTGCACGGCGATCGTGGCCAGACCGAGCAAGTGGCGCCTCGATCATGCGGCGCGGCGAGGCGCTCAGCCGCTCGCGTCGCCGCGCTCGCGGTGCTCGCCAGCGCACCGGACGCGAGCGCCGATGGGGAGCAGGACCTCGCCAAGCAGCTTGCCAACCCGATCGCGTCCCTGATCAGCCTCCCCCTGCAGGTCACCTACGATCGGAAGATCGGCGCCGGCGAGGATCCGCAAGATCGTCCGTCTCGGCCGGTGGCCCGTCCAACTCGGGGTCGGCGCGCGCGACTGGGCCGAGAGCGCACCCGCCGGGCCGGAGGGCTTCGGCGCCCGGCTCACGCTCACCTTCCTGTTTCCGAGATGACTGCACCGCCGCTGGCCGAGCCGGCTTCGCACCCGAGGAGGAGAGACAGAGATGGCCTCTGAGAGACGTCGCCGCCCGATCGTCCTTGCCGCGGCCGCCCTGACGGCGACCGCAGCGAGTGCCGCAGAGTTCACGATTGCCCCGCCCGAGGAGCAACGGCGCGAATACTCGCCATACGTGAACGAGAGCTTTCCCCAGCGGGTCTTCTGGGGGGATACGCACCTCCACACCACCTACTCGCCCGACGCCGGCATGGTCGGCAACTTCAATCTCGGCCCGGCCGAGGCCTATCGCTTCGCCCGCGGCGAGCAGGTGACGGCGAACAACGGGATGCAGGCGAAGCTGGTCCGCCCGCTCGACTTCCTCGCGGTGACGGATCATGCCGAGATGATGGGCCTCGTGCCGCTGATCCGCGGCGCCGATCCGAGGATCCTCGCGATCCCGACCGGCAAGCGCTGGCACGCGCTCTACGAGTCGGGCCGAAAGGGGCAGAACAGGTTCTTCCTCGAGCTCGTGCAGGCGCTCAGCCGGAACGAGAGCCCGGGCGACTTCTCGGCCATCGAACGCTCGACCTGGGACCTGATGGCGGAGACGGCGGACGAATACTACGACCCCGGCACCTTCACGACCTTCAGCGGGTACGAGTGGTCGACGACACCGGGCGGCAACAACCTGCACCGGGTGGTGCTGTTCCGGGACGATGCCGAGACGGTGACGCAGGTCGTGCCGTTCTCCTCCTTCGACAGCCAGGACCCGGAAGATCTCTGGGCGTTCATGGATAGCTACGAGCGGGAGACGGGCGGGCGCGTGCTGGCGATCCCGCACAACGCGAACCTCTCCAACGGCATGATGTTCGATGTCGAGACCTTCTCGGGCGGGCCGATCACCGCCGATTACGCCCGGAGGCGGTCGCGCTTCGAGCCGCTGCACGAGATGACCCAGATGAAGGGTGACAGCGAGCCCCATCCGGCCCTCTCGCCCGAGGACCCGTTCGCCGACTACGGAACCTGGGACAAGGCGAACCTGAGCGGCGAGGCCGCGCCCCGGCCCGAGGACCTGCCCGGAAGCTACGCCAGGTCGGCGCTGCTGCGCGGGCTGACGATCGCGGCCGAGATCGGGGTCAATCCCTACAAGACGGGCTTCGTCGGCGCGACCGACTCCCACACTTCGCTCGCGACGGCGGGCGAGATGAATTACTTCGGGAAAGCCTCCTTCGGGGAACCCTATCCCGGCCGCTGGGAGCATGCGCTCATCGAGAGCCCCGAGGATCCGAGCCTCACCACCTACATGTACGAGACGCTCGCCTCCGGCCTCGCGGGCGTTTGGGCGACCGAGAACACGCGCGAGGCGATCTTCGACGCGATGATGCGCAAGGAGACCTACGCGACCACCGGCCCGCGGATGCTGGTGCGCGTCTTCTGCGGCTTCGGGTTCGAGGCGGACGACATCCACAGGGCCGACTTCGCGCGCCATGGCTATGCGACGGGCGTGCCGATGGGGGGCGATCTGACGGGGGGGGCCGACGGCGTGGCGCCTTCCTGTCTCGTCCGCGCGCTGCGCGATCCCGACGGCGCCAATCTCGACCGGCTGCAGATCGTCAAGGGCTGGCTGAACGCCGATGGCACGACGGACGAGCGCGTCTACAACGTCGCCGTCTCGGACGGGCGTCAGATCGGCGAGGACGGCTCGGTTCCGCCCGTCGGCAGCACGGTCGACGTCAC
>CAZNTX010000032.1:32671-38399 GCA_964576075.1 uncultured Limibaculum sp. | reverse complement strand
TAGCGGAGAGTCTAACCGGAACGCGTCAGGATGGGAGATTTTTCGAGGTGCCCTTCCGTCGGCCGGCTCTCGCGCCTCAGCCATGGCGATCTCCTCGAACTGCCCGCCAAAGCGCTCTCCGAGATCGAGCTCAGGACGGCGACGGTCGAGGGCCCGGTGACCGTCGCCAAGGGCCGCCTCGGCGCGACGGACTGGTCGAAGGCCGTGCGCCTCGAGAGCGACCCGGACCGGCGCTTCCTCGCCCCCCTCGTCGCCAAGGCCGAGGCGTCGGCCGAGGAGTGATCGAAACCGTTGACATTCGCCACCGCCTTGCCGATCCATCCTGCGCGGGGAGCGGGAGGCCCGCGTGCCGGACTGCTCCTCCGTCCCGACCCGGACCCGGAAGAGATGCGGAGGCGCGATGCAGAAGACGACGAAGGTCGAGCTGACCGAGGCCTGGTGGAAGAAGAACAAGGCCAAGACGCTCGTAGACAAAGGCAATCTCGGCAAGGCGCTCAAGGCCTACGAGACCGCCGCCAAGCAGATCCCGAGCGCGAAGGGGGGCGACCGCTTCCGCCGGCTCTTCGAGGCGATCGCCGCCTGCGACGCCATGCTCTCCGCCGCCGACAAGACTGCGAAGGCCTGCCTCCCTAAGCTGCACGACGACACCAAGCACGTCCTGCAAAAGACATTCCCGACGGAGGTGAAAGACACGCGGAAGGCGCTGGAAAAGGCTGTCGACCGCATCCAAGCTAACATCTCCTCTATGAGCCTCAAGCAAGTGCTCGCCGACAAGCCGCTGCGTGACGAATTCTACGCGATGCTGAAGGTGCGTTTTGAGGAGAACTCTCTAGAATTTCTCAAAGAGTGTCAGAAAAAGGATGCGGATGTGGTCAAAAAGTTCATATTGAACAGTGCGCCACAGCAGGTCAATTTGAGTTCCAACACCATCAAGACCTTCGAAAAAGCGTTGCAGGAGGGGACTTTGGATCAGGCCCCCTGGGAGGATGCGCGCAAGGAATGCGTCAACTCTCTCCTCTATCATCTCCAGGATTTCGGCACATACCTCCGAGAGCGCGCCGAGAAAGGGTGAGCCCACGCGGCGGATTGCGCTCCGTCGCGCCTCTGGCATACTTGGCGTCGAGCTACAGGCGGGGGGGGCGATGGGCCGTTCGAGATGCATGTCCTGGGCCGTCGCGGCGCTCGCGGCGCTCCTTTTGGGCGCGCCCGGCGGCGCGGCGGCCGAACCCGCCAAGGCGCTCTTCGGCGCGCAGGCGGAGGCGAGCGACGGGGCGCCCGCGCCGGTCGGCTCCTATGCCCGGGGCTGCATCGCCGGGGCCATGCGC
The DNA here is from genome assembly GCA_964576075.1 of uncultured Limibaculum sp. Classification (GTDB taxonomy): domain Bacteria; phylum Pseudomonadota; class Alphaproteobacteria; order Rhodobacterales; family Rhodobacteraceae; genus Thermohalobaculum. Next base: position 37,074 of record CAZNTX010000032.1, on the reverse strand, counting down.
CTCGCCGAGACCGGGCCCGGCTGGCAGGCGATGCGCCTCAGCCGCAACCGGAACTGGGGCCACCCTGCCGCCATCGCCTATGTCGAGCGGCTTTCCGCGGAGGTGCGCGAGATCGGCTGGCCGCGGCTCTATATCGGGGACATTTCGCAGCCCCGCGGCGGGCCGATGACCTCGGGCCACCGCTCCCATCAGATCGGGCTCGACATCGACATCTGGTTCCGCAAGCCCTCGACCGAGCCGCTGAGCCTGCGCGACCGCGAGCGGATCTCCTCCACCCGCCTCGTCGACCGCAAGGCGATGCGCACCAACGCCAACTGGACGGCGGAGCACCACGCGATCCTGCGCGCCGCGGCCTCGGACCCGGCGGTGGCGCGCATCTTCGTCCACGCCGCGATCAAGCGCCGGCTCTGCGAGGACGAGACCGGGGAGCGCACATGGCTCCGCCGCATCCGCCCCTGGTACGGGCATGACAGCCATTTCCACGTGCGGCTCGCCTGCCCGGCGAGCGCGGAGGGCTGCGTCGATCAGGCCGCACCCCCGCCCGGCGACGGCTGCGGGACCGAGCTCGCCTGGTGGTTCTCCGAGGAGGCGACGAACCCCAAACCCAAACCGAAGGCCAAGCCGCGCGGGCCGATCAGGCTGGCCGATCTGCCCGAGGCCTGCGCCCGGCTGGTGGCGCGGTGAGGGCGCTCGCAGCCGGGCTCGCGCTCCTCGCCTGGGCGGCGCCCGCCCTCGCGGATCCGGACGGGGTGACGGAGACGGGCCGGGATCTGGCGCTCGAGGCGCGTGCCGTGGCGCTCGGGCCGGGGGACCTCGCGCCCGGCCTCGCGCTAAGCGGCGCCTGGGAGATCTGGGGCCGGGACCCGGCCTTCGGCGGGTTGTCTGGGCTGCTCGTGGAGGGGGACCGGCTGCTCGCGGTGACCGACCGGGGCGCCTGGGTGACGGCGCGGATCGACCCGGCCGCGCCGGCGCTTCTCTCCGAGGGCCGCATCGCCGAGATGCGCGACGGGGACGGCCGGGCGTTCGACGCCGACCGGGGGCGCGACGCCGAGGGGCTCGCCCGCCTCGGCGGCACCCTCCATGTGGCCTTCGAGAAGGACCAGCGGGTGCTCGCCCATCTCGGGGCGGGGCGTCTTGGCGAGGCACGGCGGCCAGAGGGCGCCGAGCGGCTCGACGGCAATTCCGGCCTCGAGGGGCTCGCGACCTTGCCGGACGGCCGGCTGTTCGCCATCGCCGAAGGCCGCGTGGACGGGGCCTTCCCCTACTGGATCCTCGGCCCCGAGGGCGCACGTCGCGGCAGCCTGCCCGCGCGCAGCAAGCACGACGTCACCGCCGCCGATATCGGCCCGGACGGGCGGCTCTACCTCGCGCAGCGGCATTATTCGATGCTCGAGGGCGTCTCCCTCCGGCTCTTGCGCTACGAGCTCGACGCCGAGGGCCGCCCCCGCCCGGAGACCGCGACGCGCCTCGCCGCCTACGACTCGGCCTCCGGGATCGACAACATGGAGGGCCTCTCCGTCGCCCGCGCCCCGGACGGCGCGCTCACCCTCTGGCTGATCGCCGACGACAATTTCAACCCGATGCAGCGCACGCTGCTCCTCGCCGTCTCCCTCCCGCGCTGAGCGCTTCCGATTGTCATGCGCCGGCAAGCGGCCTATAGCGGCAGGAGACGGCCGGCACAGCAGGGGGACGCGCCATGAGCCACGGGGAGATCCAAGCCGCCATCGAGGCCGCCTGGGAGCAGCGGGACAGCATTTCGCCGGAGACCGCGGGCGCCTCCCGCGAGGCGGTGCAATTCGCCCTCTCGATGCTCGACCGGGGGCAGCTGCGCGTTGCCGAGAAGGGGGCGGACGGCACCTGGCAGGTCAACGAATGGGCCAAGAAGGCGGTGCTCCTCTCGTTCCGCCTCGCCGATATGGGCCCGATCTCAAACGGCCCCGGCGAGAGCGACTGGTGGGACAAGGTGCCCTCCAAATTCTCCGGCTGGTCGGGCGACGACTGGCGCAAGGCCGGCTTCCGCGCGGTGCCGAACTGCGTGGTGCGCTACTCCGCCTATATCGCGCCCGGCGTGGTGCTGATGCCCTCCTTCGTCAATCTCGGCGCCCATGTGGGCGAGGGGACGATGGTCGACACCTGGGCGACGGTCGGCTCCTGCGCGCAGATCGGCAAGAACGTGCATATCTCGGGCGGCGCCGGCATCGGCGGGGTGCTCGAGCCGCTGCAGGCCGCCCCGGTGATTATAGAGGACGGCGCCTTCGTCGGCGCGCGCTCCGAGGTCGTGGAGGGCGTGGTGGTGCGCGAGGGGGCGGTGCTCGGCATGGGCGTCTATCTCGGCGCCTCGACGCCCATCGTCGACCGCGAGACCGGCGAGATCACCCGGGGCGAGGTGCCGCCCTATGCGGTCGTGCTTCCCGGCACGCTGCCGGGCAAGCCGCTGCCGGACGGCTCGCCGGGCCCGGGGCTCTACTGCGCGGTCATCGTCAAGCGCGTCGACGCCTCGACCCGGGCCAAGACCGCGATCAACGAGCTGCTGCGCGGCTGAGATGTCGGACGGCGGCGGGGAGGAGTTCGGGCGGGTTTTCCTCCTGATGGTGGAGCTCGGCCGGCGCCGCGGCGACGGGTTGCCGGACGACTGCGACGGCGCGGCCCTTCTCTGCTTCGCCGCCGGGCGGACCGAGCGCCACGCCGTCGACGAGACCGTCGCGGTCCTCCGCCAGGCCGATCTTGCGCCGCTCACCGTGGAATGCCATGGCTCGGTCGCGGAGCGCGCGGCGGCGGGGCAGCCTCTCTCGGAGGACGACATGGTCCTCGCCCGGCGCGCGCTCGAGGAGAATGCGGTGATCGTCGCGCAGATGGTCCCGTTCCACGACGACGATGACGGCGCGGAGGACGAGCCGGGCGGCGCTCCCGGCTCCTGACGCGCCCGGACCGCGAGGAGCCGCCATGACCGCCCCCGATCCCGTGGAGCTCACCCGCGAGCTGATCCGCTGCCCCTCCGTCACCCCGGAGGAGGGGGGCGCGCTGCGGCTGATCGAGGGGCTGCTCGCGCCCGCGGGCTTCGCCTGCCACCGCATCTCGCGCGGCGCGGTCGAGAATCTCTATGCCCGCTGGGGGACCGAGGGCCCGGTCTTCGGCTTCGCCGGGCACACCGATGTGGTGCCCCCGGGCGACATCGCGGCCTGGGCGGCGGACCCCTTCGGCGGCGCGCTGCAGGACGGGTTCGTCTGGGGACGCGGCGCGGCGGACATGAAGTCGGGCGTCGCCGCCTTCGTCTCCGCCGCGATCGGGCTCGTGACCAAGCACCCCCCAGAGGGGTCCGTCGCCCTGCTGATCACCGGCGACGAGGAGGGCCCCGGCATCCACGGCACCCGCGCGATCCTCGACTGGATGAAGGCCGCGGGCGAATCGCTCGATTTCTGCCTCGTGGGCGAGCCGACCTCGCTCGCCCGCCTCGGCGATGTGGTGAAGATCGGCCGGCGCGGCTCGATGTCCGGCGATCTGACGGTGCTCGGCCGGCAGGGCCACACCGCCTATCCCGAGCGCGCGGTCAACCCGCTGCCCGCGCTCGCCGCCGTCTGCCTGCGCCTCTCCGAGACCCCGCTCGATCTCGGCAGCACCCATTTCCAGGCCTCGACGCTCGCGCTCACCACGATCGACACCGGCAATCCGGCGACGAACGTCATCCCCGCGGCCGCCCGCGCTGCCTTCAACATCCGCTTCAACGACCTGCACAGCTCCGACAGCATCAAGATCTGGGCCGATCAGCAGATCGAGGAGGCGCTGAAGGGCACCGGCTGCACCGCGGAGATCGCCTGGAGCGTGTCGGGCGAGAGCTTCCTGACGCCGCCGGGCGGGCTCTCGGACATCGTGGTCGACGCGATCACCGACCGGCTGCTCGAGCGCCCGGCGCTCACCACCGGCGGCGGCACCTCCGATGCGCGCTTCATCAAGGACCACTGCCCGGTGATCGAGCTCGGCCTGGTCGGCGAGACCATGCACCAGGTGGACGAGCGCGTGCCCGCGGAGGACATCCGCGGCCTCGCCGGGCTCTATCGCGACATCCTGGATCGGTTTTTCGGTCTCTGACCCGGACATGAAAAAACCCGCCGGCGCGGGGCCGGCGGGCGGATGATCGCGCTCTCGGCGGCTCAGGCGGCCTTGGCGGTCAGCACCGTCTCGACCTTCGCCGCGGCGTCGCCCTCGTCGAGCTTCTCGACGGCGGCGACCTCGCGGGTCAGACGCTCGAGGGCGGCCTCGTAGAGCTGGCGCTCGGAATAGGACTGCTCGGGCTGGTCCTCCGCGCGGTGCAGGTCACGGACCACCTCGGCGATCGAGATCAGATCGCCGGAGTTGATCTTCTGCTCGTATTCCTGCGCCCGGCGCGACCACATCGCGCGCTTGAC
>CAZNTX010000032.1:0-32571 GCA_964576075.1 uncultured Limibaculum sp. | reverse complement strand
GCGTCGGCGGGGCATTCCGGCTCGCAGACGCCGCAGTCGATGCACTCGTCGGGGTGGATCACGAGCATGTTCTCCCCCTCGTAGAAGCAATCGACGGGACACACCTCCACGCAGTCGGTGTATTTGCACTTGATGCAGTTGTCGGTGACGACGTAGGTCATGCGCGCTCTCCTGATCGCCGGCCCGTGGGGGCGTTCCCTTTCCTGACTATGTAAGTCTGGATATCGGTTCCGATCAAGGGTCCGCGCCTGGGTCTCTGCGCCGCAACCGCTCGATCGCCCGTCGCTCGCGCTTGTCCGGCCTGCCCTCGGTCTCCGGGGCCTGGGAGGCGGGCGGCTCGTCGGGCTCCAGGTCTTCGTAGAGCGTTCGCGCCTCGGGGGCCGGGCCGCGCCGCGTTCCGAGGGCCGCGACGCGGATGACCCGCACCCGCCCGCCCTGGGGGAAGGTCAGCACGTCGCCCGGGGCGACCCCCTGCGCCGGCTTCTCGCAGCGCACGCCGTTGACGCGGAGGCGGCCGGAGCCCGCGCAGTCCGCGGCCAGCGCCCGGCTCTTGAAGAAGCGGGCGTGCCAGAGCCATTTGTCGACGCGGAGTCGCGCGGCGGGCTCGGTCATCTGGCGGAGGCGGGCCGGCTCACCGGTTCTTCAGCTGCTGCAGGATGGCGAAGGGGCTGTCGGGGTCGACGGGCTTGTCGTCCCGTGGCTTGCGGTCGCCGCGGGGCGGGCGCTGGGCGTCGTCCTGGGGCGGACGGCCTTTGCCGCGCTTGCCCTTGCCGGGGCCCTTGCCGGGGCCTGCGCCTTTCCCCTCGGCGGGCGGACCGTCGGACCTCTGCCGCGGGGCGGGGGCGGCGTCGGCGCGCGCGCCCGGCTCTCTGCGGCGCTGGCCCTGGGCGGGGGCGCGGCCCTCGCCGTCCGCGGGCTTCTCGCGCCGGGGCGGGCCGCGACGGGTCTCCGCCTGGCCCTCGCGCTGGCCCTCGCCCTGGCGCCCCTCGCCGCCGCGGCGGCGCTTGGCCCCGCCGGCGGGCCGGCGCGGGCGGAGGGTGAAGACGTAGTAGACCTCCATCTCGGTCGCGCCCGAGGGGGCGTCGGCGGCGACCGCCTGGGCGCCCGGCTCGGAGGGCGCGGGGGCGGCCTCGGTGGACGGCTCGCCTGGGGCATCGGCGGGCCCGGGCTCCGGCTCCGTGGCGGCGGCAGGCTCGGCCGCTTCGGGTTCGGGGGACGGGGCGCCCTCGGACGCGGCGGAGGACGGGGCCTCCTCGCCGGCCGCTGCTGTCTCCGTCTCCGGCGCCGTCGGATCGGCAGGGGCGGGGGCCTCCGGCTCGGGAGCGGGAGGGGTCTCGGGCGGGCGCGCCTCAGGCGCCTCGGGCGCGACGGCCTCCGGCGGGGCGTCGGGCGCGACGGCCTCCTGCTGCGGGGCGTCGGACGCGGCGGCCTCCGGCGGCGGGGCACCCGTCTCGGGCAGGGCGTCGCCTGGGGCCGAGGCCGCGACCGCCTCATGGGCCGCGGGGCCATCGGGCTCGGACGGGGCCTCGGCCCCATCCGGGGCGGTCGCCTCGGGCGCGGCGGGCTTGGCCGGGGCGCGGGGCGGCTTCGGACGCTCGCCGCGCTCGGCCTGGAAGCCGAGGCCGCCCATGATGTCGGCGAACTGCTCGAGGGTGCAGCCGGTGATCGAGAGCATGTCGGGCGTCGCCTCGAAGCCCGCTTTCGCGTCCATCGGGCGGATCATGTCGGCGAGGCGCTCGAGCATGTCGATGCGCACGGCGCGCCCGCCGCAAAGCCGGTAGCCCGCCTTCTCCCAATAGCCCTGGGGCATGCCCTCGACCTTCGGCACGGTGACATGGCCGGGGGGCGGCGGGCTCGGGATCTCCTCGAGGCCCTCCCAGAGCGCCCAGAGGAGGAGGCGGAGCTGCGCGGGCTTCGGCTTCAGGAGCGCGGGCAGGAAGATCGTGTGCTGGCCGAAGCGCACGCCGTGCTTGCGCAGGAGCGCGCGCTCCTCCTGGGCCAGCGCCTTGACGTCGTCGGCGATCTGGCGGCGGGGGATCACGCCCATCGCCTCGACGAGCTGGAAGGCGACGCCGCGGGCGAGGCCGGTGACCGCCTCGTCGTCGCGCATGCCGATGAGCGGCTCGAGCTGCTGGGCGATGCGCCGGTGGATCCAGTGGCCGAGCCGGCGCTCGATCTTCTCGACGACGGCGGGCTCGGCGGTGTCGTCCACGAAGGCCTGGATCTTCGGCGCGAGCGGGTCGTCGCCCTTCACGATGCGCCCGACGGCGCTCTCGTCCCAGACGAGGCCGCCCTGCTCGGTCAGCGAGATGGCGGTGTCGGGGGCGACGTAGAGCCGGTCGGCGCGGCGCGCGAGCTCGCCCTGGAGCGCGCCGAGCGAGGCCGAGCGCAGGGTCTTGAGCTCGTCCGGCGTCGCCGTCTCGTCGAGCGTGAAGCGGAAGCCGTCGATCCGGCCGAGATACTCGCCCTCGACCGTCACCTCGCCCTTGTCGTTGACCTCGGCCACGAGGCGCTCCTTCTGTTTCAGCCGGCGCATCAGCACGCTGGTGCGCCGGTCGACGAATCTCTGCGTCAGCCGCGCATGGAGCGCATCCGACAGCCGGTCCTCGACCGCGCGGGTGGTCCCCTGCCAATGCGCCGGCTCCTCGACCCAGGCCGCCCGGTTGGCCACGTAGGTCCAGGTCCGGACATAGGCGAGGCGCTTGGCGAGCGCGTCGATATCGCCGTCGGTGCGGTCGATGCGCCGGAGCTGCCCTGCGATCCAGTCCGAGGGTATACAGCCCTCCGTCCCGAGCAGGAACCGGTAAATGCGCCCGACGAGGCTCACATGATCGGTGTCGGCGACCTTGCGGAAGTCCGGGATCTGGCAGACGTCCCAGAGCGTGCGGATGCGGTCGGGCCGGGTGGCGAGGGCGCGGATCTCCCGGTCCTCCCACAGCGCGCGCAGCGTCGCCTGGTCCTCCGCCTCGCGGGCGCGGGCGAGATCGGGGCTGTCGGGGCTCTTCTCGAGGGAGTTCAGAAGCCCGGGGACCGAGCCGAAATCGAGCCGCGAGTTGCGCCACATCAGCCGGGTGATCGGCTTGAAGCGGTGGCCCTCGATCGCTTCGACGACCTCGGGCTCGATCGGGGGCGCCTCGCCGGTGACGCCGAAGGTCCCGTCGCGGACATGGCGCCCGGCGCGCCCGGCGATCTGGGCGAGCTCGTTGGCGTGCAGGCTGCGCACCTGCCGGCCGTCGAATTTCGAGAGCCCGGCGAAGGCGACATGGTCGACATCGAGATTGAGCCCCATGCCGATCGCGTCGGTGGCCACGAGATAGTCGACGTCGCCCTGCTGGTAGAGCGCCACTTGGGCGTTGCGCGTGCGCGGGCTGAGCGCGCCCATCACCACCGCGGCGCCCCCCCGCTGGCGGCGAATCAGCTCGGCGATGGCGTAGACCTGATCGATCGAGAAGGCGACGATGGCGGTGCGGGGCTTCAGCCGGCTGATTTTCTTGGAGCCGCCATAGGTCAGCGTCGAGAACCGCTCGCGCCCGGTGAAGCGGGCCTTCGGCACGAGATTGGCGATGCGCGCGCGGGCGGCGTCGGAGCCGAGGAAGAGCGTCTCGTAGCGCCCGCGGGCGTTCAGCACCCGGTCGGTGAAGACATGGCCGCGCTCGGGGTCGGCGCACATCTGCACCTCGTCGATGGCGACGAAATCCACCATCCGGTCGAGCGGCATCGCCTCCACGGTGCAGACGAAATAGCGCGCCGTCTTCGGCAGGATCTTCTCCTCGCCGGTGATGAGCGCCACGGCGCCGGGGCCGCGGAGCGAGACCACCTTGTCGTAGACCTCGCGGGCGAGGAGGCGCAGCGGCAAGCCGATGATCCCGTCGGCCCGGGCGAGCATCCGCTCGATGGCGTAATGGGTCTTGCCGGTGTTGGTCGGCCCGAGAACGGCGGTGATCGTCTGCTCGGACGCGGGCGGCGGCGCGGCCATGGTCATCGCGTCGGCCTCCCTCCTGAGCCAGCCCCCCGAGGGCTCCATAGCGGGCGGGGGCGGGCCGCATCAAGGGCCCATCGCGACGAGCGCGCGAACCTGGCCTGGGCGTGCTATCGTCGACGGACAAGACACGGGGAGGACAGTGCGATGCCCAATCTCGGCGACAACCCGGCACTCGACCAAGTGGTCGAGAAGACCAAGAAGATCAAGCAGCTTCTCCTGCTGCTCGGCTCGAGCGCGGCGAAGCATCTGCGCGCGGCCATGCATGCCTGCAACGACAAGGCCAACGGCTCCTACCCGATCGCCCACGAATTCATGGCCCGCTCGATCGACGGGAAGGGCGCGATCAAATACGGCGCCAACAGCAAGCTCGCCAAGGCGATCCTCGCCACCTCCGAGTTCAAGAAACTGGTGGCGAAGCAGAAGGGCTCCTGCCAAATCAAGCCGGTGACGGTGCTGTTCTCCTCCAATCGCGACATCGCCCGGTCGATCTATGCCGGCGCGATCTCCGGCAAGCTGGAGATCGACGGCAAGAATTGGAGCTTCGACGGCAAGCTGACCGACACTTACGATTTCCGCTTCGACCTCATTCCGAAGAAGATGACCGTGAAGGGCTTCATGCTGCGCCAGGCCGGCAACATCGCCTGGGCCTGCCAGGAACTCGGGCTGATGAGCAGCTACAAGGTGACCGTCACGCTCCAGGGCTCCGGCAAGCTCTGAGCCGTCTGTATCGACATCGCTAAGTTGTATCCGTTCGGTAAGCGCGCTTGCCTGCACGCTGCTGCGGCCGCACTCTCGGGATCGGGAGCACAACGCAAGTGAAGCGACCGGAGGTCAGCATGACCGAGTCGACGATAACTCCAAGCGAATTTCTCGCCAGCCTCGATCTCGAAAAGTATCTCGCCGAGATCGACAAGGATTTCGATGCAGCGCAAAAGACCGCCAAGGCCATCTTGGCTTCGGGAGCCATCGGTTACTTTCCCGGCCACCTCGTGAGTTCGCTCAAGGCCGATCTCGCCCGGGCGGTCAGCGCCGAGGGCCGGTTCAACGGCGCGATGACCAAGGCCACGTTCGCCTACATCTCCACCGGCGCAGAGCCCAATCTCCAGCCCGTGACGAGCGCCTACACCAAATACGTCATCGCCCTCGAGATCCTCGAGAACACCAATGCGCGTTTCAAGGCGATCGTCGACAGCCAGCTCGCCGAGATGACGGCGATGTTCTTCCATTGGGTGCTGTTTCTGCACAAGGACGTGAAGAAGGAGCTCGACCAAATGAAGGAGATCCTCGACCAACTGGTCAAGGATCTGAAAGCCGCCCAGCGCAAGGTCGAGGACAAGACCGCCAAGCGAGATATCGGGGTCGCGATCACGATTGCGAGCAGCGTCGCGGCCGGCTTCGCCACCGGCGGCACGGCCTGGGCGATCCAGGGCGGCGCCTTCGTCGTCTCGGTCGCGGTCGACGCGTATTATTCCGGCGGCAAGCCGAGCATGGAATCGGCCGGGATCGACATCGTGGGCGCCGCAGTCGACGGCGCGGTCGAGCACAAAAAATCCAAGGCCAACATCGGCGGCCCGCTCGCCTCGGCGATCAACATCGTCAACGACAGCAAGGACATCGACAAGGCCAAGGCGGCGATGGGCAAGGTGACGCAGAACCTCGCCAAGGCCAGGAAGAAGATCGCCCGCCTGCAGGCGCTTCTTTCGACCACCGCGCCGCTGGCCAAGGGCGCGATGAAGGGCTGGGAGGCGGCGAAGAAATCCGCCAAGTCCAAGGCCGGGTTCGCCCGCAGCTCGACCAAGCGCGAGGCGCTTCTGCGCGAGCTCGAGACTTGGCAGCGCGAGGCGCCGGTGCCGGCCGAGTGAGCGCTAGAGGTCGCGCCCCCGAACCTCCGGGGCGAGACGCTCCAGCGCCTCCTTCGCCCCCTCGAGATGGGGATGGATCTCGAGCGCACGCTCGAACACCTCATAGGCCGCCTCGTCCTGCTCGAGCCGGTCGAGGATGATGCCGAGCCCGGCGAGCGCCCCGAAATGGCGCGGCTCGAGGGCGAGGGTGCGCTGGATGTCGGCGACCGACTGGAGATAGTTCTCCATCAGGAAATGGACGGTCGCGCGGCGGTTCCACCCCTCGGCGAAGTCCGGCTGGAGGCGCACGAGATCGTCGAGGAACCCGAGGGCCTTCTCGTAGTCCTTCTCGTGCATCGCCTTGGTGGCGCGGCCGAGCAGGAGCGTCATCGAGGGCGATTCCGAGCGCGCCCAGACCGCCATGATCTGCTGCTGCAAGGGCTGCCACTCCTGCTCGCCAGAGCTCGCGAGGGCGGCGAAGAGCGCATCGAGCGATCCGGCGCGGTCGGCCTCCTCCGGCTGGTCCGGCGCGGTGATCGGAGCGGGCGGCTCCGGGATCGCGACCGGGGGCTCCGGATCGGGCGGGACGATCTGTGCCCCCGCCGGCGCCGCGATCGCAAGCGCCAGGCAGAGGGCCGTGGGGATGCGGACAGACTGGCTCATTGCATGACTATATGCATCGGCGTTAGCTCATACCAAGGGCCGCGTGCGAGGCGGCCGCGAGGTCAAGGGGGCTGAGATGAGCGCCGAGTTCGACAAGGCTGTGGAAAAGGTGAAGGCGAAGCTCGAGGGCAACGAGCTCGAGGGCAGCTTCCGGTTCGAGATCGCCGACGAAGGCGTGATCATGATCCGCGACGGCGTCGTCTCGACCGAGGACGGCGAGGCCGAGGTGACCGTGCGCTCGGATATGGAGACCTTCCGGGAGATGTTCGGCGGCGAGCTCTCGCCCACCGCCGCCTTCATGGCCGGCCGCGTCGATGTCGAGGGCGACATGTCGGTGGCGATGCGTCTCTCCTCCCTGGTGGAATGAGCGAGACCCGTTGGGTGGAGCCGCTCGCGCCCGGCGCGCGGCGGCCAGCCCGGGTCTTCTCCCTCGAGGCCGAGGGCGGCGTGCGCCTGCGCGCCGCGATCTGGGAGGGCACGGGGCGCGGGCTCGCGATCCTGTGCCCGGGCCGGGCGGAGTATCTGGAGAAGGCGGCGATCACCGCCGCGCCGCTCGTCGCCCGCGGCTTCACCGTGGCGGGGCTCGACTGGCGGGGGCAGGGGCGCTCCGAGCGGTTCGCGATCCCGGCGCAGAAGGGCCATGTCGACGATTTCGACGACTATCTCGCGGATCTCTCCGCCCTGCTCGCCGCGCCCGAACTCGCCCGGGAGGGGCCTGTGCGCCTGGTCGCGGCGCATTCCATGGGCGGCGCCGTGGCGGTGCTCGCGGCGGGGCGCGGGCTCGTCGAGGCGCCGCTCGTGCTCTCCGCCCCGATGTTCGGAATCTCCGTCGCTCCGGTCGAGCGGCGGATCGCGCAGGTCCTCGGTTGGATCGCCCATCAGGGCGGGCGCACCGATCTGTGGCCGCCGGTGCCGAAGGCGGCGCGGCCCTATCCCCTCTACACCCGGTTCGAGCACAACCTGCTGACCCATGCCCGCGACGTGTGGGACTGGATGTGCGAGGTGCTGGAGCGCAATCCGGCGATCGGCATCGGCCTGCCCACCTTCGGGTGGCTCCTCGCCGCGGAGCGCGCGATGCGCCGGCTCTCGGAGCAGGGGCCGATCGGGCAGCCCGGGGTCGTGATCCTCGGCTCGGGGGAGCGGGTGGTCTGCCCCGCCGCGCTCGAGGCCGGATGCGCCCGCTTCGGCTTCACGCTGGCCCGCGTCGAGGGGGCGCTGCACGAGCCCTTCATCGAGGCCGAGGCCCCCCGCGCGGCCGCCTGGGCCGCGGTCGACCGGTTCCTCGAGACGGCGCGGCTCTGAGCGGCCTCAGCCGAGCCCGGAGAGGCGGGCGAGCGCCGCCGCATGGACCCGGGCGTCGCCGGCCGCGATCACCCGGCCGCCCCAGCGTGCCTCCCGCCCCTCCCAATCGGTGACGATCCCGCCCGCTGCGCGCACGAGCGCCGCCGGGGCCGCGATGTCGTAGGCCGCGAGCCCGGCTTCCACCACGAGATCGATCTGGCCCAGGGCGAGGAGGGCGTAGGCGTAGCAATCGATCCCGTAGCGGGCGAGGCGGACCTCCCCGCGGAGCGCCGCGAAGCGCTCGGCCTCGCCGGGGGCTGCGAACATCTCCGGCGCGGTGGCGAAGAGCGTCGCCTCGGCGAGGCCGGGGCAGGAGCGCACGCCGATCCGGCGCTCGCCCCCCTGCGCGCAAAGCCGCGCCGCCGGGCCGTCCGGGCCGAGGGTGCCGAGGAAGCGCTCGCCGGTATAGGGCTGCTCGACCAGGCCGATGCGCCCGGCCTCCCCGTCGTCGAGCGCGATCAGCACCCCCCAGGTCGGCAGGCCCGAGATGAAGGCGCGGGTGCCGTCGATCGGGTCGAGGATCCAGGTGAGGCCGGAGCGGGTCGGCACCGCGGCCTCCTCCTCGCCGAGGATGCCGTCCTCGGGACGGGCGTCTGCGAGGAGGGCGCGCATGGCGGCCTCGGAGGCGCGGTCGGCCGCGGTGACGGGGTCGAACCCGCCGGTGACCTTGTTGTCGGTGGCGAGGCCGTCCGAGCGGAAACGCGCGAGCGCTGCCCGCCCGCCCGCATCGGCGAGGCGATGGGCGAGGGCGACGAGCTCTGCGAAGGCGGCGGGGTCGTCGAGGGTCGGGGCTCGGCTGGGCACGGGCGGGCGGCTCCTCCTTGATGCCGGCCCTCCCTGCCCGGCGGCGGCGGGGCGGTCAAGCGCGCCCCGCCTCGCGTCCCTCAGGCGGCGCGGGCGCTCAGCACCTGCGCGAGGTCGAACAGGCTTTTGCGCTGGTGCTCGGGGATCGCGTAATAGGCGCGCACGAGGTCGAGCGCCTCCTTGTCGGTCAGCACGTCGCCGCGGGGCGCGTCGGCCCGCTCGTCCACCTCGGCTCCCTCGAGCCCCTCGAAGAAGAACGACACGGGCACCTCGAGCGCATCCGCGATGTCCCAGAGCCGGGAGGCGGAGACGCGGTTGGCGCCGGTCTCGTATTTCTGGATCTGCTGGAACTTGATCCCGACCTTGGTCGCGAGCTGCTGCTGGGTCATGCCGATCATCCAGCGCCGCTGCCGCACGCGCTGGCCGACATGCACGTCCACCGGGTGAGCCATCTGAGCCATGTTGATATTCCTTTCCTTGCGCCCTTGGGTTTCGCCGGACGGCGACTGCTCATCCGGAGGGGTAGCAAGGATCGGGCCAATCGACCCTTCGGTAGAGAAGGCGGCGGGACGGCCCAAAGGAGGCGCAAAGGCCCCCGCAGGGCCGGATTCGCGGAGTGCGAGGTGCGCTGCCGCTCGTCTCTCAACCGGAGATTGTGCATATTGCACAATGCGCCGGCGGAGATTCGCGTTCCGCAATGCGGTCTGCAACCGCGCCGGGTGTCAGGCGGTCGCCTTTCGCGCCTCGCGCTTGCGCTCATGGGGGTCGAGGAAGCGCTTGCGCAGCCGGATCGCCTTCGGCGTGACCTCGACGAGCTCGTCGTCGTCGATATAGGCGATGGCCTCTTCGAGGGAGAAGCGCACCGGCGGGGTCAGCTTCACCGCGTCGTCCTTGCCGGCGGCGCGGATATTGGTGAGCTGCTTGCCCTTGAGCGGGTTCACCTCGAGGTCGTTGTCCCGGCTGTGCTCGCCGATGATCATGCCCTGATAGACCTTCTCGCCGCCGCCGATGAAGAGCCGGCCGCGGTCCTCGAGGTTGAACAGCGCATAGGGCACCGACTCGCCCGCATCCATGGCGATCAGCACGCCGCGCTGGCGCCCGGCGATCGGGCCCTTGTAGGGCGCCCAATCGTGGAAGACGCGGTTGAGCACGCCGGTGCCGCGGGTGTCGGTCAGGAACTCGCCGTGATAGCCGATCAGCCCGCGCGAGGGGACATGGGCGACGATGCGCGTCTTGCCCGCCCCGGCCGAGCGCATCTCCGAGAGCTCGCCCTTGCGGGTGCTCAGCTTCTCGACGACCGCGCCGGCATACTCCTCGTCGACGTCGATCGTGACCTCCTCGACCGGCTCGAGGCGCTGCCCGTCCGCCTCGCGCATCACCACCCGGGGGCGCGAGATCGAGAGCTCGAAGCCCTCGCGGCGCATGTTCTCGATCAGCACGCCCATCTGCAGCTCGCCCCGGCCCGAGACCTCGAAGGCCTCGCCGCCGGGCGTGTCCGCCACCCGGATCGCGACGTTCGACTCCGCCTCGCGCATCAGCCGCTCGCGGATCACGCGGGACTGCACCTTGGAGCCGTCGCGCCCGGCGAGCGGGCTGTCGTTGATGCCGAAGGTGACGGTGATCGTCGGCGGGTCGATCGGCTGGGCGGGGATCGCCTCGGCCACGGCCGTGTCGCAGATCGTGTCCGCCACCGTCGCCTTGGCCATGCCGGCGAGGGCCACGATGTCGCCGGCCTCGGCGCGCTCGATCGGCTGGCGGGCGAGGCCGCGGAAGGCGAGCACCTTGGAGACGCGGAAGCGCTCGATCTCGCGGCCGTCGCGCGAGAGCGCCTTGACGGTGGTGTTGGGGGCGAGGCTGCCGGCCTCGATCCGCCCCGTCAGCAGCCGGCCGAGGAAGGGGTCCGCCTCAAGCGTGGTCGCGAGCATGCGGAAGGGCTCGCCCGCCGCCGCGGCCTGCTTCGGGGGCGGCACATGGGCGACGATGAGATCGAAGAGCGGCGCCAGGCTCTCCCGCGCCCCGTCGAGCTCCGCCGCCGCCCAGCCGGAGCGGCCGGAGGCGTAGAGCGTCGGGAAGTCGAGCTGCTCCTCGTCGGCGCCGAGATTGGCGAAGAGGTCGAACACCTCGTCGAGCGCGCGGTCCGGCTCCGCCTCGGGCTTGTCCACCTTGTTGAGCACGACGATGGGGCGCAGGCCGAGCGCGAGCGCCTTGGAGGTGACGAATTTCGTCTGCGGCATCGGCCCTTCGGCGGCGTCCACCAGCAGCGCCACGCCGTCGACCATCGAGAGGATGCGCTCCACCTCGCCGCCGAAATCCGCGTGGCCCGGGGTGTCGACGATGTTGATCCGCGTCTCCCCCCAGGTGACGGAGGTGGATTTGGCGAGGATCGTGATGCCGCGCTCGCGTTCGAGATCGTTCGAGTCCATCGCCCGCTCGGCCACCGCCTGGTTCTCGCGGAAGGCGCCGGATTGCTTGAGCATCGCGTCCACGAGCGTCGTCTTGCCGTGGTCGACATGGGCGATGATGGCGATGTTGCGCAGATCCATCCGGGCCTCCTCTCGGGTCTACGCTCCTATGGCCGCAAGCGTGCGCCGCGGCAAGCCCCTGCCGCGACTGTCGCCGTTTCTTCATGCGGCCCCTCAGAGGAACTGGAAGTCCCCGGGCTCGAGCGCGTCCATGGAGACGTTCCACAGCAGGATCTGGTCCTCCGGGCCGATGTCGAGCACCGTCCCGGCATAGACGCCGCCCTGCTCGCGGGAGGCGGCCATCAGCGCCTCGAAGGTGTCGTGCTCGGAATACTGGACGACGATGGTGTCGATCTCCGGCTCGAAGTCGACGACCATGCCGTCGATCGCTTCGTCCTCGGTGCCGCCGCGCCCGGCCTGGAACACGAAGTGGTCGAAGCCGGACCCGCCGAAGAGGACGTCGTAGCCCGCGCCGCCGTCGAGCGTGTCGTTGCCGGCATGGCCGTGCAGCTGGTCGAAGCCGCCTTTGCCCTGCAGCCGGTTGGCGTCCTCGTTTCCATTGATGTAGTCGGTGTGGTCGGAGCCGATCACGCTCTCGATCCCGCTCAGCACGTCCTGCTCGGCATGCCCGCCCGACTGCACCGACTGGCGCAGATCGACCCGCACCCCCGCGTCCGACTGGCGATAGCTCACCGTGTCGTGGCCGCTGCCGCCCTCCAGGGTGTCGCCGTAGCCCCGCGGGAGATAGGCCGGGTCGGGGCTGCGGCCCCAGGTGGGCGTCTCGATCAGGTAGTCGTCGCTGCCGCCGTCGAGGGTGTCGTTGCCGATGCCGCCGATCAGGTGGTCGAGCCCGTCGCCGCCATGCAGGCCGTCATTGCCGCGCCCGCCGACGAGCTTGTTGTGGTCCGCGTTGCCCATCAGCCAGTCGTTGTGGTCCGAGCCCTCCAGGTCCTCGATGCCGAAGAGGGTGTCCCCGCTCGCATGGCCGCCGGAGGCGAGGGAGGCGGAGGTCGGCCCGCCGAGAAAGACGATGACGCTCGAGGGGCTCCCGGCATAGCTCGCCATGTCGTCGAAGCCGTCCTGGTCGCTGCCGTCGAGATAGTCGCCCCCGGCGCCGCCTATCAGCGTGTCGCTGCCGCCCTCGCCGTAGAGTTCGTCCGCGCCGCCGCCGCCGATCAGCAGATCGTGGTCGAAGCCGCCGAAGATCTTGTCGCGCCCGCCATAGCCGCGGATCACGTCGTCGCCGTTGAGGCCGTAGATCGTGTCGTCGTGCCGAGTGCCGGCGAGGACGTCGTCTTGCGCCCAAAAGAAGAAGAGCGGGGTGCCGAAGATGGTCGCCATGGCGTGTCCCTTTCCTGCCGCGTGCCGCGGCGGGGATGCCGCGATCTGCCCGCCGCGATGGCGGCCGTGACGGGGGTTTCGCTGCGGGACTGGCGCGCCGGGGGCGGGGGTTACGCGACCGATACGATTGCGACCGGGCCGAGACGCGTGCCGGCCTCCGCCGTTTCCTATCGGAAACAAAATCCTCGCATCGGGGCGTATCGGAGACTATAATGCGGGAAGCGGCGCCGATCGGCGCCAGAGCGACCGCAACCAAAGGAGGTCCCATGACCGACGCCACCGCCCCGCTTTCCGTCCTGATCCTCGGCGCGTCCTATGGCACGCTGCTCGCCACCAAGCTCGCCCTCGCCGGGCACCGGGCGACCCTCGTCTGCCTGCCGGAGGAGGCCGAGCGCATCGAGGCGGAGGGGACGACCCTGCGGATCCCCGTGCGCGGGCGCGCGGAGAAGCTCGCCGTGCCCTCCCACGCGCTGCCGGGCGAGATCCGCGCCACGACCCCGGCCGAGGCCGATCCGGCGGCCTACGATCTCGTCGCCCTCGCCATGCAGGAGCCGCAATACCGCGCGCCGGAGCTGCGCGCGCTGCTCGAGCGGATCGAGGCGGCGGGCAAGCCGATGATGTCGATCATGAACATGCCGCCCTTGCCCTATCTCGCCCGCCTCCCGGGCGTCGACATCGCGGAGCTGCGCGGCGCCTCGGCGGACGCGTCGGTCTGGGCCGGGATCTCGCCCCGGCTGATGACGCTCGCGAGCCCGGACCCGCAGGCCTTCCGCCCCGACCCCGCCGACCCGACGCGGCTCGAGGTCTCGCTGCCGACCAATTTCAAGGTCGCCGCCTTCGAGGACCCCGCCCACACCGCGCTGCTGCGCCGCCTCGAGGCCGATATCGAGGCCGCCCGCTTCGAGACGGAGGGCGAGAAGATCGCGCTGCCGGTGAAGCTCAAGGTCCACGAGAGCCTCTACGTGCCGCTGGCCAAATGGGCGATGCTGCTGACGGGCAACTACCGCTGCATCGGCGACACCGAGATGCGGGCGATCCGCGAGGCGGTGCATTCGGACATCGAGGCCTCCCGCGAGGTCTATGACTGGGTCTGCGATCTCTGCGTCGCGATGGGGGCGGACCGGGGGGATATGGTGCCCTTCGAGAAATACGCCGCCGCCGCCGAGGGGCTCGCCAAGCCGTCCTCCGCCGCCCGGGCGCTCGCCGCCGGCGCGCCGGCGATCGAGCGGGTCGACCGGCTCGTCCAGGCCCTCGGCCGCGCCCATGGCCGCAGCCATCCGAGCGTCGACGCCACCGTCGCCCGCGTCGATGCCTGGCTCGCCGCCAACCAGGCCAAGGCCGGCTGAGCGCGGCAGCCGGGGGTGGCATCCGGGGGTCCGGCAGGGCAGTATCGGCGCGAAACGCTCGCCCGACGGAGAAGTCCATGCGCCGACGCTCGCCCATCTCGCTCGCCGCCCTCGGCCTGAGCCTCGCCGCCCTCGCGGGCTGCATGCCCCGCGAGGCGCCGCCGGCGGCCGCTGCGCCGGCCGATCCGCCCGCCGCCGAGGCGCCCGCCGGCCCCGCGCGGGTGGTGTCGGCGCCCCTCGGCCCGCTCGACGCGCTCGGGCCCGAGCGAGCGCGGCTCGTCCGCCAGATCTTCCGCGAGGACATCGCCGAGGCCCGCCGCATCTCCCCGCGCGCGCCCGAGCTCGTGGCCACCGCCTTCGATCTCGACGGCGACGGGACGGAGGAGGTTCTGCTGCGCTTCCTCCACCCGGCCTATTGCGGCAGCGCCGGCTGCTCCGCCTATCTCCTGACCCGGGAGCCCTATGGCTACAGCCGGCGCTCGCTCCCGACCGTCCGGGACGTCGCGGTGCTCTCGACCCGCACCCGGGGGGTCCACGATCTGCTGATGAACGGAGAGGCGGTCTGGCGCTGGTCCGGGCTCGAGGGCTACGCCTTCGAGGGCCGGCTCGGCGGCTAGGCTCAGCGCAGCATGCGGATGGCGAGCCAGACGGCGAGGCCCGCCACGGCGATCAACAGCGCGCAGAACGCGGCGAAGGCCCAGGGCGCCTCGGCATAGGGAATGCCGGCGAGATTGACGCCCAAGAGCCCCGTCAGCGCCGTGATCGGCAGGAAGACGACCGAGACCGCGGACAGCGTCAGCATGATCCGCGAGACCCGCTCGGTCACCGCCATCGAGGCCTCCTCGGCGACGAGCTGCGCCCGGGCGCGCACGGCCTCGAGATCGGAGGCGATGCGGTGGAAGGCCTCCGCCTCCCTCCGGAGCCGCCGTTTGGTTCCGAGCCAGGCGGGCTTTTGCCGCACCAGTTCGTCGAGCGCCTTCGCTTGCGGGGCGATGTAGCGGATGAGCTGGATCGCGTCCTGGCGCGCGTCGATCAGCAGGGCGCGTTCGGCCCGGGTGAGCCCGCCCTCGACCCGCACCGTCTTGCGCTCGAGCGCGTCGAGATCGCATTCGAGCGCGTCGAGCACGGGCTCGGTCTCCGCGCGCAGGGTCTCGACGAGGCGGGTGACGAAGGCCTCCGGCGTCTCGGGCGGGGCGCCCTTGCGGACCGCCTCGATCATCCGGTCGATATGGCCGAGGCGGCGGAACTCGATGGAGAGGATCGCCCGCGGCGCGATGGCGAGGCGGAGCGAGATCATGTCCTCCGGCTCCGCCCCTTCGACCTGGTTGATGCCGCGCAGGATCAGCACCGTGCGACCCTCGACCTCGAGCGCGCGGGGCAGGGTGTCGGGCTCTAGGAGCACATCCGCCAGCTCCTCCGGCAGGCCGAGGCGTTCGCGCAGCACCGACCCCGTCCGCGCGGAGAGCTTCAGATGGGTCCAGCGCCAGCGCGCCTCCTCCGGGCCGAGCTCGACATCGACGACCGGGCCGCCCCAGTCCTCGGCGAGGCCAGTCCCCGGCGGTGCGTCGCTCACGCCGCCGCCGTCTCCGCCGCGGCCGTTTCGGCGATCCAGGCGCGCGTCCAGGCGACCGCGGCCTCGACCTGGTCGCGGTGGCGTGCGGTCAGTTCCAGATTGGCGACGGTCGGGCCCGCATAGGGCAGCCGCGCCAGCCGGTCCCAGGGCAGGGCGCCGCGCCCGGGGGGGAGGTGCAGATCGCCGAGCCCGTAGAGGATTGCCTCGGAGCGGGAATAGGGCGCGAAGGTCTTGGGCAGGCCGAAGCTGTCGTGGATGTGGAGGTGGCGGGTCAGCGGCGCGAGCGCCTCGAGCTCCTCCATCGGGTCGAAGCCGCGCTCGCCGGCATTGAGGAAGGCGTGGGAGAAGTCGATCGTCGCGCGGATCTCGGGGGCGTCGACCGCATGGATCTGCCGGGCGAGTTCGGCGGGCGAGGCGGTCCAGGTCTCCATCCGCCCGAACAGCGTCTCGACGCAGAAGACGACGCCGGCCTCCCGCGCGGCGGGGGCGATCTCGGCGAGCGCCTCGCGCTCCATGGCGAGCATGGCGGTGCGCTGCTCGGCGGAGACATGGGGCAGGAGCCCCGCATGGTGGACCTGTGCCGTGGCGCCGAGGGCGTGGGAGACCTCGAGGCAGGCGCGCGCCGCGGCCTTCTGGAGATCGAGATGCCGGGCATCGGTGAAGCTCGACATGATCGGCCCATGCACGGTGTAGCCGAAGGGCCGGTCGGCGCAGATGCGGCGCAGCTCGGCGAGGCGGTCGCCCTCGATCCGGCAGCCCGCGATCACCTCGAAATTGGCGAGCGAGAGCTCGACCGAGTCGATGCCGAGCGTCTCGAACCAGTCGAGCGCGGCTGGGAGATCGCGCAAAGTGTTCGCGAAATCCGCCGTGCTGAGGCCCACGCCCGTGATCGCCGCCATGCCCGCCTCCTGCATCCCTCTCGCGCGCGGACCCTGACCGAAACCGCCCGCCCGCGCAAGGCTCGCTTGCGGGCCGGCGCGCGCTCGGCTAGCCCGGGGGGAAACGGCGAGGGAGGGCGCGATGCTGGCGATGCGGGTGCACGAGGCGGGGGCGGCGCTCAGGGCCGACGAGGTCGCGCCGCCGCGGCCCGGTCCCGGGGAGGTGGCGATCCGCGTCGCCGCCGCCGGGGTCAATTTCGCCGACACGCTGATGGCCGCCGGCACATATCAGGAGCGCCCGGAGATGCCCTTCGCCCCCGGCCTCGAGGTTGCCGGCGAGGTGGTGGCCCTCGGCGAGGGGGTGACGGCCCCGGCGCTCGGCACGCGGGTCGCGGCGATGGTCGGGCATGGCGGCTTCGCGGAGGTGGCCGTGGCGCCGGCGGCGGCCTGCGTCGCTCTGCCCGAGACGATCTCGGACGAGGCGGCGGCGGTGCTGCAGGTCGCCTATGGCACGGCCGATCTCGCCCTCCGCCGGCGCGCGGGGCTGAAGCCCGGAGAGCGGCTCCTCGTGCTCGGCGCCGCGGGAGGCGTCGGGCTCACCGGGGTCGAGATCGGGCGGCTGATGGGGGCCGAAGTGATCGCCGCCGCCCGCGGGGCTGACCGCCTCGCCCGCGCCCGCGAGGCCGGCGCGCATCACCTGGTCGACACCGACAGCCAGGACATCCGCGAGACGGTCAAGGCGCTCGGCGGCGCGGATGTCGTCTACGACCCGGTGGGCGGCGATCAGTGGGTGGCGGCGCTGCGCGCGACCAATCCGGAGGGGCGGCTGATCCCGATCGGCTTCGCCTCCGGCGAGGTGCCGCAGATCCCCGCCAACATCCTTCTGGTGAAGAACCTCACGGTGATCGGGCTCTACTGGGGCGCCTATTTCCGCTTCGCGCCGGAGGTGATGGCCGAGAGCCTCGCCCGGCTCCTCGCCTGGCACGGCGAGGGCGCGATCCGCCCCCATGTCTCCCACCGCCTGCCGCTCTCGCAGGCCGAGGCCGCCCTCGATCTCCTGCGCCGGCGGGAGGCGACGGGGAAGGTCGTGCTGCTGCCCTGATCACTCGCTCCGGGCGAGGGCGGGGAAGACGGCGAAGAGCCCGCCGAGGCCCGCCATCGCGATCGGGAACATGGTGAACACGCCGAAGCCGAAGCCCCAGAACATCCCCGCCGCCGAGGCGAGCATGAGGATCGCGCCCGCGCCCGCCTGCGTCGTCGTCATGGCGCCGCCTGCGATGGCGAGGATGGGGGAGAACAGGCTGATCAGGCGGGTGACGGTCGGGTCCTCCGGCGGGCGCTCGAGATCGGCCTGGAAGCCGGTCTCCGCCTCCACCTGCTCGATGGCGCCGAAGAGCCAGGACCAGAGCTCGGCGAAGCCGTAGCCGAAGAAGCCGACCAGCATGCCGACGATCCCGCCGACGATCCCGAGCACCATGGCCGCGTTGCGCATGCGTCCCTCCCGCTGTCTCGCCCCGGCCGATCAGACCGCGGCCCCGAGGTCAAGCCCCGCTCATTCCGCGGCGGCCGAGAGGCGGCCGGAATAGGCCAGCCGCAGCATCTCGGCGAGGGCGTCCACCGGCGCGCCGAGGGCCCGGCGCGCGCGATAGAGAAGGATGCGCGAGGAGGGCAGCTCCGGCAGCGCCCCGCCATGGGCGATCTGCTCGAGATGGGGGCTGACCGCGACCTGCAGCATCGCATGCACCGCGAGATCGGCGGAGACGCTCGCCTCCACCGTGCGCGTCGCGCGGGTGTCGACGGCGTGCTCCCAGGGGATGCCGGCCTCGTCGAGCGCCTTCTGCGCCCAGGGCTTGAAGAGGCACTGCCGCTCGAAGGCGACGCGCAAGGGCCGCCCGCGCCAGGCCGTCCCCCCCGGCGCGCCGACCCAGACGAGCGGCTCGACCGCGAGCACCTCCGCCCCCTCGCCCGGCGCGTCCTCGGTGGTGAGGATCAGGTCGAGCTCCCCGGCCGCGAGCGATTCCTTGAGCTGCTTGGTGTAGGAGGAGACGAGGTGGATCTTCACCCGCGGGTATTCCCGGTCGAACTGGCGCAGCACGCGGGGGATATGGGGGTGGACGATGTCCGTCGGCACCCCGAGGCGCACCTCGCCCTCGAAGGCCGCATGCATCATCCGGCTGATCGCCTCGTCGTTGATCGCGAGGATGCGCCGGCCGTAGCCCAGAAGCTGCTCGCCATGGGCGGTGAGCGCGACGCCCCGGCCCGCCCGGTCGAGAAGGGGGAGCTGCAGCATCTCCTCGAGCCGCTTGATCTGCATCGAGACGGCGGACTGGGTGAGGTTGAGCTGCTGCGCCGCGCGGGTGACGCCGCCGGTCTCCGCGACGGTGACGAAGCTCCGGAGCGCCGTGAGGTCGATGTTGCGGATCATATCACGCCCCCTGATGCGTTCACCAAAAGATATTCATTTCCCTTATGCGCGCAATCCCTCCATATGCATCACCGAGGATGATCCATCCGGGACGACACATCAACCTTTGAAATCGGAGACATCACATGCGCGCCATCGCCACCCTGATCGACACCGCCATGCCCCGGGTCCGCCTCGCCCTGCCCGTGGCCGAGTGGATCGCCGTCGCCCGCGAGCGCGCGGCCCTCGCCCGGCTGAGCCCGGCCCAGCGCGCCGATATGGGGATCGACGCCGAGGCCGCCCGCGCCGAGGCCGCCCGGCCCTTCTGGGACCTGCCGCGGCGTTGAGCCTCAGCCGAGGGGGTATTCAGCGAGCGCCTCGTAGATCGCCCCCTCGCGGCCGAGATGCGAGCGGAAGAGGGCGAAGCCGCCGACCCGGAACGGCCCGGCCCGAACCGCCGCGCGCTCCGCGACGAAGGCCTCGAGACGCAGGCGGTCCTCCCCCTGGGGCGGGCGCGAGAACCGCGCGAGCGTCACATGCGGCACGAAGCGCCCCCCCTCGGGCCGGATGCCGGCCACCCGCGCCGCCGTCAGCACCCGCTTCCGCAGCGCCGCGAGCGTAGGGTCCGGGCGGATCAGCGCATGGAGCGAGCGGGGCTTTTCGCCGCCGAACATGCCGAGCCCGTCGATCTCGAGCGTGAGCGCGGGCGCCGCGATCTCCGCGAGCGCATGGTGGAGGTCCTCGAGCACGGGCTCCGGCTGGCTGTCGAGGAAGGCGAGCGTCACATGGAGCGACTCGGGCGCCACCGCGCGCCCCACCGGCAGCCCGGCCTGGACTGCGGCCAGCCGGATCACCACATCCTCGGTAAGTCCGAGGCCGACGAACGCGCGGATCATGTGCCGGCTCCCTTCGCTGGCGCACCGATTAACGTGGGCGCTTGAAACCCACCCTTGCACCCCCGATATTCCCGACTGAAGTGGGCCGGCTTTCAGGAATGGCCCCTTTCAGTTGCGACTTGAAAACAACGAAAGGTGCGAGATGGCAAACCCGAACTACGTCCGCAGCCACCAGATCGATCAGGCCCAAGCCGCAGAGATCGATGCCGGCCTGCGCGCCCATATGACGAAGGTCTACGCCCTGATGGGCGGCGCCATGATCATCTCCGGCGTCATCGCCTATGTCTTCGGGCAGGACCTCAACGCCTATGTCGACGCGGTGCGCGCCGCGGGCTCGACGACGGCTGCCTCCGTCCAGAGCTCGACCGCGCTGCTGCCGGTCGGCTTCGTCGAGGCGCTCTACTTCTCCCCGCTGAAGTGGGTGATCATGCTGGCCCCGCTCGCCGTCGTCTTCGGCTTCGGCTTCATGATCCACAAGATGTCGGCCTCGACGGCGAACGCCGTGTTCTGGGGCTTCGCCGCGCTGATGGGCGTCTCGATCGCCTCGATCTTCGCGGTGTTCACCGGCGTCTCGATCGCGCAGACCTTCCTGGCCACGGCCGCGGGCTTCGCCGCGATGTCGCTCTACGGCTACACCACCGAGAAGGATCTCTCGGGCTGGGGCCGGTTCCTGTTCATGGGCGTGATCGGCCTGATCGTCGCCTCGCTGCTCAACATGTTCTTCTTCGAGAGCAGCGCGATGCAGTGGGCGATCTCGCTTCTCGGCGTGCTGATCTTCGCCGGGCTGACCGCCTACGACACGCAGAACATCAAGAACACCTATCTGCAGATGCGCATGTCGCCCGAGGGCCAGCAGTGGCTCGACCACGCGGCGATCTCCGGCGCGCTGTCGCTCTACCTCAACTTCCTGAACATGTTCATGTTCCTGCTGCAGTTCATGGGGGCGCAGCAGGAGTGACGCCGGTGCGGGCCCCGCGCGGGCCCGCCCTCGCGACACGGATCGAGGCCGGGGCGCCGCGCGCGTCCCGGCCTCTCTCTTTGCAGGGCTGCAGATGCGAACGGCCGGAGCGGGGAGCTCCGGCCGTCCATGCTCAGGGTCGGCGGGGCGGGTCAGCGGGCGGCGAGGCGCTCGGTCAGGTCGATCACCTCGGCGGAGCGGCGGACCGACGGCTCGGCCTCGCGGCGAAGATCGGCGCCGGCCCGCGCGGGCTCCCCGGGCTCGGCGAGCGCGATCGTCTCGGCGGCGAGCGCCGTCGCCCCGGCGGTCGGCAGGGCCGGGCCGGTGGCGGCCCCGCGCCGGGCGGTGCGTTTCTGGGCCAGGTCGATCACCTCGGCGGAGGGCAGGCTCTCGAGCCCCTCGCCGAAGGCGAACTCGGTGAGCATCCGCCGCGCCTCGGCAAGCTCGGCCTCCGAGATCGCCGCGCGGTCGAAGAACGGGCGGCGGGTGCGATGGGCGGGGAAAGCGATCACGTTGGTCATCTCACGGGTCCTTCGAAGACTGAGGTGGGTTGCTTCGATCGTTCCCGGAGTTCTTCCGGCATCGGGCCGCTCCTGCGGCCGGCTGCTGACCCTGATCTACGGCGCAGGCCCCATCGGGGCAATCACACGCTCCGGTAGCGCGGGCCCCCTTTCGGATCGCTCCCTATCCCTTCGGATAGGCGGGGGCCCGACATGCTTCGGGCGGCCCGAAGACCGCCCGCAGAAAAGCCGCCGCCCTGCGCGCTCGGCTTACTTGATCTTGCCTTCCTTGAACTCGACATGCTTGCGCGCCACGGGATCGTATTTCCGGACGGTCATCTTCTCGGTCATCGTCCGGGAGTTCTTCTTCGTGACGTAGAAGAAGCCGGTGCCCGCAGTCGAGTTGAGGCGGATCTTGATCGTCGTCGGTTTGGCCATCGTCGTCCTCCGCCGCCCGTCGCGGCGCCACAGTGCGGGGGGCGCCGCTGCCCCCGGATAAGATTGGAGGACGTCGGATACCAGACGGGCGCGCCCTGTCAAGGCCTCGGATCCCCCCGCCGGCGCGGCGCGGCGAGAAGCCGGACGGCGGCGAGGGCGGCATAGGCGAGCGCGGCCCCCGCCGCGGCGATCAGCAGCCCGTGCGGCTCGAGCGCGTCGAGGGCGGCACCGAGGAGCCCGGGCGCGACGAGCGCCCCGATGCCGTAGGCGAGGATCACCGCCCCGTTGCCCTCGGCGAGCCGGTGCCCGGAATAGCGCGCGCCGAGCTCGACCAAGGGCAGCGCATAGAGCGCGACCGCGGTGCCCCCCCAGAGCAGCCCGAAGGCCACCACCCCGGGCAGCCAGGGCGCCACCGCCCAGATCGCGAGCGGCGCCGCCACCGAGAGGAGCGCCGCGGCGAGGAGCAGCTTGCGCCGGTCCGCCCGGTCGGCGAGCCAGCCCATCGGCAGCGCCGTCAGCACCGCCCCCGCGGCGAAGCTCGCGAGCGCGACCGAGCTCTCCGCCTCCGTCAGCCCCGCCCGCACGCCCCAGACCGGGAGAAGCCCCGTCACCCCGTATTCGATGAAGCCGAAGAGCACGACCGCCCAGATCACCGCCGGGTCGGTCACGAAGAATCTGAGCGTCGCCGCGGGCGTCGGCGGAGCCTCCTCGGCGACGGGCGGCATCTCCGGCACCCCCCAGACGAGCGGCACCACCCCCGCCGCGAGCACCGCGGCGACCACGGCGAAGGGCAGCCACCCGTCCACCCCCGTCGCCGCGACGACGAGCGGCCCCGCCATGAAGCTCGTGGCGAGCGCCACGGTGTAGACCGCCACCCGCGTGCCCCGCCGCCCCGGCGGAGAGGCGGCGACGATCCAGTATTCCGAGGAGAAGAAGAGCGCCGTCGCGAAGGCGCCGTAGAAGAGCCTGAGCGCCATCCACCAGGCGTAGTCGTGCCAGGCCCCCATCAGGAGCGTCAGCCCCACGAGCGCGAGCGCCGAGCCGATCATGAGCGGGGCGAGCCCCACCCGCGCCAGCACCCTCGGCAGGAGCGGCGCCGCCACCACCATCGCGATCGCCGCGGCGGTGGTGTTGAGCCCGATGGCGGTCCCCGAGATCCCCATCCGCTCCATCAGGAGCCCGAGCAGCGGGTAGCTCATGGAGATCGCGAAGCCGAAGACCGAGATCGCCGCGATCGGCGCCGCCGCCGCGCGCCAGCCGGGCCGTGCCCAGGCGCCGGGCGGCGGGCCGGCCGCGGGGACGCTCATGGCTCAGAGCCCCGTGATGAAGGAGCGCCCGCCCGAATGGTGGAAGAAGGGCGCGGGCCGGCGCCGCTCCGGCTCGGCGATCCGGGCCGCGACCTCGCCGAGCACGATCTCCGTGATGAAGGGCAGGTCGAGCCGGCGCGCCTCGGCGAGGCTCACCCAGCCGAGATGGCCGAGCTCGTCGCAGGCCCCCGAGAAGTCCTCGATGTCCCCCCGGATCGCCTCCGCCTCGACGAGAAAGAACCGCGCATCGAACCGGCGGGGCCGGCCAGGGGGCGTGATCGCGCGGAAGATGAGCTCGAGCCGGTCGGCCGCCGGCAGATGCCCGGCGGCGAAGAACCCCTCCCAGCCAGGGGGCGCGGGCTCGGGCGCCGGGCCCTCCGCGGCATGGGCGAGGGCGAGGCCGGTCTCCTCCCAAAGCTCGCGGATCGCGGCCATGGCGAGGGGGTGGGCGAGCGCCGCCGGCGCTTCCGCCTCGAGCATCCGCCGGATCTCCGGGCGCAGCCCGGGGCCTGCGCGCACCGCCCCGTCGCCGGCATCGACCGCGCCGCCCGGGAAGACGAACTTCGAGGGCATGAAGGCCGCCGTCTTGCCCCGCTGCCCCATCAGGAGCCGCGGCTCCGCCCCGTCGCGGCGCAGGAGCACCACCGTCGCGGCATCGCGCACGCGGTCTTTCGGAAGCTCTGCGGTCTCTGGCGCGGCGGACACGGGGCGCTCTCCCTTGGCTCACGCCCCCATATGGCCGCGGGCCCGCGGGCCTGTCCAGTGCGCCCCTCAGCCGGCGTGTTCGAAGCCGTGCATCCGCCAGGCCCACTGCATGGCCACCACGCTCCCCTTGATCCGCGGCAAGAGCCAGAGGCTGAGCCCCACCGTCATCGCCGGCCAGATCGCCCAATGCACCCAGAGCGGCGGGCGCAGCGCGAACTCGACATTGAGCAGCAGGAAGGCCAGCACATGGCCCACGATCAGGATCGTCATCCAGGCGGGCAGGTCGTCCGCCCGGTGGTGATGCAGCTCCTCCCCGCAGGCGGGACAGGTCGTCCGCACCGTGAGGTAGCCCCGCATCATCGGCCCGCCGCCGCAATTCGGACAGCGCCGCTTCCAGCCGCGCAACAGCGCCGGGAGCAGCGGGCGATCGGCCTCGGTCTCGTCTTGCGCAACCATCTCGCCTCCTCGGGCTCGCCGATGTCCTGCCCCGCGCAATAGGCCCGCAGGCCCCACCGGCGCAGCCCCGCAGAGTGTCTTGCGGCAGGATGCCGCGAAGGCCCGCCCGGCGCGACGGAACCGCCCCGCGCTCCGTTAGAGCTTGCGAGACCCGACGGAGAGGCGGCGAGCATGACCGGGGCGCGGGGCGGCGATTGCCGCGGGCAGGACGGCGGCGCATGATCGGCATGGCGGCGATGCGCGGCGGAGCGGCGCTCCGCGAGGCCCGGGCGCCAGGGCGAACGGGAGGACGGATGCGCGAGACGGCGAGGAGCGCCGAGAGGCGGGACGAGCGGGCCGCGGCCGAGGACCCGGACGCCGCCCTCCTCGCGCGCTTCGCCGCCGGCGACCAGGCGGCGGCCCGGGCGCTCGCCGACCGGCTCCTGCCGCTCGCGCTCCGCCAGGCCTGGCGGCTCCTCGGCGACGAGGCGGAGGCCGAGGACGTCGCCCAGGAAGCGATGCTCCGGCTCTGGCGTCAGGCGCCCGACTGGCGCAGCGGCGAGGCGCGCGTCTCCACCTGGCTCTACCGGGTGACGCGCAATCTCTGCATCGACCGGCTGAGAAAGCGCCGCCCGGGCCCCGCGCTCGACGAGGTCGCCGAGCCGCAGGACCCCGCGCCCTCCGTGCTCGACCGCCTCGCCTCGGACGAGCGGGGCCGCGCGCTCGCCGCCGCGATCGGCGCGCTGCCCGAGCGTCAGCGCCGCGCGCTCCTGCTCCGGCATTTCGACGCGCTCGGCAACCCGGAGATCGCCGAGCGGCTCGACTGTTCGGTGGAGGCGGTGGAAAGCTTGCTGGCCCGTGCCCGGCGCCAGCTGACCAAGACGATGACCGATCTGGAAAGGAGTGAGCCGGATGGCTGACCAGACCGAGCCCGATCTCGACGCCGCCCTCGACCGCCTCGCCGCGGCCGAGCGCCGCGCCGCGCCGGTCCCGAGCGCGGATCTCGTCGCGCGGGTGCTCGCGGACGCCGCGGCGCAGGCGCCCGCGGCGTCGTCGGCCCCGCCCGAGCGGCCGGGACTGGCCGCGCGAGCCGCCGCCCTCTGGCGCCGGGCGACCGGCCCGCGTCTCGGCCCGTCCTTCGCGGCGGGGACGATGGCGCTCTCGCTCGCGCTCGGCCTCGGGCTCGGCTACACCGACGGCGCGGAGCCTCTGCCGGCGGAGGTCGCGGCGCTCGCGGCCGATCCGCTCTTCGGCTTCGCGCCGGACGACATCGGCGCGGCGGCGCTGTTTTGAGGGGGGTGCGATGAGCGGTTCCGGTGAGACCTCGACCGGCGGGCCCGAGCGCGGGCGGCGCTGTCCGGCTTGGCTCGGCGTCGCGCTCGTGCTCTCGCTCGGCGCCAATCTGCTGGTCGGAGGGATCTATCTCGGCGAGGCGCTGAGCGGGGAGGAGCGCTCGGAGCGGCGCAAGCCCTATGCCGAGCGTGTGGTCGGCTATCTGCCCGAGCCGCGGCAGGCCGAGGCCCGCGAGATCCTCGAGGCCGGCGCGCCCGACGGCGCGGCGATGGCCGCGCGCCTTGTGGCCGCGACGGCGGAGGTGGAGGCGGCGCTCGTCGCCGAGCCCTTCGACCCGGCCGCGCTCGAGGCCGCGCTCTCCCACCGCATGGGCGTCTTCCGCGAGCGCTTCGACCACCGCCTCGACCGCCTCGTGGTCCTGGCCGAGACGCTGCCGGCCGAGGAGCGGCGGATGCTCGGCGAGGGACTGCGCGCCCGCACCGAGCGCTTCGTGGACCGGTTCCGCAAGACATCCGACGAGTGAGCGGGGCGAGCGCTCCGGCTGCGGCGGCAGTGCGGGTCCGCGCCGCGGCCGCCGGGACAGCGCCCGCTCGGCAGCGGGGGCCGGGGCAGCGCTGCGCCTGGCGGTCTCGGCGAGCCGGCTCTCGGTCGCAGGAGCGGGCCGCATGCGACCGCCCGGCATGGCGCCCGCGCCGCCGCTCGCCCGGGAGGCGTCAGGCGGCGGAGAGGGTGACCATGTTGCGCCCCGCCGATTTCGAATCGTAGAGCGCCCGGTCCGCGCGGGCGATCAGGTCCGTGCTGCACTCGCCCGGGCGGCAGAGGGCCAGCCCGATCGAGACGGTGAGCGAAATCCGCCGCGCGCCGTCCTCGATCAGGAAATCCGGGGTCTCGACGGCGTTGCGCACCCGTTCGGCGACCTTCTCGGCATGGGCGGGCAGAATGTCGGGCATGACGACGAGGAATTCCTCGCCGCCGACGCGGGAGAGGAGATCGGCCGGGCGGAAATTGGCCTGAAGGCGCCGGGCGAATTCGACCAGCACCGCGTCCCCCGCGGCATGGCCATAGGTGTCGTTGACCTGCTTGAACCGGTCGAGATCGAGCAGCATGGCGGCGAGGGTGGCGTTCTCCGGGCGCTGCCGGGCGATCATCGTCTCGATATGGGCATGGGCATAGCGGCGGTTGTAGAGCCCGGTCAGCGGGTCGGTCACCGCCATCACCATGCTGTCCTGCACGGATTTGCGGAGCTGATCGGAATAGTATTTCCGGCGGAGTTGGACGCGCAGGCGTGCGGTCAGCTCGGAAAGGTCCACGGGGAGCACGAGATAGTCCGGCACGCCCATATCCATCGCGAGCGGGGGGCCGGTCGAATCGTCCGCGCCGAAGGTCATGATCAGCGCGGCTTGGCGGGTGTTGGGCCGGCCGCGCAGGAGCGAGGCGATGCGCAGCGGCTCCCCGTCTGCGAGATCGGTGCCGATCACGAAGGCGTCGTAGGCGTTGTGCGCGAGGAGGGCGCGCAGCTCGCGCTCGCCGCGGGCGGTCTCGACGGCAGCGCCGAGCGTCTCGCGCAGGCTGCGGGCGATGTCGCCGGCGGTCTCCGTCCCTTCGGCGACGACGAGGACGGTGGCGTCGGCATAGCTCGGCTCGGCGAGCTGCGCGGCCTCCGCCCCGAGGCCGAGCTCCCGCGAGGTCTCCGCGCGCAGGCGCAGCTCGTCGATCATCATCTTCATGCGCGTGAGGCTCGAGACGCGGGCGAGGAGGGCGGTGTCCTCGAAGGGCTTGGTGAGGAAATCGTCCGCCCCGCAGTCGAGCCCGCGGACGCGGTCCGCCCGGTCGGTCAGCGAGGAGAGCATGATGACCGGGATATGCGCGGTCTCGGGCGCGGATTTGAGGCGGCGGCAGGTCTCGAACCCGTCGATCCCCGGCATCATCACGTCGAGCAGGATCAGGTCGGGCTCTTCGCGCGCGGCGATCTCGATGCCCTGCTCGCCGGTCGCAGCCTCGATCACGTCGTAATAGGCCATGGAGAGCTTGGCACGGGCGAGCAGGCGGCTCGAGGGCACGTCGTCGATCACGAGAATGCGGCCGGGCATCGCTCAGGCCTCCCGCGAGATTGCGGGCGGCGCGGGCCAGCCGGCGAGCGCCCGCTCCGCCGCGGCGAGGAGGGCGCCGGGGCCCACGGGCTTGCGCAGGAACTCGGACCGGCCGAGCCCCTCGACGGCGCGCGCCGCCTCCGCCGAGACGATCGCCGAGACCGCGAGGATCGGCACCGAGCCGAGGCGGGGATCCTGGCGCAGGCGGCGGGCGACCTCCAGCCCCGGAATCTCCGGCAATTCCAGATCGAGCGTGACGAGATCGGGCGGGCGTCGGGCGGCGCGGGCGAGGGCCTCCGCCCCGTCCGCCGCGAGCTCCACTTCGAACTCCGACAGGCGGAAGACATGGGCGAAGAGCCGGCGGTTGAGCTCGTTGTCCTCGACCAACAGGACCCTCGATGGCATGCCTTCTCTCCCTGCCCGAACGCGGGGGACCGGACGCCGGCGCCGGCTCTGGACCAACCCGGACAGTCGGACTATGACGCCGAAGACATTAAGGATTGCTTGCGCGCCCCGGCCGGGCGCCGGGAGGCGGAGATGGGTGCGGGCGCGATGAGCAGGGAGGCGGCGGAGGGGCTCGCGCTGCGCGTGCTCGACTGGCTCGCCGCGGAGCCCGAGCGCGTCGAGCGGTTCCTCGCGCAGAGCGGGGCCGACCCGGACGCGCTCCGCGACAGCCTCGCCCGGCCCGAGGGCTTGGGCTTCCTGCTCGACCATCTGCTCGCCGACGAGGCGCTCCTGCTCGCCTGCGCCGGCGATCTCGGCATCGCGCCCGAGGCCCCGCTCGCCGCGCGCGCCGCGCTGCCGGGCGGCGACGCCCCGCACTGGACCTGAGCGATGGACCGCGCCGCCCCCGAGACCGATCTCGCGCGCCTGGCCGACGGCATCGACCCGGCCGTCCTCGCCCAGCTCGAGGCGGTCCCGCTCGCGCCCGGGCGTCCGCTCCTCGTGGTGGACTGCGACGAGGTGCTCGTCGAATTCGCCGCCCATCTGGCGCGCTTCGCCGACGGGGTGGGGGTCGAGATGCGCCTCGAGCGCTACGAACTCGAGGGCGCCTTCCGCGACCGCGCCTCTGGCCGCGTCCTCCCCTTCGCCGAGGCGATCGGGCTGATCGACCGCTTCTTCCGGGAGGAATGCCTCGCCCAGCGCGCGATCGAGGGCGCGGCGGCGGCGCTCGCGCGGCTCTCGGAGATCGCGCAGGTGGTGGTGCTGACCAACGTGCCCCGCCATGCCCGCGAGGACCGGATCGAGAACCTCGCCGCCCTCGGCATGCCCTATCCGCTGGTGGAGAACGCCGGCGGCAAGGGCCGGGCGCTCGCCTGGCTCGCGGCGAAGGCGGGCGTCGGCCCCGGGACGCCCGGCGTCTTCGTCGACGACAGCCCCAGCCAGATCGCGAGCGCGGCGCGCCGCGCCGCGGGGCTCTCGCGGGTGCAGTTCCGCGGCTCGGACTATGTCCGCGACGTGCTCCCGCGCGCGCTCGAAGCGGAGGCCGAGCCGGCGAGCTGGGCCGAGGCCGAGCGCACGCTGCGCCGCCTTCTCGCCTGAGCGCCCCGACTGCGTCCTTGCAAGCGGCGCGCCGCCGCGCGACAAGGGGCCATGGGATTTCCGCCGCAGTTCCTCGACGAGCTTCGCGACCGGCTCACCCTCTCCGAGGTGGTCGGGGGCAAGGTCGCTTGGGACCGGCGCAAGTCCAACCCCGCGAAGGGGGATTGGTGGGCGCCGTGCCCGTTCCACCAGGAGAAGACCCCCTCCTTCCATGTGGACGACCGCAAGGGCTTCTATCACTGCTTCGGCTGCCAAGCCTCGGGCGACGCGATCACCTTCGTCAAGGAGACGGAGAATCTGAGCTTTCCCGAGGCGGTGGAGCGGCTCGCGCAGAGCGTCGGGCTCGAGGTCCCGCGCGGGCGGGAGGACCCGGCCGCCGCCGCCGCACGCGACCGGCGCTCGCGCCTCGCCGAGGCGATGGAGCGCGCCGTCCGCGCCTACGGCATGGCCTTCCGCTCCGCCGGGGGCCGCGGCGCGCGCGCCTATGCCGAGCGCCGCCGCCTCGCCCCCGAGACCCTGGCGCGCTTCGAGATCGGCTACGCGCCCGACCGGCGGGACTTCCTCGCCGCCGAATTCGCCGCCTCCGGCGAGACCGAGATCGCCGTCGAGGCCGGTCTGCTGAAGCGCCCCGAGACCGGCGGCGCGCCCTATGACCGCTTCCGCGACCGGCTGATCTTCCCGATCCGCGATCCCCGCGGGGCCTGCATCGCGCTCGGAGGCCGCGCGCTCGGCCCGAACGCCCAGGCGAAATACATCAACTCCCCCGAGACGCCGCTCTTCCGCAAGGGCCGCACGCTCTACAACCACGGCCCCGCCCGCAGCGCCGCCGCGAAGTTCGGCCGGCTGGTGGTGGCCGAAGGCTATATGGACGTGATCGCGCTCGCCGCCGCGGGGATCGAGGAGGCCGTCGCCCCCCTGGGCACGGCGGTGACGGAGGACCAGCTGCGCCTCCTGTGGAAGATCGCGCCCGAGCCCGTCTTCGCGCTCGACGGCGACGCGGCGGGCCTGCGCGCGGCGCACAAGGTGATCGACACGGCGCTGCCGCTCCTCGCGCCCGGGCGGTCCGTGGCCTTCTGCCTGATGCCCGACGGCAAGGACCCCGACGACCTGATCCGCGACCAAGGCGCCGGCGCGATGGATGCCGCGCTGGCCGAGGCGCTGCCCCTCGTCGAGCTTCTCTGGCGCCGCGAGACCGCGCGCGAGCCCCTCGACACGCCGGAACGGCGCGCCGCGCTCAAGGCCCGTCTCGACGCCGCCGCCGCGCGCATCGAGGATCGCGATCTCGCCCGGCTCTACCGCGAGAGCTTCGCCCGGCGCCTGCGCGAGCATTTCTGGACGCTCGACCGGCCCGCCACGGCCGCGCGCCGCGGGGCGCCGCGCCGCGCCGAGGGCCCGCTCGCGCCGACGCGCTCCTCCGCGCTCGCCCGCGGCGGCGCACCGGAGGCCGCCCGCCTCGCGCGGGAGGGCACGATCCTCGCCATCGCGCTCGCAAATCCGGAGCCCGCCCGCGCCCATCTCGCCGCGCTCGAGGCGATGCCGGTCGCCGATTCCCGCCTCGAGACCCTGCGCGCGGCTCTCCTCGACGCGCTCGAGGACGGCGCGGACCCGGTCGAGACCGCCCGGTCCCGCCTCGGCGCCGAGCCCGCCGACATCCTCGCCGCCGCCGCGCACCCCCATCCGCTCGCCCGCCCCGGCGCCGATCCCGAGCGCGCGCGTCTGGTCCTCGGGGAGGCCATCGCGCGGCATGTCGCCTTCTCCGGCCGGGAGGCCGAGCTCGCCGAGGCGGCGGACGGGCTCGCCGAGGCCGAGGGAGAGGACTGGACCTGGCGCATCCGCCAGGCGGGCGCGGCCTGCAGCCTCGCCGAAGCGGGCGCCCTGCGCGCCGAGGACGAGGCCGCCGCGGGCGCCCGGCGCTCGCTCGTCGCGGAACTCCTGGACGCCTACCGGGCGGAGGTGCCAAAAAAATCCGGTGATTCCCCTTCGAATCGGTGAGTCGCCGACTAACTGCTGCATGAATGAGGGGATAACTCGGGAGAGGTGCGCGCGGCCCTCCGCGGGCCGGGCCGCGAGCCGGCCGAGCGTGGCCCCGTCCCGAAGCGCCCCGGCTGTGGACGACGAGGTATGCATGGCGCCGAAGGACGAAGAGCAGACCGAGAGCGAGACCCCCGAAGCCGCCGGCCCGATGCTCGATATGAGCCAGGCCACCGTCAAGAAGATGATCGCCAAGGCCAAGGCCAAAGGCTTCATCACCTATGACGAGCTCAACCGGGTCCTCCCTTCGGACCAATTCTCGTCCGAGCAGATCGAGGACGTGATGGCGCTGCTCTCCGAGATGGGGGTCAACGTCGTCGAGGATGCCGGCGAGGGCGAGGGCGAGGAGGCCCCCGAGAAGGAGGAGAGCCGGGAGGTCGTCGCGACCCAGCCCCAGCAGACGGAGGGCGATCGCACGGACGACCCCGTGCGGATGTATCTGCGCGAGATGGGCACGGTCGAGCTCCTCTCCCGCGAGGGCGAGATCGCCATCGCCAAGCGCATCGAGGCCGGCCGCGCCACTATGATCGGTGGCCTCTGCGAGAGCCCGCTCACCTTCCAGGCCATCACCATCTGGCGCGACGAACTCGTCGAGGAGAAGATCCTCCTCCGCGACGTGATCGATCTGGAGACCACCTTCGGCGAGGCCTCGGACGGCGACGAGATGGAGGCCCTCGCCCCCGAACCCGCGGCGCGCCCGAACGGCGCCGAGCCGGCGGCCGAGCCCGCGGCGCCCGAGCCCGAGCCCGAAGTGCGCGCCGATGGCCAGGGCCCGGCCGATGGCGAGAGCGAGGGCGACGGCGAGGACGACGACGGGCAGGCCAATCTCTCCCTCGCCGCCATGGAGGCCGAGCTCAAGCCCGCCGTCCTCGAGCGGCTCGACCAGATCGCGACGAATTACGAGCGCCTGCGCGAGCTGCAGACCGAGCGCATCGGCGCCGCGATCTCCGCCGAGGCGCAATTCTCCGCGCCCCAGGAGCGCGAGTATCAGCAGCTGCGCAAGGAGATGGTCGCCCAGGTCAACGCGCTCCACCTGCACAACAACCGTATCGAGGCGCTCGTCGACCAGATCTACGGCATCAACCGCCGGCTGATGAGCCTCGAGGGCCAGCTCGTGAAGATGGCGGATCACTACCGGGTGAACCGCAAGCAGTTCGTCGAGGCCTATCGCGGTTCCGAACTCGACCCGGACTGGACCGAGCGCGTCGGCGCGCTCCCCGGCAAGGGCTGGGCGAAGATGGTCGGCGCCGAGCGCGGCCGGATCGACGGCATCCGCCTGGAGATCGCCGAGATCGGCCAGTATGTGGGCCTCGACATCCCCGAGTTCCGCCGAATCGTCCAGACCGTGCAGAAGGGCGAGAAGGAGGCCCGCATCGCCAAGACCGAGATGGTCGAAGCCAATCTCCGCCTCGTCATCTCGATCGCCAAGAAATACACCAATCGCGGGCTGCAGTTCCTGGATCTGATCCAGGAGGGCAATATCGGCCTGATGAAGGCCGTCGACAAATTCGAGTATCGCCGGGGCTACAAGTTCTCGACCTACGCGACCTGGTGGATCCGCCAGGCGATCACCCGCTCCATCGCCGATCAGGCGCGCACCATCCGCATCCCGGTCCACATGATCGAGACGATCAACAAGCTGGTGCGCACGGGCCGGCAGATGCTGCACGAGATCGGCCGCGAGCCGACGCCCGAGGAACTCGCCGCCAAGCTCCAGATGCCGCTGGAGAAAGTCCGCAAG
>CAZNTX010000031.1:0-38501 GCA_964576075.1 uncultured Limibaculum sp. | reverse complement strand
GGGGGCGCGCCGCGGTCGGCCGACTCCCGGGCGGGCGGGTGGGGGAGGCGGCGGAGCGCGGCGCGCCCCCGACCCCCGTTACCGATCGAGCCCGTAATGCGCCGCCAGCCGCTGCAGGGCGATCTTCAGCACCACCTTGCCCGAGCGCGCCGACCACCCCATCCGCTTCTCGCAGCTCTCGAGCCCCTCGAGGAAGCAGCAGACCCGGAGCGCCGCATCCGCGAGCCCGGGCCCGAGCGACGAGAGCGCCGCCGTCACCCGCTCCCGCGCCGCCCGCGGCCCCTCCGCCGGCCCCCGCCCCGGCCCGGCGCGGCCGCGGTCGCAGGGGGTGAGGAAGGCCGCCCAGTCCTGCGTCACCCGGGGGCCCATCTGCGCCGCCTCGAAATCCGCCCGCAGCCGCTCGCCGGCCTCCGCCTCCTCGGGGGCGAGGAAGGGCCGCCCGTCCGCCCCCTTGCGCCGGGAGAGCCAGGCGAGCGGGCTTTCGGCGAGATCGACGGCGATGGCCCGGCGCTCCCCGGTCTCGGCATCGGCGAGCGCCCGGGCGCCGGGGGCTGCATGCTGCGCGCGGAAGGGCGCCTGCGCCTCGGCGAGGCCGGGCTGGCCCGCCGCTCCCTCGCGCTCGGCGAGATGGCGCTTGAGCGCGGCGCGCCCGGCCTCGGTGATCGTGTAGCGCACGGCCGCCGGGCCGCGGCGCGCCGCACGGATCCAGTCGGCCCGCAGCATCTCCGCCGCGATCTGCACCGGCAGGAGCGCGATCGGCTTGGCATGGGCGTTGGCGGCGCAGAAGATCCCGCCCTTCTCCGCGCCCTCGGCGATCAGCAGGAAGGCGCCGGGCTCCGCGAGCCGGCGGAGCGCGATCCGCGCCCGCCGCCCGGGCCCCGCCTCGCCCGCCGCTGCGGGCGCCGCCGCGGCGCGGGCGGGCGGCAGGGCGCTCTTGGTCTCGGTCGGCCCCCCGCTTGCGGCCGACGGGGGCGCAGCCTCGATCAAACGGTCGAACAGCGGGTCGTCGCGCCGCGCCTCGACCCGGCGGACGGCGCGCAGCACCGTCGAGGGGTGCCGCCCGGTCTCGCGCGCGAGCGCACGCAGGCTCGCCCCCTCCTCGACATGGGCGCGATAGAGGGCGGCGTCGCGCGCGCGCACGGGCGCTGGCTCCGGAAAGGCGAGATCCGCCCAGTCGCTCCAACGCTCCAGGATTTCGCAGGTGTTTGCCACAGGTTTCGCCCTTTTATCAGTCAAGGTTGATTACAATTGGAAGCTATGTCCCAAAATCTAACAGTTGGTTAACGCCACGCTTTCCGGGAATATTCAGAAACCGTTAAGAATTTTGGCAGAATCGCGACCGCGCGCTCCCTGGCGTCTCTGCGCAACGGGGGGGCGGACGGGGCGAGACTGTGCGGCGTCCGAAACCGGCAAGACGGAGGATGCCATGCGCGACACCCTCGACGACCGCCCCACCGCCCCCGCCGCCGGGGCGAGCCCGTTCCCGATGGAGCGCCCGCGGCTCCTGGCCCGCGCCGCCCGCCGGGCCGCGCGGCTCTACCGGCGCGCGCGCGATCTGCCGGGCGCCGTGCCGGGACTGCTCTCGCGGGAGGAGGGGGAGATCGTCGCCCGCCTCGCGGCGGCGGAGGCGCGCTGCGAGGCGGAGCGGCGGGCGGGGGCGGCGGGCTACCGGCCCGCGCGCCATCTGCAGATCCTCGCGGCCCTCCTCGCCGAGGCGGGCCGCGCGAGGGCCGATCAGCCGAAGGCGTCGGGCTCCTCGGCCTTGCGCCGGGCGACGTAATCGCCGAGCGCCTCCTCGATGCCGGGGTCGAGGGCGGGCTTGACGTAGCTGTCGAGCATCGCGTGCATCCGGGCGTTCGCCAGGGCGACGCTGTCGCGCCCGCCCTCCTCGATCCAGGTCTCGTAGGGCTTGTAGTCGAGCACCTGGGTCCGCCAGAAGGCCTGCTTGAAATTGGCCTGGGTGTGGGCGCAGCCGAGATAGTGCCCGCCGGGGCCGACCTCGCGGATCGCGTCCATCGCCTGGGCGTTCTCGTCGGTCTCGATGCCGCGGGCGATGTGGTGGAGGATGCCGAGCTGGTCGGCGTCGAGCACGAGCTTCTCGGGGCTCGCGACCAGCCCGCCCTCGAGCCAGCCGGCCGAATGGAGCATGAAGTTCACCCCGCCGAGAAGCGCCGCGTTCAGCGTGTTGGCGGTCTCGTAGGCGGCCTGGGCATCGGGCAGCTTGGAGGTGCAGAGCGCACCGCCCGAGCGGAACGGCAGCCCGAGGCGCCGGGCGAGCTGGCCCGCGCCGTAGAGGATGTGGCTCGCCTCCGGGGTGCCCATGGTCGGCGCGCCGGAGTTCATGTCGATCGAGGTGACGAAGGCGCCGAAGATCACCGGCGCGCCCGGGCGCACGAGCTGGGAATAGGCGATGCCGGCCATCGCCTCGGCGAGCACCTGGGTCAGCGTGCCCGCAACCGTCACGGGCGCCATGGCGCCGCCGACGATGAAGGGCGAGACGATGCAGGCCTGCCCCGCCGCCGCATAGACCTCGAGCGCGCCCATCATCACGTTGTCGAAGGTGAGGGGCGAGTTGATGTTGACGAGCGAGGTCATCACCGGGCTCTCGGGGAGCTGCCCGCCGAACAGGATGCGCGACATCTCGACGGAGTCGGTCGCCCGCTTCGGATCGGTGACCGAGCCCATATAGGGCTTGTCCGACAGCGTCATATGCGCGAGCAGCATGTCGAGATGGCGCTTGTTGACCGCCACGTCCGTCGGCTCGCAGACGGTGCCGCCCGAATGGTGCAGCCATTTCGACTGGTAGACGAGCTTCACCATCGTCTCGAAATCGGCCATCGTCGCATAGCGCCGGCCCTCTTCGAGGGTGCGGACGAAGGGCGGGCCGTAGACCGGGGCGAGGACGAGGTTGCGTCCGCCGATCTCCACCGAGCGCTCCGGGTTGCGCGCGATCTGGGCGAAGGAGGAAGGCGCCGTCTCGCAGAGCTTGCGGGCGAGGCCACGGGGGAGGTGGACCCGGTCGCCCCGCACGTCGGCCCCCGCCTCTCGCCAGCGATCGAGGGCGCCGGGATTGTCCGGGAAGGCGACGCCGATCTCCTCGAGCACGGTCTCGGCGTTGGCCTCGACGATCTCGAGCGCCTCCGCATCCAGCATCTCGAAATTCGGGATGCGCCGCGTGATGAAGCGGGCGACCTCGTGGCGCGGCGCCGTGCGCTCCGCCCGCCGCGCCGCTCCGCCGCCGCGGGCGCGCCGCCGCCCGCCCCCAGTCTCCGCCGCCGCCTCGGACATGGCATCGCTCCCTGGCCTGATCCGGTTTCGCGGGGGGGCGCTCGGCCCTGGCCCGCGGGTGTCCTCTCATGGCCAAAACGCCGCGCCCGCGCGGGGCGGTTTTCGCCCCTCGGTGGCCTGGAAACGACATCCGCGCGCGCCGGCCCGGCCCGGGCGTGACAGAGCGGCGCCGAGCCGGTAGAGGAAGGCGCGTCGAGAGGAGTGAGCCGCCCCATGACCGCCCCCGCAGCCCCGGAGACCGCCGCGCGCCACGAGGCGTGCCTCATCGTCGATTTCGGCAGCCAGGTGACCCAGCTGATCGCCCGGCGCCTGCGCGAGATCGGGGTCTATTGCGAGATCCACCCCTTCGACCGGGTGGACGCGGCGCTCCTCGCCGCCCTCGCCCCGCGCGCGGTGATCCTCTCGGGCGGTCCGGCCTCGGTGGAGGACGAGGGCAGCCCGCGGGCGGCGCCGGAGATCTTCCGCCTCGGCGTGCCGGTGCTCGGCATCTGCTACGGGCAGATGGTGATGGTGCACCAGCTCGGCGGCCGCGCCGAGGGCGGGCACCACCGCGAATACGGCCGCGCGGCGCTCGAGCTCTCCGAGGACAGCGAGCTCTTCGCCGGCCTCGCCGGGGCGGGCGGGACCGCGGAGGTCTGGATGTCCCATGGCGACCGGGTGACGGCGCTGCCCGAGGGCTTCGCGGTGCAGGGCGCCTCCCGCGGCGCGCCCTATGCGGTGATCGCCGACCCCGCGCGGCGCTTCTACGGGCTGATGTTCCACCCCGAGGTCGCCCACACGCCGGCGGGCGGGCGCATCCTCGAGAACTTCGTCAAGCGCGTCGCGGGCATGCGGGGCGACTGGACCATGGCCGCCTATCGCGACGAGGCGATCGCGCAGATCCGCGCGCAGGTGGGCGAGGCCCGCGTGATCTGCGGCCTCTCCGGCGGGGTCGACAGCTCGGTGACCGCGGTGCTGCTGCACGAGGCGATCGGCGAGCGGCTGACTTGCGTCTTCGTCGACACCGGGCTTATGCGGAAGGGCGAGGCGGAGGAGGTCGTCACTCTCTTCCGCGACCACTACAACATCCCCCTCGTCCATGCCGAGGAGGGGCCACGCTTCCTCGCCGCCCTCGCCGGCGTGACCGACCCCGAGGCCAAGCGCAAGACCATCGGGCGGCTCTTCATCGACGTCTTCGAGGAGCACGCCCGCGGCATCGACGCCGCCTTCCTCGCCCAAGGCACGCTCTATCCGGACGTGATCGAGTCGGTCTCGGTCACCGGCGGGCCCTCGGTCACCATCAAGTCGCACCACAATGTGGGTGGGCTCCCGGAGCGGATGAATCTCGCGCTCGTCGAGCCCTTGCGCGAGCTCTTCAAGGACGAGGTGCGCGCGCTCGGGCGCGAGCTCGGGCTCGATGCGCGCTTCGTCGGCCGCCACCCCTTCCCCGGCCCCGGCCTCGCCATCCGCATCCCGGGCGAGGTGACGGCCGAGCGCGTGCGCATCCTGCAGGAGGCCGACGCGATCTATCTCGACGAGATCCGCGCCGCCGGGCTCTACGACGAGATCTGGCAGGCCTTCGCGGTGCTGCTGCCGGTGCGCACCGTCGGCGTGATGGGCGACGGGCGGACCTACGATCATGCCTGCGCGCTCCGCGCCGTCACCTCCGTCGACGGGATGACGGCGGATGTCTACCCCTTCGCGACCGACTTCCTCACCCGGGTCTCGGCGCGCATCGTCGGCGAGGTGCGCGGCATCAACCGGGTGACCTACGACATCACCCAGAAACCCCCGGGGACGATCGAATGGGAGTGATCCTGCGCTGGACGGCGCGGCTCGCCCTCGCGGGCCTCGCGGTCCTCGCCGCGACCCTGGGCGCCGTGATCTGGCAGGACCGGGCGCTCACGGCCGAGACCGCGGAGGGCCGGGCGCTCGCGGGGCCGGTGGAGGTCGCCATCGTCCTCGGCGCCGGGGTCTCCGGCGACGGCCGGCTCGCCTATGGCTCGCGCCGACGGGTGGCGGCGGGCGTCGGCCTCCTCGAGCGCGGGCTCGCAGAGCGCCTCGTCTTCTCCGGCGGGCTCGGCGGCAACCATCCGGACATCTCCGCCGCGGAGCTGATGCGGGCCCATGCCGTCGAGCTCGGCGCGGCCCCGGAGCGGCTCCTGATCGAGCCCCGCGCGATCTCCACCTTCGAGAATCTCCGCTTCTCCTTCGAGATCGCCGAGCGGGAAGGGGTCGAGCGCCTCGCCATCGTCTCCGACGGCTATCACCTGACGCGGGCCTCCTGGATCGCCGCCTTCTGGGGCCGTCCGGATCTGGCCGTGGTCGCGGCGCAGGGGTTCGAGCGGCAGTGGTGGCCCCATCGCGGGGTGCATTACGTCCGCGAGTCGCTCGCCTGGTGGCTCCATCTCGCCAAGGTCGCGGGCTGGGAGGGGCTCGGCCTTCTCGGGATGCCGGAAGCGGCGCGGGGCGCCTATGTCCGATGAGGAGGCGCGCATGAGCGCGGAGACCGACCGCAGCGCCTCCGACGCCCGCGTCTTCGACCGCGCGGGCGGCATCGAGCGGCTGCTCGAGATCATGGCGCGGCTGCGCGCGCCGGACGGCTGCCCCTGGGACCGGGAGCAGGATTTCGCCTCGATCGCGCCCTACACCGTGGAGGAGGCCTGCGAGGTCGCCGAGGCGATCGCGGAGGGCGACATGGAGGGGCTCCGCGACGAGCTCGGCGATCTGCTGCTGCAGGTGGTCTACCACGCCCGCATCGCCGAGGAGCGGGGGGAGTTCGCCTTCGCCGAGGTCGTGCGCGCGGTCTCGGACAAGATGCTGCGCCGCCACCCCCATGTCTTCGGCCGCACGCCCGGGGGCCCGAAGGCGGACCCCTCGGAGGTCGACTGGGAGGCGCTCAAGGCCGCCGAACGCGCCGAGAAGGGCGAGCGCCGGGACAGCGCGCTCGACGGCGTGCCGACGACGCTCTCCGGGCTCACGCGGGCGCTCAAGCTCACCACCCGGGCGGCGCGCGTCGGCTTCGACTGGCAGGACCCGCGCGACGTCACCGCCAAGATCGCCGAGGAGGCGGGCGAACTGGCCGAGGAGATCGGCGGGGACCGCGACCGGGCGGAGGAGGAATACGGCGATCTCCTCTTCGTCATGGTCAATCTCGCCCGCCATCTCGAGATCGACCCGGAACGGGCGCTGCGCCGGGCGAACGCGAAATTCGAGCGCCGCTTCCGCGCGATCGAGTCGGCGCTGGCCGCAGAGGGGCGGCGGCCGGAAGAGTCGAGCCTCGCCGAGATGGACGCGCTCTGGGACGCGGCGAAGGCCGCCGAGAAAGCCGGCCGCTGAGCCTCTTCCCCGACCGCCCGCGCCGGTTTCGCTCGGTCGGGAGCGCGCGAGGCGCGCGCCCCCGCCCGTTCCGACCGCGCCCGCCCCCACCCCCGCCGCCGCCACGCGCCTTCGGCGCGCGCCGCCGGCGCGGGTGGGGGCGGGACGGGAGAGGCGCGCGCGCGCCGAGGCCTGTGGGGGAGCACCGCCGCTCCCGCAGGCTCCGCTGGCTGCCCGGGTGGGTGGGGCCTCGGCGCGCGCGCGCGTCGGGCCGCTTGTCGCGCGGGCCGGCGGGGTGTAGTCCGACCGGCGACGCTTGAGCGACGGAGGCCCCCATGAGCGCCATCATCGACATCACCGCCCGCGAGATCCTCGACAGCCGGGGCAACCCGACCGTCGAGGTCGACGTGCTGCTCGAGGACGGCACCACCGGGCGGGCCGCCGTCCCCTCCGGCGCCTCGACCGGCGCGCACGAGGCGGTCGAGCTGCGCGACGGCGGCACGCGCTACAACGGCAAGGGGGTCTTGAAGGCCGTCGAT
This sequence comes from uncultured Limibaculum sp., assembly GCA_964576075.1. Taxonomy (GTDB): domain Bacteria; phylum Pseudomonadota; class Alphaproteobacteria; order Rhodobacterales; family Rhodobacteraceae; genus Thermohalobaculum. The sequence continues at coordinate 31,377 of CAZNTX010000031.1, read as the reverse complement.
GCCGCCAACGGCCCGATCTTCGACGCGCTCGCCGGCGTCGACGCGCTGCTGCAGAAGTCGGTCGATCTCGCGATGGTCGAGCTCGACGGCACGCCCAACAAGGGCAAGCTCGGCGCGAACGCGATCCTCGGCGTCTCGCTCGCCGTCGCCCATGCCGCGGCGAAGTCCACCGGGCTGCCGCTCTACCGCTATGTCGGGGGCGTCGCCGCGCGCACGCTGCCGGTGCCGATGATGAACATCCTCAACGGCGGCGAGCATGCGGACAACCCGATCGACATCCAGGAATTCATGATCATGCCCGTGGGCGCGGAGAGCTTCGCCCATGCGCTGCGCATGGGCGCGGAGATCTTCCACACGCTCAAGAAGGAGCTGAAGGCGGCCGGGCACAACACCAATGTGGGCGACGAGGGCGGCTTCGCCCCCAATATCGGCTCGGCCCGCGAGGCGCTCGATTTCATCATGGGTGCGATCGGCAAGGCGGGCTACGACCCGGGCGGCGAGGTGATGCTCGCCCTCGACGCCGCCGCCACCGAGTTCTACGACGCCGAGCGCAGGCGCTACGAGCTGAAGGGCGAGGGCCGGAGCCTGAAGCCCGAGCAGATGGTCGATTATCTCGGCGATCTGGTCGACGCCTATCCGATCATCTCGATCGAGGACGGGATGGCCGAGGACGACTGGGAGGGCTGGGCCAAGCTCACCGCCGAGATCGGCGGGCATTGCCAGCTCGTGGGCGACGATCTCTTCGTCACCAACACCGAGCGGCTCTCGCGCGGGATCAAGGCGGGGGTGGCGAACTCGATCCTGATCAAGGTCAACCAGATCGGCACGCTCTCGGAGACGCTCGAGACCGTCGACATGGCGCACAAGGCGCGGATGACGGCGGTGATGTCCCACCGCTCCGGCGAGACCGAGGACACGACCATCGCCGATCTCGCGGTCGCCACCAATTGCGGGCAGATCAAGACCGGGAGCCTCGCGCGTTCGGACCGGCTCGCGAAATACAACCAGCTTCTGCGCATCGAGGAGGAGCTCGGCCAGGCGGCGATCTATGCCGGGCGCAGCGTGATCCCGCGCGGGCGGCGCTGAGGCTGTTGCGCGGGCGACTCAGGCGGGGGCGGGCGCGGCCGGCGCGCGAGAAAGTGGCGACAAGCCGGTGAGAGCTATGGCAGACTCCCGCCCGCGGGTATCGAGGAGCTTGCCATGTCCGACAGTGCGTTCGGCCGCCTCGCGGGGCCGCTGATCTATGCGGCGGTGTTCGTTGGAATCGGGGCCTTCGTCTATTCCGGCTTGAAGGGCGAGCGCGGGCTCGCGGCGCTCGCTGCGGCGGAGGCGCGGGGCGCCGAGCTCGAGGGCGCGCTCGCGGCCCTCACCGCGGAGCGGCGGGAGGCCGAGAACCGGGTGCGCCGGCTCGGGCGGGACTATCTCGATCTCGACCTGCTCGACGAGGAAGCGCGCCGGGTCCTCGGCGTCGCCCGGGAGGGGGAGGTGATCCTCCGCCCGGTCTCGCGCTGAGGCTCAGTCGAGCGGCTTGGCGAGGGTGAAGACGCCGCGCATCTCGCCCTCGGCGAAGCCGCGGGCGCGGTCCTCGGGGTAGAGCTCGGCGAGCTTGGCCTCGGTCTCGGGGGCGACCTGCGCGCCGCCGTGGCAGGCGAGGCAGAGCTTCGCCGTCGGGATCGCCTTGACCATGCGGAAGACGCGCCCGCCCTCCTCCTCGACGATGCCGGAGCGGGCGAGCTCGGCGGCCGGGCGGCCCTCGGCCTCGGCGGCGAGGAAGTCGGCGATGGCGGCCTCGGTGTAGGCGTCGGGCGCGTTCTCGGGGTTGCGCAGGCGGTGGCTCGAGCGGGCGACGCGCCAGCCGCTCTCGGCGGAGACCGCGGCGGCGATCTCCGGGGCGCGGGTGTGGCAGACGGCGATGGCCTCCGGCGGGCCGCCCCGGTCGATGGCGGCGGAGAGTTCGGCCTTCAGAGCGGCCCCGAAACGCTGCATGAGGGCGCGGGCCTCGGCGGCGAGGGCCGCCTCCTCGGCCGCCTGCGCGGCCTCCTCGGCGGCGGCCGGGGCGGCGAGGAGGAGGAGGGCTGCGAGGGGGGCGTGTCTCATGGCGGTCTCCCTGTCGGTCGGTTCGGCCGAGGATAGCCGAGGACGGGCCGCTTCGCGACGCCCGATCTCCGGCGCTTGCCCGGGCGCACGGGCGCGGCCATGATCCCGCCCCGAGGATGGGGGAGCCCGCGCATGACCGAGACCCGCTACGCCTTCGCCGAGGACGGGCTGCCGCCGCAGCGCCGGCTGATGACCGGCCGGGCGGTGTTCACCGAGGCCTATGCGGTGATCCCGCGGGGGGTGCAGACGGCGATCGTGACCTCGCGCCTGCCCGGATGGCGGGACACGCGGCTCTGGATGCTGGCCCGCCCGCTCTCCGGCTTCGCGGAGACCTTCTCGCACTATCTGATGGAGATCGCGCCCGGCGGCGGCTCGGAGACGCCGGAGCCGGACCCGGCCGCGCAAGCCGCGCTCTTCGTGACCCATGGGCGGGGGACGCTCCGGCACGGCGGGGAGCGGCGCGACCTCGCGCCCGGGGGGTTCGCCTATCTGCCGCCGGGGGCCGATTGGGGGCTCGCGGCGGAGGGCGAGGGCCCGCTCCGGCTCCACTGGATCCGCAAGCGCTGGGAGGCGGCCGCGGGGCTCGCGCCGCCAGAGCCCGTCTTCGCGAGCGATGCCGGGACGCCCCCCGCGCCGATGCCCGATTGCGGCGGCGTCTGGGCGACCACGCGCTTCACCGACCCGGAGGATCTCCGCCACGACATGGCGGTCACGATCGTGACCTTCGCCCCCGGCGGCACGATCCCCTTCGAGGAGACCCATGTGATGGAGCACGGGCTCTACGTGCTCGAGGGCAAGGCGGTCTACCGGCTCAACCGGGACTGGGTGGAGGTCGAGGCGGGGGACTATATGTGGCTGCGCGCCTATTGCCCGCAGGCCTGCTATGCCGGGGGCCCGGGGCCGTTCCGCTACCTGCTCTACAAGGACGTGAACCGCCACGCCCCGCTCGGGGGGCATTTCGGGGGGGCGCGGTGAGCGGGCGGATCGCGCCGGAGCCGCTCGAGGCCGCGGCCTTCGCCCCCTTCGGCGAGGTGCTCGAGGCGGCGGGCCCTCCCGACCGGCTGATCAACGCGGGGCGCTGCGGGCGGTGGCACGATCTCGCCCGGCTCGACATCGCCGAGGGCCGGGCGGGGATCAGCCTCTTCCGCTCGGAGATCGCCGCCCTGCCCTACCGGCTCGCGCTGATGGAGCGCCATCCCCTCGGCGGGCAGGCCTTCCTGCCGATGGGGGGCGGGGACTGGCTCGTCGTCGCCGCGCCGGATGCCGGCGGCGCGCCCGGGCGCCCGCGGGCCTTCCTCGCGCGGGGGGATCAGGGGGTGTCGCTCGGCCGAGGGGTCTGGCACGGGGTGCTGACGCCGCTCTCGCCCCCCGGCCTCTTCGCGGTGGTGGACCGGATCGGGCCCGGCGCCAATCTCGAGGAGCACCGCTTCGCCGAGCCCTGGATCATCGCGCCCGCGGACGGGGCTCGGTGAGGGCGGCGTAGTCCTCCGGCTGGCGGTGGAGGGCGAAGTTGAAGACGTTGGCGCGGATCTCGGCGCAGCGGTCGAGGTCGATCCGGGCGGCGATCACTTCGTCGCCGAGGGTCGCGGCCTGGGCGACGATCTCGCCCGTCGGCGCGGCGATCAGCGAACCGCCGATGAGCTCGCACCCCTCCTCGCGCCCGGCCTTGGCCGCCGCCGCCGCCCAGAGCCCGTTCTGATAGGCCCCGGCCTGCACCGAGAGGGCGTTGTGGAAATATTGCAGGTGGTCGTGCTCCGGCGCGGGCGGGTAGTGCAGCGGCGTGTTGTAGCCGAGGCAGACGAGTTCGGCGCCCGCGAGGCCGAGCATCCGCCAGGTCTCGGGCCAGCGCCGGTCGTTGCAGATGCACAGCCCGACGCGCCCGCCGAAACCCTCGAAGACCGGGAAGCCGAGATCGCCCTTCTCGAAATAGCGCTTCTCGAGATGCTGGAACGGGCGCCAGGGCTCGTGCTCGCGATGGCCGGGGAGGTGGATCTTGCGGTATTTGCCGAGGATGCGGCCGCTGCCGTCGACGAGGATCGCGGTGTTGAAATGCCGCCCCTCCGGGGTGAGCTCGGCATAGCCGAGATGGAAGCCGACGCCCGTCTCCGCGGCCGCCTCGAAGAGGGGCCGGGTCTCCGCCGAGGGCATCTCGCGCTCGAACCAGCGGTCGATCTCCTCGGGCGCCTCGAAGAACCAGCGCGGGAAGAAGGTGGTGAGCGCGAGCTCCGGGAAGACGACGAGGCGCGCGCCCCGCGCCGCCCCCTCGCGCAGCATCTCGACCATGCGGGCGACGGCGGAGGCCCTGGGCTCCTCGGCGGCGATCGGGCCGAGCTGGGCGACGGCGAGGACGAAGGACCGGCTCATGGCGCCTCCTCGAGCAGATCGAGCGCGACGTCGAGCAGGACCTCGGCCCCGGCGACGAGATCGTCCGGCTCGGTGTGCTCCTCGACATTGTGGCTGATGCCGCCCGCGGACGGCACGAAGATCATGGCCGTCGGGCAGGCGGGGGCGAACATCTGCGCATCGTGGCCCGCGCCCGAGGGCATGCGGCGCACGGAGAGCTGGCGCGCGCGGGCCGCCGCCTCGATGCGCCCGACGAGGCGGTCGTCGAAGGCCACCGGGGCGAAGCGGGCGAGCTTGCGGGTCTCGAGCGCACAGCCCTCCGCCGCGGCGACGCGCTCGGCCGCGGCGAGGAGGCGGGCCTCGGCGGCGGCGAGGGCGGCCTCCTCGGTGTGACGGAGATCGACGGTGAGGCGCGCGCGCTCGGGCACCACGTTGACGAGCCCCGGCGAGAGCTCGAGGCGGCCCACGGTCGCGACCTGCGGCGGGCCGGCCTCCTCGGCGATGGCGCGGGCCTCGCAGGCGATGCGGGCGGCGACGAGGCCCGCGTCCCGGCGCATCGCCATCGGCGTGGTGCCGGCGTGGTTCGACTGGCCCGCGACCGTGAGCTCCGTCCAGGAGATGCCCTGAACGCCCGTCACCGCCCCGATCGCCGCGCCCTCGCGCTCGAGCACCGGGCCCTGCTCGACATGGAGCTCGAGGAAGGCCGCGGGCGCGAGGCTCCGCGGCGGCAGGCTCCCGCGATAGCCGATCCGGTCGAGCTCGTCGCCGAGCACCGCGCCGTCGATCCCGGTGACCGCGAGCATCTCCGCGAGATCGAGCGCGCCCTGCTGCACGCCGGAGCCCATCATGTCGGGCGGGAAGCGCGCGCCCTCCTCGTTGGTGAAGGCGGCGACGGCGAGCGGGCGGCGGGTGGTGCGCCCCGCCTCGGCGAGGGCGGCCGCCACCTCGAGCCCGGCGAGCACCCCGAGCGCGCCGTCATAGAGCCCGCCGGTCGCCACGCTGTCGATATGGCTGCCGATCGCCACCGGGGCGAGATCCTCCCGCCCCGGGCGGGTGCCCCAGATATTGCCGATGGCGTCGATCGAGACGGCGAGGCCGAGCGCCTCCATCCAGGCGACGAGGCGGTCCCGCCCCTCCCGGTCGGCATCGGTGAGCGCGAGGCGGCAGACCCCGCCGCCGGGCAGCGCGCCGATCTCCCCCATCTCGGCGATGCGGGCGAGGAGGCGGGCGCGGTCGATCGCGGGAGACGTCATGCCGCGCGGGCCCGGATGGTGGAGGCCTCCGCGCCGACGAGGCGGGCATAGAGCGCGGGGTCGGTGTCGCCCTCGGTGCCGAAGACGAGGATGCGCGCCTCCGCCCCGAGGCCGAGGGCCGCGCGGGCCGCCTCGTCCTCCATGGCCGCGGCGAGCGCGGCGAGCCCTGCGACCGCGCTCTCCCCCGCGACGACGGGCGCGTCCGGCGCGGGCGGGCAGGCGAGGCGGCGCATGAACTCGACGGCCGCATCGTCCGGCACCGCCATGGCGACATCGCCGTGGTCGGCCAGGATCTCCCAGGCCAGCGCCGAGACCTCCCCGCAGGCGAGGCCGGCCATCATGGTGTCGAGATCGCCCTCCACGGGGGTGGGCGTGCCTGCACGGAAGCTGTCGAGCCAGCAGGCGGAGCGCTCTGGGTCGGCGAGCACGATCCAGGGCCGGTCCGCGCCCCAGCGCCGCTTGGCCTGGGCCGCGACCGCCGCCGCCATGCCGCCGACGCCGGTCTGCAGGAAGATGTGGGTGGGCGGGGCATCCATCGCCTCGAAGGCCTCGAAGGCCATGAGCTCGTAGCCCTGCATCACGTCCTTCGGGATCTCCATATAGCCCGGATAGGAGGTGTCGGAGACGACGAACCAGCCCTCTCGGGTCGCCGTCTCCTGCGCCTCGCGGACGCTGTCGTCGTAGTTGCCAGCGCAGCGGCGGACCTCGGCGCCATAGGCCTCGATGGCGGCCTTGCGGCTCTCGGAGACGGTGGCGTGGATGAAGATCACGCAGCGGCAGCCGAACGTCCGCGCCCCCCAGGCGACGGAGCGGCCGTGATTGCCGTCGGTCGCGCAGCAGACGGTGATGCCCGCGGCCGCCTCCGCCTGGGCGCCGGAGAGGATGTCGGCGAGGCTCACCTCGCGGCCGGTGCGCGCGCCGATCTCCCGGGCGAGCAGGCGCAGCACCGCATAGGCGCCGCCGAGCGCCTTGAAGCTGTTGAGCCCGAAGCGCAGGCTCTCGTCCTTGTAGAGGATCTCCGCCACCCCGATCTCGCGCGCGAGGCCGGCGAGGGAGAGGAGCGGGGTCGGCGCGTAGCCCGGCCAGGCGGAGATTGTGGCGCGCGCCGTGGCGAAGGCGGCGTCGCTCAGGATCGCGTCCTGGGCGGGGGTCCAGGGCGCGTCGCGGCGGGCGGCGGGGTTGGCGACGAGGGCGAAGGGACGCTCCGCCTCGGGGCTCGGTCTCTCGATGATCTCGGTCATGGCGGTCCCGGTTTGGGCCGGGGAGCGCGCCCCCCGGCCCGGTCGGTCTGTCCGGCGCGGCGGGCGCCGGGGCGATCAGAAGTCGTTCTCGGCCTCGATGGAGGCGAGGAGCGAGTCGAGCATCGCGAGCCCCTCGGCGCCATACTGCTCCTCGATGAGGGCGCGCACGGCGGGCTGCGCCGCCTCGGCGAACTTCGCCTGCTCCTCGGGGGGCACGACGTTGACCTCCATCTTGGCGGCGAGCGCGGGCAGGCCGTTCTCCGAGGCCTCGATCACGCGCGACATGGAGCGCCCGGCCTCGGTGGCGACCTCGGAGGCCCAATTGACGAGGGTGCGGTGCTCCTCGGACAGGCCGTTGTAGAAGTCCGGGTTCATCGTCCAGATATAGGGCGTGATGATGTGGTTGGTGACGGAGAGATACTGCTGCACCTCGTCGAACTTGGCGAAGGCGATGATCGGCACCGGGTTCATCTGCCCGTCGGCGACGCCGGTCTGCAGCGCGGTGTAGACCTCGGCCCAGGGCAGCGGCGTCGGCTGGCCGCCGAGCGAGGAGATGATCGCCTCGTGGGTCGGCAGCGTCATGGTGCGGATCTTCAGCCCCGCCATGTCGTCGACCGAGGTGATCGGGCGCTCGGAATTGGTGAAGGCGAAGAAGCCGCCCGAGTCGATCAGGCCGAGCACCTCGAGCCCGGTCTTCTCCTCGAGATCGGCGACGAATTTCTGGCCGAACTCGCTCTCCTCGGAGATCACGCGCGAGGCGACGCCGATATTGGGGAAGGCGAACGGAATGTCGAAGACGCCGACGAGCGGGTAGTGCTGCGCCATGCCGCCGGAGGAGGAGATCGTGCTCTCGACGAGGCCGGCGCGGACCTGCTCGATCACCTCGGCGTCCTTGCCGAGCTGGCCGTTGGGGAAGAGCTGCACCTCGATCTCGCCGTTGGAGCTCGATTCGACGAGGCTCTTGAACACCGCCGCCATGGCGCCGGAATGGCTCGCGAAGGGGTCCTCCGGGTTGAGATGGGCGAGGCGGATCGTCACCTCCTGCGCGAAGGCCGTGCTCGCGAGGAGGGCGGCGGCGAGGCCGAGGCCGAGGCCGAGGGTCTTGGTCGGTTTCATGCGTGGTCTCCCTGTTTTGGCTCTTGGGGTGGGTCAGCCGCCGGCGAGGCCGAGCAGCCGGGGAACGAAGAGGGTGAGATCGGCCCAGAAGGCGATCATCAGGAGGATCGCGACCTGCGCGAGGATGAAGGGCCAGAGCTCGCGGGTGATCCGCTCGACTTTCTCGCCGGTCACCGAGGCGAGCACGAAGAGGCAGGCGCCGACCGGGGGCGTCATCAGCGAGACGTTGAGCGCGAGGATGATCATGATGCCGGCATGCACCGGGTCCATCCCGAGCTTCACAGTGAGCGGCGCGAGCACGGGGGCGAGGATGATCAGCGTCGCGTTGATGTCCATCACGAGGCCGATGACGAGCAGGAGCGCGACGACGAGGCCGATCACCACGTCCGGGTTCTCCGAGACCGTCAGCATCGCCTCGGCGATCGCCTGGGGCACCTGGCGGAAGGTCATCCACCAGCCGAGGATCGTGGCGGAGGCGATGATGAGGAAGATCACCCCGGTGATCCGCGTCGTGCGCACGCCGATCTCGTAGAGGTCCTGCCAAGAGAGCGCGCGGTAGACGATGCCGCCGACGACGAGGGCGTAGGCGACCGCGATGGCCGCCGCCTCGGTCGGCGTCGCGATGCCGCCGAGGATCGAGCCGAGGATGAAGATCGGCAGCATCGCCGCGAGGAAGCCCTCCCGGAAGGCCTTCCGCACCGCGGCGAAGGAGGGCCGCCCCTCCCCCTTCGGCAGCCCCTTGGCCCGCGCGGTGAGCGCGATCAGCGCCATGCAGACGCCGCAGATCAGGAGCCCCGGCAGGATGCCCGCCGCGAAGAGCCCGGCGATCGAGACCCCCATGATCGAGCCGTAGATGATCATGAGCGTGGACGGCGGGATCGTCGGCCCGATGATCGAGCCCGCGGCGGTGACGGCGCAGGCATAGGGCCGCGAATAGCCCGCCTTGACCATGGCGGGGACGAGGGTGTTGCCGAAGGCCGCGCTGTCGGCGGTCGCAGAGCCCGTGATCCCGGCGAACATCACCGAGGCGACCATGTTGGAATGGGCCATGCCGCCGCGCATCCAGCCGACCAGCGCCTCGGCGAGGCGCACGAGACCCGCGGTGATGCCCGAGCGGTTCATGATCTCGCCCGCGAGGATGAAGAAGGGCATGGCGAGGAAGGGGAAGAGGTCGAGCCCCGCGAAAACCCGGTCCGGCGCCATCTGCATGAAGCGCGGGCCGAGTTCGAGGATGCCGATCATGCCGGCGACCCCGATCGAGATGCCGACCGGCATGCCGAGGATCAACAGCCCGAAGAAGGCGACGGGGACCAGCCACTCCATCACTTCGCCCCCGGATCGAGCGTGCGCTTGGCGAGCGCCGAGGGCGCGCGGTCGGCAAAGTAGTCGTGCACGCCCATGAGGGCGAGCTGCACGCAGGCGACCGCCGCGGCGAGCGGCACGCCGAGGAAGGGATAGCCCTTCGGCATCCCGTAGATCATCGTCAGCCGCGAGAAGCCCCGCTCGGCGAAGCCGATCCCATACCAGAAGAGCGCGAAGAAGAAGGCGAAGCCGATGGCGTCGAAAGCGACCGCGAGCCAGCGCCGCACCGGCCCCGGCAGCCGCTCCAGCACGAAGGCGACGCCGATATGCTCGCGATGGGCGATGCCGGACGAGACCGCGAGGAGCGCCATCCAGATCATCAGATAGCGCGCCAGTTCCTCGGTGAAGGTGAGCGGCAGCGGGATCGCGTAGCGCACGATCACGCCGAGCCAGACATCGATCACGAGGAGCACGAGCAGCGCCACGCAGACCCGCTCCACCACCCAGTTCACCCGGTTGCTCCAGAGGCGCGCGCGGGTCGCGATGTCGCTCATCTCCAGATCTCCGGATGCGGCCGGGGCCGGCGGGCTTGACGCTTGGATGAAAGCCGATTTTCATGGGGCCGGCAAGAACAAAAATCGGTTTTCGCAAGGGGGCGCGCTTGGGCGGCAGGGGCAGGACGGCGGGGGCGGAGTCGCTCACGGGCCGGATCCACCGGGTCTACGAGGGGCTGCCCGAGGGCGAGCGCAAGGCGGCCGATCTGGTGCTCGACCGCCCGGGAGAGCTCGCGCTCTGGTCGGCCTCCGAACTGGCCGACCGCGCGGGGATCTCGAACGCCACGGTCACGCGCTTCGTCCGCCGCCTCGGCTACGCCTCCTACGACGAGGCCCGCCGCGCCGCGCGCACCATGCGCGCCGTGGGCTCGCCCCTCTATCGCGACCTCGCAGAGCCGGGCCCGGGCGGCGCGCTCGCGCCGCAGCGGATGATCGAGACCGAGCGGCGCATCGTCGAGGCCTCGCTCGAGATGCAGAACCCGCTCGCCCTCGCCGCCGTCGCCGAGACGTTGGCCGAGGCGCGGGCGGTCCGCGTCGCGGGCTTCCGCAACAGCTATTTCCTCGCCGAATACGCCTGCTCCGCGCTCGGCCAGTTCCGCCCGGGCGTCGCCATGCTCTCGCTCCCGGGCCAGACGCTGGCCGAGGGGATCGCCGCGCTCGGGCCGGGGGACGCGGTGCTGATCGTCGGGCTGAGGCGGCGTCCGGCGGGGTTCGGGGAGGCGGTGCGCGCGCTCTCGGGCACCGGGGCGCGGATCGTGCTCCTCGCCGATCTCAGCATCCGCGCGGCCCCCGCGCTCGCCGACCACACGCTGCCCTGCGTCGTGGAGACCCCGCAGGCGCTCGACTCCCCCGCCGGCGCGCTGGCGATCCTGCGGCTTCTCGCGCTGACGACGCTGCAGCGCCTCGAGGGCCGGGGGCGGCGCCATCTCGAGCAGGTCGAGTCGCTCCTCGGCGCGCTCGACGAGCTGGAGTGACGCCGGTGGCCGGCCCCGGCGACACCCCCGCGCAGGCGGCCCACCCCTATGCCGGGACCTATTCCGCCGTCGCGCGCTGCCCGCGGACCGGCGCGTTCGGGACGGCGGTGGCGACGGCGACGGTCGCCGTCGGCGCGCTCGTGCCCTGGATCCGCCCTGGCATCGGCGCGGCCTGCACCCAGGCCTGGACCAACCCCCATCTCGCCCGGGCCGCGCTCGACCGCCTCGCCGCCGGCCTCCCCGCCGGGCGCGCCCTGGCCGAGACCTGCGCGGAGGACCCCGCCGCAGCCCTCCGCCAGCTCGGCCTCGTCGGCCGCGAGGGACCGGGGGCGGCCTGGACCGGTGCCGACTGCACCCCGTGGGCCGGGCATCTCGCGGGGCCGGATTTCGCCGTGCAGGGCAACATGCTGACGGGCCCGGAGCTCCTCCCCGCCATGGCCGAGGCGCTCGCCGCGGACGCCCCCCTCGAGGCCCGGCTGATGCGCGCGCTCGAGGCCGCGCAGGCGGTGGGCGGCGACCTCCGCGGGCGGCAATCCGCGGCGCTCCGGGTGATGGAGGCCGGGCCGCAGGCGCGCCTCGATCTCCGCGTCGACGAACACCCGGACCCCGTGGCCGAGCTCCGCCGGCTGTTCGACCGCCTGCAGGTTCCCCCGGCGCCCCGCCTCCTCTAGCCTCCGCCCATGGACGATCGCGGCGACATCGGACAGCGGCTCCTCACCGCCTATCAGGACCTGCCGAAGACCGAGCGGCGGCTCGCCGATCTCCTGCTCGAGGATGTCGCCGTGATCCGGCGCGCGACGGCGGGCGAGCTCGCGGCCCAGGCCGGCGTCTCCCGCGCCACCGCCGCGCGGCTTTTCCACCGGCTCGGCTATTCCGGCTACAAGGCCGCGCAGCGGGCGATGCGCGAGGGCGGCCAGCGCCGCCAGCCCGCGCCCGACACCGCCCTCGCCCCCGGCGCCGCCCCCTCCCCCGCCGCCTATCTCGACGCCGAGGTGAAGCATCTCGTGCGCAGCTTCGAGCTCCTCAACGCCGAGGACATCTCGGAGGCCGTGCGGCTGCTGCATGTGGGCGAGAAGCTCTGGGTCGTGGGCTTCGGCGACGACTACGCCCTCGCCCATCTCGCCCGCGCCCAGCTCATCAAGCTGCGCCCGGACATCCGGATGATCCCGATCGGCGGCTTCCCGGTGCCCGAGGAGTTCGCCTCGATCACCGCCGAGGACACGGTCCTCGCCCTCGGCGTCGGGCAGCGCACCGCGATGCTGCGCAACGTGATGGGCTCGGCGGCGCGCACCGGGGCCAAGGTGATCCTCATCACCGACGCGCTCGGCGCGGGGGACCGCAGCGTCGCGAGCGTGATCCTGAGGGGCCGCGCCGAGGGTCCGACCTTCTTCGCCTCGATGACGGCGACCGCGAGCCTGCTCACCTATCTCTCCGCCCGGCTGGCGGCGCGAATCGGGGAGGCGGCGGTGGCCCGGCTGCGCACCATCGACGTGATCCAGGCCGAATGGGGCGAGGACGCGGACTGAGCCCGCCCGCGAAAGAGTTTCAGAATCGAGAAATTCGCCGGGGCGACTGGGAGCATTTTCGGCAAGACTGAAAATAAATCCGTCGGTTCTGAAAAGTTCTTTGCGCCGCGCCCGCGCGCCGGCAGGCTTTCGAGAGCCGCACGGCCGGCCCCGGCGCGCGCGGCGGCAGCTTCGGAGGACAGGGATGACACGACCCATCAATCGCACGGCCGTCGCCGCGCTCGTGGGGGCGCTCGCGCTCGCGGCTGAGGGCGCCGCGGCGCAGGACCTCGTCTGGGCCCGCTACGGCGATATCGACAGCCTCGACCCGCACCGCGCCACCTCGACGCTCTCCATGCAGGTCTGGGACCAGATCTACGACACGCTCCTCGCCTTCGACATGGAGGGCAATCCGGGGCCGAACATGGCGAAGTCCTGGGAGGTGAGCGAGGACGGGCTGACCTACACCTTCGCGCTCCACGAGGGCATTCTCTGCCACGACGGCTCGGCCTTCGACGCGACCGACGTCAAGTTCACCATCGACCGCGCCTTCGGCGACACGCCCTCGCTGACCCGCACGAGCTGGGGGCCGATCGAGGAGGTCACCGTCGTCGATCCCCTCACCGTCGAGATCCGCATGGGCTCGCGCTTCGGCGCCTTCCTGCCCTTCCTCGCCGACAGCTTCTCCTCGATGGTCTGCGACACCAACACCGCGGACACCTTCGGCTCCTCGACCGCGATCGGCACCGGGCCCTTCAAGCTCGTGGAATGGACCAAGGGCGACGAGGTGGTGCTCGAGAAGAACCCGGACTTCCGCAATCTCGGCGACCCGGTGGAGAACCCCGGCCCGCCCCATGTCGACCGGCTGATCGTGCGCACCGTGCCCGAGCCGCAGACGCGCCTCGCCGCGCTGCGCACCGGCGAGGTCCACATCGCGGAGCCCCCCTTCGACGACATCCCCGCGATCCGCGAGGCGGGCGAGCTCGACATCGTCGTCGCCGAGAACACCGGGCAGAACGTGTTCTGGGAGTTCACCATCTCCCGCCCGCCCTTCGACGACATCCGCGCGCGCCAGGCGGTGGCCCATGCGACCGACCCGCAGATGGCGATCGACATCATCTACGGCGGGCTCTCCCAGCGCGAATGGTGCCCGATCGCCCGCGGCGTCTTCGGCAACGACCAGGAGTTCTGCAAGCGGTTCGGCTACCCCTACGACCCGGAGAAGGCCACGGCGCTCCTCGCGGAGATGGGCTATGGCCCGGACAACCCGCTCGAGACCACCATGTATGTCTGGACCGGGGGCAACCGGCACAAACTCGCGGAGATCTTCCAGGCCCAGCTCGCCCAGGTCGGCATCCAGGCCTCCATCGAGATCATGGATATCGGCACCATGAATGCCAAGGTGAAGGCACAGAACGAGAGCCCGGACAGCCCCGAGCCCGGCACCTTCGACATGATGACCTGGTCCTGGTACGACCCGGACATCCTCTACCAGCTCTGGCATTCGCCGGGCGCCTATTCGGGCTACCAGTCCGAGGAGCTCGACGCGCTGCTCCAGGAGACGCGGACCACCATCGAGCCCGAGGCCCGGCTCGAGAAGGTGCAGGCGGTGATCGAGTATCTGATGGAGAAGGCCGTCCATATCGGGCTCTACACCCCCGGCTGGGAGTGGGTCTTCGCCGTGCGCCCGGAGGTCGAGGGCTTCAAGGTCGGCCCCTTCCTCCACCCGATCTTCACCGACGTGAAGGTCTCCGAGTGAGCCCCGCGCGCGCCCGGGCGGCCGGGCGCGCGCATCCCCGGGGGAGGCGGCGATGGCGCGCTATATCCTGAAGCGGCTCCTCGCGGCCCTCGTCACCGTCTGGGTCGCGACCGTCGTCGTCACGCTGCTGATCCATGCGGTGCCGGGCGACCCGGTGCGGATCATGTATGGCAGCTTCCAGACCACGCCGGAGGAGCTCGAGGCGATCCGCACGCGCCTAGGGCTCGACCGCCCGGTCTGGGAGCAGTATTTCATGTTCCTCGGCCGGCTCTTCCAGGGCGATCTCGGGCGCTCCATCGTCGGCGACCAGCCGGTGCTCGACATCCTGCTCGCCCGCTTCCCGGCGACCCTGGCGCTCGCCCTCTCGAGCCTCGCGATCGCCGTCCTCGTGGGCATGAGCCTCGGCTTCCTCGCCGCCTACAAGCGTGGCACCTGGATCGACGCGGGCGCGATGATCCTCGCCATCGTCGGCGTCTCGATGCCCCATTTCTGGCTCGGGCTCCTGCTCCTCTTCCTCTTCGCGCTGACATTGCAATGGCTGCCGGTGGCGGGCGGGGACTGGATGAGCCTGATCCTGCCCGCCCTCACCCTCGGCCTCGCCAATGCCGCGGTGCTCGCCCGGCTCACCCGCTCGGCGATGATCGACATCTTCGACCAGGACTTCGTGCGCACCGCCCGGGCCAAGGGCCTGCCGAAGACGGTGGTGCTCTACCGCCATGCGCTGCGCTCGGGGCTCGTGCCCATCGTCTCGATGCTCGGCCTGCAATTCGCCTATCTGATGGGGGGCGCCATCGTGGTGGAGAACGTCTTCGCCTGGAACGGGGTCGGCCGGCTCGCCATCGAGGCCGTCTTCGCCCGGGACTATCCGGTGATCCAGGGCTTCATCCTGTTCTTCGCCATCGTCGTCGCGCTCGCCTCGGTGATCGTCGACATCGCCTACGCCTTCCTAGACCCGCGCATCCGGTATTCCTGATGAGCGCGGAGACCGTCGATCCGCCGGCCGCCGAGGCCCCGCGCGCCAGGCCGGGCTTCGCCCGGGCGCTGCTCTCGAGCCCCTCCGGCGTCATCGGGCTCGCCATCGTGCTCGTCCTCGTGGTCGCCGCCCTCGCCGCGCCCTGGCTCGCGCCCTTCGATCCCTTGCGCATGGCGGCCGGGCCGCGGCTGCAGCCGCCCTCGCTCGACCATTGGATGGGGACGGACGATTTCGGCCGCGACGTCTTCTCCCGCATCCTCCACGGCGCCCGGCTCACGCTGCAGATCGGCGCCATCGCGGTGGGCATCTCGCTGACCGCGGGCCTCGCCCTCGGCCTCGTCGCGGGCTATGCGGGGGGCTGGACCGAGCGGATCCTGATGCGCCTCGTCGACGTGCTGTTCTCCTTCACGGAGATCGTCATCGCGCTCGCCTGCCTCGCGATCTTCGGCGTCGGGCTCACCAACGCGATGATCGCCATCGGCATCGCCTCGATCCCGTTCTACGCCCGGGTGACGCATTCGGTCGTCCTCGTGGAGAAGAACAAGCCCTATTTCGAGGCCGCCGTCGCGGCCGGCGCCGGGCACGGGCGGCTGATCCTGCGCCATCTGCTGCCGAACGTGATCCCGACGCTCATCGTCGTCGGCACCCTCGGGGTCTCGACCGCGGTGCTCGCCGCCGCCGGGCTCTCCTTCCTCGGCCTCGGCGCGCAGCCGCCGGAGCCGGAATGGGGCTTCATGCTCTCGGCCTCGCGCGACCTGATCTCCCGCGCGCCCTGGATGATGATCTTCCCCGGCCTCGCCATCGCGATCACCGTGCTCGGCTTCAACCTGCTCGGCGACGGGGTGCGCGAGGCGCTCGACCCGCGGCAGAGGGCGCGATGACGGCGCCGCTCCTCTCGGTGCGCGACCTCACGGTCGCCTTCGGCCGCGGCCCCTCGCGCAACCTCGCGGTGCGCGGGCTCTCCTACGAGCTCGGCCGGCGCGAGACGCTGGCCATCGTCGGCGAATCGGGCTCGGGCAAGTCGGTCTCCTCCATGGCGCTCCTCGGCCTCCTGCCGCCGCGCACCGCGCGCATCGAGGCGGGCCGCGCGCTCTTCGAGGGCCGCGACCTCCTCGCCATGACCGAGGCCGAGCGCCGCGCCATCCGCGGCGACCGGATCGCCATGATCTTCCAGGAGCCGATGACCTCGCTCACCCCGGTGCTGCGCATCGGCCTCCAGCTCACGGAAGCCCTCGTCGAGCACAAGGGGATGGGCCAGCGCGCGGCGGAGGCCCGCGCCGTCGAGATGCTCGACCGCGTCGGCCTCGACCGCCCCCGCGCGCGGCTGCGCCAGTTCCCCCACGAGCTTTCGGGCGGCATGCGCCAGCGGGTGATGATCGCCATGGCGATGGCCGCCGACCCCGCCATCCTGATCGCCGACGAGCCGACCACCGCGCTCGACGTCACGGTCCAGGCCCAGATCCTCGACCTGATGCGCGATCTGAAATCGGAGTTCGACACCTCGATCGTGCTGATCACCCACGACATGGGCGTCGTCGCGGAGATGGCCGACCGGGTGGTGGTGATGAACCGGGGCGAGAAGGTGGAGGAGGGCACGGCCGAGGCGATCTTCGCCGCCCCCGCCGCGGCCTACACCCGCGCGCTCCTCGACGCCGTCCCCCGCCTCGGCGCCCATGCGGCCGCCGCCGAGCCGCGCCGCGTGGTGGCCGAGCCCGCCCCCATCGGCGCGCGCATCCTCCGCGCGGACGGGCTCGACAAGACCTTCGGCGGCCGCGCCCGCCTCTTCGGCCGCGCCGCCGAGGGGACCCGCGCGCTCGCCGATGTGGGCTTCGACCTCGCGGCGGGGGAGACCCTCGGCCTCGTCGGCGAATCGGGCTCGGGCAAGTCCACGACAGGCCGCGCGGTCCTGCGCCTCATCGAGGTGGATGCCGGGCGCATCGAGCTCGACGGCACCGATCTGCGCGCCCTCGGCTCTGGCGCGCTCCGCCGCGCGCGCCGGCAGATGCAGATGATCTTCCAGGACCCCTTCGCCGCGCTCAACCCGCGCATCTCCGCGGGCGGGCTCGTCGCCGAGCCGATGGCGATCCACGGCCTCGCCGAGGGCTCCGAGCTCGAGGACCGCGTCGCCGCCCTCTTCGACCGGGTGGGCCTCGAGCGCGACCATATCCGCCGCTACCCCCACGAGTTCTCCGGCGGCCAGCGCCAGCGCCTGTGCATCGCCCGCGCCCTCGGGGTGGGCCCGAAGCTGATCGTCGCCGACGAGCCGACCTCTGCGCTCGACGTCTCGGTCCAGGCTCAGGTGCTCGACCTCCTGCTCGAACTGCAGCAGAGCCTCGGCCTCGCCTATCTCTTCATCAGCCACGACATGGCCGTCGTCGAGGAGATGGCGCACCGGGTCGCGGTGATGCGCCGGGGCCGGATCGTCGAGATCGGCCCGCGCCAGGCGGTGCTGAACGACCCGCGCCACCCCTATACGCAGGCCCTCCTCGCCGCCGTGCCGGTGCCGGACCCGACGCGCAGCCGCGGCCGCCTGCCGGAGATCGACGCGGCGACGCTGCCCATGGGCGCGCTCACCGCCGTCGCCCCCGGCCATCTGGTGGCGCAATGACCATCGGCATCGCCATCTCCGGCCCCGGAGCGGGCCGCGCCGCCCTCGCCGCCCTCGCGGCGGTGGAGCGCATCGGGCGCGGGGCCATCGGCGGCTTCGTCAGCCTCGTCGCGCTCGACACGGAGGGCCGCCTCGCGCAGGCCGCGACCCAGCGCGGCGGCTCTGCCGGGCTCTTCGGGGGGGGCGAGGTCCCCGCGCGCATCGCCGAGGCGCCCCGCGTCGCGCTGATGTCCTCGGGCCCCGACCGTCCGGAGCCGCTCGCCCAATTCACCCCGGCGGACCCCGCCGCCGGCCTCGTCACCGGCCACCGCCTGCCCAACATGGCGCGCCCCGGACGGCCCGCGCCCAATCTCGAGGCGCTCGCCCGGCTCGCCGCGGGCGAGGGGGTGGAGGCGGCCGTCGCGGGCCCCCTCGACGCCGACCCGGAGGCCGATGCGGGGCTCATCGCCCTCGACCTCGCGGGCCGCCTCGCGCTCGCCAACTCCGCCGCCGTCGCCCGGCGCGACGATGCGGGCCAGGCCCTCGTCGGCGACCTCGCGACGGGGCTGCGCATCGCCGTCCTGCACAACTCGATCTTCCCCCATCGCTGCATCGCCGAGCTCGCCGTCGCCGCCGCCCTCGACGCCGCCGATCCGGGCGACCGCGCCGAGGCGGAGGCCTCCCTCCTCGGCGTGCCGCTCCGCCTCGGCCCCACCCGCCGGCTCGAGCTCGGGCCGGACGGGCGGCCCCTGGCCGTCGTCGTCCCCGAAGGCCACTGGCTCTGCCCCGCCTGGGAGGGCTCGGCCGTGCGCCGCGGCGACCCGGTGTTCCAGGGCGTGCGCCGCGTCGGACGCGTGACGCGGGAGGTCTACTGCATCCTGCGCGACGGGGTGGTGACCGGAGGCCGCGGGGGCGATAGCGTCGGCTGGACCCAGATCGCGGAGGCCGCCGAATGACAGCCGATCTCCTCATCCGCGGCGCGACGGTGATCGACGGCACCGGCGCCCCGGCCCGCCCCGCCGACATCGCGGTCGCGCAGGGGCGCATCGCGCCCGCCGACGCCGCCACCGAGGCCGCCGAGACGATCGACGCCGCCGGGCTCTGCCTCGCCCCGGGCTTCATCGACGTCCACACCCATGACGACGCCGCCGTCTTCTCCCTCTCCGCCATCACGCCGAAGATCAGCCAGGGGGTGACGACCGTCGTCACCGGCAATTGCGGCATCAGCCTCGCGCCCTCCCCGCTCGCGACGCGCGACGCCCTGGTGCCTCCGCTCGACCTGATCGGCACGGCGGAGGCCTACCACTACGCCCGCTTCGCCGAGTATCTCGACGCGCTCGCCGCGGCGGGCCCGGCGGTCAACGTCCTCCCCCTCGTCGGCCACACGGTGCTGCGCGCCCGCGCCATGGCAGAGCTCGACCGCCCGGCGAGCGCCGCCGAGGCCGCGGCGATGCGCGACGACCTCGCCGAGGCGCTCGCCGACGGGGCGGCGGGGCTCTCCACCGGCCTCGCCTATCCCCCCGCCAAGGCCGCCACCACCTCCGAGATCGCCGCCCTCGTCGGCGATGTCGCGGCGGCCGGCCGGCTCTGGACCACCCATATGCGCGACGAGGCGACCGGCGTGGTCGCCGCCGTCGCCGAGACCATCGACATCGCCCGGCGCACCGGCTGCCGCACCCTGATCTCGCATCACAAATGCTGCGGCGAGGCGGCCTTCGGGCTCTCCCGCACCACTCTCGCGATGATCGAGGAGGCCCGCGCCGAGCTCGCCCTCGATCTCGACGTCTATCCTTATACGGCGAGCTCCACGGTGCTGATCGAGTCCTTCCTCCGCCAGGCGCGCAAGGTCACGGTGAGCTGGTCGGACCCCCATCCCGAGATGGCCGGGCGCGACGTGGCGGAGATCGCCGAGGAGTGGGGGGTCGACACGCGCGCGGCGGTGGCCCGGCTCCGCCCCGGCGGCGCGATCTACCACCAGATGGACGAGGGCGATCTCGAGCGCATCCTCGCCTACCCGCCGAGCCTCGTCGGCTCCGACGGCCTGCCGCGCGACCGTCGCCCCCATCCCCGCCTCTGGGGCGCGTTCCCGCGGGTGATCGCCCGCTATGTCCGCGCGCGGGGCGTGCTCGGGCTCGAGGCGGCGGTGGCGAAAATGACCGGTCGGACGGCCTCGGTCCTCGGCCTGGCGGACCGCGGGCGCATCGCGGAGGGCATGGCCGCCGATCTCGTGCTCTTCGACCCCGACCGCATCGCCGACGCCGCCGACTACGACACCCCGGACCGGCCCGCCGAGGGCATCGCCCGCGTCCTCGTCAACGGCCGCACGGTCTGGGACGGGGCCGCGCCCGCGCTCTCCGGCGCGGGCCCCGGCGCGGTCCTCCGCGCCGCCCCCGGCTGAGCGAAGCTCAGGCCCCGGGGCCCGCGAGGGTGCGGTAGGTGGCGAGCGCGTCGTCCTCTGGCAGCGCGACATCCGAGAGCGCCACGGTTTCCCCCGCGGCGATGTCGCGGGCGAGGACGGCGCCCTCGGCGAGGCCGATCGGCAGCGCCTCGCCCGCCCGGTCGAGCGGCAGCGCCCGGCCCCAGACGCTCGCGCCGCCCTCCCCGTCGAGCCGCTCGCCCGCCGCGAGCGCCCGCTTGGCCACCGCGGCGACGGTCCCGCGCATCTCCCGCGCCTGCCCCGTCGGCTCCCCCCGAAGCGCCGCCGAGAGGACCGAGACGGAGAGCTCCAGCCCGATCAGGTGGAACGGCTTGTACATCGCCGCGAAGCGCCCCGTCGCATCCGTCGGCAGCCCGTATTGGCGGAAGCAGGCGGCGGCATAGGCGTTGGGCGCCTCCAGCACCACATAGACCCCCCAGCGCAGATCGCGGAACACCGGCCGCCCGTCGCGCTCGAGCGAGGAGACGGTCTCCACCATCCCCCGCCCCTCGAGCCGCCCACCGAGCTCCGCGGGCCGCAGCACATGGGCGAGATCGTCGACCCCGCAGGGCGGGAAGCCGAGCCCCTCCGAGGGCACCGAGAGCCCGCAGGCATTGGCGATGGCGACCATCTCGATCGCGCTCTTCGTCCCGTCGAGGAAGGAGTTGAACATCCGCGGGTTCATACCCGCCGCGGCCGCCGCCTCCGGCGCGATCCCGTAATGCGCCCAGACCTCGGCGGGCGTGACGCCGTGATAGGCGGGGAGGTATTTCGTCCCCTTCCCCGCCGCCGCGACCGAGAAGCCCGCCGCCCGCGCCCAATCCACCATCTCGGCGACGAGGGCCGGCTGGTCGCCATAGGCCATCGAATAGACCACCCCGGCGCGCGCCGCCTCCGCCGCGAGGGCGGGGCCCGCGAGCACGTCCGCCTCCACGTTCACCATCACCACATGACGACCATGGGCGATGGCGGCGCGGGCATGAGCGAGGCCCGCGCGCGGGTCCCCGGTCGCCTCGATCACCACGTCCACGTCGTCGCGGGCGGCGAGGGCCGAGCCGTCGTCGAGGAACGCGGTGGCGGCGATGCGCGACTCCTCCCAGCCGACGTCGCGGCAGGCGGCGCGGGCGCGGCCCGCATCGAGATCGGCGATCGCGGAGACCTCGAGGCCGCGGATCGTCGGCACCTGCGCGAGGAACATCGCGCCGAACTTGCCCGCCCCGATCAGGCCTGCGCGGACCGGGGCGCCGCGGGCCTCCGCCTCGGCGCCGAGGCGGGCGAGGTTCATCGGGCCGGCGCCGCGGCGAGAAGCGCCTCCGCCGCGGCGATGGCGGCCTCGGCCTGCGAGGGGTCCGCCCCGCCGCCCTGCGCCATGTCGGGCCGCCCGCCGCCGCCCTTCCCGCCGAGCTTCTCCACGGCCGCGCGCACGAGGTCGACCGCCGAGACCCGGCCCGTCAGGTCGTCCGTGACCCCCGCCGCGACGGCCGCCTTGCCGCCGGTGTCGGCGACGAGGAGGATCGCGCCGGAGCCGAGACGGTCCTTGTGCGCATCGACGAGGGCGCGGAGGTCCTTCGCATCCACGCCCTGGAGGCTCTGCGCGAGGAAGGGGATGCCGGCGACGTCCCGCGGCTCGGGCGCCGCCGCCTCGCCGCCGCCGCCGAGCGCCACCTGCTTGCGCAGCTCCGCCAGCTCCTGCTCGAGCCGGCGCCGCTCCTCGAGAAGCGCCTGCGCGCGCGCGGCGACCTCGCCCGGGCGCACCTTGAGCACGCCCGCCGCCTCGGCGAGGGCGCGGTCCTGCCGGTCGAGATGGGCGAGCGCGGCCTCCCCGGTCAGCGCCTCGACCCGGCGCACCCCCGCAGAGGACGCGACCTCCGAAACGATCCTGAGCAGGCCGATCTGCCCGGTGCGCGCGACATGGGTGCCGCCGCAGAGCTCGAGCGAATAGGTGCGCCCCGCGGGCCCCGCCTCGCCCTCGGGGCGGGTGCCCATGGAGACGACGCGCACCTCCTCGGCGTATTTCTCGCCGAAGAGCGCGCGGGCGCCGGCGGCCTGGGCGTCCTCGAGCGCCATGACGCGGGTCTCCACCGGCGCGTCCTGGCGGATATAGGCGTTGACCTCCGCCTCGATGGCCGCGCGCTCCTCCGCCGAGATCGGCGCCTGATGCACGAAATCGAAGCGCAGACGGTCCGGCGCGACGAGGCTGCCGCGCTGCGCCACATGCTCGCCGAGATGGCCGCGGAGCGCCTCGTGCAGCAGATGCGTCGCCGAATGGTTGGCGCGGATCGCGGCGCGGCGCTCGGAGTCCACCCGCAGCACGGCGGACTCGCCCTGCACCACCTCGCCCGCCTCGACGGTGGCGTAATGCACCGAGAGCCCGCCCGGGCGCTTCTGCACGTCCGAGACGCGGGCGCGGCCGGTGACGGTCTCGATCACCCCGGTGTCGCCGACCTGCCCGCCCGCCTCGGCGTAGAACGGCGTCTGGTTGAGCACCAGCGCGACCTCCTGGCCGGCCTTGGCCGAGCCGACGCGCTCGCCGCCCGCGAGGATCGCGCGCAGGACGCCCTCGGCGGTCTCCGCGTCGTAGCCGAGGAAATCGGTCGCGCCCACCTCCTCGGCGATGTCGAACCAGACCCCCTCGTCCGCCGTCTCGCCGGAGCCCGCCCAAGCGGCGCGGGCCTGGGCCTTCTGCTCGGCCATGGCGGCGTCGAACCCCTCGGTGTCGACCCCGCGGCCGCGCTCGCGCAGCGCGTCCTGGGTGAGATCGAGCGGGAAGCCGAAGGTGTCGTAGAGCTTGAAGGCCGCGCGGCCGGGGAGCGGCGCGCCCTCCGCCAGCCCCTCCACCTCCTCCTCGAGGAGCCTCAGCCCGCGCTCGAGGGTGCGGCGGAAGCGCTCCTCCTCCCGCTCCAGCGTCTCCTCGATGAGCGGCTGCGCCCGCGGCAACTCGGGGAAGGCCTGGCCCATCTGGCGGACGAGTTCGGGCACCAGCCGGTGCATCAGCGGCCGGTCGACGCCGAGCTGATGGGCGTGGCGCATGGCTCGGCGCATGATCCGGCGGAGCACGTAGCCCCGGCCCTCGTTGGAGGGCAGCACCCCGTCGGCGATCAGGAAGGAGGTGGAGCGCAGATGGTCCGCGATCACGCGGTGGTGCATCCGCCCCGGCCCGTCCGGATCGGCGCCGGAGGCCTGCGCGGACGCCTCGATGAGGGCGCGCATCAGGTCGGTGTCGTAGTTGTCGTGCTTGCCCTGGAGCACCGCGCCGATGCGCTCGAGCCCCATGCCGGTGTCGATCGAGGGCTTCGGCAGGTTCTCGCGCCGGCCGTCCTCGAACTGCTCGAACTGCATGAAGACGAGGTTCCAGATCTCGATGAACCGGTCGCCGTCCCCGTCCGGAGAGCCCGGGGGGCCGCCGGGGATGTGGTCCCCGTGGTCGTAGAAGATCTCGGAGCAGGGGCCGCAGGGGCCGGTCGCGCCCATCGACCAGAAATTGTCGGAGGTTGCGATGCGGATGATCCGGTCGTCCGAGAGCCCCGCATGCTTCTTCCAGATCTCGGCCGCCTCCTCGTCGTCGTGATAGATCGTGACGAGCAGCTTCTCGGCGGGCAGGCCGAACTCCTTGACGATCAGGTCCCAGGCGAGCGGGATCGCCATCTCCTTGAAGTAGTCGCCGAAGGAGAAGTTGCCGAGCATCTCGAAGAAGGTGTGGTGACGCGCGGTGTAGCCGACATTGTCGAGGTCGTTGTGCTTGCCGCCGGCGCGCACGCATTTCTGCGAGGTGACGGCGCGCACATAGTCGCGATGCTCGAGCCCGGTGAAGACGTTCTTGAACTGCACCATGCCGGCATTGGTGAACATCAGCGTCGGATCGTTCCGCGGCACCAGCGGCGAAGAGGCGACGATCTCGTGCCCGTGCTTGGCGAAATAGTCGAGGAACGTGGTCCGGATCTCGGAGAGCGACGTCATCGGGGGGCCCCTGTCCAGCTCGTGCTGCGTTGGGGCGAGGGTTTAGCCGCTCCGGCGGAGGCTTGTCCACCGCGCCGGGCGGGGCCCCGAAGGACCCCGCGGCGGAGGGCTCAGCCCTCCATCACCTCGTCGTCGCCGTCGCCCGGGGCGAGCGCGAAATCGAGCCCGTGGGCGGCACGGATCTTGTCCTCGATGGCGAGCGCGATGTCCGGGTTCTCCTTGAGGAACTTCTTGGCGTTCTCCCGCCCCTGGCCGATCCGCTGGTCGGCATAGGAGAACCAGGAGCCGGATTTCTCCACGACGCCGGCCTTGACGCCGAGGTCGATCAGCTCGCCGCTCTTGGAGATCCCCTCGCCATACATGATGTCGAACTCGACCTGGCGGAAGGGCGGCGCCACCTTGTTCTTGACGACCTTCACCCGGGTCTGGTTGCCGACCACCTCGTCGCGCTCCTTGATCGCGCCGATGCGGCGGATGTCGAGGCGCACGGAGGCGTAGAACTTGAGCGCGTTGCCGCCCGTGGTGGTCTCCGGGTTGCCGAACATCACGCCGATCTTCTGGCGGATCTGGTTGATGAAGATCACCATGCATTTGGAGCGGCTGATCGAGGCGGTGAGCTTGCGCATCGCCTGGGACATCAGCCGGGCCTGGGCGCCGACGGTCGCGTCGCCCATATCGCCCTCGAGCTCGGCCTTGGGCGTCAGCGCCGCCACCGAATCGACCACCACGCAGGAGATCGCGCCGGAGCGCACCAGCGTGTCGGTGATCTCGAGCGCCTGCTCGCCGGCATCGGGCTGGGAGATCAGCAGCTCGTCCACATCCACCCCGAGCTTGCGGGCATAGACCGGGTCGAGCGCGTGCTCGGCGTCGACGAAGGCGCAGGTGCCGCCGAGCTTCTGCTCCTCGGAGATCGCGTGCAGCGCCAGCGTCGTCTTGCCGGAGCTCTCGGGGCCGTAGATCTCGATCACCCGGCCCTTCGGCAGCCCGCCGATGCCGAGCGCGATGTCGAGCCCGAGCGAGCCCGTCGACACCGCCTCCACATCCATCACGTCGCGCTGGCCGAGCTTCATGATCGAGCCCTTGCCGAAGCTGCGCTCGATCTGCGCGAGCGCCGAATCCAGCGCCTTCTGCTTGTCCATGCTCCGCCTCTCGTCCAGCTTGAGCAGCCCGTCGGTCATCGCCTCGACTCCTTATTTCACATCGCCAGGGGGCCGGCAATCGCAGCGCCGAGCCCCTCAGGCGCCCTGCCTCGTTCGCCCCATGTTCGCATATCGGGCGAAACGAAGACAGAACAAATTCGAGTCGACTTGCTCCGATCCACCCCCATCAAGCGCCCGAAAGATTGCGAATCCGTTAACGGGTCAGGCGGCGGGGGCGTCCTCGAGCGCCTCCTTCACCTTCGCGGTCAGCTCGTTGAGGGTGAAGGGCTTGGGGAGGAACATGAAATCGGTCTCGGTGAGGTTCTTGGCGAAGCTCTCCTCGGCATAGCCCGAGACGAAGATCAGCCGGAGCCCGGGGCGCATCTTGCGCGCCTCGGCGGCGAAGGTGGGCCCGTCCATGCCCGGCATCACCACGTCGGAGACGAGAAGGTCGACGGCGAACTCCCGATCGGCGAGGATCTCCATCGCCTCCTCCGCGGTCGCGGCCTGCGCCACCACGTAGCCGCGGAGCTCCAGCGCCCGCGCTGCGAAGGCGCGCACCGGGTCCTCGTCCTCGACGAGCAGCACCGAGCCGCGGCCGGTGAGATCGCGCCGCTCGGGCCGGGTCTCGGACCGCGCGATGGGCTCGGCGGGCTCGGCGCGGGGCAAGAGGATGCGGAAGACCGCGCCGCCCTCGGGCAGGTTGTCCGCCTGGATGAAGCCGCCCGACTGCTTGACGATGCCGTAGACCGTCGAGAGGCCGAGCCCGGTGCCCTCCCCCTTCGGCTTGGTGGTGAAAAAGGGGTCGAACACCCGGTCGAGCACCTGCGGGTCGATGCCGGGGCCGGTATCGGCGATGGCGATCTCCACATAGTCCCCCGGCGCGGCGCTGCGGAAGGCCGGCCCGCCCGAGGCGAGGCGGCGATTGGCGACGGAGACGGTGATCTGCCCGACCCCCTCCATCGCGTCGCGGGCGTTGACGACGAGGTTCATCAGCACCTGCTCGAGCTGCTGATGATCGGCGCGCACGTCCCAGAGCGCGGGCGCCATGTCCAGGCTGATGCGCACGGTCTCGCCGACGAGGCGGTTCAGCAGGTAATGCGTGTCGGTCACCACATCCTGGATCGAGAGCACCTCGGGGTTCAGCGTCTGCTCGCGGGAGAAGGCGAGAAGCTGGCGCACGAGGGCGGCGGCGCGGTTGGCGTTCTGGGTGATCTGCATGAGATCGGAATAGTCCGGGTGGCTCGCGTCCTTGCGCAAGAGCAGCAGGTCGCAATGGCCGATGATCGCGGTCAGCACGTTGTTGAAGTCGTGCGCGACGCCGCCGGCGAGCTTGCCGACGGCCTCCATCTTCTGGGACTGGGCGAACTGGTCCTCGAGCTGGCGGAGTTGGGAGGCGTCGGTCAGCACGGCGATCAGGGTCTCGCGCTCGTAGAGCTTGGCGCGGGTGAGGGTGATCTGCAGGAAGGTCTCCGACCCGCGGAGCTGGAACATCTGGCCGCGGCCCGGGCTCTCCACGGCGAGCGCCTCCGGATCGAAGGCGGCGTTGGGGCGGCCGAGGGGTATGAAGAGATCGAGGAAGGCGGTGCCGGGGCTCGCCCGCTCCCCGAGGATCGCGCGGGCGCGGCTGTTGGACCACAGGAGCGCGCCGTCGGTCTCGAACTGCGCCAGGGCGACGGGGACGAGTTCGAGCACGCGCGAGGGCCCGGTGCGCAGGAACCCCTCGCGGCCGACGGGGAAGAGGAAGAGCTCCTCCGCGCCGGTCTCGTCGGTGCCGGCGAAGGCGCGGAAGACGCGGATCTGCCCGTCGCGGCCGGTGAGCAGCACCCGGTCCCCCTCGCTCCGGCCGCGCTCGGGCAGGGTGCTCAGCACGGGCTCGGGGTCGCGGCCGAAGAGGCGGGCGAAGGTGGTGTTGACGAGCGCGGGCTCGGGGCCGGCGCGGCGCATATGGGCGAAGGGCGCGCCGTCGTAAGGGGAGGCGACGAGGCAGCCCTGGGACTGCGGCAGCTCGTCCTCGGCGAGCAGGGACCAGACGAGGCGGCCCTCCCCGGTGCTCCAGACGGTGAGGTAGCGCAGCTCCCCGCTCGCGGCGATCCGCGTGCGCGCGAAGGCGAAGCCGCTCTCCCGGGCGGCGCGGGCGAGGCGGTAGATCGCCGGGGCGCCCGAGCCCTCGACCCAGCCGGCGAGCAACTCGTCGATCCACAGGGCGGTGCCGCCGGCGGCGCGCAGCATCGCCGGATTGACCCGCTCCACCGCCCCGGAGAGGCGGGTGAGGGCGGCGGGGTGGCGCGCCGCGTCGACCACGGCGGCGAGCGCGGCGGCGCCGCGGCGCTCCCGCCGGCGGCAGACGAACAGCCCCGCGGCGAGCCCGAGCCCCGCAGCAGCGGCGCCGATCGCGAGACCGATCCCGATCATCTCCAGCATCCTGCGCCTCCGTCGAGCGCCGGCAGCCCGGACCGCTCGGCCCCTCGCGTCCGAGAGTAAGGCAAATGAATGGTGAACGAAAGGTTAACGGGGCGGGCCGAGCGCCGTGCGGTCGCCGGCGGGGTTGCAATGGGGCGCGCGAAGGCGTATCTCTCGCAGCACATCGCTAGGGCGCGCCGGCCCGGCGCGGCCCTCGCGGCCCGCTAGTGGCCTTGTTCTCCTCCCGACGAGCCGGAGACACCAGCGCGCGCGTGGCTCGCCGCCGGTGCCGCAGCAGGAGCTTTTGGCAGATCGATGGCTGACCTGGTCGCGAAAGCGCCGTTCGACAAACGCCTCGCCGAGATCGTGCGTCCGGTCGTGGAGGATATGGGCTTCGAGCTCGTCCGCCTGCGCCTGATGGGCGGCAAGCGCAAGACGCTGCAGATCATGGCCGAGCGCCCGGACGGCACGATGGAGATCGAGGAGTGCGCGGGCCTCTCCCGCGCGCTTTCCGCCGTGCTCGACGTCGAGGATCCGATCCTCGAGGAATACGACCTCGAGGTCTCGAGCCCCGGGATCGACCGCCCGCTGACCCGCCTCGTGGATTTCGAGCGCTGGGAGGGCTACGAGGCCAAGCTCGAGACCGAGGAGCTGATCGAGGGCCGGCGCCGCTTCAAGGGCATCCTCGCGGGCGTCGCCGACGGCGAGGTGCTGATCGAGATCCCCGAGGGCACCATCGGCCTCGATTTCGCCTGGCTCTCCGACGCCAAGCTCGTGCTGACCGACGAGCTCGTCGCCGAGAGCCTGAAGGCCGCGGAGGGGCGCGAGTTCGACGCCGACGCCTATGACGCGGTCGAGCAGGACGAGGAGACGGACGAGATCGACGGGCCCGAGGACGCCGACGCGCCGGCCCGCGGAAACTGGAAGGACGCCTGAGCCATGGTCACCGCCAACAAGCTGGAACTGCTGCAGATCGCCGACGCGGTGGCCCGCGAGAAGCTGATCGACCGCGAGCTCGTCGTCGAGGCGATGGAGGAGAGCCTCGGCAAGGCCGCACGCTCGCGCTACGGCGCCGAATACGACATCCGCGCCTTCATCGACCGCAAGACGGGCGAGGTGCACATGTCCCGCGCGCTCGAGGTGGTGGAGGAGGTGGAGAACCATTTCACCGAGATCTCCCTCGAGGAGGCGCGGCTCAGGAACCCCGAGGCCGAGGTCGGCGACTTCATCACCGAGCCGCTGCCGCCGATGGATTTCGGCCGCATCGCCGCGCAGACCGCCAAGCAGGTGATCGTGCAGAAGGTCCGCGAGGCCGAGCGCGAGCGCCAATACGAGGAGTTCAAGGACCGGGTCGGGGAGATCATCAACGGCGTCGTCAAGCGCGTCGAATACGGCAATGTGGTGGTCGATCTCGGCCGGGCGGAGGCGATCCTGCGCCGCGACCAGCTGATCCCGCGGGAGAGCTACCGCGTCGGCGACCGGGTGCGCGCCTATATCCGCGACGTGCGCCGCGAGGCGCGCGGGCCGCAGATCTTCCTCTCGCGCACCGCGCCCGAATTCATGGCCAAGCTCTTCCAGATGGAGGTGCCGGAGATCTACGACGGCGTCATCGAGATCAAGGCCGTGGCGCGCGACCCGGGCAGCCGGGCGAAGATCGGCGTGCTCTCCCACGATTCCGGGATCGACCCTGTGGGCGCCTGCGTCGGCATGCGGGGCAGCCGCGTGCAGGCGGTGGTCAACGAGCTCCAGGGCGAGAAGATCGACATCATCCCCTGGGTGGACGACGCGGCCTCCTTCATCGTCTCCGCGCTGCAGCCCGCAGAAGTCGTGAAGGTGGTGATGGACGACGACGCCCGGCGCATCGAGGTCGTGGTGCCGGACGAGCAGCTCTCCCAGGCGATCGGCCGGCGCGGGCAGAACGTGCGCCTCGCCTCCCAGCTCACCGGCTGGGACATCGACATCATGACCCAGGCCGAGGAGTCCGAGCGTCGCCAGCAGGAGTTCAACGAGCGCAGCCAGATGTTCATGGACACGCTCGACGTCGACGAGATGGTGGCGCAGCTTCTGGTGGCCGAGGGCTTCACCTCGCTCGAGGAGGTCGCCTTCGTCGAGCTCGACGAGCTGACCGCGATCGACGCCTTCGACGAGGACACCGCCTACGAGCTGCAGGCCCGCGCGCGCGAGGCGCTCGAGGAGGTCGCGCAGAAGGCGCTCGCCGAGGCGCGCGAGCTCGGCGCGCAGGAGGATCTGATCGGCTTCGAGGGGCTCACGCCGCAGATGGTGCTGGCCCTCGCGAAGGACGGGGTTACCTCGCTAGAGGAGTTCGCGACCTGCGCGGATTGGGAGCTCGCCGGCGGCTACACGGTGATCGACGGCAAGCGGGTGAAGGACGACGGCATTCTCGAGCCCTTCGACGTGGGGCTCGAGGAGGCGCAGTATCTCGTGATGAAGGCGCGGGTCGATCTCGGCCTCGTCGACCCGTCCGAGATCGAGGGCGCGGAGGAGGCGGCGGAGGCCGCCGAGGACGGCGACTGGCCCGATCCGGAAGGCGGCGCGGGCGATGCGGAGGCCGCGCGGGTCTGACGCCCGCGGGCTCCGAAGAGCGGCGGCATGCCGCGATGGGCTGGACGCAGGCGATCGGAGGCGCGATGACCCGGGGCGGGG
Source organism: uncultured Limibaculum sp. (assembly GCA_964576075.1). Lineage (GTDB taxonomy): Bacteria > Pseudomonadota > Alphaproteobacteria > Rhodobacterales > Rhodobacteraceae > Thermohalobaculum. Next base: position 1,094 of record CAZNTX010000031.1, on the reverse strand, counting down.
CGCGCAAGGAACGGGACGAACCCGAGCGGCGCTGCATCGCGACCGGCGCGCGCGCGCCCGCCGCGGGGCTCGTGCGCTTCGTGCGCGATCCGGAGGGCCGGGCGGTCCCCGATCTCGCGGGCAAGCTGCCGGGGCGCGGCGTCTGGGTGACGTCGGAGCGCGCGGCGCTCGAGCGGGCGGTGGCGAAGCGGCTCTTCTCGCGCGGGTTCAAGGCGCCGACCGAGGCGCCGGCGGACCTGCCCGAGCGCGTGGCGGCGCTGCTGGCCGAGCGTCTGGTCGCGGCGATCGCGATGGGGCGCAAGGCCGGCGAAGCCGTCACCGGGTTCGAGAAGACCCGGTTCGCGCTGCAATCGGGGGACGCGGCGGTCCTCCTGCAGGCCGCCGACGGCGCGGCGGACGGCCGCGGCAAGCTGCGCCGTCTGGCCCGCGCCATGGAGATCCCGGCGGTCGAGCTGCTCTCGGCGCGGGAATTGGGTTTGGCATTCGGGCGCGATTTTGCGATACATGCCGCTCTCCTGAGGGGGGGAGTCGCGGGTCGCGCGCTCTCGGAGGCCGAGCGTCTCCGGGGCTTTCGCGCGCCGGATCTGGAGACGTCGGATCCTGGCGCGCCCGACGGCGCGGCCCCGCGGGAGCGGTCGCCGCGCGCGAGCGGGCCGGAGCCGGCCCCGACGGACGGTCGGGCGCGGCCCGGCGCATCGACGGACACTGAGGAAGCGGAGCCGCTGGCCGGCTCCAGACGGGATGGCGGATGAGCGACACGGATAGCGGCGACAAGAAATCTTCGGCACGCGGCGGCGGGCGCGGTGGCCCCGGCGGCGGGCGCGGCGGCGGCGGCGGTGGCCGTCCGCCGAGCCGCGGCGGCGGCGCGAAGCCCGTGGTCGTCGAGAAGAAGCGCAAGCGCGTGCTGAGCGCGCCCGGCTCGGGCGGCGCTTCCGGCGGCGCCGCGGCGCCCGCTCAGGCGAAGCCCCAGCCCGGCGGCGGCGCCGGGACGCTGACGGCGAAGCCCCGCCCGGCGCAGGACGGCGCGTCCGAGGCGCCCCAGCGCGGCACCGGCGAGGGCCGCGGCGAGCCCGCGCGCGGGCGCGGCGGCCAGG
>CAZNTX010000030.1:0-38905 GCA_964576075.1 uncultured Limibaculum sp. | reverse complement strand
ACTGGCCCAGCATGAACATGAACACCCAGGGCATCCAGGCGAAGATCATCTGCTGAGTCGGGTCCGTGGGCGCGGGGTTGAGCTTCTGCTGCAGCCACATCGTCACGCCCATCAGGATCGGGAACACGCCGATCGAGAAGATCGAGAGGAAGACCGGAATGTCCCAGGGGAAGAGGCCGAACAGCGTCATCCAGGAGGACGGGTCCGGCGCCGAGAGATCGTCGATCCAGCCGAAGAACGGCGCGTGCCGCATCTCGATGGTGACGAACAGCACCTTGTAGAGCGCGAAGAAGACCGGGATCTGCAACAGGATCGGCAAGCACCCCGCCGCCGGGTTCACCTTCTCCTTCTTGTAGAGCTCCATCATCTCCTGCTGCAGCCGCTGCCGGTCGTCGCCCGCGCGCTGCTTGATCTTCTCCATCTCGGGCTGCAGCGCCTTCATCCGCGACATCGAGACGTAGGACTTGTAGGCGAGCGGGAACAGCACCGTCTTGATCAGCAGGGTGAGCAGCAGGATCGCCACGCCCATATTGCCGGTCAGCACGAAGAACCAGTGCAGCAGGTCGAAGAACGGTTTGGTGAGGAAGTAGAACCAGCCCCAATCGACCGCATCCTCGAACTTGTCGATGCCCAGGGTCTCCTGATAGTCGCGGATCGTGGCGACTTCCTTGGCGCCGGAGAAGAAATAGGTGCGCACGGTCTCGCTCGCCCCGGGGGCGACGGAGACGGTCGGGATGCGCATCTCGGTGCGGAACTCCGGCCCGTTGCGGGGGAGCGACTTGAAGACGGCGGTGAACTGCGTGCCGGGCTCGGGGATCAGCACCGACATCCAGTATTTGTCGGTGAAGCCGATCCAGCCGTTCTGGTCGATCGCGCGGGGGTCGACGCGGCCGCGGTCGGCGCCGAAGGGGTCGGGCGGCAGATCGAGCAGGTCGTCGTAGTCGAGCTCGGTCAGCTCCCCGTCGAAGACGCCGAGCGACCCCTCGTGCAGGATGAAGAACCCCTGCGTGTCCGGCTCGCCGCGCCGCGCGATATAGCCGTAGGGCGCCAGCGCGACCGGCTCGGCGCCCGTGTTCTCCACCGTCTGCTCGATGGTGAACATATAGCGGTCGTCCACCGAGATCTTGCGGCGGAAGACGAGGCCCGCGCCGTTGTCCCAAGCGAGCGTGACGGGGCTCTCGGGGGTGAGCTCCGTGCCCGCCTCGAGCGTCCACTCGGTCGTCGGCCCCGGCATCGGCCCCGGATTGCTCCCCTGCCCCGGCAGCCACCCGTAGACGGCGAAATAGGGATCGGGCGCGCGCGTGGGGTTGAGGAGCGTGACCTTGGGGCTCTCCGGGTCGACGGTCTCGCGATAGTTGAGGAGATCGAGATCGTCGATCCGCCCGCCCTTGAGCGAGATCGAGCCGGTGAGCGCGGGGGTCTCGACCGGGATGCGATCGGTCTGCGCGATCGCCGCATCGCGGGTGAGCCGGGCGGAGGGGGCCGGCGCGGCCGCGTCCCCGCCCTCGGAGCCCGGGATCGCCTCCTGCCCCTCGCCCCGCTCGGCCGCCGCCTGCCTGGGCGGCTCCTGGGGCGCCGGCGGCTCCGGCGGCGGGAAGATCGCATACCACAGGATGATGACCAGCATCGACAAGGCCACCGCCAGGATGAGGTTTCTGGTCTCGTCCTTGTCACCCATGTCGCGCCACTCCCTGATGCCGGCCCTGCGTTGAACCGTCATCTAAGTCCCAGGTCAAGAGGATGCGAGCCCGCGCCCCGCCGCGGCCGCCGCCCTGCGCCGACGGAGCGGGCGGGGACGCGCGGCGCGAGGCCTGTGGGGGGCGCCGCCGCTGCCAGGGGCGCCGAGGGCTGCCCGGGTGGGCGGGGCCTCGCGCCGCGCGTCCCCGCCCGCGGCCCGCCCCGCCCGGGCTCAACTCAGCCAGCGTTTGCGGCGGCGGTAGCTGCGCACCTCGCGGAAGGACTTCCGCCCCTCCTCGCCCATGCCGAGATAGAATTCCTTGACGTCGGGGTTCTCGCGCAGCTCCGCCGCGTCGCCGTCCATCACCACGCGGCCGGACTCGAGGAGATACCCGTAATGGGCGTAGCGCAGCGCCACATTGGTGTTCTGCTCGGCGAGGAGGAAGCTCACCCCCTCGCTCTCGTTGAGGCTCTTCACGATCTCGAAGATCTCCTCGACGAGCTGCGGCGCGAGGCCCATGGAGGGCTCGTCGAGCAGGATCGTCTCCGGGCGCGACATCAGCGCCCGCCCGATCGCGCACATCTGCTGCTCGCCGCCCGAGGTGTAGCCCGCCTGGCTGCGCCGGCGCTCCTTGAGGCGGGGGAAATAGGCGTAGACCTTCTCGAGATCGGCCTCGATCGCGCCGCGCCCGTCGGAGCGGGTATAGGCGCCGGTCAGCAGGTTCTCCTCGACGGTCAGATGCTCGAAGCAGTGCCGCCCCTCCATCACCTGGATGACGCCGCGGCGCACGAGGGCGGCGGGGTTCATCTCCGCCACCGCCTCCCCGCGATAGCGGATCGTGCCCTTGGTGACCTCGCCGCGCTCGCTCTCGAGCAGGTTGGAGATGGCCTTGAGCGTCGTCGTCTTGCCGGCCCCGTTGCCGCCGAGAAGCGCCACGATCCCGCCCTTCGGCACCGAGAGCGAGACGCCTTTGAGGACGAGGATCACATGGTTGTAGATCACCTCGATGTTGTTGACCTCGAGCAGGATCTCGGGCGCGGCGGCGCGGGCGGGCTCGGCCATGGCGGTCTCCTCAGGCGTGCTCTGGCTCACGGCGGCGCGCCGGGGCGGGCGCCTCCTCGGCCGCCTGCGCGGCCTCCTCGGGGGTGCGGGCCATCTCTGCGGCCAGCGCCGCGCTGCGCGCGCGCTCTGCCGTCTCGGCCTCGGCCTCGCGGCTCGCCCGGGTCGCGCTGCGCGAGGCGTAGACGAGCAGCAGGAAGGCGGACATCTTGGCCACGAGCAGGCCGGCGCCGGTGAGGAACTCGGTGTCCATCGGGTCTCTCCGTTCAGGGTCGCGTCCCGCCACGAGATGGGCGGGACGCGGGCCGGGTCAAAGCCTCAGTCGCAGCGAAGCTCGATCCCCGCCTCCTCGGCGAAGGCCATGGAGTCCTCCGCGATCAGGGGGTCGACCACCTCGCGATCGGCCGGCATGAAGTCGGTGATCAGCGACCAGGTCTGCGTCTCGGCGTCCCACTGCTGGATGGCGCCGAGGCCCGGGGGGCCGTGGTTCTCGCAGGTGACCTGGAAGGTCGGCATGAAGCCCGGCAGGCCGTTCTCCGCGAGCACCGCCTCGGTGATCTCGAGCGCCTCCATCCCGTCGCGCATCATCGCCGGCGTGATCTCGGCGACGCCGTGGATCTCCTGCGCCTTCTCGGCGGCCTCGGCGGCGAGCATGGCCGCCTGCATGCCGCGGTTGTAGAGCACCGTGCCCATCTGGTCGCCCGCCCCCGCGGCGAGGCCCTTGTCGTAGACATGGGTCTTGAGGTCCGCGTAGATCGGGAAGTCGTCGCCCACGCCGTGCATGGTGATCGCCTTGTAGCCGTCGGCCGCGTCGCCCGCGGGCAGCACGTCGTTCTCCGAGGCCGACCACCAGACGCCGATGAACTTGTCCATCGGGAAGCGGATCGAGGCCGCCTCCTGGACCGCCACCTGGTTCATCACGCCCCAGCCCCACATCACGACATAGTCTGGCTGCTGGCGGCGCACCTGGAGCCAGGTCGACTTCTGCTCCTGCCCCGGATGGTCGACGGCGAGGAGCAAGAGGTCGAAGCCGTGCTTCTCGGAGAGCTTCTCCAGGGTGCGGATCGGCTCCTTGCCATAGGCGGAGTTGTGATAGACGAGCGCGATCGTCTGGCCGGAGAGGTCGCCCCCCTCCTCGTCGAGAATGTGCTTCACGATGATCGAGGCCGCGTCCCAATAGGTGCCGGGATAGTTGAACACCCACTCGAAGACCCGCCCGTTGGCGGCGGAGGTGCGGCCGTAGCCCATGGTGTGGAGCGGGATGCCGTCGGCGGTGGCCTTCGGGATCAGCTGATAGGTGATGCCGGTGGAGAGCGGCTGGTAGACGAGGGAGCCCTCGCCCTTGGTCGCCTCGTAGCACTCGACGCCCTTGGTGGTGTTGTAGCCCGTCTCGCAGGGCAGCACCCGGGCCGTCACGCCGCCGATGCCGCCGTCGCGCTCGTTGAGGAGCGTGAAGTAGTCGGCATAGCCGTCGGCGAAGGGGATGCCGTTCGGCGCATAGGGGCCGGTGCGATAGTCGAGCGAGGGGAACACGAGCTCGGCCGCTGCCGCCGGGGTCGCGATGGCGAGGGCGAGGCCCGCCGCGAGTAGTCGTCTCATTCTATCCTCCCTGGGTTGGTCGTTCTCTCCCGGCCCCGCCTCAATGCGGAAACGGCCAGAGCCGGAGTTTCTCCTTCACCGTGCGCCAGAGCGCGGCGATGCCGTGGGGCTCCTTCACGAGGAAGAAGATGATGAGGGCGCCCACGGTGATGATCTGCATGTGCTCCGCGATGTCCGTCGGCCAGCCGAGGCCCATGAACGCCGCGCGGGTGAAGACCACGCTGCCCGCGGCGAAGGCGAGGAGCCCCGCGACCATCCCCGCCCCCTCGCCGCGCCCGGGCGCGAGCGCCCCCGCGATCCAGGCGACGAGCCGGAACACGCCGTAGCCGAAGAGGAGCGCGAGCCCCATCCCCACCGGCAGCGCCGCGATCCAGGATTCGAAGCCCGACACCATCAGGTTCTTGAAGAACACCGGCAGGAGCACGATGAAGGCCGCCCCGATCAGCGAGCCGAAGATCGAGCCGAGCCCGCCGATGATCACCATGAAGAGCACCTCGAAGGACTGGTCGATCGAGAACGCCTCCGTCGGCTCCGCCGCACCCTGCCAGACCGCGAAATAGAGCGCGCCGGCCATCCCGATATAGAACGAGGAGACGGCGAAGGCGGAGAGCTTGGTGAGGAGCGGGTTCACGCCGATGATCTCGGCGGCGATGTCCATGTCGCGGATCGCCATCCAGGACCGCCCGGTCCGCCCGCGCACCAGGTTGCGCGCCGCCCAGCCGAAGACGAAGAGGAAGGAGAGCCCGAGGAGATAGGTCGCCCAGGGCGGGCTGTTCGGCCCGGTGACGGGAACGCCGAAGAGGAGCGTCTCCGGCGCGGTGATCTGCCCGGTGGCGGAGTAGTTGTAGGCCCACTCCCATTTGTTGAACAGCCAGACCAGGAAGAACTGCGCCGCCAGCGTGGCCACCGCCAGATAGAACCCCTTGATCCGGAGCGAGGGCAGGCCGAACAGGAGCCCGACGACCGCGGCGCAGAGCCCGCCGAGCAGCGTCGAGGACACGATGTCGAGCGGCGGCAGCAGGATCTCGTAATATTCCCCCCCGCCCATGGGGATGTAGATGTCCATCCCCGTCATGAACTTGTAGCAGCCATAGGCGCCGACGGCCATGAAACCCCCGGTCCCGAGCGAGACCTGCCCGCAATACCCGGTCAGGATATTCAGCCCGATCGCGGCGAGGGCGTAGCAGAAGAAGGGCAGGAACACCGCCTTCTCCCAATAGTCGTTGACCAGGAACGGCACGACCAGGAAGGCCACCGCCACCACCGCCCAGAACCGCCAGCGGTCGAAGGCGATCGGGAAGGTCGCGTGATCCGCGGCATAGGAGGTCTTGAACTCGCCGGCCTCGCGGTAGAACATCAGTCAGCCTCCCAGTGGATCTCGCGCGGGCCCCGGGCGCCGAACAGCCGGGCGAGCACGCCCCGCCGGCGCACCGCCTCGCCCCCCTGCGCGCCGAAATCGGCGAGGCGGGCGTCGACCATCTCCGCATAGCGGTCGAAGTCGTAGTCCGTCTCCTCCCGCATCAGGTTCTCCCGCCGGCGCATGGCGCGGGTGTCGTGCATGTATTGCGAGGCGACCCCGCCGTAATAGACGTCGGAGAAGGCGCGGATCCGGGGGTCGAACAGCGCGCCGTAGAGCTTCCAGTCCATGAACTCGGCGAGAAACTCGGTGCCCGTGCGCCGCCCGGCGCGCAACTCGGCCGCGGCGGCGCGGGTCGGGGCGTCGTCGATCATCGGGCCGTCCTCGCCCCGGGCGAGCCCCCAGCGGGCGTAGAGCCCCATATGCGCCCCGAAGGCCCGGGTCTGCCGCGCCTCGTCCTCGCGCCGGTCGACCATCGAGGCGTAGTAGCCGATGTCGTCGTATTTGAGCCCGCTATCCGCGATCATGCGCCCCCTCCCGCATCGCTCCGCCCGGCCGTTCCCTCCCGGGAAGATCGGGTGTACCCTCCCCGAGACACCCCGAGCGTCCAGGGACGGAGGACCCCGATGTCGATCGCCGACGAACTCGCCAAGCTGGAGTCGCTCCGCGACCGCGGCACCCTGTCGGAGAGCGAATACGAGGCGGCGAAGGCGCGCACGCTCGCCGGCTCCGCCTCCGCCGAGGCGAGCGGGACGGGCGGCAGCCATACCGCGCTCTGGGCGCTCGTGATCGTCGTCTTCCTCGCGGGTGCGGGGATCGTCGCCTTCCTCGCCGAGGCGAGCGCGACGCTCCAGCTCATCGCGGGCTCGGCCGCCGTCCTCGCCGGGCTCGCGGGCGCGGTGCTCGCCGCGATGGAGGATGTGGGCTTGCTCGCCATCGGCGGCCTCGGGCTCGGCGCGTTGGTCGTCGGCGCGGTCGTCTTCGCGGGGCTCGCGCCGGTGCTGATCCCGGCGGTGATCGGCGTCCTCGCGGTCGGCGCGCTCGTGACCTGGATCGGCGGGCTCATGGGGTGATCATCCCTCCCAGGCCGCGGCGGTGCCGGGGAAGCCCTCGGTCTGCGGCGGCACGAGGCAGAAGCGGTGCCCGGTGGGCGCCTCCATCACGATCCAGGACTTGACCGCCCCGACCCTGCGCGCGCCGAGCGCCTCGAGCCGGGCGGCCTCCGCCTCCCGGTCGTCGGTCTCGATGTCGAGATGGATGCGGGGCGCATGGTCCACCGCCTGCAGCAGGATCTTGGGATAGCCCCGCCCGTCCGCGAGAACGGCGTATTTCCCGTCCGCGTCCACCCGGCCCGACACCCCGAGCGCGGCCGTCCAGAACTCCGTCGCCGGCACGAGATCCTCGGTCTCGCAATCGATCACGACGACGCCGATGCGCGAGCGGTGGGCCATCACACCCTCTCGATGATCTTCTCGCCGAACAGCCCCTGCGGGCGGAACAGCAGGAACACCAGGGCGAGCATGTAGGCGAACCAGTTCTCCGTCGCGCCGCCGATCATCGGGCCGATATAGAACTCGAAGAGCTTCTCGCCGACGCCGATGATCAGCCCGCCGACGATGGCGCCCGGGATCGAGGTGAAGCCGCCGAGCATCAGCACCGGCAGCGCCTTGAGCGCGATCAGCGACAGCGAGAACTGCACGCCCGACTTCGCCCCCCACATGATGCCCGCCACCAGCGCGACGATCCCCGCGACCGACCAGACGATCCACCAGATCGTGCGCAGCGAGATGCCGACCGAGAGCGCGGCCTGATGGTCGTCCGCCACGGCGCGGAGCGCGCGGCCCATCTTGGTGTATTGGCTGAAGAGGGTGAGGGCAGTGACGAGCAGGATCGCCACCACCGCGGCCGAGATCTCGATCTTCTCGATGAACATGCCGGTCCAGTCGATGATCGTGTCGGAGGGGCCCTCCGGCAGGCCGATGTCGAGCGGCTTGACGTTGGCCCCCCACATCAGATCGCCCACCCCCTCGAGCACGAAGGCGAGCCCGATGGTGGCCATGAAGAGGATGATCCCGGGCTGGTTGACGAGCGGCTCGAAGATCACCCGCACGACGGCCCAGGCGAGGAAGATCATCACCGCGAGGGTGGCCGCGATCGCCAGGATGTCGGGCATGCCGGTCTCGGACCAATGGTGGATCTCGGTCCCGAAGATCGCGTTGATCAGATGGGCGAAGGGCACCTGCCCGGTCTGGAAGCCGACGAGGGTGAGCGCGGCGAAGAGCGCGAGCACGCCTTGGGCGAAGTTGAAGATCCCCGAGGCCTTGAAGATCAGCACGAAGCCGAGCGCCACGAGCGCATACATCACGCCCGCGAGCAGCCCGGAGATCACCACCTCGAAGAAGAACAGAAGATCAGTCATCGTGCGGCACCCCGAGATAGGCGTCGATCACGGCCTGGTTGCGGCGGACCTCCGAGGGCGTCCCGTCGGCGATCTTGCGGCCGTAGTCGAGGACGACGACGCGGTCGGCGAGGTCCATCACCACGCCCATATCGTGCTCGATCAGGACGATGGTGGTGCCGAACTCGTCGTTCACGTCGAGGATGAAGCGGCACATGTCCTCCTTCTCCTCGACGTTCATGCCGGCCATCGGCTCGTCGAGCAGCAGGAGCTTCGGCTCGGCCGCGAGCGCCCGGCCGAGCTCGACGCGCTTCTGCAGGCCGTAGGGGAGCCGGCCCACGGGCGTCTTGCGGATATGCTGGATCTCCAGGAAGTCGATGATCCGCTCGACCGCGGCGCGGTGGCGGATCTCCTCGGCCTCCGCCGGACCGGACCAGATCGCCTGCCAGAACAGGCCCCGGCGCATCTTGGTGAGGCGGCCGGTCATGATGTTGTCGAGCGTCGACATGCCCTTGAAGAGCGCGATGTTCTGGAAGGTCCGCGCGATGCCGGCGCGCGCGATCTGGTGCGGGCGCTGGGCGCGGCGGCGCTTGCCGCGGAACAGGATCTCGCCTTCCTGGGGGTGGTAGAAGCCGTTGATCACGTTGAGCATCGAGGACTTGCCGGCGCCGTTCGGCCCGATGATGGCGCGGACCTCGCCCTCGCGGATGTCGAAGGAGACGCCGGTGATCGCGGTCACCCCGCCGAAGCGCAGCGTGATGTCGCGGACCTCGAGCACCACGGGGCCGAGCGCACGCGGCGCGATGCCGTGCTCGGCCTCCTGCGCGGCATAGGTCAGATCGTCGGGCGCCGCTTCGGCGACGGGGTGGCTCATCGCTCCCTCCTCAGGCGGCGCGCTCGGCGGCGTGGGGCTCCACGGGAAAGGTCTCCCCCTCGCGGATCTTCAGCGTCGCGGCGATCTTGCCCTTGCGGCCGTCCTCGTAAGTGACCTCGGTCTCGGTCGCGACCTCGGAGGCGCCGGAATAGAGCGCCGCGACGAGGTCCTCGAACTTCTCCGAGATGAACTTGCGCCGCACCTTGCGGGTGCGGGTGAGCTCGCCGTCGTCGGCGTCGAGCTCCTTGTGCAGCACGAGGAAGCGCGCGATCTGGCAGTGCCCGAGCATCGGATCGCGCGCGAGGCCGCGGTTGGTCTCGCGCACATGCTCCTCCATCATGGCGAGCACGCGCGGATGCTGGCTGAGCTCCTGATAGCTCGCATAGGCGATGTTGTTGCGCTCGGCCCAGTTGCCGACCGCCTCGAGGTCGATGTTGAGCATCGCCATCACGCGCTCCCGGCCATGGCCGAACACCACCGCCTCGAGGATATTGGGGAAGAACTTGAACTTGTTCTCGATGTATTTGGGCGCGAAGAGCCGCCCGTCGGCGAGCTTGCCGACATCCTTGGCGCGGTCGAGGATGCGGAGCTGGCCCGTGCGCTCGTCGAAGAACCCGGCATCGCCGGTGGCGACCCAGCCCTCGGCGTCCTTGGTCTCGGAGGTGCCGATGGGGTTCTTGTAGTATTCCACGAACACCCCGGGCGAGCGGTAGTAGACCTCGCCGCCCTCGCGGATCTGGATCTCGACGCCCGGGGTCGGCACGCCGACGGTCTCGGGGTCCACCGCGTCGTCGGGGTGCTGGGTGATGAAGACCGAGGCCTCCGTCTGCCCGTAGAGCTGCTTGAGCGGCACGCCGAGCGAGCGGTAGAAGGCGAAGAGGTCGGGCCCGATCGCCTCGCCCGCGGTGTAGGCGACGCGCACGCGCGACATCCCCAGCACGTTCTTGAGCGGCGCGTAGACCAGCACCTCGCCGAGGGCGGAGAGCGCCCGCTCCCAGCCGCTCTGCGGCCCCCCTTGCGCCTGCATCCGCTTGGCATGGGCCATGAAGCGCCGGTAGAGCCAGCGCTTGGTCCAGCCCGCATCCTCCATGCGGATCGTCACCATCGTCAGCAGGCTCTCGAAGATCCGCGGCGGCGCGAAGAAATAGGTGGGGCCGAGTTCGCGCAAGTCCGCATGCATGGTGTCCGCGCTCTCGGGGCAGGCGACGCAGAAGCCGGTCACATAGGCCTGCCCCATGGAGAAGATGAAATCCCCCACCCAGGCGAGCGGCAGATAGGCGAGCATCGAGTCGGTCTCGACGAGCGCGTCGAACTCCGCCGCCGCGCGGGAGGTCTTCAGGATGTTGTCGTGGGAGAGCACCACCCCCTTCGGCCGGCCCGTGGTGCCCGAGGTGTAGAGCATCACGCAGGTGTCCGAGCCCCGCATCCGGGCGATGCGCGCATCCATCGCCGGGCCCTGCTCGGTCTCCGCGGCGCGGCCGAGCTTCTGCACCTCCGCATAGTCGTGCAGCGTCGTGTGGTCGTAGTTCCTGAGGCCGCGCGGATCCGCATAGACCATCTGCGCGATGCCGGGCAGGCGGTCGGCGATGGAGAGGACCTTGTCGACCTGCTCCTGATCCTCGGCGAGGACGAAGCGCGCCTCGCAATGATCGAGGATGAAGGCCATCTCCTCGCCGACGCTGTCCTGATAGACGGGGACGGGCACGCCGCCGGCCATCTGGCATGCGACCATCGCCCAATAGAGCCGCGGCCGGTTCGTGCCGATGATGGCCATGCGGTCGCCGGGCTGCATGCCGAGGACGACGAGACCGAGCGCAAGGGCGCGCGTCTCGTCCTGGACCTCGGCCCAGGTCCAGCTCTGCCAGATGCCGTATTCCTTCTCGCGGCTCGCCGGGCGCTGGCCGCGCTGGCGCGCGTTCTCGATCAGGAGCGCCGGAAACGTCTCCGGCCCCGCCCCGCGGGGCGGCGCATCGTCGGCCATTCCTTCCTCCCTCCGCGTCCCCATTCTTTGCGGCGGGGATCGCGCCTCGCAGGCGTCACACGTCTGATTTGGATAGGATAGGAGGCGGGGCCGCGGGTCAAGCGAAAAGAGTGAACGAGCGTTCGATTAACCGAGGGTCTCGAACGAAAACGCCCGCGCACGGGGCGCGGGCGTCGATCCCGGAGCTCCGAGGGCGAGATCAGGCCTCGATGGTGGCCTTCGCCGCGTCCCCGGAGGCGCGCGCCCCCTCGCCGGTGGTGATGGCGATGCTGCGCGGCTTCAGCGACTCGGGAACTTCGCGCACGAGCTCGATATGCAGCAGCCCGTTCTCGAGCTTGGCACCGGTCACCTTCACATGGTCGGCGAGCTGGAAGCGCCGCTCGAAGCCGCGCTCGGCGATGCCGCGATGGAGATAGACCGGGCGCTCGGCCTGCGGCTGCTCGCGCTTGGTGGCGGTGACGGCGAGCTGCCCCTCCTTGACCTCGATCGAAAGGTCGTCCTCGCCGAAGCCCGCCACCGCGAGGGTGATGCGGTAGGCGTCGTCGCCGAGCTTCTCGATGTTGTAGGGCGGGTAGGTCGGCGCGCTGACATCGTGGCTCATGATCTGGTCCAGCATGGAGGCCAGACGGTCGAAGCCGACGGTCGAGCGGTAGAGGGGGGTGAGATCGACGTTGCGCATGGATATCCTCCGTCTAGAAGCGATGGTCCGTGGATGATCCCCCGGTTTCGGGCGGATCGCTTCGTCGTCGCGGCGCCGTTCGGCCGTCCGCGGGTGCGATGTGGGAAAGCCCGCGCCGGGCGTCAAGAGGCTCAGTCGAGCGTGGCGAGGACGTCGGCGATGGCCGAGCGGTCGACCAGCACGGCCCAGGCGATCGGCTGCGCCCGGTTCGGGCTCATCGCCGAGATCACCGCGACGAGCCGGCGCTCCCCCCCGACATCGGCGAAGAGCGGCGAGCCGGAGGCGCCGAAGGTCACGTCGCAGCCGAGGGCGAGCACGCCCCCCTTGGCGCCGACGAGATCGCACCCCTCCTGCCGCGTCAGCGCATGGGCCCGGTCGCGACGGTAGCTGATGAGCGTCAGCCGCTCGCGCACGAGCTTCGGCGGGCCGACGGGGAAGGGCGGCGCGAGCTCGGCCGCGATCGGCATGCGCAGCCGGATGAGCGCGAGATCCGAGCCGATGCGGCGGAGATCGACGGCGCCGGCATAGTCGTAGTCCGGATGCACGGAGATGCTCTTCGCCCGGCTATGCGCGACCTCGACCCCCATGCGCCAGCCGGCGGCGAAATGGACGTTGCCGGGGGGGTAGACCCGGCCCGTGCGCTCGGAGATCACGCAATGCGCGGCGGTCAGCACCAGATCCTCGGCGATCAGCGTGCCGGTGCACATGCCCCGTTCGTCGAAGCTCGCGATGTTGACCCGGCCGACGCCGCGCCACTCCCCGTGCTCCTCGGCCGAGAGCATGCGGCGCAGCTCGATCATCTCGAGCGGCGAGGCGGCGGGCCCGGCCGCCGCGAGAAGCGCGAGCCCGAGCCCCAGAAGCGCCGTCCGCACCCGCCGTCCCATGCCGCCTCCCGCCACGCCTACGCCGGAGAGATTATAGCGCGGGCGTCGGCGTCGGGCGAGCCCGCGCGGCCTCGGCCGCCTTGTGCCGCGCGATCGTCTCGGCCAGCACCTCGGGCGCGGGGCCCCCGGTCGCCCAGTCGAGGAGCTGCACGGTGTGGAGGATGGGCGCGGCGCTCTTCGCCCCGATCTGCATGATGCAGCCGATATTGCCCGCGGCGATGGCGTCGGCGCGGGTGCGGTCGAGATTGGCCACCTTGCGGTCCCGCAGCTGGCGGGCGATCTCGGGCTGGAGGAGGTTGTAGGTCCCCGCCGAGCCGCAGCAGAGATGGCCCTCCACCGGCTCGACCACCTGGAACCCCGCGGCCTTGAGCAGCGCCTTCGGCGCCTTCGTCACCTTCTGGCCGTGCTGCAGCGAGCAGGCGGCGTGGTAGGCGATGCGGAGCGGCGCCGCATGGATCGCGTCGCGCAGCCCCACCCGCTCCATGAACTCGGTGACGTCGCAGGCGATCTCCGAGACCGCTGCGGCCTCCGCGGCGAGCGGCTCCCGGCGCATCATGTAGCCGTAGTCCTTCACCGTGGTGCCGCAGCCCGAGGTGTTGACGATCACCGCGTCGAGCCCCTCGCCCGCCATCTCGCCGGCCCAGGCGCGGATGTTGCGCGCGGCGGCGGCGTGGCTCTCGGCGGTCTTGCCCATATGGTGGACGAGTGCGCCGCAGCAGCCGATGCCGTCGGCGATCACCACATCGTAGCCGTGGCGGGTGAGGAGGCGGATGGTGGCGGCGTTGATCTCGGGATCGAGGGCGCGCTGGGCGCAGCCGGTCATCAGCGCGACCCGGCCCTTGCGCGCGCCTTGCGCGGGGTGGACCTGCGGGTCGTCGTGGCGCCGCGGCCCGTGGATCACCGGCGGCGCGAGCTCGATCATCGCGCCGAGCTTGCCGGGCACGAGGCGGCGGAACGGCTTGGCGAGCTTGGCCCCCGCCATGGCGAGGCGGAAGCGGCCCGGATAGGGCAGGATCAGCCGCAGCATCCATCTGAGCGCCCGGTCCGGCCAGGGCCGGGTATAGGTCCGCTCGATATACTCCCGCGCATGGTCGACGAGATGCATGTAATGCACGTCAGAGGGGCAGGTGGTCATGCAGGCGAGGCAGGAGAGGCACCGGTCGATATGCTTGACCGTCTCCGGGTCGGCCGGGCGCTCGTTCTCCAGCATGTCCTTCATCAGATAGATGCGCCCGCGGGGGGAATCGAGCTCGTCCCCGAGGACCGCGTAGGACGGGCAGGTGGCGGTGCAGAAGCCGCAATGGACGCATTTGCGCAGGATCTCGTTGGCCCGCGCGGTGCCGGGATCCTCGAGCTGCTTCGCGGTGAAGTTGGTCTGCATCGGCGCCTCCGGGGGCTCTCGGGTGTCGGGGCCGCTCAGGCGAGCGGGGTGTCGGGCGTCTTGCCCGTCAGGGGGAGATAATGGTCCTCGAGGCCCGCGTCGTCGAAGAGGAGCCAGGCCGGGCCGGTCACCCGCTCATCGGCGAGGGTGCGGCGGATCACCGGGATCGCGCGCTCGACGTCCCGAAGCGCGAAATCCACATAGACGTGCTCGATCCCGGAGGCCCGGGCGATCACGCCCCCGGCCTCGGCCCCCATCAGCGCCTCCTCGAGCCGGGCGCCGAGGGTCGCGATGTCCGCTACCTCGGAAAACGCCTTGGCCCCGGTGCGCCGGACCTTCACGCCGCAGAACACCTCGGCGAACTGCGAGAACCGCGGGCTGCCGATGCGCACCCCGGCGAGCCGGGCCGCGGTGAGGGCGGGGTAGCGGCTCTGATAGACCATCGCGTCGCGCCGGCGCGCCGGATCGCCGCCATCGGGGCGGAGGCGGAAATCGACGCAGTCCTCCACCCGCATCGGCGCCTCGGCGAAGGGAACCGCCGGGCGGTCCGTCTCGAAAGCCTCGATGATCGAGAGCGCCGCGGCCCGGAACTCGGAGAGCCAGCGGTCGTTGCGCGGGCGGGGGCGGCGCTGGAACATCTGCGCGAGGGAGAAGTCGGAGGAGGAGCGCGCGGTCGAGGTGCCGAGCCAGTCCTGATCCGCCCGCTCGCCGAGGAGGACAGAGAAGATCACCCCGGCCTGGTCGGCGAGGAACTCCCGGTCGCCATAGCCGTGGGCCACGATGTCGACGAGCCGGTGCGCGCCGCGCCGGGCCGTCACCGCCTCCACCGCCATCGCCTCCGAGCGCGAGCGGTCGAGGATCGCGCGCACGGCCTCGGGGATGCGCGCGACCGGCCAGCGGGCGTCGCGCACCTTCCAGCCGCGGATTTCGGGGGCGGCGTTGACCATCGCGCGGGCGAGCGCGCGGCGGGTGTGGTAAAGCTCCGGTGTCAGCACCAGGACGAGCCCGCCCTCGGGGCCGAACTCGAAATCCCCCACGATGCGCTCCTTGAGCGGCCCGAGCGCGCGCTTGAGCTCGGCATCGGCGTCGAAGCCCGGGGCGAGGCCGCGGAAATAGCGCTCGATCCGGGGCGCGGTCTCCGCGAAGCGCCGCCAGAAGTCCTCGATGGCGACCTGCTCGCTCCGGAGGATCCGCGCGGCCCAGAAATCGTAGGCGTCCTGCATCGGAGGGTCACGCGCTCATGCGGCCGGGGTTGAGGATGCCCTTGGGGTCGAACCGGGCGCGCAGCCCCGCGGAGATGGCGGCGAGCGGCGCGGGCTCGGGCTCGAAGACGGGAACGGCGGCGCGCAGCGGCTCGGGCGCGCGCAGGAGCGTCGCATGGCCCCCGCGCCGGGCGATCTCGGTGCGCAGCGGGCCGGCCATCGCGTCCCGCCCCTCGGGCACGCGGAGCCAGACCGTGCCCCCGCCCTGGTCGTAAAGCGCGGCGACCTCCCCCTCGGCCGCGGCGCGGATGGCGGCGACCGCCTCCGCCGCCGCGCCGGGGGCGAGCGCGAGCCGCCAGACCGCCCCGGGCCGCCCGGCGAAGGGCGCGACGTCGCGCACCCCGGCCCAGAGCGCCGCCGCCGCCTCCCCCTCGATCCGCCGCGCGGCCCCGTGGGGGGCGAGCGCCTCGGCCAGACGGTCGGCGCGATAGGCGGCCTGGTCGGCCATCCCCTCGGTGCGGATCAGGGTGAGCGGCGCGCCCTCGGGCGCGGTCTCGGCCGGCAGATGCGCGGCGCCGGTCACGCCGAAGGGCGTCCCGAGAGCGGCGGCGAGCGCGGCGAGCGCCTGCGGCTCGGCGAGCCCGTCGAGCGCGAGCGTGATCTCGCGCTCGGGCACCGGGTCGGTCCTCAGGCAGACCTCCGAGAGCACCCCGAGCGTCCCGTGGCTGCCGCAGAGGAGCTTGGCGAGGTCGTAGCCGGTGACGTTCTTCATCACCCGCCCGCCGTTCTTCACCACCGTCCCCTGCCCGTCGACGAAGCGCAGGCCGAGGAGCGAATCGCGGCAGGCCCCGGCGGTCACCCGCCGCGGCCCCGACACGGCGCAGGCGACCACGCCGCCGATCGTCGGCACCCCCTCGGTGCCGAGGAGCGGGCGGTGGTCCATCGGCTCGAAGGCGAGGCGTTGGCCCTCCGCGGCGAGCGCCGCCTCGATCTCGGCGAGCGGCGTGCCCGCGGCGGCGACGAGGGTGAGCGCGCCGGGCTCGTAGAGCGCGATGCCGGAGAGCCCCGCCGTCGAGAGCGTCTCGGCCGCCTGCACCGGGCGGCCGAGCCCGGCGCGGCTCCCCCCGCCGCGGATCTCGAGCGGCGTGCCGGCGGCGGCCGCCTCGGCGACGGCCGCGGCGAGCTCGGCCTCGGCCCGGGGCGCGCGCATCCCCCTCAGCCCCCGCGCCGGGAGGCCGAGACCTCGAGCGGGAAGACCTTGGCGGGGTTGAGCAGCCAGGCCGGGTCGAACACGTCCTTCACCCGCATCTGCGCCTCCATGTCCTCGGCGGTGAACTGGTGGCCCATCAGGTCGCGCTTCTCCACGCCGACGCCGTGCTCGCCCGTGAGGCACCCCCCCGCCTCGACGCAGATCCGCAGGAGCTCCGCGCCGAGGGCCTCGGCGGTCTCGAGCTGGCCCGGCGTGTTGGCGTCGAAGAGGATCAGCGGGTGCATGTTGCCGTCGCCCGCATGGAAGACGTTGGCGACGCGCAGCCCGTGGCGCTCGGCGGCCTCGGCGGTGCGGCGGAGCACGGTCGGGAGCTCGCCCACCGGCACCGTGCCGTCGAGGCAGATATAGTCCCCGAGCGCGCCCATCGCGCCGAAGGCCGATTTCCGCCCGAGCCAGATCGCGGCCGATTCCTCCGCCGATCCGCTCTCGCGGAAAACCTGGGGGGAATGGCGCTCGGCGATCTCGCGGATGCGGGCGAGCTGCTCGGCGATCTCGGCCTCCGAGCCCTCCACCTCGACGATCAGGAGCGCCTCCACATCCAAGGGATAGCCGGCCTTGGCGTGTTGCTCGGTGACGTGGATCGCCGGCTTGTCCATGTATTCGATGGCGACGGGGATGACGCCGGACTTGATGATGTCGGCGACGCAGGCGCCCGCGGTCTCCGCCCCGTCGAAGCCCATGAGCACCGGGCGCGCGCCCTCCGGCGCGGGCAGGATGCGCAGCCAGGCCTCGGTGACCATGCCGAGCTGGCCCTCCGAGCCGCAGATCACGCCGAGCAAGTCGTAGCCCGCCGGCTCGCCATGCGGCCCGCCGATCTCCACCACCTCGCCCTCTGCGGTCACGAAGGTGGCGCCGAGCAGGTGGTTCGCCGTCACCCCGTATTTGAGGCAATGCGCGCCGCCCGAATTCATCGCGATGTTGCCCGCGATGGCGCAGGCGAGCTGCGAGGACGGGTCGGGCGCGTAGAAGAACCCCTCGGGCTGCACCGCCTGGGTGACGGCGAGATTGGTGATGCCGGTCTCGACCTTGATCGCGCGGTTCTCGGTGTCGATCTCCAGCACGCGGTTCAGCCGGGCCACGCCGATGACGAGGCTGTCCGCCGTCGGCAGCGCGCCGCCCGCGAGCGAGGTGCCAGCGCCGCGGGGGACCACCGGGACCCCGTTCTCCGCGGCGATCTTCATGGCGGCGGCGACCTCCGCGGTGGTGCGCGGCAGGACGACGGCCATCGGCGGGCAGGCATAGGCGGTGAGCCCGTCGCATTCGTAGGCCTTGAGCTCGGTCGGGGCCGCGATCACCGCGTCCGGCCCGAGCGCCTCGGTCAGGGCTGCGATCACCGCGTCGCGGCGCGCGAGCACGGCGTCGTTCGGGGCTGGCATGTCCATCTGGGTCGCTCCTCGCTCGGCCCTCGCTCCGGGCAGTCTCCCCAGACATAATGGCGCTTCTGCGGCATCGGCAACCGGCGACACCGACGCGCCCCCCTCAGACCGGCACGCCCCGGCCCATCGCCCAATCGAGCAGGGCGCCGCGGGCGGAGACCGCGCCCTCGGCCTCGGCGCGGGCGAGGATCTCGACCACCTCGCCGAGGTCGATCGCGCGCAGGAGCCGCTTGACGGGGCCGATCGAGGCCGGGCGCATCGAGAGCTCGCGGAAGCCGATGGCGGCGAGCGTGGCGGCCTCGAGCGGGCGCCCCGCCCCCTCGCCGCAGAAGGAGAGCGGCGTCCCCGCCGCCTCGCAGCGCCCGACCACATGGCGCAGAAAGCGCAGGAAGGAGAGGTTGAGCGAGTCGTAACGCTTGCGCACCCGCTCGTTCTCCCGGTCGGCGGCGAAGAAGAACTGCATCAGGTCGTTGCCCCCCACCGAGACGAAATCCGCCGTCTCGAACATCGCGTCCGGCCCGAAAGCGGCGGAGGGAACCTCGAGCATCAGCCCGATGCGCAGCCGCTCTGGCCGCGGATAGCCGAGCCGCTCGAGCCGCTCCACCTCGCCGATCAGCTGCGCGCGGGCGGCGGAGAACTCGTCCGCCTCCGCGATCATCGGGAACATCACCGAGAGCGGGCGCCCCGCCGCCCCCTTGATCAGCGACTGGAACTGCATGCGGAAGAGCCGCGGCCGGTCCAGCCCCACCCGGATCGCGCGCCAGCCGAGGGCGGGGTTCGGCTCCTCCTCGCGGCGCAGATAGGGGAGCACCTTGTCCGAGCCGATGTCGAGCGTGCGGAACACCACCTCGCGGCCCTTGGCGGCGTCGATCACCCGGGAATAGAGCCGGGCCTGGGTCTCGCGCCCTGGCAGGCTGCCGCGGATCATGAACTGGAGCTCGGTGCGGAAGAGCCCGACCCCCTCGGCGCCGGACATCTCGAGCGAGGGGAGATCGGCGAGCAGCCCCGCGTTCATCTTCAGCGCGACCGTGGCGCCGTCCTGCGTCGTCGCCGGCTTGGAGGTGAGGCCGCGATAGACCGCGCGGGCCTCCTCGCCGAGGATCAGCTTCTCGCGGAAGGCGGTGAGCACCGTGGGCTCCGGGCGCAGATGCACCCGCCCGCCGTCGCCGTCGACGATGATGCGGTCGCCCGGATTGGCGTCGCGCGTCACCCGCTCGGCCTGGATCACCATCGGGATCGCGAGCGCGCGGGCGACGATGGAGGCATGGGAGGAGAGCGCCCCCTCCTCGAGCACCAGCCCGCGGATGCGCCCCTTGTGGTCGAGCAACTCCGCCGGGCCGATATTGCGCGCCACCAGGATCGCGCCCTCGGGCACCGGCACCCGCCCGTCCGGCCCCGCGAGATAGCGCAGGAGCCGGTTGGCGAGATCGTCGAGATCCTGCAGCCGCTCGCGCAGATAGGGCTCGGAGACCCGCTCCATCCGCGCCCGCGCCGCCGACTGCACCTTCTCCACGGCGACCTCGGCGGCCAGGCCCGAGTCGATCGCCTGGTCGAGCCGGCGGATCCAGCCCTTGTCGTGGGCGAACATGCGGTAGGTCTCGAGGATGTCGCGCGGCTCGCCATGATGGCCGAGGGTGTCGGTCGCGATCATCCGGTCGAGATCGTCGCGCAGCGCCTCGAGCGCGCTCTCGAGGCGGGCGCGCTCGGTCTCGACATCCTCTGCGACGGGATCGAAGACGACGAGGCGCGGCTCGTGGAGATGCACGACCCCCTCGGCGAGCCCGTCCGCCGCCCCCGCCCCCTCGATCAGCACCGGGCCGGTGCGCCGCCCGGCATGGGCGACGATGCCGTCCGAGCCAAGGAAGGCGCCCGCCTCCGTCATCTCGGCGATGACCATCGCCACCACCTCGAGCGCCTCGATCTCCTCCTCGTGATACCGCCGGGCCGCCTGGTTCTGCACCACGAGGACGCCCATGACCTCCCCCAATCGCTGGATCGGCACGCCGACGAAGGAGCGGTAGATCTCCTCGCCGGTCTCGGGGAGGTAGCGGAAGCCCGGCGCGGACTGCGCGTCGTCGGTGGCGAAGGGGGCGGCCCGCTCGGCGATGCGCCCGACGAGGCCCTGCCCGACCCGCAGCCGCGCCGAATGCACGGACTCGGGGTTCAGCCCCTCGGTCGCGCAGAGCTCGAGCGTCCCCTCGTCGCGCTTCAGATAGATCGAGCAGACCTCGGCCACCATATTGGCCGCGACGAGCCGGACCACCCGGTCGAGCCGCTGCTGACCGTCTCCCTGGCCCGCCATGACGTTGCGGAGCGCCCGAAGGAGCGCCCGCGATCCCCCCGAGCTCAAGGGCATTGCCGTCTCCCCTTCGCGCCGGCTCGCCCGGCGCCGCGATCAGGCGGCTTCGAGCCCGAACGCCTCGTGCAGCGCGCGCACCGCCAATTCCATATACCAACGATCGATCAAAACGCTCACCTTGATCTCGGAAGTGGTGATCACCTTGATGTTGATCCCCTCCTCCGCCAACGCCGCGAACATCTTCTGCGCCACGCCCGCGTTCGAGCGCATCCCGATGCCGACCACCGAGACCTTGGCCACCTCGTCGTCGATGATCAGCTCCTCGTAGCCGATCGCCTCGCGCGCCTGCTCGAGAGCGGCGCGGGCGCGGGCGACCTCGCCGAGGGCGACGGAGAAGGTCATGTCCGTCGTCCCCTCCTCGCCGCCGGTGCGGTCGGTGCCGATGTTCTGCACGATCATGTCGACGTTCACGCCCTTCTCGGCGAGCGGGCCGAAGATCTTGGCGGCCACGCCGGGCTGGTCCTTCACCTTGACGAGGGTGAGCTTCGCCTCGTCGCGCGAGAAGGCGACGCCGCTCACGACATTCTGCTCCATGATCTCCTCCTCGTCGCAAACCAGCGTTCCGGGCACGTCCTCGAAGGAGGAGCGCACCATCAGCCGCACCTTGTAGCGCATCGCGAGCTCGACCGAGCGGGTCTGCAGCACCTTGGCGCCGAGCGAGGCGAGCTCGAGCATCTCCTCGTAGGCGATCCGCTCCATCTTGCGCGCGCGCCGCTCGATCCGCGGGTCGGTGGTGTAGACGCCGTCCACATCGGTGTAGATGTCGCAGCGCACCGCGCCGAGGGCGGCGGCGAGGGCGACGGCGGTGGTGTCCGACCCCCCGCGCCCGAGGGTGGCGACCCGGCCGTCCGGCCCGATCCCCTGAAACCCGGCGACGACGGCATGCAGCCCCTCGCCGAATTTCCGCCCCATCGCCTCGGTCTCAATCGCCTCGATCCGCGCCGCGCCGTGCTGGCCGGAGGTGCGGATCGGGATCTGCCAGCCCTGCCAGGAGCGCGCGGCGACGCCCATCTCCTGCAGCACGAGCGCCATCAGCCCGGAGGTCACCTGCTCGCCGCTCGCCACCACCGCGTCGTATTCGCGCGCATCGTAGAGCGCGGCCTGCGCGGCCTCGGAGACCAGCCCGACGAGCTTGTTGGTCTCCCCCGCCATCGCCGAGACCACGACCGTCACGTCGTGCCCCGCCTCCGCCTCGCGCTTGACCTTCTCGGCGGCCGCGCGGATGCGCTCGAGATCGGCCACCGAGGTGCCGCCGAACTTCATCACCAGGCGCGGTCTCGGCTCGGGGGTCATCGCAGGCCTCGGGCGGGGTGGGAGCGTGGTCGCGCCAGTCTCCTACCCGCCGCCGCCGCCCCTCGCAAGCCGTCCGCCGCGCCTCAGAGGAAGGGCGCGGTGGGCTCCGGCTCCACCCGGGCGATCGCAATGGCCTCCGCGAGGTCGATCGTGCGGTCGTAGAGCGGGCGGCCGATCATCGCGCCGGCGAGATTGGGCATGTAGCGGAGCGTCGAGACGTCGTCGAGCGTCTTGACGAGGCCCGAGGAGACCACCGCCGTCCGCGTCTCCTCCGCGAGCCGGGTGGTCAGCGCGAAGCTCGAATCGGGCAATTCGAGATCCCGGTCGATGTCGGTCACGATGATCGCGGCGAGCGGCGTCCCCTCGAGCTGGCGGACGAACTCGTCGGGAGCGAAGAGGGCGGGCTTCGACCAGCCGTCGGCCATCACCCGGCCCTCGTGGATGTCGACCGAGACCATGAAATAGTCCGGCAGCTCCTTCGCCTTTGCCTTCACCCAGTCGAGGTGGTAGATCGCCGAGCGGCCGAAGACGATGCGCGCCGCCCCCGCCTCGCGCCAGTGCCGGACCGCCTCGTCGCTCGACATGCCGCCGGCGACCTGCACCGGAACGCCCGCCTCGCGGATGATCCGCGCGACGATCTCCGAATTGTCGCCCTTGCGCGCGACCTGGTCGAGATCGGTGACATGGAGGCGCTCGGCGCCCTGGCGCACGAAATCGAGCGCGCGCTCCACCGGATCGCCGTGCCAGACCTCCGGCTCGTCGAGCTTGCCGCGGACGAGGGTGACGCAGCGCCCCTCGAGCACCTGCAGGGTCGGAATGAGGATCATGGCTTTCTCCCATCTGCGGGGGCGGGCGGCTGCGCCCATGCCTCCCGGCCGGGCCGCGGCCCGGATTTCGTTGCCATCATGCCACGGTCGCGCCGGCCCATCACCCCCGGGCCGGGGCGGCGTCGAGCTCGTCCCGGATGGCGGCGAAGACGGCGGCGAACATCTCCGGCGTCAGCCGCCCGGTGTTGGTGTTGTAGCGCGAGCAGTGATAGCTCGCATGGAGCCTCAGCCCCGCGACCGTCGCCGACGCTCCATGCGCGAAACGCGCCGCGGCGGGCCGGGCGCCGAGGGCGCGGACGGTGCTCTCATGGGCGATCCGCCCGAGCGCGAGGAGATGGGTGAGCCGGGGCAGCGCGGCGATTCGCGCAGCCAGGAAGGGGCGGCAGGCGGCGGCCTCCGCGGCGGTCGGCTTGTTCTGCGGCGGCACGCAGCGCACCGCGTTGGTGATCATGCAGTCGGAGAGGCGGAGCCCGTCCTCCGCCCGCGCGCCATAGGCCCCCTCGGCGAAGCCGAAGCGCCCGAGCGTGCCGTAGAGGAGATCGCCCGCATAGTCGCCGGTGAAGGGCCGGCCGGTGCGATTGGCGCCCATGCGGCCGGGGGCGAGGCCCACGACGAGGAGCCGCGCCTGCGGATCGCCGAAGCTTGGGACGGGGGCGTTGTGCCAAGCGGGGTCTGCCGCACGGTTCTCCGCGCGGTAGCCCGCGAGGCGGGGGCAGAGCGCGCAGTCGGCCGGGGGCTCGGCCTCAGCCGTCGCCATTGGCGGCCGGGCGGGGCTCCTCCTGGGCGGCCGCGGCGGCCTCGCGCTGCTGGCGCGGCGGGCGGCCGATGACTTCACGCAGCTCGTCGAGCTCGATGAAGTTGTCCGCCTGGCGGCGCAAATCGTCGGCGATCATCGGCGGCTGCGAGCGGATGGTGGAGACCACGGAGACCCTCACCCCCTTGCGCTGGATCGCCGCGACGAGGGGTCTGAAGTCCCCATCGCCGGAGAACAGGACGATATGCTCCACATGGCTCGCCATCTCCATCGCGTCGATCGAGAGCTCGATATCCATGTTCCCCTTGACCTTGCGTCGCCCGGTCGAATCGGTGAACTCCTTGGCGGGCTTGGTCACCAGGGTGAAACCGTTGTAATCGAGCCAATCCACCAACGGCCTGATCGGCGAATACTCTTCGTTCTCGATCAGCGCCGTGTAATAGAAGGCCCGAACCATTTTGCCGCGGCGCATGAACTCGGACCGAAGCAGCTTGTAGTCGATATCGAAGCCGAGGGCTTTCGTAGCGGCATACAAATTCGAGCCGTCGATGAACAGCGCCAGCCTTTCGTCGCGGTAAAACATCGCGTTCCCTACCTTTCGATAAGCGGCGGGCACCCCGGAAAGCGCGACGTATCGTCGATGCTCTCTGGTCGCCCTCGCCGGTCACGGATACTCCCCTCCGACGCCTCTGCCAAGCGGGATGACACTAAAATGACGGACGTCTCGACAGACCCGATACTGATCGCGCTCGGTGCGAACCTGCCCGCTGCCGGGTTGACGCCGAGGAAGACCTTGGACCATGCGGTGGACATGCTGGGTGCGGATCCGGAAATCAAGGTGGCCGCGCGGTCTCGTTGGTATAGGAGCCCTGCCTTCCCGCCGGGCTCCGGGCCCGATTTCGTGAACGGCGCGGCGCGGCTCGAGAGCGCCCTCGCCCCGGCGGCGCTGCTCGCCCGGCTGCATGCCGTGGAGGCGGCGCTCGGGCGGGTGCGCCCGGCGCGCTGGGCGCCGCGGGCCTGCGACATCGACCTGCTCGCGATGGGCGACACGGTGCTGCCCGACCGGGAGGCGCAGGCGCGCTGGATGGGGCTCGCGCCCGAGGCGGCGGGCGCGGAGGCGCCGGAGGGGCTCGTCCTGCCCCACCCACGGCTGCAGGAGCGCGCCTTCGTGCTCCTGCCGCTCGCGGAGATCGCGGCGGACTGGGTCCACCCGGTCAGCGGGCGGAGCGTGGCGCAAATGCGCGACGACTTGCCGCGGGAGGCGCGGGACGGGACCCGGCCCCTCTGAGCCTCAGCAGGCGGCGGCGCCGGCCGCGCCCCCGCGCCGGACCCGCCCAGGCCAGGGCAGCGGCTCGCGCTCGGGCCCCGGGCGGGCCGAGTGGTCCCCCGATTCGATCGCCTCGGCCCAGTCGAAGGCGGTGATCTGCGCATCCTCCGAGAGCCCGGCGAGACTGTCCCCCAGCCCGGCCTTGAGGCGGGTCACGAGGGAGATGACGGCCTGCAGGCGGAAGCTGTCGAGCGCGCGCCCGCGCAGCGCATGCTCGAAATCCAGGATCCGCTGCTCGGCGGCGGCGCGGAATTCGAGCACCGCGCGCTCCTTCTGCGCGATCATCATGTGCCGCAGCGTCGCCATATAGGTCCGCGCGGCGGCGGTCTCCGCGACGGCGCGCTGGAAGTCGAACAAGGGCACGGAGACGTGCTCGGTCGTCAGCCCGAGCACGGGGGGGAGCGTGAGCCGGCGGTTGAACAGGTCCATCACGATGGGCTGGAGCGAGGGCTCGGGCGGCTTGACCATCACGAGATCGAAATCGCCGGTGACCTCCAGGAAGGCGAAATCGCCCACCTCGCGGATGCCGGCGAGCGCCTGCTCGAGGATGGTCACGTCCTCGTCCTCGACCCGGCGGGTGAGGCCCTTGGCCTCGCGCTCGCCCTCCTCGAGCCCGTGATAGCGCAGGCGCAGATCCGCCGCGCCCCTGTCGCCCACGGCGCGCCGGGCGATGGCGGCGAGCGCATGCGGCACCGAGGGGTAATCCTCAGGCGCGCAGGCCTGCCATCCGTGCCGGTCCGCGCTCTCGCGCACCCGCGCCGCGACCGAGACGGCGGGGAACCCCGCGCCGCGCACCGCCGCGAGATGCCGCGACAGCCGCCGGTCGAAATCGGTCAGGATGTTGCGGCGGAGAAGATGGCTGATGACGAACTCGCGCCCGTCATGGCGCTCGGTGTGGACGACCTCGATCACGGCGACGCGTTCGAGACAGGGCTCCACCATCCTTTGGAAGACTTCTGCTACACGCATGGGCACGCACTCACTCCACTCGACGTAGGGAACCCTAGCCGATCGGAGAGCGGGTGTAAAACGACCCGGCGCCGCATCCCGTTGCGCGCAGAGCACAGCCGCCGCCCGGAACGCTTGCGCCGGCTGGCCGAGGCGCGTATTGAGAGGGCTTGCTGACTGCGAATGGAGGTGCGCGATGGCCCGCGTGACGGTCGAAGACTGCGTCGACAAGGTGCCCAACCGATTCGATCTCGTGATGCTCGCCGCCCACCGCGCCCGCGTGATCGCCTCGGGCGCACCGATCACGGTGGAGCGCGAGAACGACAAGAACCCGGTGGTGGCGCTCCGCGAGATCGCTGCGGAGACCGTGGAGCCCGAGGGGCTGCGCGAGGACGCGATCCAATCGAACCAGCGCCATATCGAGGTCGACGAGCCCGAGGAGGACAACATGGCGCAGCTCATGGCGCCGGGCGGCGGCGCCCAGCCCGCGCCCGAGGGCGACGACCTCGACGAGGAGAAGCTCCTGCGCGCGCTGATGGCCGAGCAGGGCAAGTAACCGCTTGGAGGCCCGCGAGACCGCGCGCGCGCCTGACCGGTCGGCGATCCGCGCCTACGAACTCGTCGACCGGGTCCGCGACTACAACCCCAACACCGATGTCGACCTCCTCCTGCGCGCCTACGTCTTCGGCGCGCGGGCTCATGGCGGGCAGACCCGCGCCTCCGGGGAGCCCTATTTCACCGGCCACCCCCTCGAGGTCGCGGCGATCCTCACCGAGTTCCGCCTCGACGACGCGACGATCGTCACCGCCCTCCTGCACGACACGGTGGAGGACACCGACGCGACCGAGGAGGAGATCCGCGCCCTCTTCGGCGACGAGATCGCCCGCCTCGTCGCGGGCGTCACCAAGCTCACCAAGCTCGAGCTCTCCTCCACCGAGACCGCGCAGGCGGAGAACTTCCGCAAGCTGCTGCTCGCCATGGCGAAGGACGTGCGCGTCCTGCTCGTCAAGCTCGCCGACCGGCTCCACAACATGCAGACCATCGACCATCTGCGCCCGGAGAAGCGCGCCCGCATCGCCCGCGAGACGATGGAGATCTACGCCCCGCTCGCCGGGCGCATGGGCATGCAGAACATGCGCGAGCAGCTCGAGGACCTCTCCTTCGAGGTGCTGAACCCCGAGGCGCGCACCTCGATCATGCGCCGCTTCCTGAAGCTGCGCCGCGCCACCGGCGATCTCGTGCCCCAGATCACCGCCGAGATCCGCCAGACGCTCGAGGCCGCCGGGGTCGAGACCGAGGTGCAGGGGCGGGAGAAGCGGCCCTACTCGATCTGGCGCAAGATGGAGGAGAAGCAGACCTCGTTCTCCCAACTCTCCGACATCTACGGCTTCCGCGTGCTCTGCGCGAGCGAGGAGGATTGCTACCGCGCGCTCGGCGCGATCCACCGGCGCTGGCGCGCGGTGCCGGACCGGTTCAAGGACTACATCTCGGGGCCCAAGGCCAACGGCTACCGCTCGATCCACACCACGGTGTTCGGCGCGCGGGCGATGCGCGTCGAGATCCAGATCCGCACGCGCGAGATGCACGACGTCGCCGAATCGGGCGTCGCCGCGCATTGGGCCTACAAGGACGGGCGGCCCTCGGCGAACCGCTTCGCGGTGGATCCGTTCAAATGGCTGCGCGACCTCGTCGCCCGCATCGAGAAGGGCGACGCGCCGGCGGAGTTCCTCGAACACGTCAAGCTCGACATGTTCACCGACCAGGTCTTCTGCTTCACGCCGAAGGGGGACGTGGTCGGCCTGCCGCGCGGGGCGACGCCGATCGACTTCGCCTACGAGATCCACACCCGCGTCGGCGATCATTGCGCCGGCGCCTTGGTGGACGGCCACCGGGTGCCGCTCTGGACGCGGCTGAGGAACGGCCAGCAGGTCGAGATCATCACCGCCGAGGGCCAGCGCCCCTCGCGCCACTGGGTCGACATGGCCAATACCGGCCGCGCCAAGGCCGCGATCCGCCGGGCGCTGCGCGACCAGCTCCGCGAGGAGCAGATCGTGCTCGGGCGCGACCTCGTGCTCCAGGCCTTCTCCCGCGCCGGACACGAGGCGGGGCCCAAGACCCTCGCCGCGGCGGCGCAGGCGCTCACCTTCGCCTCGGTCGACGACCTGCTCGCGGCGGTCGCCCGCGGCGAGATCGCGGCGCGCCACGCGGTCGCCGCCGTCTATCCCGACCGCGACGACGCCCCCCCGCCCGCACCGGAGGCCGCCCTCGCGCCGCCAGAGCCCGCGATGCGGGTGCGCGGGCTCTCGCGCGGGCAGGCCGTGCAGTTCTGCAACGCCTGCCTGCCGATCCCGGGGGACCGGGTGGTCGGCTTCGCCCGGCGGGGCGGGGTGGAGGTGCATGTGATCTCCTGCCCGCGCCTCGCGGCCCTCGAGGACGCGCTCGAGCGCTGGCAGGATCTCGGCTGGGACCCGGACGCCTCGGCGCAGGCCACCAATCTCGCCCGGATCGAGCTCACGCTCGCCAACATGCCGGGCGCCCTCGGCTCGGCCTGCATGCTGATCGGCGAACGGGGCGCGAACATCGACAACCTTGTCATCACCCACCGAAAGCCCGATTTCTTTCTGATGAGCATCACGCTAGAGGTGCGGGACGTTAAGCACCTCTCGGGCATTTTGACGGCGCTGCGCGCGCAGGACTATGTAAGCCATGCGGAGCGGAGCAGCGGGACGGAGGACGCGGCCCATCGCGGCGCGCCGGGAGAGCACGGGCCGGGCCGCGCCGGGCCCGCTCCCGCCGCCGATCACTGAGAGACCGGGGCGCGCCGCCCGGCCGCCCCACCGAAAGGCCGACCCATGATCTTCAAACGCCGCCAGCGGCCGACGACGTTGAATCGCCTCCGCGAGTTCTTCTACCCGCGGAAGGGGTTCTGGCGCGGCTTCGGCTATATCGGCAAGCGCATGCGCCGCCTGCCGGACACGCCGCACCGGATCGCGCTCGGCTTCGCCTGCGGGACGCTGGCCTCCTTCACCCCCTTCTTCACGCTGCACTTCTTCGTCGCCGCCTTCTTCGCCTGGATGCTGCGGGGCAACATCCTCGCCGCGCTCTTCGGGACGATCGTCGGCAACCCGCTCTCCTTCCCCGCCATCGCCACCAGCTCGCTCTGGCTCGGGCAGCTGATCCTCGGGCGCGAGGGGAAGGAGGCGAGCTTCGACGCCATCATGGCCGCCTTCGGCGCCGCCTTCGAGAGCGCCTGGGGCGGGCTCAAGGGCTGGTTCGGCTACGAGTCGACGGGGGATGCGAGCGTGCTGGCCTTCCTCGACGACGTGTTCCTGCCCTATCTCGTGGGCGGGCTGGCGATGGGCCTGGTCGCGGCGGTGGCGAGCTACTGGCTGGTGGGCCCCCTCGTCGCCGCCTATCAGACGCAGCGCCAGCGCCGGATCGAGCGCCGCGCCGAGGAGCGCCGCCAGGCGATCGACGAGGAGCAGTCGGCCTACGGCATCCAGGACCGCAGCGCCGGCGACAACATGTGAGCGCGGAGGAGAGAGAGATGAGCGACACCGCCCCGGAGACCCGC
This sequence comes from uncultured Limibaculum sp., assembly GCA_964576075.1. Classification (GTDB taxonomy): domain Bacteria; phylum Pseudomonadota; class Alphaproteobacteria; order Rhodobacterales; family Rhodobacteraceae; genus Thermohalobaculum. The sequence continues at coordinate 10,085 of CAZNTX010000030.1, read as the reverse complement.
CGCCCGCTCGGCCGCCTGCGTCTGGGCGTGAACATCGACCATGTGGCGACGGTGCGCAACGCCCGCGGCGGCGCGGCGCCGGACCCGGTCCGCGCGGCCCGCCTCGCCGAGGCCGCGGGGGCGGACGGCATCACCCTGCATCTGCGCGAGGACCGCCGCCACATCTCCGACGAGGACATCGCGCGGCTGATGGGCGCGATCGAGGCGCCGCTCAATCTCGAGATGGCGGCGACCGAGGAGATGCAGGCGATCGCGCTCCGCCACCGCCCGCATGCGGTCTGCATCGTGCCGGAGCGGCGCGAGGAGCGCACCACCGAGGGCGGGCTCGAGGTCGCGGCCGACGAGAACCGGCTGGCCCATTTCATCGCGCCGTTGGCGGAGGCCGGCTGCCGGGTGTCGATCTTCATCGCCGCCGATCCGCGCCAGATCGAGGCGGCGGCGCGGATCGGGGCGCCGGTGGTGGAACTCCACACCGGCGCCTATTGCGACCTCCATGCCGAGGGCCGGACCGAGGCGCGCGACGCGGAGCTCGCCCGCATCCGCGAGATGGCGGCCTTCGCCCAGTCTTTCGGCCTCGAGGTCCATGCGGGCCATGGGCTGAGCTTCGAGACGGTCGGGCCGGTGGCGGCGATCCCCGAGGCGATGGAGCTCAATATCGGGCATTTCCTCGTCGGCGAGGCGATCTTCACGGGGCTCGACGCCGCGATCCGGCGGATGCGCGCGCTGATGGACGCGGCCCGGCGCGAGGCCTTCGGCGAGGGCGCGGCGTGAGGCGCTGGCGCGCCGCGGGCGGCCTCATCGCGGCTCCCGCCGCTCTTCGGCACGCGCCGCGGCCGCTGCCGGCCGCGGCGGTCGGCGATGAGGCCCGAGAGGGCCGAAGAGCTCCCCGATGATCCTCGGCATCGGCTCCGACATCGCCGATATCCGCCGCATCGAGCGCACGCTCGAGCGGTTCGGCGACCGCTTCGTCACCCGCGTCTTCACCGAGATCGAGATCGCGAAATCCGAGCGTCGGCGGCTGCGCGCCGCCTCCTACGCGAAGCGCTGGGCGGCCAAGGAGGCCTGCTCCAAGGCGCTCGGCACCGGGCTCAGGATGGGGGTGGCCTGGCGCGAGATGGGCGTCGTCAATCTCCCCTCCGGCCAGCCGACCATGCGCCTCGCCGGCGGCGCGCTGCAACGGCTCCACGCCCTTCTGCCCGACGGACACACCCCCCGCATCCACCTCACGATCACCGACGACGCCCCCTACGCCCAGGCCTTCGTCGTCATCGAGGCGATCCCCACGGCCCATCTCCACCGCTCCGGCTCCGAGCGCTGAGCCCGCCTTGACTTCGCCCGGGGCGGGCTGCACTTAGCGGGAACCCGGCGGGGCGGCCCCGCCTGCCCCCCGAGGTCAAGGAAGCCCCAGCCCCCATGTCCAAGTCCGAGACCAAGAAGAAGGACGGCCTTCTCGATACGCTGAAGACGATCTTCTGGGCGCTCCTCATCGCCGGCGCGTTCCGGACCATCCTGTTCCAGCCCTTCTCGATCCCGTCGGGCTCGATGAAGCCGGAGCTTCTGATCGGGGACTATCTCTTCGTCTCGAAATTCGCCTATGGCTATTCGCGCTATTCGCTGCCCTTCTCGCCGGATTGGGACTGGTTGTTCGACGGCGGGCGCATTCTGGCCAGCCAGCCGGAGCGGGGCGACGTTGTGGTCTTCAAGCATCCCCGCCACGACGCCTGCTCGCAGGGCGCGATCGAGCAGACCTGGGACTTCGCGCTCCGGCTTCTGCAGCTGCGCACCTCCCCCGCGGTGGACGACTGTATCGACTACGTGAAGCGCGTGGTCGGGCTGCCGGGGGACCGCATCCAGGTCAAGGCCGGCATCCTGCACATCAACGGCGAGCCGCTGCCGACCGAGCGCGTCGCCGATTTCGTCGAGCCCTATATCCGCCTCGGCAGCCCGCGGCCGCAATATCCGCGCTGCATCAACGCGCCGGTGCCCCCGGGCGGGCCCTGCCGCAAGGAGCAGTATGTCGAGACCTTCCCGAGCGGGCGCGAGCACCGGGTGCTCAACATCTACGGCACGGTGGGCGGCGAGGGCGGCCTGCCGGGGCGCGGGGCGGACGACACGCCGGTCTTCACCGTTCCCGAGGGCCATTTCTTCTTCATGGGCGACAATCGCGACAACTCGGTGGACAGCCGCTTCTCCGGACAGGTCGGGATGGTGCCCTTCGAGAACCTGATCGGGCGGGCCGATATCGTGGCGCTGTCCTCCAAGGGCTCGTTCTTCGCGGTGTGGAACTGGCGCTTCGACCGGTTCCTGGAGACGATTGACTAGCCCGCGCCCCGCCGCCCGGGTGGCGGGCTGATGCCCCGGCGGGAGGGGCCGGCGGCGCTCGCCGCGCTCGCGGAGCGGCTCGGCCACCGCTTCGCCGACCGGGGGCTGCTCGAGGAGGCGCTGACGCATCCCTCCGCGGCGAGCCCGGCGCGGCCGGACAACCAGCGCCTCGAATTCCTCGGCGACCGGGTGCTCGGCCTCGCGGTGGCCGAGGCGCTCGTCGCCGCCTATCCGGAGGAGGCCGAGGGCGGGCTCGCGCCGCGGCTGAACGCCCTCGTGCGGCGGGAGACGCTCGCGGAGATCGCGGGCGAGATCGGGCTCGGCGCGCATCTGCGCCTCGGGCGGTCGGAGAGCCTCTCGGGCGGGCGGCGCAAGGCCGCGATCCTCGCCGACGCGATGGAGGCGGTGATCGCGGCAATCTATCTCGACGGCGGCTTTTCGGCGGCGCGCGATGCGGTGTTGCGGCTCTGGGGGCGGCGGATCCTGTCGGGCGCGGCCCCGCCGCTCGACGCCAAGACGCGGCTCCAGGAATGGGCGCAGGCGCGCGGGCTCGGGCCGCCGGGCTATCGGCTCGTCGCGCGGACGGGGCCGGACCATGCGCCCGCCTTCACCGTCGCGGCCGAGCTCGCGAGCGGGGAGGCGGCGGAGGGGCGCGCGCCCTCCAAGAAGCAGGCCGAGCAGGCCGCGGCGGCCGCGCTGCTCGCGCGGGTGACGGAGGGGGCGGAATGAGCCCGGACACCGAGGAGGAGCGAGCGACCCGCTGCGGCTTCGTCGCGCTGATCGGCGAGCCCAATGCGGGCAAGTCGAGCCTCCTGAACCGGATGGTGGGCACCAAGGTCGCGATCGTCACCCACAAGGTGCAGACGACGCGGGGGCGCATCCGGGGGGTGGCGATCGAGGGGGCGAGCCAGATCGTCTTCGTGGACACGCCCGGGCTCTTCGCGCCGCGCCGCCGGCTCGACCGGGCGATGGTCGCGGCCGCCTGGGCGGGGGCGGCGGAGGCGGATGCGGTCGTCCTTCTCGTCGAGGCGCATCGCGGGATCACCGAGGGGCTCGCGGCGATCCTCGAGGCGCTGCCCGACCGGCTGCCGCCGGGCCGGGAGGCGGCGCTCGCGATCAACAAGATCGACCTCGTGGAGCGCGCGCGCCTCCTGCCGCTCTCGGCGGAGTTGAACGCCCGCTACCCCTTCGCCGCAACGTTCCTAATCTCGGCGACGACGGGCTCGGGGGTGGAGGATCTGAGGCGCTGGCTCGCCGGGCGGATGCCGGAGGGGCCCTGGCACTACCCGGAGGACCAGGTGGCGGACCTGCCGCTGCGGCTGCTCGCGGCCGAGATCACCCGGGAGAAGCTGATGCTGCGGCTTCATCAGGAGCTGCCCTATCAGCTGACCGTCGAGTCCGAGGGCTGGGAGGAGCGCAAGGACGGCTCGGTCAGGATCGACCAGGTGGTCTATGTGGCGCGCGAGGGGCACCGGGGGATCGTGCTCGGCAAGGGGGGCGCGACGGTGAAGGCGATCGGGCAGGCGGCGCGGGGCGAGATCGCCGAGGCGATCGGGCAGCCGGTGCATCTCTTCCTGCAGGTGAAGCTCCGGCCGAACTGGCTCGAGGAGCCGGCGCGCTACCGGGAGATGGGGCTCGATTTCAAGGATGGCGGCTGAGCGCCCCGCGCCGCGCCCCTGGCCCGGGCTCCGGCGCGTCCGGCGGCCCCGCCCACCCCGGCCACCGTCGCGCGCGCGGCGCCGCTCGGCCTTCCCCCCAGCCGCCGGACGCGCCGGAGCCCTGTCGTGAGCCGGCTCGCCACCCATATCTGGGTCGCGGCCTATCTCGCGCAGCTCTCCGCCGAGGGGATCCATGCCCATATCGCGCGCAAAGGGGATGCGACGGCCGGGGCCGTGGCGGTCAAGCTCGTTTTCATGAACGGGAAAGCATCGCTCTTCACCAGACATTACGGAGAGGCGGGGCATCTTGTGTGGCACGCCGATCCGGAGGACGCTCCGGAGACGGCGGTCGACGACGCTCTCCGGCGGCGGATGCGCCACGATCCGGATCTTTGGGTCGTCGAGATCGAGGATCCCAGGGGCCGGCATCTCCTCGACCGGCCCGGGCTGAAGGAGTAGGCGATGGAGTGGCGCGACGAGGGGATCCTGCTGAGCGTGCGCCGGCATGGCGAGCGCGGGGCGGTGATCGAGGTGCTGACCGCGGAACACGGGCGCCATGCCGGCCTCGTGCGCGGCGGCGGCGGGGTGAAGCTCTCTGCGGCGCTGCAGCCGGGGGCCTCGCTCGCGCTCGACTGGCGGGCGCGGATCGAGGACCATCTCGGCACCTTCACCATCGAGCCGATCCGCTCGCGCGCCGCCCTCATCATGAACGACAAGGGCAAGCTCGCCGCGCTCAACGCGATGGCGGCGATGGCGCTCACCACGCTCGCCGAGCGCGAACCGGTGCCGGAGCTCTATGCCGAGGCGCTCGCCCTGGTCGACGCGCTGGCCGACGACCGGTGGGACTGGCCGGCGGTCTATGCCCGGTGGGAGCTCGCGCTGCTCGCCGCGCTCGGCTTCGGGCTCGATCTGGAGCGCTGCGCGGCCTCCGGGCTGCGCTCCGATCTCGCCTATGTGAGCCCGCGCACGGGGCGCGCCGTCTCGCGGCAGTCGGGGGCGGCCTGGGCGGACCGGCTGCTGCCGCTGCCGGGCTTCCTGATCGGGCGGGCGCCGCCGCAGATGGGGGGCGTGCGCGAGGCGCTGCGGCTGACGGGGTATTTCTTCGAGACCTGGATGATGCCGGCCTTCGGGCAGGACTCGCTGCCCGCCGCGCGGCAGCGCCTGCTCGAGGCGTTCGAGACGCTGGAGATGGCGGCGCCGGACGATGCCGACGCGCGCGACGACGAGGCGGAGTATCACAAGGCGATGGGGCCCTCGCGGGTCATCATGGTGCCGGGGAGCTGAGCCCGCCCCCCCCCTTTCCGGCGGAGGGGCGATGCGGTAAGCCCCCGTCATCCGCCGCGAAAGGACAGAGCCGATGAGCGAGAGCGCCGCCCGAGAGCCCCGGGCGCCGCGGGGCGAGCCCGAGGCGGCGCGCGGCGTGCTGCGCCGGCTCGTGGTCGACACCGCCTGGCCCCACCGCCGCGCCTATGCGCTGGCCTTCGTGCTGATGGCGGTGGTCGCGGCGATGGGGGGCGCGGTGGCGCTGACCGTCGAGACGGTGACGGACGAGGTGTTCTTCCAGAAGAACGCGGAGCTCTTGCCGATGCTCGCGCTCTGGGTGGCGGGGATCTTCGTGCTCCGCGGCGCGGCGATGTATGGCCAGGCGGTGATCCTCGGGCGCATCGGCAACAGGGTGGTGGCCGATCTGCAGGGGCGGGTCTACGGCCATCTGCTCCGCCACGGCCTGCCGCGGGACGCGGGGGCGGAGACCTCCGGCGATCTCGCGACCCGGATGACGCACAACGCCCTCGCCGCCCGGCAGGCGCTGCAGATCCTCGCGACACGGCTCGGGGTGGATCTCCTCACGGTGCTCGTCCTGCTCGGCGTCATGCTCTGGCAGGACTGGCGGCTGACGCTGATCGCGCTGATCGGGCTGCCGGCGATCCTCGGGGGCGTGGCGGCGCTCGTGCGGCGGGTGAAGAAAATCGCGCGGCGGGAGGTGACGCTCCATGCCCGCATCGTCTCGGCGATGAACGAGACCTTCGCCGGGCGCGAGATCGTCCGCGTGTTCCGCCTCGAGCGGCCGATGGCCGAGCGCATGGGCGCAGCGGTCGAGGGGGTGCGCGTGCAGGCGGACCGGCTGACGGTGCTGCGCGGGCTCGTCAACCCGTTGATGGAGACGACCGCCGGCCTCGCCGCGGCCGGGGTGATCCTCTATGGCGGCTGGCGGGTGGTGAACGAGGGGATGGAGGTCGGCACCTTCTTCTCCTTCCTCACCGCGCTGATGATGGCGGGGGACCCCGCGCGCCGGCTCGCCCAGCTCAATGTGGCGCTGCGCCAGCATCTCGCGGCGGTCACCTTCCTCTACGACCTGCTCGATGCCGACGAGGCGCCGCCAGAGGCCGCGGGGGCCGCGCCGCTGCGGATCGGGGCGGGGGAGGTCCGCTTCGAGGCGGTCGCCTTCGCCTATGAGGGGGGCGAGCGCCCGGCGCTCGACGGGCTTTCCTTCACGGCGCCCGGGGGGAAGGTGACGGCGCTCGTCGGGCCCTCCGGGGGCGGCAAGTCCACCGCCCTCGCGCTCTTGCCGCGGCTGCACGATCCCGACCGCGGGCGCGTGCTGATCGACGGGCAGGACATTCGCGCCGTCACGCTCGACTCGCTCCGCGCGCCGATGGCGCTGGTGACGCAGGCGACCGTGCTCTTCGACGCGACGGTGGCGGAGAACGTCGCCCTCGGCCGCCCGGGGGCGAGCCGCGCCGAGATCGAGGCGGCGGCCCGCGCCGCGGAGGCCGACGGCTTCGTCCGCGCGCTGCCGCAGGGCTACGACACCCCCCTCGGCGAGGGCGGGGCGCGGCTCTCCGGCGGGCAGCGCCAGCGCCTCGCGATCGCCCGCGCGATGCTCTCAGATGCGCGCATCATCCTGCTCGACGAGGCGACCGCCGCGCTCGACGCCGAGACCGAGGCGCTGGTGCAGGCGGCCATCGGGCGTCTCGTCGCGGGGCGGACGGTGATCGTGGTGGCGCACCGCCTTGCCACCATCGCCCGGGCCGACCACATCGTGGTCATTGAAAAGGGTCGCGCCGTGGAGCAGGGTTCGCACCGGGACCTCGCGGCGCGGGGGGGGCTCTACGCCCGGCTCTCCGCTCTGCAGCGGCCCGCCGCCGACGCCCAGGACCCCGCCGCGGGGTCGCCCGACACGCCGCCCGGCAGGGCGCCCGACACGACGGAGGAACGCGCATGACGCTCACCGACACGCCCCCCGAGGCCGCGACCGCGACGAAGCCGCCCCTCGCGCTCTATCTCGCCGATCCGCGCGGCTTCTGCGCCGGCGTGGTGCGCGCCATCGAGATCGTCGAGCTCGCGCTCGAAAAATGGGGCGCGCCGGTCTATGTGCGCCACGAGATCGTGCACAACCGCCATGTGGTGGAGGAGCTGCGCGCCAAGGGGGCGGTGTTCGTCGAGGAGCTCGACGAATGCCCGGACGACCGCCCGGTGATCTTCTCCGCCCATGGCGTGCCGAAGGCGGTCCCCGCGGAGGCGGAGCGGCGGCAGATGCTCTATGTCGACGCCACCTGCCCGCTCGTCTCCAAAGTCCATATCGAGGCCGAGCGCCACGCCGCCCGCGGCCGCCAGATCGTGATGATCGGCCATGCCGGCCATCCGGAGACCGTCGGCACCATGGGCCAGCTCCCCGAGGGCGACGTGATCCTCGTCGAGACGGTCGCCGATGTCGCGACGCTCGCGCCGCGCGACCCGGACAACCTCGCCTACATCACCCAGACCACCCTCTCTGTCGACGACACGGCCGAGGTGGTGCGCGCGCTCGAGGCCCGCTTCCCCTCGATCCTCGGCCCGGCCAAGGAGGACATCTGCTACGCGACGACGAACCGCCAGGAGGCGGTGAAGGAGATGGCGCCGAAGATCGACGCGCTGCTCGTGGTCGGCGCGCCCAATTCGTCCAACTCGCGCCGCCTGGTCGAGGTGGGCGCCGCCGCCGGCTGCCCCTATGCGATGCTCGTGCAGAACGCCTCAGAGATCGACTGGCGGGCGATCGAGGGCGTGCGCGCGGTCGGCGTCACCGCCGGGGCGAGCGCGCCCGAGGTGCTGGTGCAGGGGGTGATCGAGGCCTTCTCCAAGCGCTACGACGTCTCCATCGAGCGGGTGGTGACCGCGGAGGAGAACGTCTCCTTCAAGGTCCCGCGCGTGCTCCGCGGCGATGGCTGAGGCCGACGCCCCAGAGGGCGGGGTCGATCCCGCGACGCAGGCCTTCTACGACGCCGAGGCCGCGGCCTATGCCGAGTATTCCGGCGCGCGGCCCGACCAGGCGCGGCTCGACCGCTTCGCCGGGCGCCTCGCCCCCGGCGCGCGGGTTCTCGATTTCGGCTGCGGCTCGGCCTGGGCGGCGGCGCGCTTCGCCGAACTCGGCCACCCGGTCGCGGCCCTCGACGCCTCGGCCGGCCTCGCCGAGGAGGCGCGGCGGCGCTACGGGATCGAGGTGCGCGTCGCCCGGTTCGACGCATTCGAGGAGCGGGCGGCCTATGGCGGCATCTGGGCCTCCTTCTCGCTGCTGCACGCGCCGCGGGAGGCGCTGCCCGGCCATCTCGCCCGCCTCGCCCGCGCGCTCCTGCCCGGCGGCGTGCTCTATGTCGGCATGAAGGAGGGCACAGGTTCCAAGCGCGACGCCCTCGGCCGGCTCTACACCTATGTGTCGGCGGCGGAGCTCCGCGGCTGGGCCGAGGCCGCGGGCCTCTCGGACATCGAGATCGAGAGCGAGGCGCATCGCGGCTATGCCGGCGATCTCGAGGGCTTCCTCCACCTCTTCGCCCGCCGCCCGGCCGAGGCCGCGCCCCGATGACCTTCGCCGAGGCGCTCAGGGCCTGTTTCGACAAGGCCTTCACCTTCTCCGGCCGCGCGAGCCGGGCGGAGTATTGGTGGTTCGTGCTCTTCTGGCTGTTGAGCTACGTGACGCTCGCCACGGTCGCCGGCCTCTCCCTGCCGCTCTGGCTCGGCGAGGCGGCGCTCACGGTCTTCCTGATCGCCATGGCCGCGCCCCTCCTCGCGGTCAGCTTCCGCCGCCTGCAGGACACCGGGCGCACCGGCTGGCTCTCCCTCGCCTGGGTCTTCGGCGCCCTGGTGGCGAGCGGGGGCCGGCTCTTCGGCTCCTCCGAGGCGGTGTTCACCGGGGTCGCCATGGAGATCGGCATCTCGCTCACCCTCCTCGTCTGGATGGCCGCGCCGGGGATGCCCGGGCCCAACGCCTTCGGCCCGGCGCCGCGGGGGGCGCGCGGGTGAGCGCCGAGGCGCCCCTCGAGATCCTCGCCTATACGGACGGCGCCTGCTCCGGCAATCCCGGCCCCGGCGGCTGGGGCGTCGTGCTCGAGGCCCGGCGCGGGGAGGAGATCGTCAAGACCCGCGAACTCTCCGGCGCCGAGGCCGAGACCACCAACAACCGCATGGAGCTGATGGCCGCCATCGCCGCCCTCGAGGCGCTCGAGCGCCCGAGCCCCGTCGCCCTCGTGACCGATTCGAGCTATCTGCGGGACGGCATCACCAAATGGATCCACGGCTGGAAGCGCAACGGCTGGAAAACCGCCGCCAAGAAGCCCGTGAAGAACGCCGAGCTCTGGCGCCGCCTCGAGGCCGCGGCCGCCCGCCACCGGGTCGACTGGCGCTGGGTCAAGGGCCATGCCGGCCACCCCCAGAACGAACGCGCCGACGCCCTCGCGCGCGCGGCCATCGACACCCTGCGGGGCGCCGAGACCGGCTGACCCGCCGCGCCGGCTCTCGCGCGCAGGCTGTGCCGCCTTGGCGCCCCCCCCCAAGCCCGCCTCGGCGCAAACGGGAACCGGGGGCGCGCGGCTCTGATCTCCGCCGTGTGACATCGCTCGGCGTTCCGGTGCCTCGGGTGAGCAGGCGGCGCTCGGCGGCCGAGCGCCCGACGCCCTTGGAGCAGCGACCGCGGGGGCGAGGCTCTCGGAGCGGAGGCCCCCTGTCGCCGCCTCGACCTCGGCGGCCCCGGATCCGCGACCCCAGGCATCTCGCGACCCGCCTTCCCCCGGCCCTTTCCCCGGCCCGCCTCGACCGGCTGATCGGGGGGCGCGGGCCCGCCGGCGTCCGGGTGGG
>CAZNTX010000029.1:16501-39372 GCA_964576075.1 uncultured Limibaculum sp. | reverse complement strand
GCCCCGCAGCGCCCAGCCAAGCCCGCCGCCCGGCCAAACGGTCCGTTCCGCCGCCCCCGGTGATCAAGGGGCTACGGCCTCGGGAACGCAGGCGGTGACGGCTCGGCCCTTTGCCGGCTGGGCAGGCGGCTGAGGGGACGCCCCCTCAGGCTCGCGGGTCCCGGCGGTCGGCGTCCCTGGACCCGGGGAGACGCAGCGCAGGGGATCTGGGCGATGCCGCTCCCGCAGCCGACACTGCACCGGGGCGGGGGGCGGACGCAGGATCCGCAGAGCCGGTTGGCGCCGACTGGACCGGCGCCAACCGGCTCGGCTCCTGCGGCCCCTCCGCCGGAGCCGAACCTGCAGGCGCGCCGTCCGGACCCGCGACCGACTATCCGACCCAGCGCCGGCCCGAGCATGCCGGCCGAGGGAGCGCCGGACCGCCCGGCTGGGGGACGGCCGCCGGCTTGGGCGGTTCCGCCTCGAGGGCCGGGCGCCTATATCGGCCATCGGGCGAAGGAGGGCTGCCATGCGCATCGGAATTCTCGAGACCGGCCGGGTCAACGCGGCGCTCGCCGAACGATACGGCCAGTATCCTCCGATGATGGAGCGGCTGTTTCGAGCGGCCGCGCCAGAGGCGGAGTTCGTCACCGTGCCCGTCGTCGAAGGCGTGCTGCCGGAGGCCCCGGAGGCGGCGGATGCCTGGGTGATCACCGGCTCGCGCCATGGGGTCTACGATCCGGAAGGTTGGATCGCGCCGCTCGAGGCGTTCTTGCGCGCCGCGCGGGGGGCGGGACGGCCGATCGTCGGCATCTGCTTCGGCCATCAGGTGCTCGCGCAGGCCTTCGGCGGGCGGGCGGAAAAGGCTGCGGCGGGCTGGGGCTGCGGCGTCCATGCCTACGAGACGCTCGTCCGCCCGGGCTGGATGGCCGACGCGCCCGCGACCCTCAGCTTCCACGCCATGCACCAGGACCAGGTGACACGCGCGCCGGAGGGGACGACGCTGCTCGCGCGGAGCGCGTTCTGCCCCATCGCGATGCTCGCCTATGGCGATCCGGAGGCGCCCTGGGCGATCTCGATCCAGCCGCATCCGGAGTTCGAGGCGGCCTATGCGCGCGACCTGATCGAGCGCCGGAGCGGGGTGATCCCGGAGCCGGTCGCGGCGGCCGGGATCGCCAGCATCGGCGGGCCGGTCGACAACGCGGCCTTCGCGCGCTGGGCGATCAGCGCCGTCGGGGCCTATCGCGCGGCCGCGGCCGCCTGAGCGCCGGGCATGAAAAAGCCCCCGCCCGAGACCGGGCGGAGGCGTCCTCGGCGGGGCCTCGGCGGTCAGTGCACGCCGGAGCTCAGCCGTTCGATCTCCTCCTTGATCTGCAGCTTCTGCCGCTTCAGCGCCGTGAGCTCGGTCTCGTCCGTCGCGGGGCGGCGCGTGGCCTCCTGGATCTTGCGATCGAGGATGGCGTGCTTCTCGCGAAGGGAGCTGATGTGAGACGTCAAGGTCATGGCTGCCTCCTTTGGCGTGGGTTCGTCCCCCCACTCCAACAGCCGATCGCGGTGTTGTCACGTCCAATTTGCCGAAAGGTCGCGGCGTCGTCGTCGCGCCGTCACAAGGGCAGCGCGCGCTCGGCGAGGCGGACCCAGTAGGCGACGCCGTAGGGCGCGGCGCGGTCGTCGAACTCGTAGGCCGGATGGTGGAGCGGCGGCCCCTCGCCATTGCCGATGATCGCGTAGGCGCCGGGGACGGCCTGGGCGAGATAGGCGAAATCCTCGGCCACCATGGCGGGGGGGTGGCCGAGGATCGCCGCCTCCTCGCCGAGGAGCTCGGCCATCACAGCATGGGCGAAGCGCGCCTCCGAGGGGTCGTTGACGGTCGGCGGGTCGATCTCGGGGTCGGGCTCGAAGGCGATCTCCACCCCGTGCCCCGCCGCGACGCCGTGACACAGCCGGGCGATGGCGGCGTGGAGCTCCTCGGCGACGGTTTCGGAATAGCACCGGGTGGTGCCGCGCAAGGCCGCGCGCTCCGGGATGACGTTGTGCGTGTCGCCCGATTCGAACGCGCAGACGGAGACGACCGCGGGGTGGCGCGGGTCGATGCAGCGGCTGACCACCATCTGCAGCTCGCTCACGAGATGGGCGCCGGCGAGCAGCGGGTCGCGCGCGGCATGGGGCTCGGCCCCGTGCCCGCCCTGCCCGCGGATCTCGATGCGGAAGCTGTCCGCGCGGGCGAAGACCGGGCCCTCGGTGATCGCCATGCGCCCGATCTCGAGGCCCGGCCAGTTGTGCATCCCGTAGACCGCGCGCGGCGGGAAGCGCTCGAAGAGCCCGTCGCGCAGCATCGCGGCCGCGCCCGCGCCGTTCTCCTCCGCGGGCTGGAAGCAGAAATAGACGGTGCCCGCGAAGCGCCGGGTCTCCGCGAGATGGCGGGCGGCGCCGAGGAGCATGGTCGTGTGCCCGTCATGGCCGCAGGCATGCATCTTGCCGGGATAGGTCGAGGCGTGCGGCACCCCGGTGCGCTCCTCGATCGGCAGCGCGTCCATATCGGCGCGGAGCATGATGGCCGGGCCGCCCGCGCCGCCATGGCCGTGGAGGACGCCGACGACGCCGGTCCCGCCGATCCCGGTCGCCACCTCGTCGAGGCCGAAGCTCTGGAGAAGCTCGGCGACGCGCGCGGCGGTGCGGTGCTCCTCGTAGCCGAGTTCGGGATGGGCGTGGAAGTCGCGCCGCCAGAGGGCGAGGTCGTCGGCCATGGCGGCGATGGAGTTCGGCAGCGGATCGGTCATCGCGGGTCTCCTGAGGCGGCGAGGGCGAGGGGCGCCGCGTCGCGCAGGATCGCGCGGGCCTCTGCGGTGAAGTCGTCGCGGTCGGCGAGATGGGCGGGCCCCTCGTGGAGGATCAGAGGGGCGGCGAGGCGGAAGGGCCCGCGGCTCCCCTTGCGCGCAGCGAGGAGGACGCGCTTGGCCTCGCGCCCCGCCCGGGCGGCGAGGGGCTTCACCGTGATCTCTCCGGCGCGCGCGCCGAGGGCGGCGAGGAGTTCCGGCAGCCGCTCGGCGCGCTGGATCGCCCAGAGCCGCCCGCCGGGGCGCAGCCGCGCGAGCGCGGTGTCGACCCAGGGCGCGAGCGCGCCGCCCCTGTGCGCAAGGTCGCGCTCCGGCACCGGGGAGCCGAGATGATCCGCCGGGTGATAGGGCGGGTTCATCATCGCATGGTCGAAGGCGAGCGCGCGCAGGCCCCGCGGCGGGGCCGCCACATCGCCCTCCCAGAGCGTGGCGTCGAGGCCGGCGCGGGCGGCGTTCTTGCGGGCGAGCGCGAGATAGGCGGGCTGGATCTCGAGCCCGTGGAGCGCGAGCCCCGGCACCCGGGCGGCGAGGCAGAGGAGCGCCGCCCCCGCCCCGCAGCCGAGCTCGAGCACCCGCTCGCCCGGCCGGGCCGCCACCGCCGCGGCGAGCAGCACCGGGTCCGTCGCCGCGCGGTAGCCCACCCGCGGCTGCAGGAGCCGCACCCGGCCGCCGAGGAGCGCGTCCTCGGTCAGCTCCGCGGCGGTCACAGCCAGTCCTCTCCGTCATAGGGCTCGATGCCGTTGTCGATCAGCACCCGGCGCGCGCGGTAGAGATCGCGCTCGGCCACCATGACGCGCCGCGGCAAGATGCCGAGGCTGCCCTCCAGGATGCTCATGTTTACGTCCAGCACCACGCAGTCTATATCCTCGCCGGACAGCAAAGCCTGGGCGAAGGGCACGAGGGTCGGGTCGGTGGTGCGCAAGAGCTCCCGCATGGTCCGACCGATAGCGTGCCGCGGCGCCGCGGTCGAGGGGGGCCGGCGGGCCCGCCCGGCCCAGAGCCGGCCCCGAGCACGAGAGGTGGGAGCCCCATGAGCCTTCCCGAGACCCGGCCAGAGCCGGCGACCGCGCCCTTCGAGGCGCTCCAGGCACTCGTGAGCGACGAGCTCGGCGCGGTCAACGCGCTGATCCGCGAGCGCATGGCCTCCGAGCATGCGCCCCGCATCCCGGCGATCTCGGCGCATCTGATCGAGGCCGGCGGCAAGCGGCTGCGCCCGATCCTCACCCTCGCCGCGGCCCGGCTCTGCGACTACGAGGGCGAGGACCATATCCGCCTCGCCGCCGTGGTGGAGTTCATCCACACCGCGACGCTGCTGCACGACGACGTGGTCGACGAGAGCGCCAAGCGCCGCGGGCGCGCCACCGCCAACATCCTTTGGGACAACAAGTCGAGCGTGCTCGTGGGCGACTATCTCTTCGCCCGCGCCTTCCAGCTGATGGTGGAGTGCGGCTCGCTGCGGGTGCTCGACATCCTGTCCAACGCCTCCGCCGTGATCGCCGAGGGCGAAGTGCTCCAGCTCACCACGGCGCACGATCTCGGCACCGATCTCGGGCGCTATTCGAAGGTGATCCAGGGCAAGACCGCCGCCCTCTTCGCCGCGGCGACGGAGGTGGGCGGCGTGATCGCGGGCGTCGAGGAGGCGAAGGTCCAGGCGCTCCGGGCCTATGGCGACGGGCTCGGCATGGCCTTCCAGCTCGCCGACGACGTGCTCGACTATGGCGGGACCGCCGCGGCCCTCGGCAAGAATGTGGGCGACGATTTCCGCGAGGGGAAGGTGACCATGCCGGTCATCCTCGCCGTCGAGCGCGGCGGACCGGAGATGCGGGAGTTCTGGACCCGCACCGTCGCCAAGGGCGAGCAGCGCGAGGGCGATCTCGAGACGGCGATGGCGGAGCTGCGCCGCACCCGCGCGCTCGAGGACACGCTCGCCGCCGCGCGCGCCCATATCGCCTCGGCCACCGGGGCGCTCGAGGTGTTCCCCGAGAGCGAGATGCGCCGGGCATTGACCGAGATCGCCCGCTTCGTCACCGACCGGGTGAGCTGAGGCTCACCGCTGCGGGCCGATCCGGTCCCAGATCCGGTGGGTGATCGCGAAGATGTCGTTCAGCGTGTCCTGCGAGCCGTCGAGCCGGCGGCCGATCTCCTCGAGATCGTTCTCGATCACGAGAGGCAGGAGGCGCTGATAGACGCCGACGATGGTGACGCGCAGCTCGGTCACGTCGTCGTCGATCTCTTGGGAGGTGTTCTCCGGCGTCACCTGCTCGTCGAGCACCGCCGACCAATAGGCCGCGGCGAGGAGGCTCGCCATGCCGGCGCTCGCGGCGTCGTGCATGCCCCGCTCGTCGGCGGCGGCGCGGGCGACGGCGAACTCGCTCTCGGCCTCCATCGCCGCGTTCACGGCGCCCATCACCTTGAGGTAGTTGGCGAGCATCAGCCGGTGCGGCGGATCGGGCTCGGCCGCGGCGGCGGGCAAGGCGAGGCCGGCGGCGAGGAGGAGGGCGGGCGCGCGGCGCGGCGGCGTGGGCATGGGCGTCTCCCGATGGGCCAGCCTTCTGCCTAGCCGGGCGGGGCGGGCGTGGCAAGCGCCACCGGGGCCGGACGGTGCGCCGGAAGGGGGGCCGCGGCCACCCACCAGCCGGGGCGCGCGCGGCGGAGCCGCTCGGCGGCGGCCTCGGCCTGCGGCTGCGTCTCGTGGAGCGCGAAACAGGTGGCCCCGGAGCCGGACATCCGCACCAGGGGCGCGGGCGCCAGCGCCTCCAGCACCTCCGCGATCGCCGGGCAGGCGCGGAGGGCCGCGGCCTGCAGATCGTTGCGCTGCGCGGCGAGCCACTCGGCCAGCGCCGCCAGCGTGGCGAACCCGCCGGGGGGCGCGGGGCTCGCGGGCGGGCAGTCGCGCCGCTCGACGCTGCGGAACACCTCCGCCGTCGAGACCGCGACCATCGGGTTGGCGAGCACCACCGCAGCGGCGGGCATCGCGGGCGCGGGGGAGAGCCGCTCGCCGATCCCGGTCATGATCGCGGGCCGCGCGGCGAGGCAGACCGGCACGTCCGCCCCGAGCGAGAGCGCGAGCCCCTCGGGCACCGCCACCACCCAATGCCGCGCGAGGAGCCGGAGCGCCGCCGCCGCATCCGCCGAGCCGCCGCCGATGCCAGAGGCGACCGGCAGCGACTTCTCGAGCCGGAGCGCGGCGCGGCGGGGGGCGGCGGCGGCCGAGGCGAGGCGCTCTGCGGCGCGGAGGACGAGGTTGTCCCCGTCCGAGGGCAGCATGTCGCCGAAGGGCCCCGCGAGCGAGAGCGAGAGCCCCGGCCCGTCCTCCACCGTCAGCCGGTCGCCGAGGGCGGGGAACACCACGAGGCTCTCGATCAGGTGATAGCCGTCCGCCCGCCGCCCGCGCAGATGGAGGAAGAGGTTGAGCTTGGCGGGGGCGAGCTCGGCCGCGCCCCCCGCCTCAGCCGCCATCGTTGTCCGCGCCGGGCTCGGCGGCGTCCGGCTCGCCGAGGCCGATGATCGTGACCTTGCCCGCGGCGGCCTCCTCCTCGAGCACCTCGTCGAGCCCGATATCGAGCTTCTTCAGAATGCGCTCTTCGAGATCGGGCTCGGGGTCGAAGGAGAGCGCCCGGTGCCACTGGAACTCCGCCTCGATGCGGCGGCCGACCATCCAGAGCGCGTCGCCGTAATGGTCGTTGATCACGGGATCGACCGGGCGCAGCTCCACCGCGCGGCCGAGATGCTCGACGGCGCCGTCGAAATCGCCGAGGCGGTAGAGCACCCAGCCGAGGCTGTCGACGATGTAGCCGTCGTCCGGGCGGTTCTCGACGGCGACCTCGATCATCCGCTTGGCCTCGTCGAGATTGCGGCCGAGCTCGACGAGGGAATAACCTAGATAGTTGAGGACGAGGGGTTGGTCGGGTTCGAGCTCCAGCGCCTTGCGGAGATCGGCCTCCGCGCGGTCCCATTGGCTCGACCGCTCGAGCGCGATGCCGCGGCGGTAGAACAGCGGCCAGTGGCGGTTCTCGATCTCCTCGACGAGCGCGATGGCCCCGTCATAGGCCTCCGCCGCCTCCTCGAAGCGGGAGTTGCGGCGCAGGAGGTCGCCGAGGGCGCGGTGAGAGTCGATCTCGTTCGGCCACCGCGCGACGGCGGCGCGGAGCGCCTGCACCGCGGCCTCGATCTCGCCCTCCCCCTCGAGCGCGGCGGCACGGCCGATGCGCGCATCGAGCGCCTCGGGCGCGTCCTCGGGGATCGCGTCGTAGGAGTCGACGGCGAGGGCGTATTGCTCGGCCTGCACCATCTGCTCGGCCATCAGGAGATGGGCATCGGTGAAATCCGGGCGCAGATGGGTCGCGAGGCGGAGATAGCCGAGGCCGATCAGGCGGTTGTTGCCGGAGACCATATAGCGGGAGAGGCCGTAGAGCACCTCGGCCGCGCCTTCGGCTGCGTCGGCGACGATGGGCTCGGGGGTCTCGCCCTCCGCGATCTCGCGGGCGAGGCGGGCGATCTGCGGGTCGGAATAGCGCTGGCCGAGCCACTCGGCGAGGACCTCGCCCGCCTCCTCGCGCCGGTCGAGCCGGGCGAGCGAGACGCCGAGCGCCCGCACGAGCCGGCGGGTGCCGGTGCCGGCATCCTCGCGGGCGGCCTCGTAGGCCGCGACGGCGCCCTCGTCGTCGCCCTCCGCCGCGCGCAGGAGCCCGCGATGGAAGGCGGCGAGATAGCGCCCGGCGGGCCCGCCGGTGCTCTCCTCCTCGATGGCGGCGAACATCTCCTCGGCGAGCGCGGCCTCGCCGGTGCCGTAGACCGCCCAGGGCTTCATCAGAACGCCGACGAAGCCGCCCGACTGCGCCTCCTCGCCCTCGAGCTCCACCCCCGCTTCGGACGCCTCGCCGCGGCGGAGCGCGTCGGCGGCGAGCGTGATCGCGGCCATATGGGCGCCGGGGCGGGTGTCGGTGTCGTTGAGCTTGCGCGCGAGGGCGACGGCCCGGTCGACCCCGCCGGAGGCCAGGCGGTTGAGCAGCGCGCGCTCGGCGAGGATCAGGCTCTCGGGGTCGCGCGCGAGGGCCGCCTCGTAGCGCTCGGCCGCCTCGCGCACATCGCCGCGGCGCGCCGCCTGCTCGGCCGCGAGATAGGGGCCGGCGACGCCGGGGGGCACCGCCGCGGCCGGCCAGGCGAGGCAGGCGGCGAGGCAGGCGGCGGCCAGGGACCGGCGGGCTGGGGCGCGGGAACGACTTGGCACTGGCGAACTCCTCTCTCCTCTCCGGCGCGGCGGGGCCCCGCCGCATCGCGTCATTATGCACATAGCATGGGCAGGGGGCAGAAAAACCTCCCGTGAGCGGCCCGTATCCCGGCGCGCTCAGCCATCCGCCCCGGGGCCGGCGAGCCGGCCGAGCCAGTCGACGATGGCGGGCGCCACGATCTCGCGCGCCTTCTCGCTGACGAAGACCCCGATATGGCCCGTCGGGACGTCGAGCAGCCGGTAGTCCCGGCTCGCGGTGCGCCCGGCGAGCGCCGTGGAACAGGGGGGCGGCACAATGTGGTCCTGCGCGGCGACGATGTTGAGGATCGGGCAGCGGATATCCTCGAGGCGCACCGCCCGCCCGCCGAGCCGGAAGCTCCCCTCGACGAGGGCGTTCCGCCCGTAGAGGTCGCGCACCCAGGCCCGCGCGACGCCGCCGGGCAGGTCCGGCCGGTCGGCGAGCCAGGCCTCCATCCGCAGATAGGTCTCGAGCGCGTCCGGATCGTCGGCGATGCCGAGGAGATCGGGCCCGAAGCGCCCGAGCCCCCGCGTCGGCAGGAGGCTCTGGAACATCGCCCCCGAGAGCGCGCCAGGGATGCAGCCATGCTCCGCGATCACCGCCTCGAGGGTCGCCTCGTCGAGCGCGCGCATCCAGACATTGATGACGCCCCGCGTCGGGTCCGGGTCCGCGGCATCGGCGTGGAAATCGACGGGCGTGACGGCCAGGGCGAGCCCGCTCACCCGCTCGGGGAACAGCGCGGCATGGGCGAGCGCGAAAACCCCGCCCTGGCAGATCCCGAAGATCGCGGCCCCCGCCGCCCCGGTCTCCGCCCGGATCGCCTCGATCGCCGCGCCGAGCCAGTGGACGGCGTAGTCCTCCGTCTCGAGCCAGCGGTCCGCGCGCGTCGGCGAGCCCCAGTCGAGCACCCAGAGATCGACCCCCGCGGCCAGCAGCCGGCGCACCAGCGAGCGCTCTGGTTCGAGATCGGCGATCGTCTGCCGCCCGAACAGGCCGTGGACGATCACGATGGGTCCGAGAGCGGGCGGCACTCTGGCGGCATAGCGGTGGAGCGAAATCTTGCCGTCGCGCCAGATCTCGCGCTTCGGCGTGGTGGCGATCCGCACCCCGTCCTCGCGGGCGCGGGCCATCGCCGCCCCGAGCCGCGCGCCGCGGCGCAGCAGATCGGCCCAGTCGCCCGCGCCGCCCCAGCCGGCGCCGCTCACCGCGAGCCGTCCCCGCCGCCGGATGCGCGGAGCGCCCGGATCTCGCGGCGCAGCGCGTGGACGGTCGCGGAGAGGTCGTCGAGCTCGGCCCGCGTCGGCAGGCCGAGCCCCGCGGCCACCGTCTCGACCCGCGCCCGCATCCCCGCGCGGAGTGCGGTCTCCGCGCGCAGGAGGTCGCGCATCGCGATGAGGAAAGCGGGCGAGCGGTAGAGCTCTGCGAGTGCGGTGCCGGAGGTCTCGCGCCAGAGCCGGAGCACACCCTGCCAGCCCTCCTCGGCCAGCGTCTGCGAGGCCTCCGCCGAGAGCCGCTCGAGAAAGGCGCGGAAGGCCGCGATCCAGGCCTGCCCCGCCACCGCCTTGATCTGCTCGACCGCGGCGAGATAGGCGACCCATTCCCGCGTGCCCCGGATCGCGGCGGAGAGCCCGGTCCAGTCCTCGGCGAAATCCGGCCCCTCGAGCCAGCGCAGCATGTCGGCCATGCCGCCCCCGCCTTCGGGGCGGAGCCAGCCCATGGGGTCGAAGGGCCGCGCGCCCGCCCCGCCCTGCCGGGCCGCCTCGGCCTCGGCGAAGGCGTCGGCGAAGCGCGCCCAGGCGTCGAACAGCATCTCCGCCCGCGCCCAGGCCGGCCCCGCCGCCCCCGCCGAGAGGAGCGAGAGATGCGCAGCGACCCAGCGCCGGATCGCCTCCGCGGCATCCGCCGATCCCGGATCGCCCGATCCGCTCCAGCCTGCGCCCGCGCCGCCTGACATGGGCCCGCTCTCCCCTTTTGGCCCCCGTCCTACACGCCGCACCCGGCCCGCGCCAGATGCCGCAGATGGCGATCTTGCCGCCGACAACGCGATCGGCGAAGGTCGCTGTCAAGGAATTTTGACAAGGGAGGAACCACGCGATGCCCACCCCCCTCGCCCCGGCGTCCGCCGCAACCCTCCTCGCCGCGGCCCTCGCGGCAGGGTCCGCCGGCGCCGACAGCCCCGCTGCCTGCCCCGGCTGGACCACCTGCACCTTCTGGGAGAGCGCGACGCCCGAGGCCGTCCGCGCCTGCCCCGAACTCGCGGCCCCCGACGCCGCCCGCAGCGAGACCGGCGCCACCGCCCTGCACCAGGCCGCCGCCTGCGCCTCCGACCCGGCTCTCGTGCGCCTCTTGCTTCGCGCCGGGGCCAATCCGGACCTCACCATGACGGACGGTCGCACGCCGCTGCACCGCGCCGCCGAGGACGGGCACTCCTCCGCCATTGTCGTCGCGCTCGTGCTCGGCGGGGCCGAGGTGGAGACGTCTGTGGACGGAGGCGGGTGGTTCGACGCCGGCACCACGGCGCTCCACCTCGCCGCGAACAGGCCCGACGCCGCCGACATCGTGGCCTCCCTCCTCGCGGCCGGCGCCGATCCGGACACAGAGGACGAAAGCGACCGCACGGCGCTCCACATCGCGGCGCGCGCTGCCACGCACCCGGCCGTCGTGGAGCTCCTCATTGCAGCCGGGGCCTCGCTCACGGCCGAGACCGACCATGATTGGGAACCGCTCCATTTTGCGGCCCGCTACGCGACAGACCCCGAGATCATCCGCGTTCTCCTCGAAAAAGGCGCCGATCCGGAGGCCGAGACATCCGACGGGCTGACCGCGGTCCACGTCGCCGCGGCGAAGACGAAAAGCGCGGAGCTGTTCGCCCTGCTGATCGACGCAACCCCGTCGCGCTGCGACAAGGACGGCGAAGGACGGACCCCGCTCGACTGGGCGGAAAGCAACGCGGTCCTGAACAAGTCGCCGGAATATTGGTGCCTCCACGACCGCTGCGCAGGACAGGACAAGACATGCGCCCCGGCAGACTGATCCGGCGACTGCTGACGGCGGGCCTGATCGTCGGGCTTGTCGCGCTCAACGTCGCGACCCTGACGGTGTCCACCGTGTTCGGCCTGCTCTCCCAAGCGATTTCGGCACTGGATGTCGACACTGTGCGGGCGAGTTATGCACGCAATCTCGGGGCGCTGGACGCGGAGCTAGACCGGACGCGCGCCGACCTCGAAACCGCTCACACCGAGCGCGATCGCGCGCGGAGCGAGCGGGACGCAGCGCGAAAGGACCGGGACAAGGCCCGCGAGGAGCGCGATCGCGCGCGGAGCGAGCGGGACGCGGTGCGAAACGAGCGCGACCGCGCGCGCGGGGAGGCCAAGCGGGCGCGCGCCGGAGCCGACCGCGCGCGCACCAGCGCGGCCGTCGCCAAGGCCCATCGCCAGAGACTTGAGCGGGAGGCGGCGGAGAGAGCCGCGGAGAGGGCGGCGCGCGGCAAGGTCGTAGAGACCACGGCGGCTAAGGTCTCCCGCCGCATGGCGATCCATGCCGGGCGCAACGCCTCCTCGACCTTTCTCGAGGCCGTGCCCTTCGTCGGCATCGCGGCCATCGTCGCGGTGACGGCGGCCGAGATCTACGACGCCTGCGAAACCGCCAAGGAGATGGCGGAACTCCGTCGTGCCTTCGGTCTCAAGGAGGCCGGGGAGGACGGGGCGAGCGAGGCCTGCGGCGTCGAGGTCCCCACCGTCGCCGAACTCCGTTGCCATGTTATGGGGAATGACTGCGGGGCAGCTAACTGCGTAGTTGCATGTCTGGAAACGTCCGACCCGACCGATCCCGATGCGAACGCGAAGTGCCTCGAACGTTGCCAGGACGAAGCGCCGACTGCCGGGCTCCCGGACCTCGATCGCTAGGGGCCCGGGCCGGGGGCTCTGGAAGGCCGCCGCCGCGGGTGTTATGTGGGGCGGTGTTCTAGCCGGAGAGAGCCATGACCGAGCGTGCGCCCCTCACGCCGCCGCCCGCCAGCGTGATACAGCCGGATTTCGCGACCTTGCCGCGGCGCGAAGCCGGCAGCGCGCGCGATCTCGTGGGGCTGACGCGGGCGGGGCTCGCGGCGGCGCTGCGCGAGGCGGGGGTGCCGGAGAAGCAGATCCGCATGCGCGCGGGGCAGCTCTGGTCCTGGATCTATCAGCGCGGCGCGCGGTCCTTCGAGGAGATGAGCAATCTCTCCAAGGGCTTCCGCGCCGATCTCGCCGCGGCCTTCGAGATCGCCCGCCCCGAGATCGTCTCGCGCCAGATCAGCCGGGACGGGACTCGGAAATACCTCCTGCGCATCGCCGGGGGGCACGAGGTGGAGGCGGTCTACATCCCGGAGGAGGACCGCGGCACGCTCTGCGTCTCCTCCCAGGTCGGCTGCACGCTGACCTGCTCCTTCTGCCATACCGGGACGCAAAAGCTCGTGCGCAACCTCACTGCGGGGGAGATCGTGGGCCAGATCCTCGCCGCCCGCGACGATCTCGGCGAATGGCCGAAGCCCGGGGAGCGCCCGCCGGAGCGCCGGCTCGTCTCCAACATCGTGCTGATGGGGATGGGCGAGCCGCTCTACAACGCGGACGCGGTGCGCGACGCGATGCTCGTGGCGATGGACGGCGAGGGGCTCTCGCTCTCGCGCCGGCGGATCACGCTCTCCACCTCCGGGGTGGTCCCGGAGATCCCGCGCTGGGGGGCGGAGGCGGGGACGCTGCTCGCCATCTCGCTCCATGCGACGACGGACGAGGTGCGGGACCGCCTGGTGCCGATCAACAAGAAATGGCCGATCGGGGAGCTGCTCGAGGCTTGCCGCGCCTATCCGAAGCTCTCGAACGCCGAGCGCATCACCTTCGAATACGTCATGCTCAAGGGGGTGAACGATTCGGATGCGGACGCCAAGCGCCTCGTGAAGCTGATCGCGGGGATCCCGGCGAAGATCAACCTGATCCCGTTCAACCCCTGGCCCGGCGCGATCTACGAGCGCTCGGACTGGGAGCGGATCGAGAGCTTCGCCGAGATCGTCAACCGCGCGGGCTATGCCTCGCCCGTGCGCACGCCGCGGGGCGAGGACATCCTCGCCGCCTGCGGCCAGCTCAAATCCGCGACCGAGCGGGCGCGGCGCGAAAAGGTGCGCCTCTGAGCCCGGCCGCCGGCCCGCGGAGGGCGACGGCCCCGCTCCGGCGCGTCTCGATCATCGGAGGCCCGGGGGCCGGCAAATCCACCTTCGCCCGGGCGCTCGGGCAGCGGCTCGGGCTCCCGGTCGTCCATCTCGACCGGCTCTATTGGCGGCCCGGCTGGGTGGAGGGGGACGGCCGGGCGCTCGTCGCCCGGGTCGGCGAGATCGTCGAGGGCGAGGCCTGGATCCTGGAGGGCAACTACGCCGCCACCTGGCCCCTGCGTGCGGCGCGGGCCGAGGCGGTGGTCTTCCTGGACATGCCGGCGCCGCTGCGGCTCCTCCGCCTCCTCGGCCGGGTCGCGCGCCATCGCGGTCGGGTGCGGGCGGACATGGCGCCCGGCTGCCCGGAGACGCTCGCGCCGGGGTTCCTGCTCTATGCCTGGCGCTACCGGCGGGCGGGGCGGGCGGCGGCGCTCGCCCATCTCGCGGCGCTGCCGGAGCCGACGGCGCGCTTCGCCCCGCGCCACGCGCGCGCGGCCCGGCTCTGCCTAGAACACCTCGCCGCCGGCGCTGCGGTCGCAGAGGGGGACAGAGCGGCGATTCCCGGCTAGGCTCGGCACGCAGGGACAGGAGGGCGACGGCATGGAAGAGACACCCGGCATCGGCTACCGGCTCGGCTATTACCTGGGGCAGATCCTCGCGGTCTGGGGGCTGTTCGCAGTGCCCGCGGCTCTGGTCGGGCTGGTGCTGCTCGGGGTCGTGCTGGCACGCGCCGAGGGGCCGGCGCCCGCGCCGCCGCCTGCGCCCGCCCCCATGGCCGCCCCCGTCGCCGCCCCAGTGCCTGCGCCCGCGCCGGCGCTCTCTGGCCTCGGCGTCTGAGGCCTGGGGATGGTCGCCATCGGCTTCGCGACGCTGCAGAGCCTCTTCGCGCTCGCCATGCTGCTCTCCGGGGGGGCGCGGCTCGCGCTCGCGGCGGCGCTGCTCCTGATCGTCGTCCTCGTCGCGGTGCGGGCGGGGGAGGTGCGACCGGCGCGCCCGCTCGAGCCCGCACCGACGCCGCTGCCGCAAAGCTACACGCCGACGCCCGCGCCCGCGCCCGCGCCGGCCCTCGGCGTCTGAGCGGGGCGAGGCATGCGGCTCTTCGCTTGTCCGACCTGCGGCGGCCGGCTGTTCTTCCGCAATCTCGGCTGCGGCGCCTGCGGCACGGAGGTCGCCTTCGACCCGGAGGCGCAGGCCTTCCGCCCCCTCGCCGAGACCGCCCCCTGCGCCAACCGCGCCGAGATCGCCTGCCCCTGGCAGGCCGAAGCCGGCGGCGCCTGCCGCTCTTGCGCGATGACGGCCGTGGTCCCCGACGCCTTCCACGGCGAGAACCGCGCGCTCTGGGCCTCGGCCGAGCACGCCAAGCGCTGGACGCTCGCGGGCCTCGGCCGCTGGGGCTGGTTCGCCGCCTCCGACCCGGGGCCGCGCCCGATCTTCCACCTGCTCGCCGAGGACACCCCCGCCGGGCCCGCCGCGATCGTGATGGGCCATGCGGACGGGGTGGTGACGATCAACGTCACCGAGGCCGACCCGGTCGAGCGGGTCGAGCGACGCGAGGCCCTCGGCGAATTGCAGCGCACCATGCTCGGCCATTTCCGCCACGAGATCGCGCATTTTCTGTTTCTGCGCCTCGCGGAGCGCGCGGGCTTCCTGGAGGCCTTCCGCGCCCTGATGGGGGACGAGCGCGCGGACTATGCCGCCGCCCTCGAGCGCCACTACGCCGAGGGCCCCCCGCCCGACCATGCGAGCCGCTTCGTCACCGCCTATGCGAGCGCGCACCCGCACGAGGACTGGGCCGAGAGCGCGGCCCATGTGATGCACCTGACCGACATCGCCGACAGCGCAGCCGCCGCCAGGCTCACCGGCCACGGCCTGCCCCGCCCGGGCTACGACGCCTATGCCGAGCGCGACCCGGCCCGGCTCGTGGTGCGCGCCGTGCGCCTCGGGATCGCGACGAACCACGTCAACCGCGCGATGGGCGTGGCGGACATCTACCCCTTCGTCCTCGGCGCGACGGTGCGGCGCAAGCTCGCGGCCGTGCATCGCCGGCTCGCCGCGGGGCCGGGGGCGTGACGCTGCAGACCCGCGTGACGCCGGCGGGAGAGATCGTCGCCCGGCCCTGGCGCGGGGCGCTGATGGGCAATCGCGGGCGGCTCCACAACGCGAACGGCCGGATCGGCGCGGCACGCTGGCGGGGGCGGGCCTGGATCGCCTGCCGGCTGCAGTTCCGCGGGCGGTGGCGGGCGCCGATGCCGGAGCGGGGCTATACGGCGCTCTTCTTCTGGGACGAGGCGGCGGCGCTCGCCGCGGGTCACAGGCCCTGCGGGGAGTGCCGCCGCGCCGATCTCCTGCGCTTCGCCGCCGCCTGGGAGGCGGCGGGGCTCGGCCCGGGGCGCGCGGCGGAGATCGACCGGCGCCTCCACGCCGACCGCCTGGGCCCGGACCGCCTCCCCCGCCGCCCCTGGGCTGAGGCCGAGGGGCTGCCCGAGGGCACCGTCGTCGCCCTGCCCGATGCGCCATGGGAGCCGCTCCTCCTCGCCCGGGGCCGCGCCTGGCCCTGGCGCGCGGACGGCGGCTACGGGCCGGCGAGGGCCCGGCCCGAGGGCGAGGTCGCGCTCCTCACCCCGGCCGCGACGACCGCCGCCCTCGCCGCGGGCTACCGGCCGACGACACGCCTCCCCGGCTCGGCCGGCTAGCGCCCCGACCGGCCAGCAGATGGGGGACCGGGGTCCAGGACGAGGCGCGGGTCCGACGGAAGACCGGGATCCCCGCCGCCGGACGAGGCCGTCGGCGCCCCAAGACCGAGGGACTCGGCCGCCCGTGCAAGAGCTTGCCCATCGGCGCGCGCGATTGCGCACACTGCCTCCGATCGGCGCACCCCGGTAGCACAGGCGGCCCGACAGGTCCGGACGAGGCTCGGGCGCCCGCGCCTCGCCCGCCCGCCCGCCGCCGGAGGCGGCGCGGCCCCGCCATGGCGGGGCGGGGTGGGCGGGCGGGAGCCCCGTCATGGCGGGGCCGCGTCCCCGGGCGCATGCGTCAGAGGGTGTCAGAGATTGTCGAGCTGGACCATGCCGAGCGTGTGGTAGCCCGAATCGACGAAGAGCACCTCGCCCGTGGTCCCGCGGCCGAGATCGGACAGGAGATAGATCGCCGCGCCGCCCACATCCTCGAGCGTCGCATTGGCGCGCATCGGCGCGTTCTCGGCGCAGACCTTGTAGACCTTGCGCGCGCCGCCGATCGCGCTGCCGGCGAGGGTGCGCATCGGACCGGGGCTGATCGCGTTCACCCGCACCCCCTGCGGCCCGAAATCATTGGCGAGATAGCGCACCGAGGCCTCGAGCGCCGCCTTGGCCACGCCCATCACGTTGTAGTTCGGCATCACCCGCTGGGCGCCGAGATAGGTGAGCGTCACCATCGCGCCGCCCTCGGACATCAGAGGCCCCGCCCGCCGGGCGAGATCGGTGAAGGAGAAGCAGGAGATCTCCATGGTGCGCAGGAAATTCGCCCGGCTGGTATCGGCGTAGCGCCCGGTGAGCTCGGATTTGTCGGAATAGGCGACGGCGTGGACCAGGAAATCGAGCCGGCCCCAGGCCGCGCCGAGCCGGTCGAAGACCGCGTCGAGCGAGGCGGCGTCGGTCACGTCCGCCGGCAGCACGATCTCGGAGCCGACGGAGGCCGCGAGCGGGCGCACGCGGCGCTCGAAGGCCTCGCCCTGGAAGGTGAAGGCGAGCTCCGCCCCCTGATCGTGCAGCGCCTGGGCGATGCCCCAGGCGATGGAGTGGCCGTTCGCCACCCCGATGACGAGGCCGCGCTTGCCGGCCATCAATCCAGACATCGCGCCTCACCCATGATAGCGGCTGAGCGCGAGCGTCGCGTTGGTCCCGCCGAAACCGAAGCTGTTGGAGATCACCGTGTCGAGCCCCGCCCCGTCGACGCGGCTGGTCACGGGCGGGGTCTCGGCAAAGTCCGGATCGAGGCTCTCGACATTGGCCGAGGCGGCGATGAAGTCGCCCTCGAGCATCAGCAGGCAGTAGATCGCCTCCTGCACCCCGGTCGCGCCGAGGGAGTGGCCGGTGAGCGACTTGGTCGAGGAGTAGCGCGGCATCGCCTCGCCGAAGACCGCGCGCATGGCGGCGATCTCGCGCTGGTCGCCCACCGGGGTCGAGGTGCCGTGGGTGTTCACATAGTCCACGCGGCGCTCGCCGAGGGTGGAGAGCGCGAGCTTCATGCAGCGCTCGGCGCCCTCGCCGGAGGGGGCGACCATGTCGAACCCGTCGGAATTGGCGCCGTAGCCCGTCACCTCGGCATAGATCTTGGCGCCGCGGGCCTTCGCGCGCTCCAGCTCCTCGAGCACGACGACGCCCGCCCCGCCCGCGATCACGAAGCCGTCGCGCTCGGTGTCGTAGGCGCGGGAGGCCTCCGTCGGGCGGTCGTTGAACTTGGTGGACATGGCGCCCATCGCGTCGAACAGACAGGAGAGCGTCCAGTCGAGCTCCTCGCCGCCGCCGGCGAAGACCACGTCCTGCTTGCCCCACTGGATCTGCTCCGCGGCGTTGCCGATGCAATGCGCCGAGGTCGAGCAGGCGGAGGTGATGGAGTAGTTGATCCCCTTGATCTTGAACGGGGTGGCGAGCGTCGCCGAATTGGTAGAGCTCATCGCCTTGGGGACCGCGAAGGGGCCGATGCGCTTGGTCCCGCCGGTTTTCTCCACCGTCTGATGCGCGGCGAAGAGCGCCTTGGTGGAGGGCCCGCCCGAGCCCATCACGAGGCCGGTGCGCTCGTGGCTGACCTCGGCCTCGGAGAGCCCGGCATCGGCGATCGCCTGGGTCATGGCGATGTGGTTCCAGGCCGCGCCGTCGCCCATGAAGCGGCGCACCCGCTTGTCGACCATCGCCTCGATGTCGACCGAGGGCGCCCCGTGCACCTGACAGCGGAACCCGCGCTCGGCATAGTCCGGGGCGAAGACGATGCCGGATCGGCCCTCGCGGAGCGCCGCCGTCACCTCCTGGGCGTTCGACCCGATCGAGGAGACGATCCCGATCCCGGTGATCACCACGCGTCGCATCAACGGCCTCCTTGCGCTCGGCCTCCGGGCGCGGCCGGAGGGGGGCGGATCACGCGGGGGCGGCGTCGGTGAACAGGCCGACCCGCATGTCCTTGGTGGTGTAGATGACCTCGCCGTCGAGCTCGACCGTGCCGTCGGCGATGCCCATTTTGAGCTTGCGGTCGATCACCCGCTTAAGGTTGACCGTGTAGCGCACGAGCTTGCCCGTGGGCGTGACCATGCCGGCGAACTTCACCTCGCCGACGCCGAGCGCCCTCCCCCGGCCCGGCATCCCGAGCCAGCCGAGGAAGAAGCCGGTGAGCTGCCAGAGCGCGTCAAGCCCGAGGCAGCCCGGCATCACCGGATCGCCCGGAAAATGGCACTTGAAGAACCACAGATCCGGCTTGATCTCGAGCTCCGCCTGCGCCTGGCCCTTGCCCTCGGGGCCGCCATCGGCGGTGATCGAGGTGATCCGGTCGAACATCAGCATCGGAGGCTCGGGAAGCTGCGCGTTGCCCGGGCCGAACAGCTCGCCTCGGGCGCAGCGGAGCAGGGCCTCGTAGTCGAAACTGCTGGCGCGGTCGGTCATCGTCCGTCCTTCTGCTCGGGACAGGTCAGTCGAGGGGGTTCCCTATCACCGGCTTTCGGGAGGCACAAGAACCGCGAACTGACTGAAGGGCAGGCGCGACCGCTTTGCTCTGGCGACATTCCCGGCTTCCCTGCTACATACCGTGACATGACAGATGCGCACCGTCAGACGACCGTCCCCGCAGACCGCCCGGCCCGGCCGGACGAGAGCGCCCGCGCCCGTGCCGAGACCTGGCTGCGGGGGGCGGGCCTGCGCCCGACTCGCCAGCGCGTGGCCCTCGCGGCCCTCCTCGTCGGCGACGGGCGGAACCGCCACGTCACGGCCGAGAGCCTCTACGAAGCCGCGCAGGCGGCGGGGGCGCCCGTGGCGCTCGCCACCGTCTACAACACGCTCAAGAGCTTCACCGAGGCCGGGCTGCTCGCCGAGGTGGTGGTCGACGGCGCGCGCAGCCATTTCGACACCAACACCTCCGACCACGCCCACTTCTATTGGGAGGACGGCGGCTACGTCACTGACGCGCCGCATGACAGCGTCCGCTTCGAGACCCTGCCGGACGCGCCCGAGGGCGCCGAGATCTCCAAGATCGACGTGGTGATCCGGCTGCGCGGCAAGCCCGGCTGACACGGTCGATACCCGATAGAGACGTTATTGGCTTTGACCACCTGATAGAGGCGCGGCATCATCCGAGACGCGGCGTGCGGTGGAGCGCGCGCGGCGAAGCGATCGGAGGGGTCGATGGCATCGAAGCTCCCGCCCGGGGAAGGGCCATTGGGGCCGTCCGGCCGCGTCGCGCCGGCGCTTCCCGGAACCGGCGACGACATCCTCGCGGGCAGCATCTTCCGCGGCCAGACCGACCGGCTCGCAGCCTTGTTCTACGCCCATCGCGCCCGCCCTCCGCATGTCGTCTGGTCGCCCAACCGGCACGACCTCGCGAGCGACATCTTCGAGGAGGTGCTCGACCATGTCTGGTCGCTCCCGGTCCATGCCGGGCTGCCGCTCTCGGAGAGCTTCGACGTCTCCCGCGCCCCGCATGCGCGCTGGCT
Source organism: uncultured Limibaculum sp. (assembly GCA_964576075.1). Taxonomy (GTDB): domain Bacteria; phylum Pseudomonadota; class Alphaproteobacteria; order Rhodobacterales; family Rhodobacteraceae; genus Thermohalobaculum. The sequence continues at coordinate 19,455 of CAZNTX010000029.1, read as the reverse complement.
GATGCATCTCGACATCGAAGGCTTCGGCCGCGACTTCCGCTATCTCCACTACGGCGCCGGCATCTCCGAGTATTACGGGCGCGACATGCGCGGGCGCCGGGCCTCGGAGTTCGGCGGGCATATCTCGCAGTTCTTCATCGCGCTCTACCGTGCGGCGATGCAGCGCCGGCAGATCGTCCTCTCGGAGCACGAGCCGCCCCGCTCGGTCTTCGTGCGGCTCTGGCGGCGGCTGATCGTCCCGCTCGTCGACGGGCGGGGCTTCGTCGTGCGCTTCGCCGTGACCAACCTGCCCGAGAACCATCTGCGCTCGGGGCTCGAGGTCGTGCCCTTCCCCGTGGTGGTCGCCGATGCCGATCGGACGATCCGCTTCGCCAACGAGCCCGCCCGCCGCCTCGCCGCCGACCCCGCCGCCGCCGATCACGGCGCGCCGCTCGACGGCCTGCTCGGCCCGGGGCTCGACTTGCCCGGCGACCCGCTCGCGCTCCTCGCCGAAGGCGCAGGACCGATCACCCTCCGGCGCAAGCTCGCGCTGCCCGGGCTCGACGATGCGCAGGTCACGGTCGGCGCCGCGCGCTACCGCGGGATCGGGCTCTTCGTGCTGACGATCCAGCCGGGCTGAGCGGGCGCCTCAGTCCTCGAACACCTCGCCGGGATCGACCCCCCAGAGCCCGGATTTCGGCACCCAGCCTTCGTGCCCGCCCGCCTCGATCCGGCACCAGAAGCGCTCGCAGGCGACGAGCTCCGCGAGCACCCCCCGCTCGGCGCAGGCGACCGCCCCCTCCGGCAGCGCCGAGAGCGCGGCGCACTCCGTCCCCTCCGTAAGCCCGACCGGGCGGGCGCGCAGGAGGAGCCCCGGCGCCGTCACCTGCACCGTCCGCCGCCCGGAGAGGAGGGCGTGATAGACCCAGCCGTCGTCCCCCTCGGCATCGACGACGCGCCGCCAATGGCCGTATTCGTCGATCACCCGCACCGGCAGGCCCCGGCGGCGGAATTCGAGGTCGATCCGGTAGTCGAGCCCCGGCCCCCGCCGCAGATTGATCTTGGAGGCGTTGAGGGAGACGTAGCGCGGCATCGGCAGGTTGGTCTCCGGCCCGGTCACCCGGTCCTCCGCGCCCGGCGCTCCGAGCCCGATCGCCATCGCCACGCCCCACGCCGCCAGGCGCGCCATCCAACGCTGCCGCACTCCGCCCCCCGAAATCTCCCGCCCCCGGCCTTTTAGCCCTTTCCGCCGGGACTTCGGAAAATTATCACGGGGACGGTCGAAGCAGCAAGGACTTTGCGCGATGAGCAGAGAGCGCCCGCATGTGGTCGTGACCCGCAGACTGCCCGAGCCGGTGGAGACCCGGATGCGCGAGCTCTTCGAGGTGGAGCTCAACACCTCGGACCGCCCGATGAGCCATTCCGACCTGGTGGCCGCCGCGCGCGACTGCGACGTGCTGGTCCCGACGCTGACCGACCGGATCGACCAGGGCGTGCTCGCCGCCGCCGGCGACCGGCTGAAGCTCATCGCCAATTACGGCGCGGGCGTCGATCACATCGACGTCGCCACGGCCCGCGCCCGCGGCATTCTCGTCTCCAACACGCCCGGCGTGCTGACCGAGGACACCGCGGACATGACCATGGCGCTCATCCTCTCGGTCCCCCGCCGCATGGCCGAGGGCGAGAAGATGATCCAGGAGGGGCGCTGGGAGGGCTGGTCGCCCACCTCGATCACCGGCCACCGGATCTGGGGCAAGCGCCTCGGCATCGTCGGCATGGGGCGGATCGGTCAGGCGGTGGCGCGGCGGGCGCGGTCCTTCGGGCTGCAGGTGCACTACCACAACCGACGCCGGCTGCATCCGGAGATCGAGGCGGGGCTGCAGGCGACCTATTGGGAGAGCCTCGACCAGATGCTCGCGCGGATGGACATCGTGAGCGTCAACTGCCCGCACACCCCGGCGACCTATCACCTGCTCTCGGCCCGCCGGCTCGCGCTGATGAAACCCTCGGCCTATATCGTCAACACCGCCCGCGGCGAGGTGATCGACGAGAACGCGCTGGTGCGCATGCTCAGGCGGGGCGAGCTCGCCGGCGCGGGGCTCGACGTGTTCGAGAAGGAACCGGCGGTCAACCCGGAGCTTCTCGGGATGGCGAACGTCGTGCTGCTCCCCCATATGGGCTCGGCGACCGAGGAGGGCCGGCTCGAGATGGGCGAGAAGGTGATCCTCAACATCAAGACCTTCGCCGACGGCCACCGCCCGCCGGACCAGGTCGTCCCCTCCATGCTCTGAGCTCGCTCCCGGCCGCACCCCCGGCCCGGCGCGCCCCGAGGCCCCACCCACCCGGGAGAGGGCGGCACCGGCGGCGCCGTCCCCGCGCCCCCCAGGCCTCGGGCCGCGCCGGGCCTCCTCGCCGCACGACCCGGACACCAGTGGCGCGGCCGGGCGGCTCTGGTGCCGATCCGCGGGGGACGGCGAGCGCCCGGCAATCGCTGGGCGACCGTGTTTCGGTCGGGGCACGGAGTCTCGCCGCAACCACGCCTCTCGGCGCGGCGGGGCGTTGGGCAAGGCCAAGGCGAGGCGGGCCGCGGACTGCGGCGCATGGCCGAGAGAGCGGCATTGGCGCGGGCCTCGCGGATCTTGCGCCGGCCGCTCTGGATGCGGCCTTGGCCGGTCCAGGGTCCGCTTTCGCGGGTGAGGGGCGAACGCCCGGCCAGCGCCGCGATGCGCCGGCCGAGCTCCGGAAGGTCGCCGGGGCCGCTTGACCGCCACCGTCTGGCCGATGCCGGGACCGGGTCTGCGAGGCGCCTGTCCAACGGGCCGATCCGCCGGCAGAGCGGTGAGATGGCGTCGATATCGAGGACGATCCCCGCACGCCCCGCGCAGTGGCGGCGCAGCGTCTCGGGCCGACCCAGGAGCGGGCGCGGCACCGCCGGCCCACGGGCCGGACCTGCCGGCCCCGCCGACAGCCTCGCG
>CAZNTX010000029.1:0-16401 GCA_964576075.1 uncultured Limibaculum sp. | reverse complement strand
GCGCGGCACCGCCGGCCCACGGGCCGGACCTGCCGGCCCCGCCGACAGCCTCGCGACGGAGCGGCGCGGGTCCGCCGCGGCCCGAGGCCGGGGGGGGAGGCCGAACGGTCGGGCGGGCGCCGTCCGCTCCGGGGTGGGTGGGGCCTCGGGTCGCGGCGGGCCCGCGCCGCGGTGGGCGGGCCGCGGCGGCCGACCGGTCAGGCGAGCTCTGCCTTCAGGCGCTCGAGATAACGCAGCGACGGGCTCTCCACGCGCAGCCGCGTCTGCTTGCCGTCATAGGCCATGTGCACGAGGGCGGTGATGTCGCGCGTGTCCGGCGGGAACATGGCGATCACCACATAGGCGTCCGAGATGTCGCGCTCGTAGAGCCCGCGGACCTCGTCCCGGTCGTCGGTCGAATCGAACTTGTAGGTGATCTCGTCGTATTTCAGATTGGCGCGGCGGAATTCCCAGACCAGATTGGTCGAGTGCATCGGTGCGCCGGCCGAGTAGAGCGCCTCGACGAAGGGATCGAGCCCCAGCTTGCCCGGGATCGTCCGCGTCCACTCGACCTCCATGGCCCGACCTCCCCCCGTCCGCCGCGCGGCTCAGCCGCAGCGCGACTGCGCGCTCTCGAGCGCGGCGGTGAAGCCGAGCAGCGAGAAGGTGTCCACCGTCGTCGTGCCGCGATGGGAGACCCCCTCCACGACCGCGTCCACCCCCTTGCGGAAGGCCGCGACGATCCGCGCGTCCTCCTCCGGGCCGCGCAGCCAGGCGTTCTCCCCGCTCGTGAACAGGGTGAAGGCGTCCGAGCCCACCTTGGTCTCCACCTCGGAATCGTTCTTGAACGGATAGCCGGAGATGAAGGAGACCTCGTTCTTCACGTTGTCGGCCGGGCGGACGGCGACCATCAGATAGATGTCGCCGCGGTTGACCTTCACCTGCTTGCCGCCGCGCAGCGCCACCGATTTGGTGGGGCGCGAGACGATCCAGCAGATCTTGTTGCCGTCCTGCTCCGCCTGGAACACCGACCAGTCGCGCTGCACCTCCACCCGGTTCTGGGTCTGCGCCGCCGCGGGGAGCGCGGCCAGAAGGACGACCGCCAGCGCTGTCAGGATGTTCGTCATGCTCGCCTCACTCGTGTCGTCCCTTCGATGCTCTTGGTCGGCCTTGATGGGGACGTTGGTTTGCCTCAGAGTTGCCCGGGCCGAGCATACCGCAGGTTCGGCCGGGAATGCCACCCCGCGCGCGTCGGCCCGGGGTCGGCAATGGCCCGCCGAGGGCCGGGTTCGCTGGGGATTGGGAAGACGGTCGCGCGTGAGCCAGGATCGACAGACGCCGCCTGCCCGCGGCTGGGGCGAGGCCGCCGACGAGGCCCTCCTCTGCGCCGTCGCCGAGGCGCGCGACCGGGCGGCCTTCGTGGAGCTGTTCTCGCGCTATGCGGGCCGGGTGAAAGCCTTCCTGATCCGCTCCGGCGCCGCGGAGGCGGCGGCCGAGGAGGCGGCGCAGGAGGTGATGATCCTCCTCTGGCGCCGCGCCGAGAGCTTCGACCCGGACAAGGCCCGCGCCTCCACCTGGATCTTCACCATCGCGCGCAACAAGCGGATCGACCTTTTGCGCCGCGACGCCCGCGGCGCGCCGGACCCGACCGACCCCACGCTCCACCCAGAGCCCGCCCCGGCGCCGGACTACGAATTCGCCGGCGCCGAGCGCGACGCCCGGGTGCGCACGGCGCTCGCCACGCTCTCGGAGGAGCAGCGCGCGGTGGTGCGCCTCGCCTTCTTCTCGGACCTCTCCCACCCGGAGATCGCGGCCGAGCTCGGCCTGCCGCTCGGCACGGTCAAGTCGCGCCTGCGCCTCGCCTTCGCGCGGCTGCGCTCCGAGCTCGGCCCCGCCTTCTCGCTGGAGCTCCAGGATGACTGACGCCGCCCCCAATCCCGTGCTCGCCGAGGTCTGGCGGGGCGAGATCCTCGAATGCGTCCACCGCGGCGCGGCCGCGGTCTGCGGGCCGGACGGCACGCTCGAGATGGCCTGGGGCGACGTCGCCCGCGCCCATCTGCCGCGCTCGGCCTGCAAGATGATCCAGGCGCTGCCGATGGTCGACAGCGGGGCGGCCGATCGCGCGGGGCTCGACGCGCGCCACCTCGCCCTCGCCTGCGCCTCGCATGGGGGCGCGGCGGCGCATACCGGCCTGGTGCGCGCCTGGCTCGCGGGGCTCGGGCTCGACCAGGGGGCGCTGCGCTGCGGCACCCACGCGCCCCTCGACCCCGCCGCCCGGGCGGAGCTTCGCAAACGCGGCGAGACGCTCGACCAGACCCACCACCAGTGCTCGGGCAAGCATACGGGCTTCCTCACCCTCGCCCGCGACATCGGCGCAGGGCCGGAGTATCACGCGCCCGATCACCCGGTGCAGCGCGCCGTCGCCGACGCGCTCGCCGAGACCTGCGGGGAGATGCCCGGCGGCCCGGTGATCGACGGCTGCTCGGCGCCCAATTTCGCCGTCTCGATCCGCGGGCTCGCGACCGCCATGGCCCGCTTCGCCCGGCCCGAGGGGGCGCTCTCCGGCAAGCGGGGGGAGGCCGCCCTCCGGCTCGCCGCGGCGATGAAGGCCCATCCCTTGCTCATCGGGCGCGAGGGCGGGGAGGCGACGCTCTTCACCCGCGCGGCCTCGGGCGGCACGGCGGCCAAGACCGGGGCCGAGGGCGGGCTCGTCGCGATCCTGCCGGAGGCCGGGCTCGGCGTCGCGGTGAAGATCGACGACGGGGGCGAGCGCGCCGCCGCCGCCGCCATGGCCGAGCTCCTCGCCCGGCTCGGCGTGCTCGACCGGGCCGATCCCGTCTATCTCGGCGCCGCCCGGGCCCCGGTGCTGACCACGCGGGGACAGGTCGCCGGCGAGATCCGCGCGGGCGCGGCGCTCCGCGGCTGAGCGCTCACGCCCCCCGCCGCTCCGCCCGCCGCGCGGCGCGGGCGAGGCGCATCTCCCGGAAGATCGCGTAGAGCCCCGCGGCGATGATCATCGCGACGCCGAGGATCACCGGCCAGTCCACCGCCTCGTCGAACACCGCCCAGCCGATGGTGATCCCCAGCACCATCTGCAGGTAGATGAGCGGCTGGATTCGCACCGCCTCCGTCGCGTCGAGCGCGCGGATGAGGAAATAGTGCCCCGACATCCCCGTGACGCAGAGCAGCCCGAGCCAGCCGATATCCGGCCAGGTCATCTCGGTCCAGTAGAACGGGCCGACGAGGGTGAGCCCCGCCGCCCCCGCCACGCCGGTGTAGAAGAAGGCGGGCTTCGAGGAGCCGTCGGCCCGGGTCACGAGGCGCGTCGCCACCGCATAGGCCGCGAACATCGCCGCGGCCAGAAGCGCGACGAAGGCGGCCGGGTCGAACACCTCCGCGCCGGGGCGGATGATCACGAGCACGCCGAGGAGCCCCACCCCCACCGCCGCGAGCCTGCGCCAGCCCACCGCCTCGCCGAGCACCGGAATCGCGATCAGCGTGGTCAGCAGCGGATGGAGCGCGAAGATCGCCTGCGTCGCCGAAAGGCCGATGAGATCGAAGGCGCTCACGATCACGATGATCTGCGCCGCGAGCAGCAGCCCGCGAAAGACCTGCGTGAGCGGCATCTTGGTGCGCACCGCGGCGGCGAGCCCGCCCGGGCTCCGGCTCGCCAGCGCCAGCACGAAGGCGGCGAAGAACCAGTAGCGGATCATGACGAAGAACGGCACCGGGTAATGCGCCGCGAGATGCTTGGAGATGCCGTCCTGCAGCGCGAAGAGCGTCACCGCGAGGAGGGCGAAGCGGATGCCCTGGGCCGCGCCCCCGCCGCTCACAGGCCCCGCCCCGGCCGGGCGCGAAGGGAGGACTGGGCGCCGGCGCTCGGCTGCGGCAGATCTCGGCGGCGGGTCATCGGTCTTCGGGCGTCGCTCTCATGGGGCCGCGCGGAGACTGCGCCCGGCACGCCCGGCAGGCAAGCGAAATGATCGCGGCCGAGCCCCCCGCGTCCTCAGCCGCGCGCGGGCTCCGGCAGGCCGAGCTCCGCCAGGATCTCGCTACGGTGCTCGTCGAGCGCGGGCGGGGGCCGGCCGATCGCGAGCGTCGCCTCCGAGAAGCGGATCGGCGTGCGCACCCCCGGCACCCCCCCGGGCGCGACGACCAGGCCGCGATGCACCACCTGCGGATCGGCGAACACCTCCGCCACCGTGTTGATCGGGCCGCAGGGCACCCCCACCGGCTCGAGCGCCGCGATGAGCGCATCCCGCGCCCAGCCCCGCGTCAGCGCCTCGATCCGCGGGACCAGGTCCTCCCGCGCCGCCACCCGCGCGGAATTGGTGGCATAGGCCGGATCCTCGGCGAGCCCGGGCGCCCCGAGCACCGCCATCAGCCGCGCGAACTGCCGGTCGTTCCCGCAGGCGATGACGAGATGCCCGTCGGACACGGGGAAGACCTGATAGGGCACGATCGAGGGATGCGCGTTCCCCCGCCGCCGCGGCACCACCCCGGCGGTCAGGAAATTCGCCGCCTGATTGGCGAGCACGGCCACCTGCGCATCCATCAGCGCCATGTCGATATGCTGGCCCCGCCCGGTCCGCACCCGCTCGGCGAGCGCCGCCTGGATCGCGATCACCCCGTAGAGCCCGGTGAAGATGTCGGCATAGGCGACGCCCGGCTTCTGCGGCGGCCCGTCCGCCTCGCCGGTGAGATCCATGATCCCGCCCATCCCCTGGATGAGAAAGTCGTAGCCCGCCCGCGCCGCATAGGGCCCGTCCTGCCCGAACCCCGTCACCGAACAGGTGATCAGCCCGGGGTTCTCCGCGGCCAGGCTCGGATGGTCGAGCCCGAACTTCGCGAGCCCGCCGAGCTTGAAATTCTCGATCGCCACATCCGCCCGCGCGAGCAGCGCCCGCGCCACCGCGAGATCGCCCGGATCCCGGAAATCGAGCGCGATCGAGCGCTTGCCCCGGTTGCAGCAGGCGAAATAGGCGCTCTCGCGCCGCCCCTCGCGCTCGTAGAAGGGCGGGCCCCAGCCCCGGGTGTCGTCCCCCTCGGGGCTCTCCACCTTGATCACCTCGGCGCCGAGATCGGCGAGCGTCTGCCCGATCCAGGGCCCGGCCAGGATCCGCGCGAGCTCGACCACCCGCAGCCCCGCGAGCGGCGCCTCCCCTCCGGACCTGCCCTCGACCGACGGCGCCATCGCCTCTCCCGATCCCCTCTCGCCGTCCCGCGCCGGCGCCGGCGGCGGAGGGCCCGGCGGCGGCCCCCGGCCGTCGCCGCGCGCCGAGGGGGTTCGATGCCCCCTCGGCGCGCCCCCCTCGCACGACCGCCTCAGAAAAAGGCCTGCAGCCCCGTCTGCGCCCGCCCGAGGATCAACGCATGGATGTCGTGCGTGCCCTCATAGGTGTTGACCGTCTCGAGATTGATCATGTGGCGCATCACCGGGAACTCGCCGGAGATCCCGTTCCCCCCGTGCATGTCCCGCGCCATCCGCGCGATCTCGAGCGCCTTGCCGCAATTGTTGCGCTTGACGAGCGAGATCGCCTCGGGCGCCAACTGCCCCGCCTCGATCAGCCGCCCGACCTGCAGCGCCCCCTGCAGCCCAAGAGCGATCTCGGTCTGCATGTCCGCGAGCTTCTTCTGCACGAGCTGGGTCTGTGCGAGCGGACGGCCGAACTGCGTCCGGTCGAGCGTGTAGGCCCGCGCGGCGTGCCAGCAGGCCTCCGCCGCCCCCATCGTGCCCCAGGCGATGCCGAAGCGCGCCCGGTTGAGGCAGCCGAAGGGCCCCTTCAGCCCCTCCACGTTCGGCAGGAGCGCCTCCTCCGAGACCTCGACCCCCTCCATCACGATCTCGCCCGTCACCGAGGCGCGCAAGGACAGCTTGTTCTCGATCTTCGGCGCGGAGAGCCCCGCCATCCCCTTCTCGAGCACGAAGCCCTTGATCTTGTCCCCATGCGCCTCGGACTTCGCCCAGACGACGAAGACGTCGGCGATCGGGGAGTTGCTGATCCACATCTTGGAGCCGGTGATCCGGTAGCCGCCCGCGATCTTCTCGGCCCGGGTCTTCATGCCCGCGGGGTCGGAGCCCGCATCGGGCTCGGTCAGCCCGAAGCAGCCGATCAGCTCGCCCCGGGCGAGGCCCGGCAGATAGCGCTCCCGCTGCGCCTCGGTCCCGTAGGCGTGGATCGGGTGCATCACGAGCGAGGACTGCACGCTCATCATCGAGCGATAGCCCGAATCGACCCGCTCGACCTCCCGCGCCACGAGCCCGTAGGCCACGTAGCCCGCGCCGAGCCCGCCATGCGCCTCGGGGATCGTCACCCCGAGCATGCCGAGCTCGCCCATCTCGCGGAAGATCGCGGGGTCGGTCTCCTCGCGGGCGAAGGCGTCCTTCACCCGCGGCGCAAGCTTCTCCTCGGCATAGGCGCGGGCGCTGTCGCGGATCATGCGCTCCTCTTCGGAGAGCTGGTCCTCGAGGCGGAAGGGGTCGGCCCAGTCGAAGCGCGCGACATCCGCGCGCCCGGGCGCGATCGGGGTGCTGACGTTCATCATGTCCTCCGGGATCGGGTCGGGCAGAGCCTATCGCCCAGCCCCGCCCTCGGCAAGGCTGGGCCCCGCAGGACGCCCCGGCGGGCGGGCAATCCGATTGCGGCGGCGCGCTACCGCAGGTAGAGTGCGGCCCATGACGCGCGCCGACGACACCCTCTCGCTCGAGGCAGGCCGCCCGCCGGCGCGGCGGCTGGTGCTCGCGCTCGCGATCGCGCCGCTTCTCCTCGGTCTCGTCATGACGCTCTTCGTCTTCCTGATGGCCGGCCTCAGCGACCGCCCGACCGGCGAGGCGGAGGCGGAGGCCGGGCGCAGCGCGGTCAAGATCTTCGCCTATCTCCTCGGCTTCACGGCGACCCTCGGCGCCACGGCGGCCGTCGCGCTCCGGGTCCTCGATCTGCGCGGGCCGCTGCCCTGGACGCTCGCCGGCGCCGCGGCCGGGCTCGTCGCCGCGGCGATCTACGGCGCCATCGAGGGGGTGCCGCTCGGCCGCGGCATCCTGGTCACCTGCGCGATGCTGGGCTGGGGGCAGTTCCTCGTCATGCGCTGGATCGCGGGGCTGCGCTGAGCCGCGCCGGCGATCGGGCCGAAATCGCCTGGGACCGGGGGCTGACCCCTGGATTGTGCGCTCCAATTTAACTATGCGGAGCGGGGGGACGCGGGGAGACGAGGACGGGGATGGAGAGCGAGACCTTGGATGCGGCCGGATCGGCGGAGGGGGCGCGCGTGGCGCTCGCGCTCGATCTGTTGGAGAAGGGCGGCCCGGCGATCTGGGCGATCCTGGCGCTCTCGGTCGCGGCGCTCGCGATCATCCTCTGGAAGCTCTGGGCGCTCTCGTCCACAAGGGCCTGGAACCGGAGCGAGGCGGAGACCGCCGTCGATCTCTGGGCCGCCGGCAAGGACGCCGAGGCCGAGACCGTGGCGCGCGGCGGTTCGGGCAGCTGCGCCCGCCTCGTCGCGACCGCCATCGCCTCCGTCACCAACCCCGCCATGAGCCGCGCCGACGCCGCCGCGGAGACCACCCGCGTCGCCAAGCGCATCCTCGGCGAGGCGCAAGCCGGGCTGCGCGGGCTCGAACTCATCGCCTCCATCGCGCCGCTGCTCGGCCTCTTCGGCACGGTGCTCGGCATGATCTCCGCCTTCCAGGGGCTCGAGACCGCCGGCGCCGCGGCCGACGCCTCCGCGCTCGCCGGCGGCATCTGGGAGGCGCTGCTCACCACCGCCGCGGGCATGGCCGTCGCCATCCCCGTCGCCGCGGCGCTCACCTGGTACGAGAGCGTGATCGACCGGCTGCGCCTCGACATGGAGGACATGGCCGCCCGCGTCTTCAACCGCGTGGAGACGCCCGACCTCGCCAAGCAGGCCGCCGAATGAGCGCGGCCGGGGTCTTCGCCTTCGGCGAGCCCAGGCGCTCGCGCCGTCCGAGCCTGACGCCGATGATCGACGTCGTGTTCCTGCTGCTCGTCTTCTTCATGCTCGCCGCGAGCGTCGGCGCCGATCGCACGCTCGAGCTCGCCGCCCCCTCCTCCGCCGAGGGCACCTACGAGGGCGCGCCGCGCATCGTCACCGTCTCCCGCGCGGGCCTCGCGCTCAACGGGGAGGCGGTGACGCTCGAAGGCCTCGCGCCCGCGCTCGCGCCGCTGATGCCCGCGCCGGACGCCCATATCGTCGTGCAGAGCGCCCCGGACGCGACGCTGCAGGAGCTCGTCGTCGTGCTCGAGCATCTCCGGCGCGCGGGGCTCGGCACCGTGGTCCTGGCGGAGTGAGCCGATGGGCGCGGAGATGGATTTCGGCCCGCCCCGCCCCCGTCGCCTGCGCGACGGCGCGGTGCCGATGATCAACGTCGTCTTCCTGCTGCTCGTCTTCTTTCTCCTGACCCCCACCCTCGCCGAGCGCGCGCCGCTGCCCGTCGATCTCCCGGAGAGCCGGATCCCGCCCGCCGAGATCGGCGACGATGCGCTCTATGTCGCGGCCGACGGGCGCATCGCCTGGCGCGAGGCGCGCGGCGAGGCGGTCTACGACGCGATCGCCGCGGCCGTCGCCGAAGAGGGCCTCGCCCGGCTCGACCTGCGGGCCGACCGCGCGCTCCCCGGCCCCACCGCGGCCGCCATCGTCGCGCGGCTCGGCGCGGCGGGGGTGTCGGAGATCGCGCTCGTGGTGGGGGCGCCGTGAGCGCGGGGCGCGAGCCGGCCGCGCGGCGGCTCTTCCCCGCCTTCCTCGCGGTCGCGGCCGGGGTCCATGCGCTCGGCCTCGTCCTCCTCGCCCCCGCGATCTGGCGCGCGCCCGAGCCCCAGGCCGCCATGCCCGCCGGCCCCGTGCGCGCCGCGAGCCCGGAGATCGCCGCCCTCGTCGAGCATTGGAACACCCCGCCCGAGACCGGCGAGGCCGCCGCCCTCGGCGAGGTCGCCGCCGAGACCGACCCGCCCGACACCGCCGAGGCCGCCCGCGCCGAGACCGGCGTCGAGGCCGGCGAGGCCTCCGATCTCGGCGAGGTCTCGGGTCCCGGCAAGGCGCCCAAACGCCCGATCTTCGCGCCCAAGATCGACACGCCGACCGCGCCCCCGCCGCAGATCGCGCTCCGCCTTCCGGAGCCCTCCGGCTTCTCGCCCGCCGCCGCCGCGATGCCGGGCGACGCCGGCCCCGGGTCCGCGCTCGGCGGGCTCGCGAGCCCGGGCGGCGGGCTCGGCGCGGGGCCTGGACCCTCGGCCGGTCCGTCCCTCGCGCTGCCGACGCCGATCGAGGAGGAGAGCTTCGCGCCGGAAACCGCGCCCTTCCCGGTCCCCCGCCCGGACCCGGCCGCCATCGCCGCCCTCGAAGCCGCGGCGGAGGCCGCGGAGGAGGAGGACCTCGCCCCCCTGCCGGACCTGCCGGAAGGCCCCGGGGCGGTGCCGGCGGACGGCGCCACGCCGCTCCCCTCGGGCCCCGCTCTTCCCGGCCCCGCCCCCCTCGGCGGCGCCCTGCCGAGCCTGCCCCGCGCCGGCCCCGACGCGCCCGCCCCCTCCGACGAGGACGGCTGATCTCCCTCCCCGCCCCCGGCTCCTGGGCTCGGAGAGCCCGGCGACCGCCGGCGAGGAGGTCGGGACGCCGACCGACGAGCCCCCCCGGCCGGAGTTCGGCGGGCGGTCAGTCCATCGTCGGGATCGAGAACTCGGCGCCTTCCTTGACCCCCGAGGGCCAGCGCGCCGTGACCGTCTTGGTCCGCGTGTAGAAGCGGAACGCGTCCGGCCCGTGCTGGTTCAGATCGCCGAAGACCGACTTCTTCCAGCCGCCGAAGGTGTGATAGGCGAGCGGCACCGGGATCGGCACGTTCACCCCCACCATCCCGACATTCACCCGGCTGAGGAAGTTCCGCGCCGTGTCCCCGTCGCGGGTGAAGATCGCGACGCCGTTGCCGTATTCGTGGTCCATCGCGAGGCCGAGCGCCTCCTCGTAGGAATTGGCGCGCACCGTCGAGAGCACCGGGCCGAAGATCTCGGTCTTGTAGATGTCCATGTCGCGGGTCACCCGGTCGAACAGACAGCCGCCGATGAAGTTGCCCTCCTCGTAGCCCTGCAGCTTGAAGTCCCGCCCGTCGACGACGAGCTCGGCCCCCTCCTCGACCCCGCGGTCGACGAGCCCCTTCACCCGCGTATGGGCCTCGCGGGTGACGAGCGGGCCGAAATCGACGTCCTCGCCCGCGGTGTAGGGCCCGATCTTCAGGCTCTCGACCCGGGGCGCGAGCTTCTTGACGAGCGCATCCGCCGTCGCCTCGCCCACGGGCACCGCGACCGAGACCGCCATGCAGCGCTCGCCCGCAGCCCCGTAGCCCGCGCCCACGAGCGCATCGACCGCCTGGTCGAGATCGGCGTCGGGCATCACGATCATGTGGTTCTTCGCGCCGCCGAAGCACTGCACCCGCTTGCCCGCCGCGCAGCCCCGCGAATAGACATACTGCGCGATCGGGGTGGAGCCGACGAAGCCGACCGCGGCCACGTCCGGATCGTCGAGCAGCGCGTCGACGGCCACCTTGTCGCCGTTGACCACGTTGAGCACGCCCGCGGGCAGCCCCGCCTCCATCATCAGCTCGGCGAGCATGATCGGTACCGAGGGGTCGCGCTCCGAGGGCTTCAGCACGAAGGAATTGCCGCAGGCGATCGCGGGGCAGAACTTCCACATCGGGATCATCGCGGGGAAGTTGAACGGCGTGATCCCGGCGGCGACGCCGACCGGCTGGCGGATCGAGAACATGTCGATGCCGGGCCCCGCCCCTTCGGTGTATTCGCCCTTCAGGAGATGCGGCGCGCCGATGCAGAACTCGGCGACCTCGAGCCCGCGCTGCACGTCGCCGCGCGCATCCGGCAGGGTCTTGCCGTGCTCGCGCGAGAGCGCCTCGGCGAGCTTGTCCATGTCGCGCTGCAGGAGGCTCACGAACTTCATCATCACCCGGGCGCGCTTCTGCGGGTTGGTCGCGGCCCAGGCGGGCTGGGCGTCGCGCGCGGTCTCGACCGCGGCGCGGACCTCCTCGGCGGAGGCGAGCGGGCATTTCGCCTGCACCTCGCCGGTCGCCGGGTTGTAGACGTCCGAGAATCGGCCCGACGCGCCCTTGACGCGCTTGCCGCCGATGAAATGGGTCAGCTCTTCGGTCATCGCCTGTCTCCTCGGTCCAGCGGTTTGACCGTCTCGTCCACGGTTTCGCCGCGCCGGTCAAGGGCGGGCGGGCTCAGGCGCCGGCGCGGCGGGCGAAGTCCCAGCCGATGCGGGCGAGGCGGGGGACGTCCGCGCCCATGGCGAGCGCGGCCGGGTCCGCCGCATTCCCGGCGAGCCCTCGGGCATGGACGCCCTGGATGATCGCCGCGATCCGGAAGACCGAGAAGGCGAGCATCAGGTCGAGATCCGGCAGCCCCGCGCGCCCCGTCGCCCTGGCGTAGCGCTCGGCGAGCGCCTCCATCGAGGGGATGCCGAGCGCGTCGAGATCGGCCCCCGCGAGCCCGTAGCGCAGCCCCTCCGGAAAGGCCCAGGTCATCAGGAAATAGGCGAGATCGGCGAGCGGATGGCCGAGGGTGGCGAGCTCCCAGTCGAGCACGGCGACGACCTCGGGGGCGTCGGGCGCGAGAATCAGATTGTCGAGCCGGTAGTCGCCATGGACGAGGCAGCTCTCCTCCGGCACGCCGGCGACGGCGTCCGCCAGCCAGGCGCCCAGCCGCTCCATCTCCGGGATCTCGGCGGTCTCGCTCGCACGGTATTGCTTGGACCAGATCGCCGTCTGCCGCGCGAGATAGCCGCCGGGGCGGCCGAATCGCCCGAGCTCCGCCGCCTCCGGATCGACCCGGTGGAGCGCCGCGAGCGTGTCGATCGCCGCCTCGTAGACCGCGCGCCGCTCCTCCGCCGCGAGCCCCGGCAGCGTCGTGTCGAAGAACACCCGCCCCTCCACATGGGCCATGACGTAGAAGGCCGTGCCGAGGGGCTCCGGGTCCTCGTGCAGGAACAGCATCTCGGGCACCGGGAACCCGACGCGCCCGAGCGCCGCCATCACGGCATATTCCCGCTCGATCTGATGCGCCTTCGGAAGCAGTTCCCCCGGCGGCTTGCGCCGGAGCACGAGGCGCCTCCCGCCGGCCTCGAGCAGATAGGTGGGGTTCGACTGTCCCCCCGAGAATTGCCGCGCCGAGACCTCCCCCGAGAGGTCGAGTCGCGCCTCGAGGATCGGCGCGAGCGCCGCCGTGTCGAGCGGGAGCCGCGGCGGACCCGCCTGCCCGCCCCGCCCCGGCGCCGTCTCAGAGCCCGCCATCGCCGCCTCCCTCGCCGCTTCGGATGGGGCCGAGCATCGCCCCTCGGCCGCGGCACCCGCAAGCCCCCGGCGCCTCGTCCCGAATTGGCACGCTTTGTTAACCTTTCCGGGGCAATCTGCTCCCAGTCCCGGACGGCACGCGGCGGTTTCCGCCGCCGGACGGGGCGCTCCTCCCTGTTGCAACTGGCCGCGCCCCCGTGCGCGGCCTTTTTTTCGGATCGGGGCCGCTCGGGCCGGAGAAGGCTGTTGACCTCCGCGCAACAGGCGATAACGATTGCAAAGGCCGCGACGATATGGCCAGTTCGACAGGGAAGAGCATGAGCCGCGGGCCAAACCGCGGCGGGAAGGGGCGCCGAACCGGCGCCCTTTTTCATGCGCCGCCCGGTCCCGGGGGGGGCGCGGTTGATTTCGCGGGCAAGCCTTGGCAGGGTGCCGCCGAGCCGAGAGGCCGGCGCCCCGCCGGCGCCCGATAGACCACGGAGGCCATGTCTTGAGCAGCCATCTCCCGTTCGCCGCCCCCCTCCGCCGGGGGCTCCTCGCCGGCCTGTTCGCGCTCGCCGCGGCCGTCCCCGCCGCCGCCCAGGACCGTCAGGAGGGCGTCAAGAAGGCGACCCACGGCGATTGGGACATCGTCTGCATCGAGGAGCGCGACATCTGCGCCATGCAGCAGGTCGGGCGCGACAGCCAGGGCAATGCCGTCCTCGCCGTCGAGGTGCAGAAGCTCGACGGGCTGACCACGAACGACGGCCGCCCGGTGCCCGCCCTCATCCAGGTGACGACGCGGATCGGCGTGCTGCTCCGCCCCGGCGTCGTGGTGCAGATCGACGGCGGCCAGCGCAGCCAGATCAATTTCGAGGTCTGCCTGCCCGATCGCTGCATCGCCACCCGCCCGCTGCTCGACGACGCGCTCAACGCCTACAAACGCGGGGCCAACGCGCAGATGTCCTTCGCCGCCCCCGTCGAAGGACAGGCGCGCGAGTTCAACGTGACCATCTCGCTCAGGGGCTTCACGGCCGGCTTCAACGCCCTCTGACCGGCGCCGGCGCCGCGCGGTCCCGGCGCCCCGCCCGCCCCGGACGAGACGGCGCCCGCCGCACCTCCGGGAAAGCCCCCCAGGCGCCGGGACCGCACGGCGCCTCGGAGAGCCGAGCGCCATCCCCCGACCCATCGCGGGCGCGGTCCCGGCGGCGGAGGCTCCGCGCACCCGGCGCCTGGGGGGAAGGCCGCCGCTCCCGCAGGCGCGGACGGCAGCCGGGGTGGGTGGGGCGCCGGGTGCGCGGAGCCTCCGCCGCCGGGACGGCAGTCACCCCTCCGGAGCGCGGAAGGCGAGCACGGCGTTGAGCCCGCCGAAGGCGAAGGCGTTGGAGAGCGCAGCTCCGACCCGCGCCTCGCGGGCGGTGTTCGGCACCACGTCGAGCCCGATCTCCGGGTCCTCCTCCTCGAAATTCGCCGTCGGCGGGATCACGCCTTCGGTGAGCGCGAGCACCACCGCCGCGGCCTCGAGCGCGCCCGCAGCCCCGATCGCATGGCCGTGCATCGACTTGGTGGAGGACACCATCACCCGCTCCGCCGCCCCGCCGAGCGCCGCCTTGAGCGCCGCCGCCTCGGTGCGGTCGTTGATCGCCGTCGCGGTGCCATGGGCGTTCACGTAGCCGACCTCCTCGGGCGCCATCCCGGCATCCGCCAGCGCGAGCTCGATCGCCCGGGTGGCGCCGCCGAGATCGGGGGCGACTATATCGGTCGCGTCCGCCGTCATGCCCGCGCCGGCGAGCTCGGCCAGGATCGGCGCGCCGCGCGCCAACGCCGCCTCGCGCGCCTCGAGCACCAGGATCGCGCAGCCCTCGCCGAGCACCATGCCGTTGCGGGTCTTGGAGAACGGCCGGCAGCCGTCCTTCGACATGACCCTCAGCCCCTCCCAGGCCTTGATGCCGCCGAAGCAGAGGACGCTCTCCGTCCCCCCCGTCACCGCCGCGTCGCAGACGCCGGAGCGCACGAGCTGGAAGGCCTGGGCCATCGCGTGGTTCGAGCTCGCGCAAGCCGTCGCCACCGACCAGGCCGGCCCCTTGAGCCCGTAGCGCATGGAGACCTGCGAGACCGGCGCGTTCGCCATCAGGCGGGGGATGATGAACGGATGCACCCGATTCTTCATCTCGTGATAGACGGCGTAGTAGTTTTCGTCCTGCGTGTGCAGCCCGCCCATCGCGGTCGCGATGATCGTCGCGGTGCGGAGCCCGAGCGCCTCGGTGATCTCGAGGCCGGACTGGCTCATCGCCTCCTCCGCGGCGACGAGGGCCATCTGCGTCACCCGGTCGTAAAGCGCGATCTGGGAGCGGTCGAAATAGTCCTCGCCCTCGAAGCCACGGGCCTCCGCGGCGATCTTGATCATCAGCCGGTCCGACGGGATGCGCTCGATCGGCCCGATGGCCGAGCGCCCCTCGCGCAGCCCCTCGAAATGCGCCGCCCGTCCGGTGCCGAGCGCCGAGACGACGCCGAGCCCGGTGACGACGACCCGCCGACCGCCCGTCACGCCTGCTTTTCCGCGATGAGTTTCTTCACGCCCTCGACGATCGCCGCGAAATTGGAGATGTCGAATTCCGCCTGGCTCGGATCGTTGGCGTTGTAGGGCACCGAGACGTCGAAAGCCTCCTCGATCCCGAAGACGACCTCGACGAGGGCCAGGCTGTCGAGCCCCAGATCCTCCGGCGTGGTCTCCGGGGTGATGCTCCCCGGCTCGACCAGCGCCTGTTCCGCGATGATCTCCCGGATGCGATCGGCCACCTCGTCGCTCATGCCTGTCTCCTGTCCGCCCGGGATCCGCGCCCGGGCCTCGTTCCTATCAAACGCGCGGCGGCGTTACAGCCCCAGCTTGGCGCGCAACTCCTTGACCTGATCGAGCGCCTTCGGCAAGCGCCTCAGCGCCGCGAACTGCCGGTAGAACTGCTCCCGCGGCATCGCCGGCACGCCGATCGCCACCGTCCCCGGCGCGACGTTGGACCCGAGCAGGCTGCCGCCGGCGACCACCGCGTCCGCGCCGATCTCGAGATGGTCGCCCACGCCGACCTTGCCGCCGAGAACCGCGCGATCCCCCACCGTGACCGAGCCCGCGAGCCCCACATGGCCGCAAATGAGGCAGAGCCGCCCGATCCGGCAGTTGTGGCCGATCTGCACGAGATTGTCGATCTTCGTCCCCGCTCCGATGGTGGTGGGCGCGACCGTGCCGGCATCGATGCAGGTGCCCGCCCCGATATCCACATCCTCGCCGATCTCCACCCCTCCGAGCGACGCGATGCGGCGCAGCCCGGTATTGGCCGCGCGCACCTCGCCGGTGGCCTTCGCCGTCTCCACCGAGCCCGGCTCGGGCGTCACATAGGAGAACCCGTCCGCCCCGATCACCGCATTGGCCTGCACGATCGACCGCGCGCCGATGCGCACGCCGCGCCCGATCCGCACGCCCGCATCGATCCGGCAGCCCGCGCCGATCCAGGCACCCGGCGCGAGGCTCGCATGGGCGCCGAGGACCGCCCCCGCGCCGAGGGCCGCCCCCGCGCCCACGACCGCGAAGGGCCCGACCGCCGCGCCTTCCCCGATCTCGGCGGTGGGGTCGACGAGCGCCGTGGGATGCACCCCGGGCGCGACGTCGGAGGGCGGCGCGAACACCTCGCCGAGGGCCGCGAGCGCCACCCGCGCCCGCGGCGCGAAGAGCGCGGCCTCGAGCCCGAGCGCGCGCCAGTCCGCCCCGGGCCAGAGCACCGCCGCCCGCGCCGGGCTCTCCGCCAGCGCCTGCGCATAGGCGGGGTCCATGGCGAGCGCGAGGTCCCGCACGCCCGCGCGCCCGGGCTCGGCCGGACGCTCGATGACGAGATCGACGGCGCCCTCGGCGGCGAGGCCCGTCAGGCGGGCGATCTCGGAGATGCTGTGAGACATGGCGAGGCGCTGTCCGGCCGCTGACTTGCGCGCCCTTGTAGCGAAGCGCCGCCCCCCCGCGCAAGCGCCCAAACCGTCCGGACCCGCATCGCCGGGATCGGGCTGCGGAGGCGTGCGCGGCCCGAGGCCTTGGGGGCCGCACCG
Organism: uncultured Limibaculum sp.; assembly: GCA_964576075.1. Classification (GTDB taxonomy): domain Bacteria; phylum Pseudomonadota; class Alphaproteobacteria; order Rhodobacterales; family Rhodobacteraceae; genus Thermohalobaculum. The sequence goes on along the minus strand of CAZNTX010000029.1, from coordinate 47 downwards.
GCGCTCCCGCCCGCGCCGCCCTCTCCTGGGTGGGTGGGGCCTCGGGC
>CAZNTX010000028.1:0-41814 GCA_964576075.1 uncultured Limibaculum sp. | reverse complement strand
GGGCGGCGGCGGGCCCGGTCCGCCCCGCCGCCCTCAGCCGTGCCGATAGGGCCTGAGCCGCGGCAGATGCACCCGCGCCCGCGCCCCGATCGCGATCCCCCCCGGCCGCTCGACCGAGGCCGTCACCCCGCGCTTGCCCTCGGCGATCTTCGGGAAGGCGCTCCCATGCCCGGGATGCGCGGCCTCGATCTCGGCGGCGGGATACCGGCAGGGCGCGTTCTCCGTATCGGTCGCGAGCGCCGTGCCGTCCTCGAAGACGAGCCGCGTGCCCGGCGGCAAGGCGGTCAGCTCCGGAATCCCGCGGAACACCACCGTCGCCCCGAGCCAGGCCGGATCGAGCCGCGCGAGCCCGAGCCCCGCCGCGATCTCCGCCATCTCCTCCTCGGAGACGACGGAGAGCTGGCGCACATTGCGGATCTCGGTCCCCTCCGGATATTGCCGCTTCACCCGCACGCAGGCGGCCCGCGTCAGCCCGTGATGCACGTCGCCCACCGGCCCGCCCCAGTCGAGCGCGATCTCGCGCACCGCGACCGCCGCGATCCCCTCGGCATCGGCCGGCACCAGCCCGAGCCAGGTCACCTCGCCCCAGATCCCGGTCGGCTTCAGGATCGACATCGCGCGGCCTCCCTTATTCGGACGGCCAGCGCCGGGCGAGACCCTCGGCCAGCAGCCAGTCGTTCACCACCTCCGCCCCGTCGAAGATCCGCACGAGATAGCGCCCGAAGGAGCCCGTGCGGTCCTCGATCGTGCAGATGACGAGCTCGCGCCCCTCGATCCGCGCGCGCAGCGCCTCGGCCGCCCGCCGGCCCGCGTCGCGGGTCTCGCCCCGGGGCTCCGGCGCGTCGATCCCGGCGAGCCGGAGCCGCTCGGCCCGGCGCCAGGTGTTGAAGCCGAGATCGATGTCCGCCTCCACCGTGTCGCCGTCCACCACCCGCACGATCCGCGCCCGATAGTCGTAGAGCCCGCACTCGCTCGCCGCCGCGAGCGCCGGCCAGAGCGCCGTCGCGCCCACCGCCGCAGCCAGCGCCGGACCCGCCATCCGCCGTCGCCAGAGACCCGCCATGGTTCGCCTCCGCCATTAACCCTTCGTTCACGGTTTAGTCTGACACGGCGCAGGTTTCAACGCGCCTTATCCCGATATGCGCCGATCGGACCCCATGCCTGCGACCGCGGGGGCCGAAGGGCGTGACCTTGGAGGGTCGCCCGGTCAGGCGGGTCCGGGCGTGGCAGCGGAGGGCGAGGAGGCCGTCGGAGCTGCGGAAGGCGCGGGGCAAAGGCCAGGCCTCGCGCAGGGATCGCCGGAGGGTCTCGGGCGCGGCCGGCTCCGGCGCTCGGGGCGTCGGACCGTGACGGTTTGGGGACGACGCGCGCCGTCGAGATGGGCCAGCCGCTCGGGTCCCGGGTCGCGCTCGCAACGGCGGCGGGCGCGACCGCGGCGCCCATCCCCGCCGGACGGACGGTCCGCCAGAGGCGCAAGGCGGCTCGACGCGCCGGGCCCGGCGGCGGGGATCCCCGTATTCCGTCGGACCCGGGTGGCGAGATCGCTCGGCCTCCAGCGCACCGCCGGGCCCGGACCGCGCACGACGAGTTCCGCGAGTTCCCGAGCCCATCGTCGAGCTGAGGCAGGCTGATGGGCGCCTGTCGGCCGATCGGCCCCTCCGCTTCGACGCGCAGGCCCCAGTCGCGCAGGATCACCGCCTACACCTCAGCTTTTCGCCGCCTCGGCCCGGCTGCCGCCGCCATAGATCACCGCCAGCGCGAGCGGCCGCATCCGCTCCGAGCGGGCTCTTGCGGGCACGCCGTTTCGCACCGGCGCAGGCGGCGTCCTCCCGACGCGCCGATGCGCGCCCCGGGGCTGCCTTCCTCCCGGCTTCCAGGGTCGGCCAGAGATCGCCGATTTCGGCCCCCCGGCCAGCCCGCCACGGCACGAGCGGCCGGACCGGCCTCTCAGGAGCGCCCGAGCGCCCGCCACCCGATGTCGCGCCGGCAGACCCCCTCCGGCCAGTCGATCGCGTCCACCGCCCGATAGGCCCGCTCCCGCGCCTCCGCGAGCGTCGCGCCCACGGCCGAGACGTTGAGCACCCGCCCGCCGGCCGCGAGGATCCGCCCGTCCTCCGCCTTCGTCCCGGCATGGAAGACGGTCACCCCCTCGATGCGCCCCGCCGCCTCGAGCCCGCGGATCTCCGAGCCCGTCTCGTAGCTCCCGGGATAGCCCTCGGCGGCGAGCACGACCGTCATCGCCGCCCCGGGGCGCCACTCTGGCGCGAGCCCCGCGAGGGCGCCCTCGGCGGTCGCCCGCATCAGCCGGAGCGCGTCCGAGGCGAGGAGCAGCATCAGCACCTGCGCCTCCGGATCGCCGAAGCGGGCGTTGAACTCGATGAGCCGCGGGCCCGCCTCGGTCAGCATCAGCCCGGCATAGAGCACGCCGCGATAGGGCGTCCCCCGCCGCGCCATCTCGGCGAGCGCCGGGCGGACGATCTCGGCCATCGCGCGCTCGGTCGTCGCCCCGTCCATCGCGGGCGCGGGCGCATAGGCGCCCATCCCCCCGGTGTTGGGCCCGGTGTCCCCCTCGCCCGCGCGCTTGTGGTCCTGCGCCGAGCCGAGGGGGACGACCGTCTCCCCGTCGCAGAGCGCGAAGAGCGAGGCCTCCTCGCCGAGGAGCCGCTCCTCGATCAGCACCCGCGCGCCCGCCGCGCCGAAGGCGCCGCCGAGCATCGCCTCGACCGCCGCCTCCGCCTCCGCGCGCGTCTCGGCCACGACGACGCCCTTGCCGGCCGCGAGCCCGTCGGCCTTCACCACGGCGCCCGACCAGCTGCCCTCGGCCATGGCGCGCAGATGCGCCTTGGCGGGCTCGGCCGCCTCGAAGACCGCATGGGCCGCCATCGGCGCGCCGCAGGCGGCCGCGATCTCGTGGGTGAAGGCCTTGGACGCCTCGAGCCGCGCCGCCGCCGCCGAGGGCCCGAAGACCGCGACCCCCGCCGCCCGGCAGGCATCCGCGACACCCGCGACGAGCGGCGCCTCGGGCCCGACGATCACGAGGTCGATCCGGTGCGCCAGCGCCCAGGCCGCGACCGCGGGCCCGTCCTCGATCGCGAGCGCCACGCACTCCGCGAGCGCCGCGATCCCGGCATTGCCCGGGGCCGCGTAGAGCGCCGCGCAGTCCGGGCTCCGCGCCACGGCCCAGGCGAGCGCATGCTCGCGCCCGCCGCCCCCGAGGATCAACACCCGCATGCATGCCTCCCAGCCAGCTTCCGGCCCTCCGATAGCCGAGCCGCGCGCCCCGCGCCAGCGCCGGTTCCCTCCCGCCGCCGAGCGCGCTAGGCTCCGCCCCCCGGAGGAGAGCATGAGCGACAGCCTGATCGAGCCCGCCGAGAGCGGCGCCAACGCCCCAGAATACTCGGTGAGCGAGATCTCCGGCGCGGTGAAGCGCACGGTGGAGGGCGCCTTCGGCCATGTCCGCGTGCGCGGCGAGATCGGCCGGGTCTCGCGCCCGCGCTCCGGCCATGTCTATCTCGACCTCAAGGACGACCGCGCGGTCCTCTCCGGCGTGATCTGGAAGGGCACGGTCTCGGGGCTGCGCGTCCAGCCCGAGGAGGGGGTCGAGGTGGTGGCGACCGGGCGCCTCACCACCTTCCCCGGCCAGTCGAAATACCAGATCGTCATCGAGAGCCTCGCCTATGCCGGCGAAGGCGCGCTCCTCGCCAAACTCGAGAAGCTGAAGAAGGCGCTCGCCGCCGAGGGCCTCTTCGCCGAGGAGCGCAAGCGCGCCCTGCCCTATCTGCCCGCGGTGATCGGGGTGATCACCTCGCCCTCGGGCGCCGTCATCCGCGACATCCTCCACCGCCTCGCAGAGCGCTTCCCGACAAGGGTGCTGCTCTGGCCCGTCGCGGTGCAGGGGCAGGCCTGCGCGGGCGAGGTGGCGGCCGCCATCCGCGGCTTCTCGGCGCTGCCGGAGGGGGGGCCGGTGCCGCGGCCCGACGTCCTGATCGTCGCGCGCGGGGGCGGCTCGGTCGAGGATCTCTGGGGGTTCAACGAGGAGGCGGTGGTCCGCGCCGCCGCCGCCTCGACGATCCCGCTGATCTCCGCCGTCGGCCACGAGACCGACACCACGCTGATCGACTTCGCCGCCGACCGACGCGCGCCGACGCCGACCGCGGCGGCCGAGATCGCCGTCCCGGTCCGCGCCGACCTCGCCGCGGCGCTCGCCGATCTCGACGCCCGGCGCACGCGCGCCCTCGCCCGGCGCTTCGAGACGGCGCGGGGGGATCTCCGGGCGCTCGCCCGGGCGCTGCCCCGCGCCGAGGCCCCGCTCGAGAGCGCGCGCCAACGCCTCGACACCGCCCTCGCGCGGCTGCCCCGGCCGGACGAGCTGATCGAGCGCCGCGCCCAGGCGCTCCGCCTCGCCCTCGCGCGGATGCCTCGGCCAGAGCGCGCCGTCGAGCGGGCGCGCGAGCGGGTGGCGGCGCTCGAGGGGCGGCTGCCGCGGGGGCTCCTCGCCGCCGTCTCCACCAGCCGGGCGCGGCTCGCAGGGACCGCCGGGCGCCTCCTGCCCCGGCTCCTCTCGGCGCGGATCGAGCGCGGGGGCGAGCGCCTCGCCCGCCCCGCCGCCCGCCTCGCCCCCGCCGCGGCGCGCGCCCGGGGCGAGGCCGCCGAGCGCCTCGCGAGCCTCTCCCGCCTCCTCGAGTCGCTCGGCTACACGCGGACGCTCGCCCGCGGCTATGCGGTGGTGCGGGGGCCGGAGGGGGTCGAGACCCGCGCCGCCGGGATCGCGCCCGGCACGGCGCTCGAGATCGAGTTCGCCGACGGGCGGGTCGAGGCGACCGCCGGGGGCGCGCCCCGCGGGCCGCGACGGCGCAAGCCCGCGCCGGCGGAGTCGCCCTCCCAGGGCTCGCTCTTCGATCCCGACTGAGCCCGGAGGCTCAGACCGCCGGGCCGCCGCAGCGCAGGGGCTCGCGGTCGCGCCGGAAGACGCGCAGGGTCAGGATATCGTCGGCCTCCCCCTCGTCGCCCACGAGCCGCGCGAAGAGGCCCCGCTCGTCGCGGAAGAGGCGCCAGCAGATCTCCCCCTCGCCGTCCTCGTAGGTGAAGCAGATCTGCCCCCCGCGCGGGCGCCAGACCCCGGCGACGCAGTCCCCGAGCTTGTATTGCCAGAGAGCCCGGCGGTCGGAGCCGTAGGATTCCGCGCCGAAATACTCCCCGTTCTCGGAGAAGTAGAGCGTGTAGCCCTCGGAATAGGCGCGGAACTCCGTCGGGCTGACGGGCTCGGCGGCGCCCGCGGGGGCGGCGAGGGCGAGGAGGAGGAGGAGCGCGAGGCGGAGGGGGCTCATGGGGTCTCTCCCGAGGGCGCAAGAGGGGGCTCAAGCGGGCGTGCGACACGGAAACGGGCGGCGACAGGCTCGGCGCAGAGCTGGTCGGAGCAGACCTGGAGGTGCAGCGCCACCTCCGGCGCGTGCGGGGCGAGGGCGACGGTCAGCCGCCCCTCATAGGCCCTGAGCGGCCGGTCGACGGCGCCGAGGCGGAGCGTCCGCGCATCCGGCCAATGCACCGCCGCCCCCTCGGCCCGGGCGCCCGCGAGGCCCGCCGCGCCCGGATCGGGCGCCGCGAGATGCCAGCCGGGGGCCAGCGCGATGTCGAGCCGCCAGGGCCCCGCCGCGCTCTCCGGCCGGCGGAGCGCGAGACGCAGGGCGCCGCCCGCGAGCGTGCGGCGGAGCGCCGAGGGACCGTCCGCGAGCCGGCGCGCGCCCGCCATCGCCTCGAGCCGCAGCAGCGGCACCTCCCGCATCGGCGGCGCGATCGCCGCGGCGAGATCCGCCGCGGCCCGCGCCGCCTCCGGATCGCCGATGCGGGCGAGGAATTCGAGCGCCGAGCTCTCGCCGGCCGGCGTCGCCCCGTCCGCCGTCTCGTAGACGTCGCCGAGGGGGCCCGGTTCGGCCGCCATGCGGAGCCGCCCCGCCCCGTCGGCGAAGCGCGCGAGGGTGGCGCGGGCGAGGGTCCCGGCGCGCTCGGCCCAGCGGGGGCCGGCGGCCTCGGCTCCGAGGAGCGCCGCCGCCTCGTCGATCGCGAGGAAGGCGAGGCCGAGCCACACATGGTCCTCGAGCTGCCCCTCGCCGCGCGGGCCTCCCCCGGCCCAGAGGCGGTGGAGCCGCGTCCCGTCCCAGAGCCGGTCCCAGAGCGCATCGCCCGCCCGGGCTGCGGCGGCGAGGAGATCGGGCCGGCCGAAGGCCGCGGCGCCCTCGGCGAGCGCGCGGATCGTCAGCCCGTTCCACCCGGCGATCACCTTCTCGTCGCGGATCGGGCGGGGGCGGGCCTCCCGCGCGCGGCGCAGGCGCTCGAGGAGGGCGTCGAGCCCCTCCGGCAGCGCCTCCCCCGGGCGGAGATGGGGCACGCTGCCCGCCTCGATCCGCGGCGCCGCGTCGAGGCCGAGGAGCGCCACGCCGCGCCCGGCCGCCTCCCCGAGCGCGGCGCGGGCGGCCTCCGGCGTCCAGGCGTAGAAGGCGCCCTCGGTGCGCCGCCCCTCCCCGTCGAGGCTGTCGGCGTCCTCCGCGGCGAAGAAGCACCCCGCCGCGTCGGTCATGTCGCGCAGGAGATAGGCGAAGCAGCGCTCCGCGGCGCGGCGCCAGGCCGGGTTGCCCGACGCCTCCCACCCCTCGACGAAGGCGCGCCCGAGAAGGCCCTGATTGTAGAGCATCTTCTCGAAATGCGGCGTGCGCCAGTCGACATCGACGGTGTAGCGGTGGAAGCCGCCGCCGGCATGGTCGTGGATGCCGCCCGCGGCGATGGCATCCAGGGTGGCGGCGGCGATCTCCCAGGCCTCGGCGTCGCCGTCGCGCCGCCAACGGTCGAGCAGGAAGAGGAGGAAGGTCTCCTGCGGGAATTGCCGGCCCTCGGAGAAGCCGCCATGGGCGCGGTTGCGGATCGCCGAGAGCCCCGCGACCGCGGCGGCGAAGACGGGCGCGTCCGGCGGCGCGGCGGGCCCCTCGGCCGGGCGGCCCTGGCGCTCGACCGCCGCGGCGATGCGGCCCGCGACGCCGTCGATCTCGCCCCGCCGGGTCGCCCAGGCCTCCGACACCGCCTCCAGCACGCGCAGGAAATCGGCCTTGCGGAAATAGGTTCCGGTGTGGAAGGGCGCGCCGTCCGGGCGGAGCCAGAGCGAGTTGGGCCAGCCGGCATGGCCGTGCTGGAGCTGGGTGGCGAGGATGTAGATCTGGTCGAGATCCGGGCGCTCCTCCCGGTCGAGCTTCACCGGCACGAAGCGGGCGTTGAGCGCCGCGGCGACCGCCTCGTCGTCGAAGCTCTCCTCCTCCATCACATGGCACCAGTGGCAGGTCGCATAGCCGACCGAGAGGAACCCGGGGACGTCGCGCGCCGCCGCCTCCGCGAGCGCGGCCGCGCCCCAGGGCCGCCAGTCCACCGGATTGTGGGCGTGCTGCAGGAGATAGGGGGAGGCCTCGAGGATCAGGCGGTTGACGTAGCGCGGGACGCCGCCCGGCTCGAGATGGTGCGTCCGGGGCGCATGCGCCGGCCCGCGTGCGGCGAGGGCGGCCGAGAGCCGCTCGGCGAGCGCAGGCTCGCGCCGGCTCGCAGGCGGGTCGACGGGCATGGGGCCTCCTTCCTCGGCGCGCGGGGGTCTTTCCGCAGGTAGCCCCCCGCGGCGCGGAAATCCAGAGCCCGGGTCGCGGCGCGGCGCGAGGCGCGCTATCCTGGGGGAAACGGGAGGGCGCCATGGCGGCAGATCCGAGATCCGGTCCCCGGCGCGCGGCCTTGGCGGTCGCGCTCGCGCTCGCCCTCTGCGCGCCGCAGGCCGCGGCGCAGGGGGCGGCGCGCGGAACCCCCGGGGACGAACCGACGACCGGGGGGCCCGACCGCCCGGAGCGGAGCGCGCGCGACGCGACGCCGGGCGGACGCGCCGGCGGGGTCGTGCGCCGCGGCGCGCGCGAGGTCCCGCCAGAGGACGACCGCGTTCGCCCCGAGCCCGACGGCCGCGAGCGCCCGCACCGCCGCCGCTATCCGCGCACCCGCTACCTCTATATCGAGCGCGACGCCCAGGACGAGTTCGACCGGCATTTCCGCAGCCCCCCGCGCGCCGCTCCCGCCGAGCCCGAGCCGGCCCCGGAGCCCGCGCCGGAGGAGGCCGGCCCGCCCGATCCGGCGCGCCCCGGCGCCCACGCCTTCCCGCGCGGCGCGGCGGCGCCGGCTTCGGGCTATGCCGTCGGCGATCGGCTGCCGGAGGACCGGCCCCATGTGACGCTCGACTGGCGGACCTACGGCCTGCCGGAGCCCCCGGCGGGGCAGATCTACGCCCGCGTCGGCGATGCCGTGCTGCTGATCGAGTCTGCGACGCGCCGGGTCGTGGCCCGCGTCGAGCCGGAGACCGGGGACTAGCGCCCGGCCTCCGCCGCCGCCTCGCCCGCCAGGCCGCCGCCGATCAGATCCTCGACGAAGAGGCTGAGAAGCTGCGGCCGGCCGCTGACGCCCGCCTTGGCGTAGACCCGCGTGAGCTGGGCCTTGACCGTGCCCACCCGGGTCTCGCGAATGGCGGCGATCTCCTTGATCGCGAGCCCCTTGATCGCGAGCAGCGCCACGTCCCGCTCCGAAGGGGTCAGCGCCCAGGCGTCGAAGCGTGCGTCCAGAAGGTCGAGAAAGGCGCCGGAGGCCGCCTGCAGCCGCGCCTCGATCCGGCGCTGGCGGAACAGGAGCCGGCGGACCTCGCGCAGCGTCACCCCGAGCCCGGCCGCGAGGCCCAGGGCGGCGACGAGTTCGAGCCCGAGATGCCCGCCGCTGTCGCCCGCACCCTGGCCGAGCAGGAAGTCCGCCGCCACGTCGACGAGGAAGAAGACCGCGCAGACGGCCTGCACGACCAGAAGGGCGAGCAGCCCGCCCGCCCCGCTCCAGAGGCTCGGACGGGCCCGGGGGGCCGCGCCCTCGTCCGGCGGCTGCTCTTCGGCCGTCGTCTCCGCCATCGCCTCCCTCTCCCGCCGGCCCCGTCAGCCGCGGGGCAGGCGCTTCCAGCCGGTCAGCATCGCCGAGACGAGCCCGACGCCGGAGAGCCGGCTCTCCAGGATCACGCCCCCGACATGCAGCGCGATGGCGGCGAGGGCAAGATTGGCGAGCGTCTCGTGCAGCTCCTCCCCGGCCTCGCCGCCGCCCAGAAGGCCCGTATGCGCGGCGATCCCGCTGAGACAGATCGCCGCGAGCAGGCCCCAGAGCGCATAGGCCATCAGCGCGCCGAGCGGGGTGTGCGAGAGATGCGTCTCGCGCCGGGCGGCGCCGGTGACGAGCCCGGAGAGATGCGAGAGCGCGCCCCCGAGACTCGGCGGAAAGGCGGAGAAGCGGGCATGCCGGCTGCCGACCACGCCCCAGGCCAGGCGCAGCCCGACCAGCGCGAGCACCGCGTAGCCCGCGAAGCGGTGGGCCGGATCGCCCTCCTCGAGGAGCGCGACATTGGCGAGGACGAGTCCCGCGATCGACCAGTGCACGACGCGCACGAGCGGGTCCCAGACCCGGTGGGCCCGGCCTTCGCCGGACCCCTCGGTTGCGGTGCGGGGCGCCTCAGTCATCGCGCTCGACCTTGGTGACGAGGCCGGTCGCGGCGTCGACGTAGATCTCGTGGCCGCGGCCGGAGCCCCGGCCGATCTCGACCTCGAAGCGCCCGCCCTCGCGCTCGATCTCGCGGAGGCGGTGCCCGGCGGCCTCGAGGCTCGCGGCGATCTCGCCCGCCGAAGTGCCTAGCCGGTCGCCGACCTGCGGGGGGCCGCCTGCGGGGGCGCGGGCGACGTCGTCCGCGGTCTCCGCGGCGGGGGCGGCGGGGGCGGCGCCGGTTCCCTGCTCCGAGGCGAGGGCGAGCCCGATCGGCAGGGCGAGGCCCGCGGCGAGCAGGAGTGCGGCGGCGGGGGTGAGGGGGGTCTTGCGCATGGATGTCTCCGTGATTGCGTTGGATCGGATCGCCGACGGGCCTCTGCCGCGCCGGCCCTGCCCACATCGCCCCCACGGCCCCGCCCCGCCATTGCCCGGAGGCTGACCGGGCCGGCCATGCGACCGGGGCTTACGGCCCGCGGCCCCTTTCGGCGGAGGCGCGGCGGCATTAGGCTCCGGTCCTGGCCGCGCCCTCCCGCGCGGCGCCCGGGCAAGCGAGAGGGACCGCGCATGGCAGGCAGCGTCAACAAGGTGATATTGATCGGCAATCTGGGCCGGGACCCGGAGGTCCGGAGCTTTCCGAACGGCGGCAAGGTCTGCAATCTGGCGGTGGCGACCTCCGAGCGCTGGCGCGACAAGCAGACCGGCGAGCAGCGAGAGCGCACCGAGTGGCACCGGGTCGCGATCTACAACGAGAACCTCGTGAACATCGCCGAGCGGTATCTGCGGAAGGGCTCGAAGGTCTATCTCGAGGGCCAGCTAGAGACGCGGAAGTGGCAGGACCAGTCGGGCCAGGACCGCTATACGACAGAGGTGTCGCTGCGGCCCTATCGCGGCGAGATGACCCTTCTCGACAGCCGCGAGGGCGGCGGCGGGGGCGGCGGCTACGGGGGCGACCGGATCCCCGAGGATCGCGGCTATGGCGGGGGCGGCGGCTCCTATGGCGAGAGCGGCGGCGGCGGTCGCGGCGGCGGCGGCCCGATCGACGACGACATCCCCTTCTGACCCGTCCGAGCCGCCCCGCGGCCCGGGGGAACGCCCCTCGGGCCGGCCCCCGGGCGGCCGCCAGCGTCGTGAGCCGCCGGGGCCGCGGACCGCCGCCCCCCACTCCCGGCCGCCCGGCGCGATTGCACGCCCCCGACCGCGGGCGCTATAGCACCCTATGAGCCAGCACCAGCCGAGCGGAAGATGAGCGACGACACCCCAGAGGACGCCGAGGGCGGCGCCGAGACGCCCCGCTACGACGGCCCGTCGGTCGCGGTCGAGGACGAGATGCAGCGCAGCTATCTCGATTACGCCATGAGCGTGATCGTGAGCCGCGCCATCCCCGATCTGCGCGACGGCCTGAAACCCGTGCACCGGCGCATCCTCTACACGATGCACGAAAACGGGATGACCCCCGACAAGCCCTACCGCAAATGCGCGACCGTGGTGGGCGACGTCATGGGCCGCTACCACCCCCATGGCGACAGCGCGGTCTACGACGCGCTCGTGCGCCTCGCGCAGGACTTCTCGATGCGCCTGCCGCTGATCGACGGGCAGGGCAATTTCGGCTCGATGGACGGCGATCCCCCCGCCGCCTACCGCTACACCGAATGCCGCATGGCCAAGCCCGCGGAGTCGATCCTCGCCGATATCGAGAAGGAGACGGTCGACTTCGTCCCCAACTACTCGAACGAGCGCGACGAGCCGGTGGTCCTGCCCGCCCGCTTCCCCAATCTGCTGGTCAACGGGGCGGGGGGCATCGCCGTCGGCATGGCGACCAACGTCCCCCCGCACAATCTCGGCGAGGTGATCGAGGCGACGCTCGCGCTGATCGACCGGCCGGACATGACGCTCTCCGAGATCATGGAGATCGTGCCTGGGCCGGACTTCCCCACCGGCGCGCTCATCCTCGGCCAATCCGGCGCGCGCAAGGCCTATGTGACCGGGCGCGGCTCGGTGATCCTCCGCGCCAAGACCCATGTGGAGGAGCTGCGCAAGGACCGCTTCGCCATCGTCGTCGACGAGATCCCCTATCAGGTGAACAAATCCACCATGATCGAGCGCATCGCCGAGGCGGCGAAGGACAAGCGCATCGAGGGGATCGCCCATGTCCAGGACGAGTCCGACCGCTTCGGCGTGCGCGTGGTGATCGAGTTGAAGCGCGACGCGACGGCCGACGTGGTGCTCAACCAGCTCTTCCGCTTCACGCCGATGCAGACGACCTTCGGCTGCAACATGCTGGCCCTCAACCACGGCAAGCCCGAGAGCCTCGATCTCAAGACCATGCTCGCCGAGTTCGTCGCCTTCCGCGAGGAGGTGGTGGCCCGGCGCACGGCGCATCTCTTGCGCAAGGCCCGGGAGCGGGCGCATGTGCTCTGCGGCCTCGCGGTCGCGGTCTCGAATGTCGACGAGGTGGTGGCGACGATCCGCTCCTCGGCCGACCCCGCCGAGGCCCGCGCCCGGCTCCGCGCGCGCCGCTGGCCGGCGGCGGACATCGCCGAATACATCCGCCTCGTCGACGACCCCTCGCACAAGATGAACGAGGACGGCACCTACACCCTCTCCGAGACCCAGGCCCGCGCGATCCTCGATCTGCGCCTCCAGCGGCTGACCGCGCTCGGCGTCGGCGAGATCTCCGAGGAGCTCGAGAGCCTCGCCGCGAAGATCCGCGACTATCTCGAGATCCTCGCCTCCCGCCCCCGCATCCTCGGCATCGTCAAGGCGGAACTCGCGGAGATCCGCGACGCCTTCGCCACGCCGCGCCGCTCCGAGATCGTCGAGTTCGAGGGCGATGTCGACGACGAGGCGCTGATCGAGCGCGAGGACATGGTGGTGACGATCACCCATGGCGGCTACGTCAAGCGCACGCCGCTCACCGAGTTCCGCGAGCAGAAGCGCGGCGGCAAGGGCCTCTCCGGCATGACGATGAAGGAGGAGGATTTCGTCACCCGCCTCTTCGTCGCCAACACCCACACGCCGCTGCTCGTCTTCACCACCGACGGGATGGCCTACAAGATCAAGTGCTGGCGGCTGCCCCAAGGCGGGCGGACGACCCGCGGGCGGTATCTCAAGCACGTCCTCGGCGCGATGAACGCCGAGGCGGGCGTCGCCGCGATCATGCCCGTGGATGCGCCGGAGGACGAGTGGGAGCGGCTCCAGATCGTCTTCGCCACCTCCGCGGGCGATGTGCGCCGCAACGCGCTGTCGGACTTCACCAACGTCAAGGCCAACGGCAAGATCGCGATGAAGCTGCCGGAGGGGGTGAGCCTCGTCGGCGCGCGCATCGCGACGGCGGAGGACGACGTGATGCTCGTCACCGCCCTCGGCCGCGCGATCCGCTTCCCGACGACGGAGGTGCGCGTCTTCCAGGGCCGCTCCTCGACCGGCGTGCGCGGCATCCGCCTCGGCGCGGGGGACCGGGTGGTGGCGATGTCGATCCTGCGCCATTTCGCGGCCACGCCCGAGGAGCGCGCGGCCTTCCTCAAGGCCCGCAGGGCCGTCGCCGGCGAAGCCGAGGAGCCCGCCGAGCCCGGCGAGGAGCCCGCGGAGGCGGGCGAGGAGCCCGTGGCCGACATCGCGCTCCCGCCCGAGCGCTACGCCGCCATGTCCGCCGCCGAGGAGTTGATCCTGACGATCACCGAGCGCGGCCTCGGCAAGCTCTCCTCGAGCCACGACTATCCCGTGCGCGGCCGCGGCGGGCAGGGCGTGCAGGCGATGGACAAGGGGCTGCGCGGGGGGCCGGTCGCCGCCTCCTTCCCGGTGGATCTCGACGATCAGATCATGCTCGTGACCGATGCCGGACAGTCGATCCGCTGCCCGGTGGCGGGGATCTCGTTCCGCTCGCGCTCCGCCGGCGGGGTGAAGGTGTTCGACATGGGCTCGGGCGAGCGGGTGGTCTCCGTGGCCTGGATCGCCGACCAGGGCGAGGAAGGCTGACGCCGCCGCCGAGGGCGTCGACACGGACCATCTCGCCGCGGAACCGCACGAGCGCCGCATCGCCCCTCATGTCGCGCGAGACACGCCGTCGACACCGGCGGCGCTGCCGCATCCACGGCCGCGGGACCCGGTCCGCCGGCGACGCCGTCGGCCAGAGGGTGCGCACCCGCATCGGGCAGATCCCCGGCCGGCTCGAGACCGTTGCCGCCGACACTCCGACCCGGACGCCGAAACCGCTCGCATCGCTAGGCACGCGGCCAGCCCCGAGCTTGCGTGAGCCACCTCCGCCCGCCCCCGACGGTCAGGACACCACGGGCAGACGCGCAGACAGACCGGCTTCTTCAAGAGCCGATCGCCGCCGGGCGGGCTCGCGTCAGGGGTCCGTCTCGGGCTCGGTCGCGAGTCAGGGTGGGGGCTGGTGACGGCGGCCCGCCGTCGCGGCGGAGCCTCTCTCACACGGCGGGGGATCGCCGCCATCAACGCGGGCACGAGCGGCCGGGAAAGCGGCGGCGGCTCTGGCTCGAGACGGGGTCGGTCGGGCGGACGGCGGCGGCCTGTGGGCGCCTGTCGCCGAGCGGAGGGGGGCGGGCCGCGCCTCGCCTCCCGCACCGTGGGGAGCCGGGGCGGCCGAAGCCGGATCGCCGGCCTCGCCGCCCGACCGGTCAGCCGGGGAGGCCCGGCAGAGCGGCGAGGGCGAGTCCCGCGCCGTGGAGGACGAGCAGCGCCGCGACGAGGGTCGCCGCGGCCGGGCGGATCGGGCGCAGCGCCATCCCGCCGGCCAAGGCGAGCGCCGCGAGGACCGGCGCGAAGCCGAGCCCCGCCTCGGCGCCCCCGCCGCCCAAGCCCTGGACGGCGAGCGCCGCTCCCGCCGTGAGCGCTGCGAGCGCCGCGGCCGCGCCGGCGGTGGCAAGGGCGGCCCGGCCGGAGCGGCGCGGCGCGGGCGCTTCCTCCGGCGAGGGGGCGCAGCGCGGGCGGATCGGGCGCCCCTCGGGCTGTCCGAGCGCGGGGCGGCGGCCTGCAACCCCGGCGGAGCGGAAATCGACGGTCAGAACGGTCATGGCGGCTCTCCTCCAGCGGTCACGCACGCGGACATCGGCTCACGGCTTCGGCTCGGGCAGAGGGATAGCCGATGGGGCGCGGGGGGTGGGGTGCCCGTCGGTCGGGCGGAGAGGCGCAAAGGGCGAGCCGGCCTATCCGATCGGCCAGGTCGGGCGCGGCAGCCGGGCCGAGGCGGCGGGAGGGCGCAGCGGGCGGGCAGAGCGAACCTGGGAGCGGCCGGCTGCAGAGGACCGGCGCCGGCGCGGGACCGGAGGGAGCCCTCGCGGGGGATCTCGGCCTCGGCCCCGTCCGACTATGTGCCGCAGGGGCCGGAGGCTCGGAATGCCGAGCCAGGACGGGCCGCGGCGGGCCCCGGCTCGCGGCCGGAGCCGGGCGGCCCGGGGCCCGCAGGGGCGGGCAACAGCCCCGGCGGACCGAGGGCCCGAGGCGAGAGAGCGCCGCGGGAGAGGGCACCGCGGGGGGGCCTCGTCAGGCGTCGGCCCGGCGGCGGTCCAGGATGGCGCCGCGGCCCGCGAGGCCGCGTTGGTAGCCGAGGGTGATCGCGTCGATCTCGGCGAGCCAGCGGGCGACCGGCTGGCGGCGGGCGAGGTCGTCCGGGATCGCCACCTCGTCGAATCCGCAGGCGAGGAGGTCGGCGAACTGGTCGGCGATCACCGGCCCGCTCGCCCGCAGCCGGCCGACGAAGCCCGCCCGGCGCAGCATCCGCCCGATGGAGAAGCCCCGGCCGTCGGCGAAGACGGGGAAGGCGACGGAGACCATCGCGAGGCGGTCGAAATGGGGGACGAGCGCCCGGGGGTCGGCATGGTTCTCGATATGCACGCCGATCTCGAGGGGGCTCGCGCAGGCCTCCTCGAGCCGGTCGAGGCCCACGAGAACGCGACCGGAGGCGGGCAGCGGACCCTCCCCCGCAGAGGGCCAGAGGTCGTCGATCTCCCCGCCGCGGTCAATCACCGGCATAGAGGGCCTCCTTGAAGGGCGCCATCCCGAGACGGCGGTAGGTCTGAAGGAAGGTCTCCCCCGCCTCGCGCCGGGCGAGATAGGTGTCGACGAGCGTCTCGATCGCGCCCGGGACCTCCTCGTAGGCGAAGCCCGGGCCGGTGCGCTCGCCGAGGGCGGCGGTCTCGGTCGCGTCGCCGCCGAGGGTGATCTGGTAGCTCTCCACCCCCGCCCGGTCGAGCCCGAGGATGCCGATATGGCCCACATGGTGGTGACCGCAGGCATTGATGCAGCCCGAGATCTTGATCGCGAGCGGGCCGATCTCGCGCTGGCGCTCGGGGTCTGCGAAGCGGCGCGCGATGTCCTGCGCCACCGGGATCGAGCGCGCGGTGGCCAGCGCGCAATAGTCGAGCCCCGGGCAGGCGATGATGTCGGTGACGAGGCCCTTGTTGGCGGCATCCAGCCCCTCGGCGCCGAGCGCGCGCCAGACCGTCCGGAGATCGCCCTCTGCGACATGGGGCAGGACGACGTTCTGCTCGTGGGTGACGCGCAGTTCGTCGGCGGAATGGCGCTCTGCGATGTCGGCCATCAGGCGCATCTGCTCGGCGGTGGCGTCCCCGGGCGCGCCGCCGACGGGCTTGAGCGAGATCGTGACCGCGCGGTAGCCCGGCACCCGGTGGGGCGCGGTGTTCTGCGCGAGCCAGGCCGCGAAGGCGGGATCGGCGGCGGCCTGGCGTTCCGCCGTGCCGGCCTCGGCGCTGCGGTCCGGCAGGTCGGGGAGCGCGAAATAGGCGGCGATGCGGGCCGTCTCCTCCGGCGGCACGGCGACGGCGGCGCGGTCCATCCCGGCGAACTCTGCCTCCACCTGCCGGCGGTAGTCCTCGATGCCGAGCTCGTGGACCAGGATCTTGATGCGGGCCTTGAACTTGTTGTCCCGCCGCCCGTGCAGATTGTAGACCCGGAGCGCCGCCTCGAGATAGGGGACGAGATCGGCCTTCGGCAGGAAGGCGCGGAGCTCCTTGGCGAGGAAGGGCGAGCGCCCCTGCCCGCCGCCGACGAAGACCTGATAGCCGATCTCCCCCGCCCCGTCGCGCACCACGCGCAGGCCGATATCGTGGAGCAGGATGGCCGCGCGGTCCGCCTCGCAGCCCGTCACCGCGATCTTGAACTTGCGCCCGAGGAAGGTGAATTCCGGGTGCAGGCTCGACCATTGCCGCAGCACCTCGGCGGTGATCCGCGGGTCCTCCACCTCGCCCGGCGCGAGCCCGGCATAGGGGTCGGAGGTCACGTTGCGGATGCAGTTTCCCGAGGTCTGGATCGCGTGCATCTCGACGGTGGCGAGCGCGTCGAGGATGTCCGGCACGTCGCGGAGCTTCGGCCAGTTGAACTGGATGTTCTGGCGCGTGGTGAAATGGCCGTAGCCACGGTCCCAGCGCTCGGCGATATGGGCGAGCATCCGCATCTGCCGCGCGGAGAGCGTGCCATAGGGGATGGCGACGCGCAGCATATAGGCGTGGAGCTGCAGATAGAGCCCGTTCATCAGGCGGAGCGGCTTGAACTCCGCCTCGGTCAGCTCTCCCGTGAGCCGCCGCGCGACCTGGGAGCGGAACTGCGCCGTGCGCTCGGCGACGACCTGGCGGTCGAACTCGTCGTAGCGATACATCGCCCGGCCCCTCAGGCGGCCCGGGAGATGCGCGCGGGCGCGGCGCGGTAGTCGAAGCTCGGCCGGCCCTCCGCGCGGATGCGCTCGCGCCGGGCGAGGGGGACGGGCGCCCCGCCCTCGAGGCGCACGGCGACGAGATAGGCGCCCACCACCTTGTTCTCCGCCTCGGCGAGGCGCCCGTCGGTGGCGAGAAGCTCGGCCTCCTCCGGGGTGGCGGCGACGCGGGCGGCGGCGATCTCGCGCACCCAGCCGGTCTCGGACAGGAAGACGCTGTCGCCCTCCACGAGATCGTTCGCGGTCAGGATCTGCGGCTCGAAGGGCTTCGGCATCGGCTCTCTCCTCGGATCTGCGGATGGCGGCGCCGCAACGCCCGCCGGGATTTACGCCAACCTAGGCCCACTCGCTGTGATTTGCAATAAAATACCGAATGTGATCACACTCTCTCTATATATACAAAAAATGACTGTTTTATTAACCGCGTTGCCGCAGCCCGCCCCCCGCGCTATCACCGGCGGGTGAGCGACGCGGCCACATATCTGAGAGCGATCCCCTGCCCCGCGGGGCATCCCTCCGCCCGGCCGCTCGCCGGCGGCCCGCTCGTCTATTCCGAGGTGGAGATCCTGCGCCGCGGGCGCCCGCCCGAGACGGTGCCGATCGAGGCGATCCCCGCGCTCTTCGAGGACGGCCCGGAGCGGCTCGCGCTCATCGAGGCGCCGCGCCCCGCCCTCGCCGGCATGGGCCTCGACCGCCCTCGCGTCATGGGGGTGCTCAACGTCACGCCGGACAGCTTTTCCGACGGCGGGCTCGACGCCTCCGCGGCCGGCGCGGTCGCGCGGGGGCTCGCCATGGCCGAGGCGGGCGCCGACATGCTCGACATCGGCGGCGAATCCACCCGCCCGGGCGCCGAGCCGGTGCCGGAGGCCGAGGAGCGCGACCGGGTGCTCCCGGTGATCGAGGGCCTCGTCGCCGCGGGCTGCCCGGTGCCCATCTCGATCGACACCCGCAAGGCCGCCGTCGCCCGCGACGCCCTCGCCGCAGGCGCGCGCCTCTTCAACGACGTCTCGGCGCTGACCCACGACCCCGCGAGCCCCGCCCTCGCCGCAGAGGCCCCGGCGCTCTGCCTGATGCACGCCCAGGGCGACCCGCGCACCATGCAGGACGCACCGCATTACGACGACGTGTTACTGGACGTTTACGATTTCCTGGCAGACAGGCTCCGCGCGGCCGAGGTCGCCGGGGTGGCGCGCGAGCGGGTCGCGGTCGATCCCGGCATCGGCTTCGGCAAGACGCTCGAGCACAATCTCGCGCTCCTGAGGGGGTTGGCGCTGTTCCAATCGCTCGGCTGCGCGGTGCTCCTCGGCGTCTCGCGCAAGCGCTTCGTCGGCACCCTCTCGGGCGTCGCCGAGGCGCGGGAGCGGGTCGCCGGCTCGCTCGCCGCGGGGCTGCACGGCCTCGCCCAGGGCGCGCAGATTCTGCGCGTCCACGATGTCGGCGAGACGGTCCAGGCGGTTCGCGTCTGGACGGCGCTCCACGACGCGCGGCGCGGGCGCCCCGCGAGCTGCGGCCGAGAAGAGGCACGGGCATGAGCAGAAAGTATTTCGGGACCGACGGCATCCGCGGCCGCGCCAACACCCACCCGATGACCGCCGAGGTCGCCATGCGCCTCGGCCAGGCCACGGGGCGCTACTTCACCCGCGGGCAACACCGCCACTCCGTCGTCATCGGCAAGGACACGCGCCGCTCCGGCTACATGCTCGAGACGGCGCTCACCGCGGGCTTCACCTCCGTCGGGATGGACGTGCTGCAGACCGGGCCGATCCCCACCCCCGCCGTCGGCATCCTCACCCGCAGCCTCCGGGCGGATGCGGGCGTGATGATCTCCGCCTCCCACAACCCGTTCGAGGACAACGGGATCAAGCTCTTCGGGCCGGACGGGTTCAAGCTCTCCGACCAGGTCGAGGCCGAGATCGAGGCGCTGATGGAGAACGGCACCCATCTCGTTCCCCCGGGCCAGATCGGCCGGGCGACGCGGATCGACGACGGCCGCGGGCGCTATATCGAGGTCTGCAAGGCCTCCTTCCCCCGCGGGCGCACCCTCTCGGGCCTCAAGATCGTGGTGGACTGCGCCAACGGCGCCGCCTACCGCACCGCGCCCGAGGTGATCTGGGAGCTCGGCGCCGAGGTGATCCGCGTCGGCACGAGCCCGAACGGCGAGAACATCAACCTCAATTGCGGCTCGACCGACCCCGCCGCGGCCCAGGCCGCCGTGGTCGAGCACGGCGCCGATCTCGGCATCGCGCTCGACGGCGACGCCGACCGGGTGCATCTGATCGACGAGAAGGGCCGGGTGATCGACGGCGACCAGGTGATGGCCCTCATCGCCAGCCGCATGGCCGCGCAGGGAACGCTCGCGAAGAACACCCTCGTCGCCACCGTCATGTCCAATCTCGGCCTCGAGCGGGTGCTCGCCGAGCGCGGCGTCACCCTCCTGCGCACCAAGGTCGGCGATCGCTACGTCGTCGAGAAGATGCGCGCGGAGGGCTACAATCTTGGCGGCGAACAGTCCGGCCACATCATCCTCGGCGATATGGTGACGACGGGGGACGGCCTCCTCGCCGCCCTCCAGGTCCTCGCCGCGCTGACCGAGGCGGACGCGCCCGCCTCCGAGGTCTGCCACCTCTTCGACCCCTGCCCGCAGCTCCTGAAGAACGTGCGCTTCAACCCGGTCGCCCGCCCGCTCGAGGACCCGGGCGTCACCGCGGCCATCGCCGAGGCGGAGCACGCCCTCGGGCAGAGCGGGCGCCTCGTGATCCGCAAGTCCGGCACCGAGCCCGTGATCCGCGTGATGGGAGAGAGCGAGGACCCCGCCCTGCTCGAGCGGGTGATCGACGGCATCTGCGCCCGCGTCGCCTCCGTCGCCGGCTGAGGCGGGCACCGGCCTCCCATCGCCACCTTCCGCAAGGGAATTCAGGCCGCGGCGGGCATCGGCGTCAGGGTCCGCGCGGGAGTCGCGGCCACCGCCTCGCCCCCCGCGCGGCCCGCCCACAACGTGCGGGAGGAAGATCTATGGCCCAGGAATACGAGGGCGGATGCCAGCGCCATGCCGGTGCGGAGCCGGTGGACGATCGCATCTGCCACTGCTCCGTCTGCAAGCGCGTGACCGGGCAGGACACGACCCATGTCGTGGTCTTCCGGCACGGCGATCTAACCGTCGACGACATGGCCGGGCTGAAGCGCCAGCCCGCCGACGACCGGAACCCGGACGGCCCGCGCGAGCTTTGCACCTGCGCGACCTGCGGCCAGCCGATCCTGCTCGACGACACGCAGACCCGTATGCGGGCCGTCGTGCCCAATCCGATGAGGCTCGACCCGGCCGCGATGCCCGCCGACCGACCACGCCGTCGACGACCCCGCGAGCGGCGCTCCGGCGCCGTCGGACGGATTGCCGGTCCACGAGGGCCTGCAGCCGAACTTCGCCCGGCCGAGCCCGAGCGGGGCCGGCGCGCGCCCGCGAAGGCCACGGCAAAACAGCGACGCCGCGCCCGGCGGGGGCGCGGCGCCGTCTCTCCATGGCTCTGTCAGCCGGGCCGAGGCCGGATCAGGAGCCCTCGGCGGCGGTGCGCGCCGCCTGGAGCCAGCCGTCGACCTCGTCGCGATGGGCCTCGATCCACTCGGCGGCCTGGCGCTCGAGATCCTCGGGGTCGTCCGCCCCATCGTTCATCTCCGCGTTCTGCGCGAAGATGTCCTCGATGGGGATGCGGACCCGGCGCAGAAGCTCGGCCGCGGCGGGGTTCTCCTGGAGGAACTCGGAGTTGGCCACCGGCCGGATGTCGTTCGCCGGCCAGCCGAGATCGCACTCGGCCGCGCCCTGGCAGCCCGCGAGATCGGAGACCACCGTCCGGTCGGCCAGATGGGCCTGGTCCTCGGGCAGCTTGGTCTCCTTCATCTGCAGCCAGACGACGTCCTCGCCGGGCTCGAGGATCCCGACGGTCCAGTTCGGCGTCCAGGTGTAGAAGAAGATCGGCTGGCCGTTCTCGTAGCGGCCCACCGCATCGGCCATCGAGGCGGCATAGCCGGCCTTGATCGCGTTGAAGTCGTCGTCCCAGCCATAGGCCTCGAAATGGTGGCTGATCACCTCCTCGCAGCCCCAGCCGGGCGGGCAGGCGACGAGATCGGCCTTGCCGTCGCCGTTCGAGTCGAACACCTCCTGGATGTCGTCCTTCGTGATGTCGGAGACATGGGTGATGTCGTATTTCTCCGCCGTCGCCTTGTCGATCAGATAGCCCTGCAGCGCGCCGCCCTTGGCGACATAGCCGATCTTCTCGGCGCCCGCGGCGAAGGCGTCTTCGTAGGTGTTGTGCAGCGGGAACCAGCCGTTCACCCAGAGATGCACGTCGCCATAGGCGACGGACTGGTAGAAGGGCGGGTTGTCGAGGGTCGTGACCCGGCGGATCTCGTAGCCGAGCTCGCCGAGGAGCTGGCGGTAGACCTCCGCCTGCCACCAGCCGGTGTCCCAGGTGGCGCGGGCCATCTTCACGCGGACGCCCTCGCCGGGCATCTCCTGCGCGGGCGCGGCGGCGGGCAGCGCGACGGCGGCGGCGAGGGCCGCGGCGCCGGCGGTGGTGAGGAACTTGCGCGTCGGTCGCATGGTGTGACCTCCTTGCTCGGTTGCGGGGCCGCGCGGCCCTCCCGGGCGCGCGCGGGCGGTCGCGCGGCGAGGCCTCGGCGGCCCGGCCGCGCATCGGGAGCCCTCCGGCCCGCTCAGGCGCGGGCCCTGAGGGCGAACAGCGATTTCATCGTGTCGAGCAGCGTCGGGCCGGGGCTGTGCGCCGGATCGCCGAGCGCCTGGGTGATCCGGTCGAGGATGATCGCGAGGAGCACGATCCCGATGCCCCCCTCCGCCGCGGCGCCCACATCGAGCCGGCCGAGCCCGGTGTAGACCGTGAGCCCGAGCCCCCCCGCGCCGATCAGCGCCGCGATCACGGCCATCGAGAGCGCGAGCATCAGCGTCTGGTTGAGCCCGGCCATGATGGTGCGCAGCGCGAGCGGGAGCTGCACCTCGAAGAGCACCTGCGTCCGCGTCGAGCCGAAGGCATAGGCGGCCTCCACGAGATCGGCCGGGACCGAGCGGATGCCCAGATTGGTCAGCCGGATGATCGGCGGCAGCGCGAAGATGATGGTGGCGATGATCCCGGGCGTCATGCCGACGCCGAAGAGCATCACGATCGGCACGAGATAGACGAAGGGCGGGATGGTCTGCATGATGTCGAGCACCGGTCGGATCGCGCCGGCCATCCGGTCGCTCCGCGCCGCCGCGATGCCGAGGGGCACGCCCACCACCGCGCAGAAGAACACCGCCGTCAGGATCATGGCGAGCGTCGTCATGGTCTCGGACCACACCCCGATCAGGTCGAGAAAGGCGAGGCTCGCCAGGGTGAAGAGGGCGAGCCGGTGGGAGGCCACCGACCAGGCCGCGAGGGCGAGCAGGAGCGCGAAGACCGGCATGGGGATCGCGTTCAGCGCCGCGTCGAGGCCCTCGAGCACGGCGGTGATCGGCACCTGCACCGCCTGGAAGGCGTCGCGGAAATTGGGCACGAGCCAACCCTTGACGGCCTGGTCGACCCAGTCGCCGAAGGGAATCTCGAAGCTGTCGGACGGTCTCCACATGGGCTCTCTCCTCGCTTCGGATCAGGCCGCCTCGGCGGCGCGGTCGGTCTCCTCGTGCGCGACGCCCTCGGGGGCGAGCTGCGCGAAGACCGCGGCGGGGCGGGCGATGCCGGTCAGCCGGCCGTCCTCGTCGACGAGCGCCACCGGCAGCCCCTCGGCGCAGGGGCGGAACAGGCGGTAGAGCTGCGCATCCGGCGCGGCGGTCGGCGGATCGGGGCGCAGAAGGGCGCGGAGATCGCCGCCGCCCGCGCGCTCGATGTCGCCCCGGGTGACGAGACCCGCGAGGCGCTCGCCGTCGAGGACGTGGAGCGCGTCGCGGCCGGTCTCCTCCATCCGGGCGAGCGCGGTCTCGGGCGTGTCGGCGGCGAGATCGAGCGCATGGGCGGGCTCCGCCACGCGGTCGGCGGCGAAGACGCGGGAGCGGTCGATGTCGCGCACGAACTCGGCCACGTAGTCGTCCGCCGGATGGCCGACGATCTCCTCCGCCGTGCCGACCTGGACGAAGCGCCCCTCCTTCATGATCGCGATCCGGTCGCCGAGGACGAGGGCCTCGAGCAGGTCGTGGGTGATGAACACGATGGTCTTGGAGAGCTTTCGCTGCAGCGCGATCAGATCGGCCTGCATGTCGCGGCGGATGAGCGGATCGAGCGCGGAGAAGGGCTCGTCCATCAGCAGGATCTCGGGGTCGACCGCGAGCGCCCGGGCGAGGCCGACGCGCTGCTGCATGCCGCCAGAGAGCGCGCTCGGCCGGCTCTCCGCCCAGGGGTCGAGGCCGACGCTCTCGAGCGCCTCCATCGCACGGCGCCGGCGCTCCGAGCGGCCGACGCCCTGGATCTTCAGCCCGTATTCCACATTCTCGCGGACGGTCTTGTGCGGGAAGAGGGCGAAATGCTGGAACACCATCGCCATCTTCTCGAGGCGCAGCTTGCGCAGGGTCTCGGTGTCGAGGGAGAGAACGTCCCGCCCGTCGATCTCGACGGAGCCGGAGGTGGCGGGGATCAGACGGTTGAGGATGCGCACGAGCGTCGACTTGCCGGAGCCCGAGAGCCCCATGACGACGAAGATCTCGCCCTCCTCGACGCCGAACTCCACCTCGTTCACGCCGACGGTCTGGCCGGTGCGCTCGAGGATGTCGGCCTTGCTCCGGCCCTCCCCGAGCAGCTCGAGTGCGGCCTCCGGGTCGTCCCCGAAAATCTTGGATACGGATTTGACGTCGATCTTGTAGGTCATGCCCTCCCGCTCGCCGCGGCGGACGCCTTGGCGCCGCACGCGGCCCTTTTCCCGTGATGTCCTGCATGTGGTGTGTCGGAAATCGCGATCAACAGGTCGGTTTCCGACGATTTGCGCAGGCGGCAGCCAACCCCCTGACGCGGCGCGACTATTTCGAGGGGCGTCCGAAGATCTGCGCCAGCGCCATCAGGGTGGAGGTCACGACGATCATGATGGTGGAGATCGCCGCGATGGTCGGGTCGATCTGGTCGCGGAGCGCGTTGAACATGTTGCGCGTGAGCGTCGAGTTGTCCCCGCCGGAGATGAACATGGCGATCACCACCTCGTCGAAGGAGGTGAGGAAGGCGAGGAGCGCCGCGGTCGTCACCGAGAAGCGGATCTGCGGGAGCGTCACCGTCAGGAAGGCCCGCACGCGGGAGGCGCCGAGGCTGCGCGCCGCCATCTCCTGGTTCATGTCGTAGCTCTTGAGCGCGGAGGCGGTGACGATCACCACGAGCGGCAGGGCGAGCAGGCTGTGCGCGAGCACGAGGCCGAGGAGCGAATAGACGATCTGCAGCTTGACGTAGAGATAGAACGCCCCGATCGCGATCAGGATCAGCGGCACCATGATCGGCGTGATCAGCAGCACGAAGACGAGGCGCGAGATCGCGAGGCCCGAGGTGTGCAGCCCGTAGGCCGCCATCACGCCGATGGGGGTGGCGAGCAGCATGGTGAGGAACGCCGCGGTCAGCGAGGTCGCGGTCGCGCTCATCCATTCCGGCGAGCCGAAATACTCGTCATACCAGCGCGTCGACCAGGCCTCCGGGGGGAACTGGAGATACTGCGAGTCCGAGAAGGACATCGGCACGACGATCAGCGTCGGCGCGACGAGCAGCACCATGGCGAGGCCGGAGCACACGTAGAGCCAGAGGCGCTGGCCGTGGGTGACCTGCGTCTCGGAGGCGGGTCGGGAGAGCCAGCCGGTCATCACCGCCCCCCGGCCAGATGCTCGAGCCTGAGAAACCGCGCCGCGACCCAGAGGATCGCGAGCGTGAGCAGGAGCAGCACCACCCCGAGCGCGCTCGCCGCCCCCCAATTGACGAACAGCTCGATATTGGAGGCGATCTTCATCGACACCATGATGACCTTCCCCCCGCCGAGGACCGCCGGCGTCACGAAAAATCCGAGGCACAGCACGAAGACGATCAGCGCCCCCGCGAAGAGCCCGGGCAGCGAGAGCGGGAAGAACACGGTCCAGAACGCCCGCACCGGCCCCGCGCCGAGATTGGAGGCGGCCTTCAGATAGTCCCGGTCGATCGCCTTCATCGAGGAATAGACCGGCAGGATCAGGAAGGGGAGCATGATGTGGACCATGCCGATCAGCGTCCCCGTCATGTTGTGCACGAACTTGACCGGCTCGTCCCAGAGCCCGAGCCCGATCGCCCAGTCGTTGACGAGCCCCTGGCGCTGCAGGAGCACGAGCCAGGCATAGGTGCGCACGAGCAGCGAGGTCCAGAACGGCAGGAGCACCGCGATCAGGCAGAGATTGGCCGCCCGCGGCGGCAGCTGCGAGAGAAAATAGGCCAGCGGATAGCCGATCGCGATGCAGATCGCCGTCGTCAGCAGGCTGACCTCGAAGGTGGTGTAGAAGATCCGGGCATAGGACTTGCGCTCGATCATCCGCTCGTAGTTCTCGAGCGAGAAGGAGCCGTCGGCGCCGAGGAAGGAGACGTAGAAGAGCCAGCCGACCGGGATCACGAGGACGACGAGGACGAGAAGGAGCGCCGGCGAGCAGAGGCCGAAGAGGGCGAGGCGCTCGCGCATCGCGT
Organism: uncultured Limibaculum sp.; assembly: GCA_964576075.1. Taxonomy (GTDB): domain Bacteria; phylum Pseudomonadota; class Alphaproteobacteria; order Rhodobacterales; family Rhodobacteraceae; genus Thermohalobaculum. The sequence continues at coordinate 15,897 of CAZNTX010000028.1, read as the reverse complement.
CGCGGCGGAGGCCGGCGGCGTTGTCCGCATCGGCGGGGGCGGCGGCGCGGGCGGGGCTCGCGATCTCGACCATCGGCTCAGCCCTCCGCGTCCGGCACGAGCACCGTGTCGCGCGGGTCGAGCCCGAGGGCGACCGCCTGCCCGGGCTCGGGCAGCGCGCCGAGGGTCTCGCGGCGGACGACGTCGCGGAGCGCGATCTCGGTGCCGTCCTCGAGGCGGGCGTAGAGGAGATAGCTGTCGCCCTGATAGACGATCTCCGAGACGGTGGCGGGGAAGCGGTTGACCCCCTCGCCCGCATCCTCCGCCAGAAGCCTCAGCCGCTCGGGCCGCAGCATCAGGAGGAGCGGCCCCTCGGGCAGCGCCGCGTCCTCCGCGAGCGCGATCGGCCGGCCGCGCCAGGCCACCCCGCCATTGGCCCGCTCCGCCGGCAGGAAGGCCGATTCGCCGATGAAGTCCGCGACGAACCGGTTGGCCGGGCGGCCGTAGATCTCCTCTGGGTCGCCGAGCTGCATCAGCCGGCCGTGATTGATGACGGCGATGCGGTCGGACATCGTCAGCGCCTCGCGCTGGTCGTGGGTGACGTAGACCGTCGTCATGCCGAGCTTCTCGTGCAGATGGCGGAGCTCGATCTGCATCCGGTCGCGCAGCTTCTTGTCGAGGGCGGAGAGCGGCTCGTCCATCAGGAGGATGCGCGGCTCGAAGACGATGGCCCGGGCGAGCGCCACGCGCTGCTTCTGCCCGCCGGAGAGCTGGGTGATGCGCCGGTCCTCGAGCCCCTCGAGCTGGACGGTGGCGAGCGCGCGGGCCACCCGCTCGGCGATCTCGTCCTTCGCCACCTTCCGGATCTTCAGCGGATAGGCGACGTTGCCCGCCACCGTCATATGCGGGAAGAGCGCGTAGTTTTGGAACACCATGCCCAGATCGCGCTTGTGCGGCGGGGTGCGGATCATCTCCTGCCCGCCGAATTTCAGGCTCCCCCGGTCCGGCCGGGTGAAGCCCGCGAGCACCATGAGGAGCGTGGTCTTGCCCGAGCCCGAGGGGCCGAGGAGGGTCAGGAACTCGCCGCTGCGCACGTCGAGATCCACGGCGTCGAGCGCATGCACGCTGCCGTAGGTCTTGGTCACGCCGCGGATCGCGATCGGCAGCGCCTCTTTCGCCGTCATCGGTGGTCGCTCCCCCTGCCATGCGGTCTCTGGCGACGGGGGCCGGCGGGGCCCCCGCCCGTCGCGGAGGGTCGCGTCACTCCGTCAGCATCTCCTGATACATCTCGGCCGCGGTGGTCTCCCATTCGGAATACCACTCGAGGTTCACGGGGAGCTGCTTGCCCGCGTTGTCCGGATGCGAGGGCAGCGCCTTCAGCACCTCCTCGGAGACCTCCGAAACCTCGTAGGCGGCTTTGTTGGTCGGCCCGTAGGTGATGTATTTCGGCAGGTTGGCCTGATATTCGGGCTTGGAGATCTCGGCGAGGAACTGCATCGCCGTCTCCTTGTTGGGGGCGCCCTTGGGGATCGCGAAGCAGTCGTAGTCGAGCAGCGCCTGGTTGAAGCTGTAATCGACCTTGGCGCCATCGGCGGCGGCGTTGTCGAAGCGGCCGTTCCAGCCGGTGGTCATGTCGACCTCGCCGTCCTTCATCAGCTGCGCGTGCTGGGCGCCGGAGGACCAGAAGACCGCGATATGGGGCTTGAGCTCGCGGATCTTGTCGAGCGCCCGCTCGATCCCCTCCTCGGTGGACAGCACCTCGTAGACCTCCTCGGGCGGCACCCCGTCGGCCATCAGCGCGGGCTCGAGCGCGCCGGCCACCTTGCCGCGATAGGCCCGGGTGCCGGGGAATTTCTCGACATCCCAGAAATCGGCCCAGGACTGCGGGCCCTCCTCGCCGAAGGTCTCGGTGTTCCAGGCGAAGACGGTGGAGAACACGTCGCCGCCGACGCAATACTCGGTGTAGAGCCCGTCGTAGAAGTCCGAGACGTCGATCACGTCGTAGTCGAGCGGCTCGAGCAGCCCCTCGGCGGCGGCGCGCGCGGCGGAGCCGGAGCCCGAGACGACGATGTCGTAGGTCACGGCACCGGTGCGCACCTGCAGGCGCACATCCGACATGCCGCCATAGGTCTCCTGGATCACCTCCACGCCGGTGGCCGCCGCCGCGGGCTCGAACAGCGCCTTCGACTGCGCCTCCTGATAGGAGCCGCCCCAGGACGCGATGGTGACGGTTCCCTCCGCGGCGGCGGGCAAGGCCGCGGCGGCGGCGAGGGCGGCGCCGGCGAGAACGGCGCGGGTCCGATGGATCATGGTCGATCTCCTCCTTGTCGATCCGGTGTCGGGCGGTCGTGCCGCCGCGCCCTCTCGGGTCGGCCGCGGGGGAGGGGCGCGTCCCCGCCGCGGCTCGCCTCGCCCGCGCGCCCCGCTCAGGCGGCGCGCGCGGCGCGGGTCTCCAGCCGGTCCCGCCAGCGATACCAGGCGACGGCGGCGGGCAGGAACCAGGGCCGTCCGGTATAGAGCGGGCGGGTCGGGAAGGGCAGGTCGTCGAAGGCGGTGCGCCCGTCCGGCAGGCCGAGCACGCGCCGCCCCGTGCGCATCCCGAGATAGCTCGAGAGCCCGACCCCGGAGCCGCAATAGCCGGCGGCGTAGTGCAGCCCCTCATGCACGCCCGCATGGGGCAGCGTGTCGAAGCTGTAGGCGACGAAGCCGCACCAGGAATGGCTGATCCGCGCCGCGGCGAGCTCCGGGAAGATCTCCGCCAGCGCCGCGTGGAGGCGCGGGCCGGTCGCCGCCGGGTCGCGCTCGGTGGCGGAGACCCGGCCGCCGAAGACCACCCGCGTCCCGTCCGGCGAGGGGCCGTAGTAGTAGACCACCCGGCGGGTGTCGCAGGCGATCCGGCCCGTGGGGAAGAGCCGCGCCACGGTCTCGCGCCCGAGCGGCTCGGTGGCGATCACGTAGGAGCCGATCGGGATCACCCGCCGGCGGAGCCAGGGCGTGAGCGCGGAGGTGTAGCCGTTCGTCGCCACCACCACCTCGCGGGCGCGGACGGTCCCGGCCGGGGTGTCCACCTCGAAGCCCGCCCCCTCGCGCCGGATCGCCCGCGCCGGGCAGCGGGGGACGACGGCGGCGCCGGCCTCCACCGCCCGGGCGAGGAGGCCGCGGTGGTAGCGCCCGGGATGCAGGCTCCCGTAGGACGGGAAGGCGACGCCGCCGTGGTAGAAGTCCGAGCCGATCTCGCGGCGCTGTTCGGCGCGGGGGACGGCGTGGGCCTCGACCCCCTCCTCGCGCGCCCGGCGCTCGGCGTCGCGGGCGAGGCGCTCGTAGGCGGCGGGGCTGTGCGCGGCGTGGAAGCGGCCGGCCCGACGAAAGCCGCAGTCGATCCCCTCGGCCGCGACGAAGCGCTCCAGCCAGTCGAGCGAGGCGGGACCCTCGGCGCGGATCGCCGCCGCCCGCTCCGCCCCGAAGCGCCGGGCGAGCGCCGCGCGGGAGGGCTTGATCGAGGTGCTGACCTGCCCGCCATTGCGCGTGCTGCAGCCCTCCCCCGGGTCGCCCGCTTCGAGCACCACGGTGGAGCGCCCGCCGCGAACGGTCTCGAGCGCGGCATTGAGCCCGGTATAGCCCGACCCGATCACCACGACATCGGCGGCCGCGGGCGGCGCCTCGGCGAGGGGGGGCGGCGGGGGCGCGTCCTCGAGCCAGTAGGGCGTCGCCCGCCAGCCCTCGGCGAAGACCGCCCCGCCCCGGGTCTCTCTCGCGATGTCACCGCGCATCGGCCACGCGCATCCGCACCTCCCGCTCGTCCAGCGCGATCCTCGGGCGAGAGAGCGCTGCGCGTCAATCTCTAACTGGAACCGGGTCCCGCTGCAGGCGCGAAGATCCCGGAGAAGGGGCGCCAGGCCTCGGCGAGGGCGGCCTCCGCGCCATAGGGCGGGTTGAGGAGCACGAGCCCCGAGCCGGTCATCCCGCGGGCCGGCGGGCGGAGGAGGCGCATCTCCGCCACGCGCGCCCCCGGCACCGCCGCGCGGAGCCGCCCGACGAGCGCGCTGTGCCGCCCCGCCGGGAGCACCGGATACCAGACGGCGACCGTCCCCTCCGGCCAGCGCGCGAGGACGGCGAGCGCGGTCTCGGCCGCGGCGGCGTATTCGCTCTTCACCTCGTAGCTCGGGTCGATCAGGGCGAGCCCGCGCCGGGGCTTCGGCGGCACCAGGGCGCGGAGCGCCTCGTGCCCGTCGCGCCTGTGGATCGCGACCCCGGGGCCGGCGAGGGCGGCCGCGAGCGCCGCATGCTCGCCCGGATGAAGCTCGCAGAGCAGGATCCGGTCCTCGGGCCGCAACAGCGCCCGGGCGATGGCGGGCGAGCCCGGATAGGCGCGGACCCCATGCGCCGCGCGCACCGCCGCGAGCGCCTCGGCATAGGCCCCCTCCGGCGCGGCCCGTTCGATCCCCGCCGCCGCCTCGCCGGTCTTGGTGGCCTCCGGCGCGTCGAGATCGTAGAGCCCCCGCCCCGCATGGCTCTCCAGATAGCTGATCGGCCGGGGCTTGCGCGTCAGCAGGCGGAGGAGCGCGGCCAGCGCCGCGTGCTTGTGGAGATCGGCCGCGTTGCCGGCGTGATAGGCGTGCTGGTAGGAGAGCACCGGGCGCGCTCAGAGGGTGCGGAGCCAGAACTGCATCGGCTTCTCGGTCTCCGCCGCCTCGCCGATGTCCTTCCAGGAGAAATGCGCGAGGCCCCCCTCCATCGGCGCATAGCCGCGCTTCTTCCAGAACGGGTCGAGCGGGGCGTAGTCCGCCGGGCGGGCCGGATGGTCGGCGGGGCGCACGACGGCGCAGAAGGCCGCGCGGCGCCGCCCGAGCGCCCGGGCGTGGGACTCGCGATGGTCGAAGAAGGCGTGCCCCGCCCCCTGCCCGCGATACTCCGGCAGCAGCACCGATTCGGCGCAGTAGAAGACCTCCTCGAGCGGGATGCCCGCGGCGGCGAAGGGGGCGCCGAACTCGTCCGCATGGTCCTCGAGCGGCGTGCCGGTGGCGGCGCCGACGAGGCGGCCCCCGTCCCAGGCGCCGACGACCACCGCCTTGGGGCTCTCCACATAGGTCCGCAGATAGTTGGCCTCGTAGTCCCGGTCGCCGTCGTAGAGATAGGGGAAGGCGCGGAAGACCCGGATGCGCAGGTCGGCGAGGGCGTCGAGGAGCGGGGGCAGCTCCGCGGCGGGGATCGGGGCGACATGCAGCGTCATGGGGTCTCCTCCTCTCTGGCGAGCCGCGGGCGGCCGGTCGCCGTGACGGCGATCTCCGCTTCCACATAGGTCTCCCGGCCCTCGATCGTCACCACTTTGCGGGCGATGCGGTGGTGCGGCTCGGGGGCCTCGGCCCCGGCGGCGCGGGCCTCGGCCTCGGCGGCGGCGGAGAGCGCGGCGAGCAGCGCGGCCTCCGCCGCCTCGGCGCTCGGGAAGTCGCGGGGGCCGTCGGGGAGATGCGCGCGGTAGACGCCGTCGGCGGGGACCGTGACACTCCCGCGCCGGCGGATGCGCACGCCGCCGACCACCGCGCCGACGGCGTTGGCCACCTCCGCATGGGCCGGAATGCGCGCATCGGCGCCGAGCTTCGCGGCGACGGCCGGATAATAGGTCGCCGCGCTCGCCCCGAGGCCGACGAGCGGCACCGTGAGCGGCAAGGCGGGCGCGACGAGCCCGCGCCGGCCCTCGAGCGCGGCGGCCGCGAGCGGCGAGGCGGCGAGACCCTCCGGCAGCCCGTCCTCGACGAGCGCCGCCTCGAGCACGAGGTCGGCGGAGCGGCGCACCAGGCGCTCGACCACCGCGCGGGCGAAGGCCGGCCCGTCGGGCGCGACCGGCTTGCCGTCGCGCCCCTTGGCCCGGGCGAGGAGATCGGCGGCGGCGGCCGCGGCGGCCGCGTCCCAGCCGGATTGGAGGCCGAGCGCATGGGCCGCATCCGAGGGCGTGAAGGCCGCGCGGCGCACTGCGCCCGCCGCCTCGAGCCGGGCGAGCGCCGCCCGCGCCCGCCGCTCCGGCGCGAGCGCCGCGGCCGGCAGGGGCCCACCGGCGAGCCGGTCGAGGAGCGCGCGCTCCGGCCCCTCGGGCGGGGCCGCATCGCCGGCGGGGAGGAAGAGCACCAGCCGCTCCGGCTCGACCCGCGGCGCCCGGGCCGCCTCGGCGAGCGCCGCGCGCACCGCGTCGGGATGGTCCCGCGCGGCGAGCGCGAGCGGCACCGCCCGGCGCGGCCCGAGCGCGATCCCCGCCCCGAGCCCCGCCGCCTCGAGGCGCACCTCGCTGTCCCCGCCGAGCCCGTGGGTCGCCATCGCCACCGCCTCGACCATGGTGCGATGCCCGCCGACCCGCGCGCCCTCCGGATCGAGCCGGGGCCGGCCGCCGGAGAGCACCGCGATGTCCGTCGTCGTGCCGCCGATGTCGGAGACCACCGCATCGGCGAGGCCCGTGAGCCAGCCCGCGCCCACGAGGCTCGCCGCGGGGCCGGAGAGGATCGTCTCCACCGGGCGCTCGCGCGCGAAGGCGGCGGAGACGAGCGCCCCGTCGCCGCGCACCACCATCAGCGGCGCGGCGATCCCGGCCTCTGCCATCAGCGCCTCGACGGCGGCGACGAGGCGGTCGATCAGCGGGGTGAGGCGGGCGTTGAGAAGCGCCGTCAGCGCCCGCCGCGGCCCGCCGATCCGGGCCGAGAGCCGGTGCGAGGGGGTGACCGGGCGGCCGGTCTCTGCGCGCAGGATCTCGGCCGCGCGGATCTCGTGCTCCGGGTTGCGAACGGCGAAATGGGCGCAGACGGCATAGGCCTCCGCAGGCGCCGCGGCGACGGCCGCCCGGAGCGCGGCTTCGTCGAGGGGCGCGCGCGCGGCCCCGCCCGCATCGTGCCCGCCGGCGACGATGATCGGGGCGGCCCCGCCGAGCGCCTCGCCGAGGCCCTGCCGCGCGAGGTCGTCCTCCGAGAAGCCGATGGCGACGAGGGCCGCGCGCCCGCCCCGCCCCTCGACGAGCGCGTTGGTCGCGAGGGTCGTCGAAAGCGAGACGAGACCGATCTCGCCGGGCGCCGCGCCCCCCGCCGCGAGGGCCGCCCGGAGCGCGGCGCCGACCCCCTCGGCGAGATCGCCATGGGTGGTCAGCCGCTTCGCCTTGGCTAGGAGCGCGGGCGGACCCTCGCCGAGCCGGTCTCCGTCGAGGATCGCGGCGTCGGTGTAGGTCCCCCCGGTGTCGATGCCGAGCAGGAGGCGCCCCGCGCCGCCCGCCCGCGTCTCTGGCCGCCCGTCCGCCATGAGGATCTCCCGTGCCCGACCGACCGGGCTCGCGCGCTCATAGCGGATCGGGCGGGGGGTGCAAGCGCCGCGGCGCCCTCAGGCGGCGGAGCGCCGTCGCGCCGGGCGCTCCGCCTCGACGGGCGGCTGCGCGGCGAGGCGCCGGGTCGACACCGCCACGCGGCCGACGCAGTCGCGCACGCCGGCGAGCAGCATCCGCGTCTCGGTGTCGAGGCGGCATCCGTTCTCGAGCAGGAACTGCTCGATGGTGAATTCGACGTTCTCGAGCGGGAGCCTGATTTTGGCGAGCGCCTCTTCGAGCCGCTCCGCCGATCGCTCCGCGTCGTCTGTTCGCATGCCTGCCTCGCGATGTTGTTGCCCGGGACGCCCTTGCCCTCCACAGCCGCGCCCCGCCTGTCCCGCCATCATGGATATCGCCGATTAACAGGAAGTAAACGCAAGATATAGCGACCGGGGCGCTAATCTCCAAAATCTTGGAAAATTTGAGGAAATTGAGCCGAGCCCCGGCCCCCGCTCACCCGGCCGCGGGGCGGCGGGCGACCGTCATGTCGCGCTTCGTGCCGTAGCCCGGGCGCTTGCGGACCAGGAACCCCGCCGCCGCCAGGCCGCGCCGGACGGCGCCGGCGGCGGAATAGGTCGCCGCGGTGCCGCCGGGCTCGGTGCGGTCGTGGACGGCCTGCAGGAGCGGCGGCTCCCAGAGCTCCGGATTGCGCGCGGGCGCGAAGCCGTCGAGGAACCAAGCCTCCGCCGGCCCGGGCCACTCCGCCACGCTGCGCCGCGCGTCCCCCACCACCACCTCGAGCCTCGCGCCCGGCAGATCGTGGACGCCGCCGCCCCGCCAGGCGGCGAGGAGCGCCTCGGCGAGGGGCGCGATCTCCGGCCAGCGGGAGAGCGCGCGGGCCATGTCCGCCCGGCGAAGCGGCGCGATCTCGAAGGAGGTGAACGCCAAGACGCCGCCCGGCGCCGCGACCCGGCGCCAGAGCTCCCAGGCGGCGAGGAAGCCGAGCCCGGTGCCGAAGCCGAGCTCGGCGATGCAGCAGGCGCGGGCGCCGGCCATGCGCTCGGCCAGGGCGTTGCCGTCGAGAAAGACGTGGCGGGTCTCGGCAAGCCCGTCCGCGACGGAGTAGTAGGGATCGGCATAGCGCCGCGAGACGGGGACGGTTCCGTCGCGCCAGTCGAGATCGGGGTCGGTGCCGGTCTCCGCCATGGCGCGAGGATGTGCCGCAGCGGCAGGCGGAAGGCAAGGCGAGGGGCGATGGACGACGTTCTGATCCTCGGCGGAGGCGTGTTCGGCCTCTGGTGCGCGCGGGCCTGTCTCGAGGCCGGGCTCTCGGTGACGCTCGCCGAGGCCGGACGGCTCGGGGCGGGGGCGAGCGCGACGCCGGTGGGCGCGCTCGCGCCGCACGATCCGGTCGGCCGCTCGGAGCTCAAGGCGCTGCAGCTCGCGGGGCTGCGGGCGCTGCCCGGCGAGGTCGCGGCGCTCGAGGCGGAGACCGGGATGGCGACGGGGTATGCGCGGACCGGGCGGCTCGCGCTCCTGTCCTCGGCCGCGGCGGCGGCGCGGCTGCCGGAGCGCGCGGCGGCGGCGCGGGCGACCTGGGGGCCGGGCGAGGCGCTGCGCCCGGCCACACAGGCGGAGCTCGCCGCCGCCGGGGTGGCGCCGCGGGCCGCGCCGCACGGGGCCGCCTTCGACACGCTGACCGCCCGGATCGACCCGCCCCGCTATCTCGCCGCGCTCGCCCGCTCGATCGAAGGCCGGGCGCGGGTGCTCGAGGGCTGGCGGGCGGGTCGTCTCGTCGCAGGCGGGGCGGAGTTCGACCAAGGGCGGATCGCGGCCGGCGCCGTGGTCGTCGCGGCCGGTTGGGAGAGCGCCCGGCTCCTCGGCCTCGCCTGGCCGGAGGCCGGGGTGAAGGGGCAGTCCGCCGTGCTCGACGCCCGCCTGCCGCCCGAGACGCCGGCGATCACGCGGCCGGGGCTCTATGTCGTCGGCCATGCGCAGGGCGTCGCGGTCGGCTCCACGGCGGAGCGGGACTGGGCGCGCCCGGGGCCGGACGACCGCCTCGACCCGGTGATCGCCGCCGCGCGGGAGACGGTGCCGGCGCTCGCCGACGCCCCCGTCCTGCGGCGGTGGGCGGGCATCCGGCCGCGGGCGCCCGGAGCCGGGCCGATGATCGGGCCCTGGCCCGGGGAGACCGGCCTCTGGGCCGCGACGGGGGGCTACAAGATCGGCCTCGCGCTCGCCCATCTCGCCGGGCGAGCGGTGGCGGCGGGCCTCGCGGGGGGCGACGGCCCCGCCCTGCCGGAGAGCGCCGCGCCAGCGTCGCATCTCGCGAAACTTGCGCCCGGCAGCGGGTCAAGTTGCTAGAATGTCCTGAAACCCACGCAAAAGCGACTTGAATCGGCCCGGACGCGCCTTGGCAATTCGTCGCGCCGTATAATATGGTCGCCGGCGAGCCGCGGACACGCGGCCGCTTCAAGTCAGATCCGAGGGAGGTCGGAATGGATCGTCGTAACTTCATCAAGACCGCGGGCGTGGGTGCCGGTGCCGCCGCGGCGAGCGGGCTGGCCGCCCCCGCGGTCGCGCAGGGCCGGGTCGAGCTCGTCATCGTCTCCACCTGGCCGCGGGACTTCCCGGGCCTCGGCACCTCCGCGCAGCGCCTCGCCGCGCGCATCGGCGAGGTGACCGACGGGCGCATCGCCGTCGAGTACTTCGCCTCGGGCGAGCGCGTCGGCGCCTTCGACAGCTTCGACGAGGTCGCCTCGGGCAACGCGCAGGCCTATATCGGCGCGGATTACTACTGGAAGGGCAAGCACCCCGGCTGGGCGCCCTTCACCGCCATCCCCTTCGGCCTGACCTACACCGAGATCGACGCCTGGATGAAATATGCCGGCGGCCAGGAGCTCTATGACGAGCTGGCGGGCGAGTTCGGCCTCAAGGGCTTCCCCTGCGGCAACACCGGCGTCCAGATGGGCGGCTGGTTCAACAAGGAGATCGAGAGCCCGGACGACCTCAAGGGCCTCAAGATGCGTATCCCGGGCCTCGGCGGCGACGTGCTCTCCAAGCTCGGCGCCTCGCCGGTCTCGCTGCCGGGCTCGCAGATCTACGAGAACCTGGTCTCCGGCGCGGTCGACGCGACCGAGTGGGTCGGCCCCTACAACGACTTCTTCATGAAGTTCTACGAGGCCGCCCAGTACTACTACTGGCCGGGCATGCACGAGCCGGGCTCGCAGCTCTGCATGGGCATGAACGCTTCCTGGTGGGGCTCGCTCTCGAAGACCGATCAGGCGATCATCGAGGCTTGCTGCAACGAGGAGAACGCCCGGCAGATGGCCGAGGCCAATGCGCAGAACGGCAACTACCTCGCCCGTCTGCAGAACGAGCACGGCGTCGAGCTGCGCGAGTTCAACGAGGACGTCTACGACGCCTTCGGCGAGGCCGCGGCCGAGGTCATCGAGGAGGCGCGCGACCACTCCGATCTCGCCAAGCGCATCTTCGACAGCACCCTGAAGGCCCGCCAGGACATCGGCGGCTGGATGGCGATCTCCGACATCGCCTACTCGATCAAGCGCAACCGCGTCGTCGGCATCGGCTGACGCGCCGCGCCGGATCGTCCTGCGGGGCGGGGGCTTCGGCCTCCGCCCCGTTTCCCCATAAGACAAGGGCGCCGTCGCCTCGCGCCGACCAGGGTCGCCCGGGCTTGGGAGCTATCACGTGACAGACGCCCTGCCGACCGCACCGCGGCCGCCGCTCTGGCTCCGGGTGTTCGCCTGGACGATGGTGGCCGGAACCTTCGCGTTCCTGCTCAACAACTTCCTCACCTTCTGGATCGGCCTGCCCGGGTCGGATGCGCTGTTCGTCGGCGCAGGCGATCTCTCGGGCGGGGAAATGGCGCTTTCGGCGTTGCAGATCGCGCTCTATCTCGCAGCGTTCCTCGGGCCCCTCTATCTCGTCAACCGGACCGCCGAGCGCCCGCTCCGGGCGGATGCGGCGATCATGTCGCGCATCGTGCGCTTCATCGTGCGCTTCGCCTTCTGGGCGGTGATGCTCGTCGGGCTCGCCGACATCGTCGTCTCCTTCCTGCGCGTCGAGCAGATCCTTGGGGACTATGTGGGCCAGGAGATCGCGGATGCCTGGGGCTACAACGCGAGCCGGGCGCCGCAGCTCCACCTGCCGCTGATCGGGGTCGCGCTGCTGCTCGCGATCGTGACGCCGACGCTCGGCTTCCACTGGCTGACGCTGCTCGTGGTGCTGGCCGAGCTCGCCATCGTCATCACGCGCTTCGTGTTCTCCTACGAGCAGGCCTTCCAGGCCGATCTCGTGCGGTTCTGGTATGGCGCGCTGTTCCTCTTCGCCTCGGCATACACGCTGGTGGAGGACGGGCATGTGCGGGTCGATGTCGTCTATGCCGCGCTCTCCTCCCGCATGCAGGGCGCAATGAACGTCATCGGCTGCGTGCTGATGGGCATCCTGTTCTGCTGGGTGATCCTCTATTTCGGCATGGCGACCAAATCCTCGGTGATCAACGCGCCGCTGCTCAGCCTCGAGGTCACGCAGGCGGGCTTCGGGATGTATGTGAAATACCTGATGGCCGGCTTCCTGATGATCTTCGGGGTGACGATGAACATCCAGTTCTGCGCCTATCTGCTCGAGAGTTGGGCGGACTGGCAGGGCGTGCCGGGCGGGCATCCGCACCACGTCCACGGCGAAGACCAGATCACGGAGGTCTGAGGCATGGAGCTCCTCTTTCTCGCGCTGCTCGTCGTCCTGATGGCGGCGGCGCTGGCCTCGGGCTTTCCCGTGGCCTTCGCGCTCCCCGGCTCGGCGATCCTCAGCATCCTGATCGCCGCCGGGGCGGGTCTCGTCGCGGAGGGGGAGGCGAGCGCCTTCTTCGCCCATGGCGGGCCGTCGGAATGGCTCTCGGCCGGCGTCACGAACTTCCGAGGGATCTATTGGGAGGTCGAACGCGACACGCTGATCGCGATTCCGCTCTTCGTGTTCATGGGGATCATGCTCCAGCGCTCGAAGATCGCGGAGGACCTGCTCGTGACCATGGCGCAGCTCTTCGGGCCGATCCCCGGGGGCCTCGGCATCTCGGTGGTGTTCGTCGGCGCGCTGCTCGCCGCGACCACCGGCATTCTCGGCGCGACGGTGGTGGCCATGGGCCTCATCTCGCTGCCCGCGATGATGCGCAACGGCTATTCCCGGCCGCTGGCCACCGGCACCATCGCGGCCTCGGGCACGCTCGGGCAGATCATCCCGCCCTCCATCGTGCTCATCATCCTGGCCGACCAGCTCGCCTCGGCGACCGATCAGGCCGGCACCGCGCGCACCAATCTCTACAAGGAGAACACCGGCGAGTTCTCGCTGCCCTCCGAGTTCCAGGTGACGTCCACCTCGGCGGGCGACATGTTCATGGGCGCGCTCGTGCCCGGGCTCGTGCTCGTCGGGCTGTTCATGCTCTACATCCTCGTGCTCGCGCTCATCCGCCCGCGCTACGCGCCCGCGGTGCCGTTCGAGGGGAGCTTCGACCGCAAGCTCCTGTTCAAGGTGCTGATCATCCTGGTGCCGCCGCTGACGCTGATCTTCGTCGTGCTCGGCTCGATCATCGCGGGTGTGGCGACCGTCAACCAAGCCGGCGCGGTGGGGGCCATCGGCGCCACCATCATGGCCGGCTATCGCCTCCGCGCGGGGCATTGGGACGCCTTCATCCCCGCCCTCATCGCCGTCGCCTCGCTCGTCGCCATCGGCTGGGTCGTCAACAACTACGACGTCAACATCAAGAACATCCAGACGCCGGAGCAGGAGGAGGGCCTCCTCTTCGCCACCATCGCGGTCTGCACCTTCCTGCTCTCGGTGCTCTGGTCGCTCTGGCGCACCTTCCGCATCGACGACACGCTGAACGGCGTGATGATCGACACGGCGAAGACCACCTCGCTCGTCTTCATCATCCTGCTCGGCGCCGCGATGCTGACCTCGGCCTTCCGCGCCTTCGGCGGCGAGGAGCTGGTGAAGGACTTCCTCACCACGCTGCCCGGCGGGTTCTGGACGCAGTTCATCATCGTGATGGCGGTGATCTTCCTCCTCGGCTTCTTCCTCGACTTCATCGAGATCGCCGTGGTCGTGGTCCCCATCGTCGCCCCCATCCTGCTGATGGACCCGGGCGCCAACATCACCGCGGTCTGGCTCGGCGTGATGATCGGGCTCAACATCCAGTCCTCCTTCCTCACCCCGCCCTTCGGCTTCGCGCTGTTCTACTTGCGCGGGGTGGCGCCGCCCGAGGTGAAGACGACCGACATCTACAAGGGCGTGATTCCCTTCATCGGCTTGCAGCTCATCGCCCTCGGCATCGTCGGCGCGACCCCGCCGCTGGTGAACTACCTGCCCAACCGCATCTCGCTCCTGGCCGAGACCGCGCCGCCGCCGGTCAACCCGCTCCTGCAATCCTGCGTCGAGACCTATCTCGCTCGCGAGATCCCGGCGCGGGAGGAGGAGATCCGCGGGACCATCGCCGAGGCCCGGGCGCTCGATCTCTCCTCCCTGCCGGAGGACATGGCCGAGGAGCTCGGCGAGGCCTTCGACAGCGCCGAGAGCGTCTTCGGCCATCTCGAGGAGATCACGGCGGCGGAGGCCGATGTCGCCGCGGCGACGCCGGACTACCGGCCGGTCCACACCAGGGTCCGCGCCCTGCAGCGGGACATCCGCAAGGACGAGGACATGATCGAGGATCTCGAGGACGAACTCGACGCGCTCCGCTTCGTCGAGAACCCCGACCCCGGCCTCGCCGATGAGCTCCGCGCCGAGATCGAGCGGCTGCAGGCCGAGATCGAGGAGCTCTCCGCCCAGATCCCCGAGGATTGGGAGGAGACCCGCGACACCTTCCGCGCCATCCTGCGCGAGGAGACCAACGCCCGGCGCGCCTTCCGCCGCGCGGCGGACGACGCCATGGAGCCCGTCATCGAGGTGATGGAGCGCCTCCAGCTCACCGAGGACATGCCCGCCCTCTCCGGCGAGATCCCCGCGGTGATCGAGGCGCTCGAGGCCGAGGGGCCCGCGGCGGTCGAGGAGCGGGTCAAGGACCTCTCCGGGGTGTTCCGAGACGTCGATGTGGGCGATGCGGTGACCGACCCGATCCGCGACGCCCGCCGCGTCTATCGCGACGACGAGCCGGACCCGGCCGAGATCCGCGCAGCCCTCGAGGAGGCCCAGGCCGGCTTCGAGGCGGAGCTCGCCTGGCGCCAGCAGGCGGTCGAGCAGGTCCTCCCCGGCCTCCAGGCCTATCGCGAGGCGCTGAAGGACACCGTCGGCCTGCGCCAGCAGGAGCGGCTCAACCGCGAGCAGGCGCTCGAGGTGGCCGCCTGCCGCTCGGAGCATCGCGACATCTCGCTCCACTTCTGATACGCCGAGCGCCGCGCCCATCCCCGGGCGCGGCGCATCTCCGGAGGCCGCCCCCATGCTCCGCCGCCTGGCCACGGGCCTCTACGACTGGCCCGCGGCGCTCCTCGTCCTCACCACCCTCTTCTGGGCCGGCAACACCATCGCCGGGCAGCTCGCCAACGGCCATGTCGCGCCGTTCCAGCTCGTGCTCGGGCGCTGGATTCTAGTGGCGGCGGCGATGTTCTGGCTGTTCGGCCACGAGGTCCGCGCGCATTGGCCGGCGGCGCGCGCCCGGCTCTGGCCGATCGTGCTGATGGCCTCGCTCGGCTTCACCGGGTTCAACGGGCTCTTCTATCTGGCCTCGCTGCAGACCACCGCCGTCAATATCGGCATCCTGCAGGGGGCGATCCCCGTCGCCGTCATGCTGATGGCCTATCTCGCCTACGGCACCCGGATCGCGCCGGTGCAGGCCGTGGGCGTGGTGCTGACCGTCTGCGGCGTCGTTGTGGTGGCGACGGGCGGCGCGCCGCTCACGCTCTTCACCCTCGGCGTCGGGCCGGGGGACGCGATCATGCTGCTCGCCTGCCTGCTCTACGCCTTCTACACCACCGCGCTGCAGAAGCGCCCGGCGATCCCGGGGCGGGCCTTCTTCACCCTGATGTCGGGGATCGCGATGGTCACCTCGATCCCCTTCTGGGCCGCGGAGGCGCTGATCTCCGCCCCGCCCGTGCCGAGCCTCCAGGGCGTGTTGGTGACGCTCTATGTCGCCGTCTTCCCCTCCTGCCTCGCGCAACTCTTCTTCCTGCGCGGGGTGGACCTCATCGGGCCGGGGCGCGCGGGCGTCTATGTCAATCTGGTGCCGGTGTTCTCGCCGCTCCTCGCCGTGCTGCTGCTCGGCCAGATCTTCGCGGCTTATCACGCCCTCAGCCTCGCCCTCGTCCTCGGCGGCATCTGGCTCGCGCAGCGGGGCAAGACCTGAGCGGGAGGTGAAGCGGGCAGCGGGAGCCGACTCCCGGCCCGCAATGCAACCTCAACCCAATGATTTCAAACGATTTTTCCGGCCTTTGATTGTCCCATGGTCGCATGGTCACATTGTCATAATCCCTGCCACGGATGGCGTGGCTTGTCCATAAGCCTCCGGTAGCTGCCTGACCCAGCGCCGTATGAACGGCGCGCCGGGCCCCGCCCATCCGCCGAGGATTTGTGAGTACCCGATGGGCAAACCGCTTTCCATGGACCTTCGTGCACGCGCCCTGGCGGCCGTGGAT
>CAZNTX010000027.1:0-42584 GCA_964576075.1 uncultured Limibaculum sp. | reverse complement strand
AGCCGCCAGCGCTGGTTCGAGGAAGCGCTGGAATACATCACCGGGCACAGCGATGTCTGGGTCACCACCGGCCGTGAGATCGCGCAGCATTACATCGAGCACCACTATGATGCGGCGATCGACGATATCGCCCGCCATCAGGGCAGCGCCGCATGACCGATCATATCCTTTATTACGGTGCCGCCTCGCCCTTCGCCCGCAAGGCCCGCATCGCGATCCGCGAAAAGGGCCTGACCGGCCGGATCGAGGAACGCGCCACCGTCTGGGCCGAGAACGGTCCGGATTTTCTCGCAGCGAACCCGCTGGGCAAGGTCCCGGCCTTGACCCGGCCCCAGGGTCCGCCGCTCTGCGACAGCGCGGTGATTTGCGATTATCTCGACGGTCTGGGCGACGGCCCTGTGCTGTATCCGGACGACGCGGCACAGCGCATCCCGGCCGCATGGCTGCAGGCGCTGTCCGATGGCATCCTCGACGCCACCGTCTTCCTGACGATGAACGGCAAGATGTTCGACGGCAATGCCGATCCGCGCTGGCAGCAACGGCAAAAGGACGCGATCAGGCGCGGCCTCACGGTGCTGGAACAGGAGCTCGACGATATTGCCGCCCATGCCGAGGCCGTCGGTATCGATATCGGCCTGATCGGCCTTGCGCTGCTGCCGGCTTATCTCGATCTGCGGGCGCCCCTGGAAGACGGCTGGCGCCCCCTGGCGCCGCGCTTTGCCGAGTGGGCGGATCGCTATGCCGAAAGCCGCCCAAGCTTCACCGAAACCGCGCCGCCACCGGCATAAGGCACTGCCATGACCGATCATCTGCTGCATTACGGCAAAGCCTCGCCCTTCGCCCGCAAGGTCCGAATCGCGATCCGCGAAAAAGCTCTGCTCGACCGCGTCGACGAGAAACTGACGAATTGGCGCGATAATGACCCCGAATTCGTCGCCGCCAATCCGCTGGGCAAGGTGCCGACGCTGGAACGGCCGGACGGCCCGCCCTTGTTCGAAAGCGATGTGATCTGCGATTACCTTGACAGCATCGGCAGCGGCCCGCGCCTGTATCCGCATGACGCCGAACCACGCCTTGCAGCGCAAAGATGGCAGGCGCTGGCCGACGGCATCCACGATGCCACGGTGTTTGTGACGCTCAACAGCCGGTTCTTCGACGGCAATATCGATCCGCGCTGGCTCGATCGGCAGCGCAACGCGATCCGACGGACGCTGGCAACGCTGGAAAATGACGCCGAGACATTGCGCCGCCACGGCCAGTCCGCCGATATCGATATCGGCCTGATCGCGCTGGCGACGTTGCCGCTGTTTCTCGATCTCTGCAACCCGCTGGGCGAACCCTGGCGGCCCTTTGCCGAGCGCTTTGCGGCCTGGGTCGACGGCTATGCCGAAAGCCGCGAAAGCTTTACCGAAACCGCTTTGGCGAAGGACTGAGCCGCCGGATGGAAATTCTGAGTCAAACCAGCATCGCCATCGATAACTCTTCGATCCTTGGCTTCAACTTTGCCATAGGTTTTACCGGCAGCGGCGATCTGGCCGTGACGTGGGAGCAGGATGATGGCGGCACACGCCCCACCATCTTCCCTTTCATCGATTCCGGAACGCTGCCGACAACAGACATTGTTGCGTCAATCTACTCTCCCGTCCTGAGCCGACTCACAGCGCCTCAGCTTGTCCACTCGGTGACCGAGGGCGATCAGCTTGCACCGGCAGTCCTGCCCGCCGAGCAAGGCTACAGTATAGCCTGGCATGACGTGTTGAGCTACGGCGTCTTCGATAGCCCGGGACCAGGTGACAGTGATTTCGCCCTGGCGCGTATCGGCATCGCCAATTTTGACGAGGCGGGGGCGCGTCAGAGCGAAAGCCTCTCAGAACAGCAGACCGAGTTCTGGCGGATTCCCGGCACGATCGTCCAGTCCGGCGATGCGCGCATAGCGATGTTCGAAACACGCGAGGGCACGGTAGACAGTATTTCACTCAATGCCGAGGGCGGCGATGTTCGCAGCACGGTTTTCGCGGCTGGCGAATTCGAACTGAACTCGACGGCAGCGGCAAGGTCGGGCGGCTTTGTCGCCTTTGGCAAATCGACCGACTTCACGACGCAGCCCTTTACGGAGACGACGACGCTGCAATTGCTCGATGCCTTCGGCCAGCCCGTCGGCGCCGTTTTGGACAGCAATCAGTCCGGCGCCGAACCGCCATTCACCAAACGGATTGCTCCGCTGGAGAATGGCGGCTTCGCGCTTGCCGGTGTGAACCGCGATCCGGAAACTCTCGAGCAGGAGTCCGTCTATGTCAGACGCTATGACCCCAGCGGCAATGAAAGTGAAGACCCGATCACAATTGATGGCAGCTGGGGATCTGTCGCAATCGCCGATACGGGTGAGTCGGGACTGTTGATCGCACTCTCAGGCGCTCTTGATCCCGCATCAGGCCGCAATCTGTTCGTTTTTTTGCTTCGCGACGAGAATCTTAGCGCCCCGGTGGAAATCGACTCGGGTCCGTCCGGAACGCAGGACCTCACTATCGCCTACGGTCCCGACCATCTCGCAGTGATAGGGTGGCGCGCTGGCGAGGAGGGAATCAATCTCGTTGCCCTTTCGACCGCAGAGGCTGGTGCGGAACCGATCACGGTCGCCATCAATGGAGATCCGGCTGCGGGCAGCGCTGCCGATGAGGTCGTCACGGGCACGGCTGATGCCGGAGAAACCTTCGAGATCAATCTGCCGCGCGCCGAGGCCGCTATCAATATCGCCGACAACGAGACATTGGTCATCGGCGACGGCATCGACAGGCTCAATGATATCGAACGCATTCGCTTCGCCGATTCTGTTGTCGCGCTGGATATCGACGGGGCGGCCGGCGAGGTCTACAGACTTTATCAGGCGGCGTTTGCGCGTGAGCCGGATGTCGAGGGCATCGGCTTTTGGCTCGGCCGGGTCGAGAACGCCGATGTCGCACTTTCGACGGTAGCGCAAAGATTCACCGAATCATCCGAGTTTGTGGAGCTTTACGGGGCGCTGAACAGTCGGGGTTTCGTCGAACAGCTCTATCGCAATATTCTCGGCCGGGAAGGCGACAGCGAAGGCGTCGAATTCTGGCTAGGGCGTATCGAAGAGGGAGGACGAACGCGCGGCGACATTCTGGCCGCTTTCGCCGACAGCCCTGAGAACATCGCCCTCGTTGCACCGGCGATCAGCGGCGGCATCGTTATCGAAGAATTCTAAAGGACTGAGTCATGCCCCTCGATCCCAGCTATCTTGAGTATCCCAAGCGCGGTTACGGCATGGATCATGACCGCTATGACTGGACCCCGATGGTCAAGCGCCCGCCGCTCGACTGGCATCAGGGCGGTGCCCCGTCGGGCACCAAGCTGGCGCTGGTCGTCGTCGTCGGGCTGCAATTCTTTCCGCTGAATTCGGTCGGCAAACCGTTCAGGGCGCCGGGCGCGCTGTCCACCGCCTATCCCGATCTGCGGCATTACACGCTGCGCGATTACGGCAACCGGGTCGGCATCTTTCGCATGCTCAAGGCCTTTGACCGCTACGGCATCAAGCCCAGCATGGCGATCGACGCCGATACCGCACGCCGCCTGCCGGCCCTGGTCGATCGCATCAGGACGCGCGGCGATGAGATGCTGTGCAACGGGCTGAATCAGGATGTGGTGCACCATAGCGGCATGGAGCATGAGGGGACGGTCATCGCCGAGGCGCTGGACACTGTCCGCAAGGCAACCGGCCAAGATGTCACCGGCTGGATTTCACCGGCCAAGGCGCAAAGCCATGAGACGCCCGATCTGCTGGCCGCGAACGGCGTGACGACGATGCTGGACTGGGTCAATGACGACCTGCCCTTCGAGTTCCGCACGGCGAACGGCGCGCTGACGGCGCTGCCGCTGTCGACCGAGCTGGCCGACTGGATGATCCTGCTGAACAATCTGCACAGCGAGCAATCCTATACCGATCAGCTTTGCGATGCCTTTGACCTGCTTTATGCGGAGGCGGAGAATACCGGCAGCGGTCGCATGCTGGCGCTGCACATGCATCCCTGGCTACTCGGTCAGCCGCACCGGATCGGAAAACTGGAGGCCGCGCTCGACCATATCACCGGCCATGAGGGGGTCTGGAGCGCACCGGTTTCGGCAGTCGTCGAGGCGTGGAAAAACGGCGAGAGCAGCGCCTCATAGCCCATAATCATTTTGGCAAAACAATCGCGGGCTGTTGCATTTTTGCACTGGCCCAGCGGCAGCGGCTTGCGTAACCATGCGATTGTTTAAAAGTCTGATCGCCGCGCGCGGCCTTGTGCCTGAAGTCGCGCGCTGATTGACGGAATTACAGAGCAAATCCAGATGGAGCGTCGTCCCATGTCCTTCAAAACTCGTCTGCTTCTTTCCGCGGCCGCAATCGGCTGCGCAGGCGCCATCGCCCTGCCCGCCTCAGCGCAGGATGACGGCCAGGCGGCCCAATCCTTCCGGATGATGGAAGAAATCACGGTGACGGCGCGTAAACGTGAGGAGACGCTGCTGGAAGCGCCGGTCTCGGTGACTGCCTTTACCGAGGAAGCGATCGACCGCCTCAATATTCGTCGTTTTGATGATCTGGCGCGCTTCACCCCCGGCTTCTCGAACGCCGAATATGTCGGTCGCCGCAGCGAACGGCCGGTCATTCGCGGCCAGTCGAATATTCTGGCCGAGGTGCAGTTCGGCGTTGAGTCGGGCGTCGCGATCTTCGTCGACGGAATCTTCTACGGCGGCACGATCCAATCACTGGATCTGAGCAGTATTGAGCGTGTCGAGATCATCCGCGGCCCGCAAAGCGCGCTTTATGGCCGGAACACCTATGGCGGCGCCATCAACTATGTGCTGAAAGGGCCGGCCGATGAATTCACCGGCGATGTCACCGGTCGTTGGGGCACCGACAAGGAATATGATGTCACCGCCTCGATCCGCGGCCCGCTCATTGAAGACGTCCTCAGCTTCGGCCTCAATGCACGCTATTACGAATTCGAAAATGAATTCCGCAACCAGCTGGATGACCGGCCGGTCGGCAATGAAAGCAGCCGCGCCGTCGGAGGCTTTCTCGATTACCGGCCGACCGAGAATCTCGGCTTCCGGCTGAACGCCAATTTCACCAGCGATGATGACGGCCACCCGCCGCTTGCGCTGTTCCGGTCCGACAACAATAACAGCGACCCCGGCTTCCGGTCGAACCAGTTCAGGAATTTCTTTCCGTTCTTTCCCGGCCCGCCGCAAGGCACCGGCGACAACGAATTCCAGTATTACACCGGCGTCATAACCCCGCAGCCGGATGGCATCTTCATCGATCCGGGCCAGATCGCGCAGCCCGGCTTTGACCGCGACATCTTCTTTTTCAGCACCAAGACCGAATACGACATCGCGGGATCGGGTTATCTGATCGAGCTCTTGAGCGGTTACCGGACCGAACACGACACCTATTCGACCGACAGCGACTTCCTGCCGAATAACGGCCTGATCCCGAATGACGATCGCGATGATGAGCGCGAGTTCACCATCGAGCTGAAACTGAACTCGCCGACGGATCAGGATTTCCGCTGGCTGATCGGGGGGTTCTATTTCGACCGCATCATCGAGGAGACGGAAACCTCGGCCGCCAATCCGAACGGTCTGGGCAATTTCATTTCCTCGCGCACCACGACCAACAACTTTGCGGTTTTCGGTCTCACCGAATATGACTTTAACGAACAGTGGAGCGGTACCTTTGAGTGGCGCTGGCAGAAAGACCGCCGCACGGTCTTCGAGCCCGATGCGTTCAATGGCGAGGCGCGGTTCTACAACTTCCTGCCGCGCTTCACCCTCAACTGGACGCCCACCCCCGACCTCAATCTCTACGCCATTTATGCCGAGGGCACCCGCCCCGGCGGCCTGAACGGCGCGCTGGGTGAGCAATTCGGCCAGCCCGAATTCGAGGAGGAGGAATCCGACAATTTCGAGATCGGCGCCAAGGCGAGCTGGTTTGACGGCCGGCTGGTGACCAACCTCGCCGGTTATCTGATCCAGGCGGAAAGCGTCCAGCTGACCACCTCTGTCGGCGTGCTGGGCGAAGGCGTCACCTCGATCGCGACCAATCAGGGCTCGGCCGAGACCTGGGGCATCGAACTGGAAGTGTTCGCGCAGCCGATCGATCAGCTCACCATCGGGCTTAACTATTCGTGGTCGAAGCCGGAATTCACCGAAGGCTGTGATGCGTTCGAATACACGCTGAACAGCGGCGGCTTCCTGCAGCCGGCGGATGTCGAGGATCTGACAGCGGCGCAGCGCGCACTGTGCGATATTTCCGGCAATCAGCTGCCCTTGACGTCAGAGCATCAGTTCAGCGCCAATGCCCGTTGGCAGGACGAGCTGGTCGGCGATTTCGATTACTTCATCGGTTCCGACATCAGCTATGAGTCGAGCAAATTCGTGCAGGTGCACAACCGTGCCGAGACCGGCTCCGCCACCCTGCTCGGCGCGCAGATCGGCATAGAAAGCGAGAACATCAAGCTGACCTTCTTCGGCAGCAATCTGCTGGATGAGGACAGCATTGTACTCGCCACCCGCTGGTTCGATCTTCGCTATCTCGGCCCCAACGGCATCGACCCTGCGCTGCTCGGTCAGGTCGACACCGGAGCGCCGCGTGCGTTCTTCGCGACCCAGCGCCGCGGCCGTAATTTCGGCATCGAGGCGAGCTATCGCTTCTGATTAGCGCGTTTTCCTGGGTTTTTGATCCGGTCCACCGCTGCACCCCCGCCCCGCCTCCCCAGACAGGATATTTGCAGGGGAGGCGGGGCGGGGGTGCAGGGGTGGACCGGAACGATCGGAAAATGCTCTAGCTTCCCATAGAGTCGAAAAAGGCGGCCCCCGGGCCGCCTTTTTACTGTCGAGGAACGCGGGGCGCACGGTCATCGTTGATGAGGCATCACCAATGAGGAGATGTCGCGATGACTGATTTGCATTCTGAAGAATCATCCACCTTAATCGCCGCCGACAAGGTCGAAGGCACCGCCGTTTACAATCCCGACGGCGACAATCTGGGCACGGTTGAAGAGATCATGCTGGACAAGATCCAGGGACGCGTCGCCTATGCCGTCATGTCCTTCGGCGGCTTTCTGGGTATGGGCGAGAAATTTCACCCGCTTCCCTGGCAGGCCTTGAGCTACAGTAAAGACAAGGGCGGTTTTGTCGTCAGTCTGAGCAAGGAGGTACTGGAAAACGCCCCGGCCTATAGCGCCGAAGAAGCAGACATGCTGCTTGACCGGCGCTATGAGGAGCGCGTGCACAGCCATTACGGTGCGCAGCCCTATTGGATATAGAATCAGCGTCGAGCAGCCGCCTCGCCGATGATGCCGACGGCTGCTCGACCGGCTTTTTTTCATGGTCGACTTGGTTCAAGCGCCAGCAATGCAGGCCCGGCAGCGCCGCCTCGAAAAGCTGGCGCGGCTGCTCGATGCGTCCATTCGCGTTCCCGGCACCAGCTTCCGCGTCGGCGCTGATGGGTTGATTGGCCTGATTCCCGGAATCGGCGATGCGGCCACCGCAGCGATTTCGCTTTATCTGATCGCCGAGGCGCAACAGATGGGCGCCCGCAAGACGACGCTGTTCAAGATGATGTGGAATGCGGGCATCGACGCCGTGCTCGGCGCGATCCCTATCCTCGGCGACCTGTTCGACTTCGCGCACAAGGCCAATCTGAAAAACGTCAGACTGCTTGAGCGTGAGATGGAGCGCCAGGGCGCAATTGTTCCGCCATCTCCACAAACCCCGTCGGCTGCCCCCCTAACTCGTTCATGAACACGTCGAGATAGCGTTCGATCCGTCCGACAAAGACGTCGTAATCCGCCTGATCACGGACATATTCGGTGCTCCCCGGCAGAAGGGTCGAGCTGTGAAAGGAGAGGCAAAAGACCCGTTGACCGTCGGCGACAAGACGCCGGGTCAGCGCAATCATTTCCTCTCCGGTTACCCCTTCGGGCGTCAGCGTGATCCGGTTCAACAGCTTGCTGCGCGCCATGATTCCGGCCAGATGCAGATTGCGGCCGAAGCGAGTGACCGACAGCGGGTGCATCCAGCGGCCGAACGGCGCGAACAGCCCGGTAAAACCGCGTGTCATCGGGATTTCGAGCAGGCTATGGTCGGGGCCGAACCAGAACGGCCGATTATCGAGGCGGCTGAAATCCGGACCGCCGGTCACCGAATAATCCGTATAGGGCACGACGCTGCTGTCGAAGAGAAAGCCGAGATCATGCAGCATTTCCGGCGTCTGGGCGCCGACGCCATAGCGTCCGGCCTTGTAGACACGCGGACGAACCCCGAGCTCGGTCTCGATTTTTTCCGTCAGCGCGCCGAGTTTTCTGCGCTGCAGGTCGCCTGACAGATTGCAGGTGAACGAATTGAAATCGGTCATCGCCTCTTCATGGGGCGGGTTTACCCAGGGCTGCAAATGCGCGCCGATCTCGGCAGAATCGCCGACCGAGCCTTCGGTCATCAAATCGCGCATGATCCGGACCGCTTCAGCATTGTCGACGATCGGATAATCGACGACATAGACCGGCCGGACCCCATACCGCCGCATCAGCGCGTGCACGGCGGGCAACTCCTTGACGCATTCAACCGAGGTGTTGCTGCGGGAAAACGGCTTATTCCAGTCAAATTCCTCTTCGGTATCGACGACGATCACGAGTTGCGGCGGCACATCTCGCGGAAGTGCAGGCGCGGTTTTCCGCGGCCACATCAGCGCCCGCTCGGTCGGACCATGCGCCGTAGGGTTCGCATGTCTCTCCCTTGTCATGCGACGACACAGCTCGGCGAATTCGCGAGATTTGGCAGCCCAGCTCGAACGCTCGGCGCGTTTGCCGCCCTGCAGCGCGAGCCGCTGCCGGAGAGAATCGTCGGAAATCAACAAGTCGACCGCTTCAGCAATCGCATCCGGATCGTGGCCATTGACCGTCAAGCCGTTCTCGCCATCGATCACAGCATCGAGAACGCCGCCTGCGCGCCCCGAGATCACTGCCTTGCCGGCTGCATTGGCCTCAAGAAAAACAAGACCGAACCCTTCCGTGTCACCGTCAGGCATGTCGCGATTGGGCAGCAAGAACAGATCGGCAAGCGCGTAATAGGCAATCAGATCGGCATTGCTGACCATCCCGGTGAAATGAACGTGATTGCTGAGCTGCAAGCTGTCGCTGAGCGCTTTCAGCTGCGCCCGCTGCGGGCCGTCGCCGAGCACGACATGCAGCACATTGGGGTGTTTATCGATGATTTTGGCGATTGCACGAATGGCGTTATCGAAGCCCTTTCGTTCGACCAGACGCCCGACGGAAAGCACGATTGTGCGGCCGTCGGCCCCTAGCTGCTGCTTGAGCGCGCTGAGCCGCTCGGCATCCGGCTGCTGGCGAAAGCGCGCCAGATCGACGCCATTGTGAATCACACTGACTTTTTCCGCCGGAACGCCGAGCTGATCGACCAGCACATCGCGCGTAAAACCGCTGACGGCGACGATACGATCGGCGGATTTCAGGAAACGGCGGCGGCGGCGGCGATGCCATGTGCTGCGCACCGTCGCGTCCTCGCCATGCACATAAACCAGCTGCGGCACGCCGGTGAAACGCCTGAGCCAGCTCATCAGCCAGCCGCAGGCAATCAGCTCACCGATGCAGACAACGGTGATTTTCTCTTTGCGGATCAGACGGACAGCGGTGAACAGCAAAGTCGCGCGGATCTTCGCCTCGACAATCTTATCCAGCAAGGCGCCCCAAAAACCGCGCTCTGCCCTGCGCTGATCGGGCCGAATGCGGGCAACCCGATGAATTTGATAGTCAGCCTGGCTGTCGAAGGCGTCAACGCCCTGGATGGGCTCGCCGCTCACATAATCGATTCGCGGACCCAGGCCGACCATGCTGTCCGCATTGCATTGCATGATGTTGTGATAGACCACGGCCGAGCCGCCGACGATCGGCGGGAACACGCCGGAAATCAGCAGACAGCGAAAACCGGACCCGGCTCCTGCTGCCACAGCATCGTCTTTCGATCTCTCCCTGGCGGAGATTTCCGGCGGCAGCGCGCTATCCGGACTCATGACCGCGCCGGATATCAGCCCGAAGCCGGGACCGTAAAGGGCTCCAGCCCCGACAAGCGCATCGCACGGTCAATGCGCGGAACAGCGCGCGGAGGATGCGCCGCAATGCGCTCGGCGATGGCGCGAATGTGATCCGGTGTCGTGCCGCAGCAGCCGCCGACGATATTCAGCAGACCGCTCTCGGCCCATTCGCCGAGTTGGGATCCGGTCGTTTCCGGCGCTTCATCATATTCGCCGAAAGCATTCGGCAGGCCGGCATTGGGATAGGCGAGCACCAGAGTATCCACCACGCGCGACAGCTCGGCGACATAGGGCCTGAGTTTATCTGCGCCGAAGGCACAATTCAGCCCCATCGCCGTCAGATCGAAATGGCGCACCGAGTTCCACAGCGCTTCCGGCGTCTGGCCGGACAGATTGCGGCCGGCGGCATCGGTAATGGTACCGGAGACGAAGATCGGCAAACGCTCGCCCACCTCGTCATAGACTTCTTCAATGGCGACAAGCGCGGCCTTGGCATTGAGGCTGTCGAAAATCGTTTCGACCAGCATGATATCGGCGCCGCCCTCGATCAGGCCGCGCGCCTGTTCCGCATAAGCGATCCGCAATTCGTCGAAATCGGTGTTGCGATAACCCGGATCATTAACATCCGGGCTGACCGACGCCGTGCGGTTGGTCGGACCGAAGGCGCCGGCGACAAAGCGCGGCCGCTCATCTGTCGAAAACTTGTCGGCGGCCTCGCGCGCCAGTCTCGCCCCGGCAACATTCAACTCATAGGCCAGGGATTCCATGCCGTAATCGGCCATGGCAATTGTCGTGCAGCTGAAGGTGTTGGTTTCAACGATATCCGAGCCGGCATCGAGGAAGCTTTCGTGAATTTCGCGGATCGCATCCGGCCTGGTCAGCGTCAGCAGATCATTATTGCCCTTGAGGTCGCTGGGCCAATCGGCAAAACGCTCGCCGCGATAATCCGCTTCATCAAATCCGTAGCGCTGGATCATCGTGCCCATCGCGCCGTCAAGCAGAAGAATCCGTTCTCTCGCAAGCCGCGTGAGGTCGTCGATCCGTTCACGGCGTCTAGTGCTGTCTGACATGGCGGTTTTCCCTGAATTTCCGATTGCGGGAGCAACACCCGCAGGCATGTAACATGGCCCGCTTGACGACGAACCCAAGGGTGACATGTCGCCCGCTACTCCGGGAAGGGGCCGAAGAGAATGCCGGTTGGAATGATCAGCAAGGGCAGCGACACCGCGCCTTCCCCCGCCTGCGGCTCAGACGGCTCAGCTTCCGCGATTTCGACCAGCCTATCGACGGCAAACGCGAACAGGCCGTCATCGAAACGGATTCGTTCCGGATCGATCAACAAATCCGCTATTCCCTGCGCATCGCGCGCGTAAACGGTTCGACCATTGACGATTTCGATGACGTAATCGCCGCGCGGGCCGTCAAGCACGATTTCGTCGATGCCTTCGCCGCCCAGCAGGATATCGCTGCCGCCGCCGCCGGCCAGCGTGTCATTGCCGCCAAGGCCGCGCAGGAAATCGTCACCTTCGCTGCCGGTGATGCCATTGGCCAGGCTGTTGCCGCTGCCCCAATACCCCTCACTCCCAGTCAATATCAGGTCTTCGACAAAGGCCGGAAGCACGGCATCGGTGGCGGCTTCAACGCTATCCCTGCCGCCGCCGGCAGCCTCGATGATCAGCGCAAAGCTGCTTCGGTCGGAGCCGAGGCGATAGACATCGTCGCCGGCACCGCCGGCAAATTGCGTCACTGTCGTCGCCGACAGCGTAAAGACATCGGCATTGGCGCTGCCCGCCGACAGCGTACCGCTTCCCGGTTGATCCGGCTGCAGGACCGGCAACGCCGAGGCCGATGCATCAATCGTCAGCGGCAGCGGTTCGCGCGGCGTCGGGATACCGGGTAAGGCGACAAATTCCCGGCTTTCGGTCAGATAGACACCGTCCGTGAACCAGATCTCTTCGACGTCAAAATGATGGTTAAAGCCGTACTGGCCGCCGGTATCGCGAAAGACCGGATCACTGGTCCCGGTCCGCCCGGTCTCAGTAAAGCGATCGAAATCGCCGGGCAGGAAGGAGCGGTCATAGCCATCATTGCCGCGCATCCAATCGGTCCCGCGACCCGCGATCAGCAGATCATCGCCGTCATCACCGCGCACGCGGTTGTCAGTATTGCCGCCGGGAAACAGGATATCCTGACCGCTATCGCCGCCGAAGGAACCCCTACCGGCGCCGCCGACCATCACGTCATCGCCCGCTTCGCCGATCAGCGAGGCTCTGCTGCCGCCGGACGCGAAGAGGAAATCATCGCCCGGGCCGCCGAACAGATTGTCATTATCCGGGCCGCCGTCGAGCCAGTCATTGCCTTCACCGCCGACAAGCGTGTCCGCCTGACTGGCGCCGTAGATCACGTCATCGCCGCTTCCGCCGATCAGGTAATTACGCGTCGATCCGTCAACAAAGACCACATCATCGCCTGCGCCGAAGTCGGCGTCCGGTGTGGTCGAGTCGATCTGGCCGATATCCGCGCCCGAACCGGTGTTCAGAAAATCGCTGCCGAACGCATAATCGGCCACCGATTGACCATTCAGGGAGAGATTTGTCCAAGACGCCGGACCGCCTATTCTGACATCGTCAAATCCGACAAGCCGGTTGTCTTCAAGCCGGACGACAGTGGCCGTTGCGTTCCTGAGCAATGTTGCGTCCGGAACCTCGGAGCTGATCTCATTATCGCGAATCAGCGCGTCAGCCTCCAAACTCCGCCGGGAGACATCGAAATTGATGACCGTTTTATTCGCCGCGTTTTCGCCCTGACGGATGGTGTTGCCTTCGACCCTCAGGGTCCCGCCGCCGGTGCTATCAATGGCGTAACTCGTATCGGCGGCCTGGTCGTCAAAGACATTTCCGATGATCTGCGCGTCATTGGCGATCACCTTGAGGTGATGGCCCCCCGTGGTCGACAGGAAGGTGCTGCCGCTGACGGAGACACTATCGACACGGCTGACGTAAACGCCGTGTGCGCGGCCGTCAGCATAGCCGTTGCCGCTGAAGCTGCTGTCCTCGATGACGACGCTTGCGCTCGCCTGATTATCAGCGGCGGGCGTGATCAGGATGCCGTTCTGATTGTCTCGGAAGGCGCTGTCCCGGACGATCAGCCTTTCGCCTTCAAATCGGATACCGGCGCCGTTCTTGGAGCCGGACGCGGCGTTGACGAATTCGATATTCTCGACGATCAGGGTACCGACATTCGGCGTCGCAAGGATGATGCCCTTGCCTTCCAAAGACCCGCCATCGGCGTCGAACAGCGGTGTGCCGCCGACACCGACAATTGTCAGGTCATGCTCGACCTTTGCGAAATCACGGACATAGGTCCCGGCATCGACCTCAATACGGTCGCCGGGGGACGATGCGCGGACAGCATCGTTCAATGTCGTGAATTCCTTGCCCGCCCCTACCTGCAGAACGGACGCCGTATCGGTCATGGCGCCGGCACCCTTCGTGCTGTTTGTCGCGTCACCGCGATCACCTGATGCGTGGTAAACGCCCCTGTCTCAAAGCTGCGTTAACGCTATCACACAGGGGGTCGATTTGACAGCGCGGGCATTGGGTTGCTTTTCGACCGGCCCAGCCCGTCACCCCCGCCACGCCCCCCAAGACAGCATATTTGCAGGGGAGGAGAGCGGGGGGCCGGGGTCGGCCAAAACAAACCGAAAATATGCTAACGACCCTGCCGCTTAACGCCGGAGAGAATATAGAAAACCACCAGCGCGGCGGCGAAAAAGAACCACGTGATCGCATAGCTGAGATGGTCATTGCGGAATGTGACGCGGGTTTGGCCGCCAATCGGCAAAACGCCGTCTGCGCCGGGTCCGGCCTCGACGATCACGGGGGCGGGGTCCGTCAAGCCGATCGCAGCGGCCATGGCCGGAATCTCGATCGCGTACCAACGGTTATTCTCACGATCGGGCGGCGGTGTGAAAGGGCCGGGCCCCTCCGGCACGCGCGCAACGCCGCTAAGAGCGACCGGGCCCGGAGGATTACTGCCGGGGCGTGAGGCCGGGTCGACGCGATCCAGCGGCAGCCAGCCGCGATTGACCAGCACCGGCCTGCCGTTCTCGCGAATCAGCGGGGTAACCAGATGAATGCCGACGGCGCCGTCCAGGGTACGGCTTTGCACATGCAGGCTGTTCTCGTGATCATATCGGCCGCTCAGCGAAACCGGGCGGTAATCCCACCGGGCGGGGTCCGCGATATCGGCAGGCAGGGCAACCGGTTCGGCGGCCAGCCCGGTCTCGACGCGTTCGATCAGGTCGAGCTTCCACTCCAGCCGCTGCAGCTGCCAGACGCCGAGCCCGATCAACAGCGGCAGACCGAAAAAGACGAAGATGCTCGCGGCTAATGGCGGTCGGAATCTCACAGCCTAGAGCATTTTCCGATCATTCCGGCCCACCCCTGCAAGTATTCTGTCTGGGGAGGCGGGGCGGGGGTGCAGGGGTGGAGCGGATCAAAAACAAACGAAAATGCTCTAATCATGCGCACCGGGTGATTCATCGGCGGCGGGCGATCCGTAACGGATCCGTTGGCGATAGGCGACGGCAACCCAAAACGCCTTGGCCGGCGGCATCAGCGCCCAGGTCATCACCCCCAGAACCGCGATCGAAATCACCGCAATCGCCCAAGCCGGCAAGGCCAGGGCGAAACCCAGTATCACGGCAAGCGGCACGACGGTGAAACCGAGCACGAAGGTCATCAGCACGGCCGGCCCGTCGGCGACATCCTGGTCGCCGAAATACAGGCCGCACTCACTGCATTTCTCGCGCACCGTCAGAAAGCCGTCGAGCAGCTTTCCTTCTCCGCAGCGTGGGCAAGTCTTGCGCCAGGTGACATCCCAAAGCGGCGCAAAGCGCGGCGCTTCATCCGCGGCTGCCGGTTCAGTCGGCACGGGCTCAGGCGCCCCACCAATAGATCGCCACGAACAGGAACAGCCAGACGACATCGACAAAGTGCCAATACCAGGCGGCGGCCTCGAAGCCGAAATGGCTTTTCGGGGTGAAATGCCCCTTGGCCGTCCGCCACCAGATCACCGCAAGAAAGATCGTGCCGATGATCACATGCAGGCCGTGAAAGCCGGTCGCGAGGTAGAAGGTGGACGGATAGATACCGTCGCCGAAGCCGAAGGTCGCCTTGGTGTACTCATAGGCCTGCAGGCCGCTGAACAGGATGCCGAGCCCGACGGTGATGCCCAGCGCTTTGACCGCTTCTTTCTGATGCCCTTCGAGGATCGCATGGTGCGCCCAGGTCACGGTGCAGCCGGACAACAGCAGCACGAAGGTCATCATGATCGGTAGATGGAAGGGATCGAAAGTGACGATGCCCTCGGGCGGCCACACCCCATCCATCGGGAATAGCGCCGCATTGAAAAAGGCCCAGAAGAAGGCGACGAAAAACATCACCTCGGAGGCGATGAAGAGCATCATGCCGTAGCGCATGCCGATCTTGACGATCGCGCTATGCGCCTTTTCGACGATGCTTTCATGGATAACGTCGCGCCACCAGACGACCATGCAGGCGACAACACCGATCAGGCCGAGCCAGAACAGCCAGCTGCCGCGGTCGTGGAACATCATCGCCGCGCCGAACGCCATCAGCCCCGCGGCGATCGAGGAGAGCAGCGGCCACGGGCTCGGGTTGACGAGGTGATAAGGATGCGGGGCGCCTCCCTTCAGCTCGATGCTGGCCTGCGGTTCCGGCGCCTTCGGATCATGTTCATAGGTGTCGGTAACGGTCATCCCGTCGCCTTTCATACTGTCTTAGTCGATCAATGCCGTCCCGCTTCCTCGGATCAGGTCGGCGGCGCATTGGTAATGCCGGTTAATAGGCCGAACGTCGAGCCCCTTCCGCCACGGATTTGCGTGAATAGGCGCCGCTTTCGCTATGATCTGCATCAATGCGTTCGACGGTGGCGTTATAGGCCAGCGCCGCCTCGGCCAATTCCTGACTTTTGCTGGGGAAAAATGTGTAGGACAGCGTCACCGTCCGGACCGAATCCATATCAGCGTTCTCTGACAGCTCGGGATCGAGATAGAAATAAACCGGGAAATTCTGCTTCTGGCCGGGCATCAGCACCTGCTCCTCGAAACAGAAGCACTGGATCTTGTGGAAATAGATGCCGGCCTGGGGCGGCGTGACATTGTAGACTGCCGTGCCCACAATCGGCTTGTCGCCCGTATTCTCTGCCGTGAAGCTTATGAAGCCGGGCTTGCCGGGCTGCATGTCCATGCGCGTCGTATCGACGGCAAAACGCCAAGGCAGGCGCGGGTCGGTGTCGGTATTGAAACGGATGGTGACTGTACGGTCGAGCGCCGTTTCCGGCAACGCTTCTGCCGTCTGCGGCGTGCCGCCGAAGCCGGTCACGCGGCAGAACAGGTCGTAAAGCGGCACAGCGGCAAAACTCAGCCCGACCATGCCGGCAACCAGGCCGAGCGACAATAGGAGCGTACGGCCGTTGCGGCGCTGTAAATCAGTGTTGCGGGGTTCGCTCATAACAGGATTATTCTATGCCCATCCTGACGATGGAAATGAGATAAATCAGCACAACCCAGCCGACCAGCCCGCCGAGAATCGCGAAATTGCGCCGCTTGCGCCGCTTCTTGAACTCGGCTTCCTCGTCCTGCTTATTCAGGTGATCGTCGGCATCCATGATAATTGCCCTCACCGGAAGCGCCTCAAGACAGCAGTGCACGAACTTCCGCCGCCGGCCCCTGTTGCGCGTCGATAACAAGGATCCCGAACAGCAGGAACAGATAGAGGATCGAATAGCCGAACAGACGCCGGGCTCCGGCGGTGCCGGTCTCCCGATTGACCTGCCATGCGGCAAGCACAAAGACGCCGCTGAGCACGGCGGCCGCTGCGGCATAGACCCAGCCGGCGGTGCCCGAAAGTGTCGGCAGCAGCGACACCGGCAACAGGATGATCGAATAAAACAGGATTTGCCGGCGCGTGTGCTTATCACCCTTGGCGATCGGCAGCATCGGCACCCCGGCGCGGCGGTAATCATCCGAGGCGAACAGCGACAGCGCCCAGAAATGCGGCGGGGTCCACAGGAAGATGATGCCGAACAGGATGATGCTGCACAGCGCAATATCACCGGTCATCGCCGCCCAACCGATCATCGGCGGAAACGCCCCGGCGGCACCGCCGATGACAATGTTCTGCGCCGTCATGGGCTTGAGCCAGATGGTATAGACGAAGACGTAGAAAAGATTGGCCAGTGCGAGCAGCGCCGCCGCAGCCCAGTTGACCGCGAGGCCCATAATGACCACCGACGCGACCGACATGAACACGCCGAAAGCCAGCGCATCGTCCGGGCTGACGCGGCCCTGAACGATCGGGCGTTTGGCCGTCCGGCGCATCACCGCATCGATATCGCGCTCATACCACATATTGATCGCCCCGGCCCCGCCGGCGCCGACCGCGATGCACAGCACCGCCACGGCCGCAAGGAGGGGATGCAGGCTGCCGGGCGCAACCAGCATGCCGCAGACCCCGGTGAAAACCACAAGGCTCATCACCCCGGGCTTGAGCAGGGCCCAGAAATCGCGGACGCGCGCCGCCCCTGCCGCATGCGGCAGCGGCGCCGCGACCGCTCCGTTTGGTGCCAGATCACGCATCGGTGCAACCCTTACCCGGTTCTAGCGAATACGCGGCAGCGTCTCGAACTGGTGGAAGGGCGGCGGGCTCGACAGCGACCATTCGAGCGAGTTGAGATTACGCGCGCCTTCGCCCCAGTAATTATCTTCGGCCTTCCGCCCCGAGGTCAGGGTGTAAAAGGCGATGTAGATAAAGATCAGCAGCGAAATCCCGGTCAGGATGGTCCCGTAGGAGGACACCATGTTCCAGCCGGTATAGGCGTCCGGATAATCCGGATAGCGGCGCGGCATGCCGGCGAGGCCCAGGAAGTGCTGCGGGAAGAACACCAGATTGACGCCGACGAAGGTCGTCCAGAAATGGACTTTGCCGAGAAATTCGGGATATTGCCGCCCGCTCATCTTGCCGATCCAGTAATACCAGCCGGCGAACAGCGCGAAGACGGCGCCGAGCGAGAGCACGTAATGGAAGTGTGCGACGACGTAATAGGTGTCGTGCAGGACGATATCCATACCGGCATTGGCAAGGATAACGCCGGTGACACCGCCGACGGTGAACAGGAAGATGAATCCGATCGCCCACAGCATCGGCGTCTTGAACTCGATCGACCCGCCCCACATCGTCGCGATCCAGGAGAAGATCTTGATGCCGGTCGGCACCGCGATGACCATGGTCGCGAGCATGAAATAGGCCTGAGCGTTGTGGCTCATGCCCACCGTATACATGTGGTGCGCCCAGACGACGAAACCGAGGATCGCGATCGCCGCCATGGCGAAGACCATGCCGGTGTAGCCAAAGACCGGCTTCTTCGAGAAGGTCGAGACGATGTGGCTGATGATGCCGAAGGCCGGCACGATCAGGATGTAGACTTCGGGGTGGCCGAAGAACCACAGGATGTGCTGGTAGAGCACCGGGTCGCCGCCGCCGGCCGGGTCGAAGAAGGTCGTCCCGAAATTGCGGTCGGTCAGCAGCATGGTGATCGCGCCGGCGAGCACGGGAAGCGCCAACAGGATCATGAAGGCGGTGATGAAGATCGACCAGGCGAACAGCGGCACCTTCATCAGCGTCATGCCCGGGGCGCGCATGTTGAGGAAGGTGGTGATGATGTTGATCGCGCCGAGGATCGAGGACGCGCCCGAGAGGTGGACGGCGAAGATCGCGAAATCGAGCGCCATGCCGGATTCGCGCGTCGAGAGCGGCGCGTAGAGCACCCAGCCGACGCCGGACCCGAGCTGGTTGTTCCCGCCGGGCACGAAGAGCGACAGGACCAGCATGATGCAGCCGGCCGCGTAGAGCCAGTAGCTCAGATTGTTGAGCCGCGGGAAGGCCATGTCCGGCGCGCCGACATGCAGCGGCATGAAGTAGTTGCCGAAGCCGCCGAAGAGCGCGGGGATGACCACGAAGAACATCATGGTGAGGCCGTGGCCCGTGATCAGCACGTTCCACAGATGGCCGTTCGGCGAGCCGTCCTCGAGCGTCATGTATTGGACGCCCGGTTCGGCCAGTTCGAGCCGCATGTACCAGGTGAAGGCGACCGAGATCAGACCGACGAGGCCGGCCGTGATGATATAGAGGACGCCGATGTCCTTGTGGTTGGTCGAGCAGAACCAGCGGGTGAAGAAGCCGCGGGTCTGGCCGGGTTCGTGCGCGTGCGTTGCCGCGTCAGCCATCTGAAACTCCCGTGTGGTCGTGCGCGGGCGTTGGCCGCCCATTTTCCCATGCAGACGCTGTGCTAGCGTGCCGAGCAGGGGGGAACAAGCGCGTCGGCGACGCAGGGGGGGCCGGCGCGACGGGCGCTGTGTCGCACCGCGGGCCGGGCCGGGAGCCCGGGAGCGGCGACGCCCCCGGGCGGCCGGATCAGTTCGTCGCGCCGGCCTGCTTGAGATAGGCGAGAAGATCGGCGCGGTCCGCGGCGTCGCGGAGGCCGCCATAGGCCATCTTGGTGCCCTTCACGATGGTGCGGGGCTTCTCGATATACTCGAGGAACAGCGCCTCGTCCCAGGTCTTGCCGGCGCCCCACTCTTCCATCGCCTTGGAGTAGCGGAAGCCGTCGATCGAGGCCACCGGGCGGCCGATGAGGTTCACGAGGTGCGGCCCGACGCGGTTCTGCTCCTTGTCGACCACGTGGCAGGCCTTGCAGGCGCGGAACACGCGCTCGCCCTTCGCCGGGTCGCCTTCGGCCTGAGCGACGCCCGCGCCGCCGAGAAGCGCGAGGGCGACGGCCCCCTGGAGTGCTTTCTTGATCATCGATCTCTCCGTTTGTCTCCCTTGCGGACGCAGGATTCTACGCGCCGCGTTCGACCAATAGCGCGCCGCGGCCGATTGTGAAACCGTGGAGCGCCCGGGCGGGGCGATCTCGCGCGCCCCGGGCGGACGCCTCGGCGCGCCGCTCTTAGAGAGGTGGCGCAGGGCGGTGCGGTCTGCCAGGGGGCGCGGGGGTCAGGATCGTCGCACGGGCTCGGGGAAGGTTTCGGCGAAGCTCTCCATCAGGGCGAGGTCGAGATCGGCCATGGTGACCGGCAGGCCGAGATCGACGAGGCTCGTCACCCCGTGCCCGCGGATGCCGCAGGGGACGATGCCGGCGAAATGCGAGAGGTCGGGCTCCAGATTGACCGCGACGCCGTGGAAGCTCACCCAGCGGCGCAGGCGGATCCCGATGGCGGCGATCTTGTCCTCGGCGGGCGTGCCGTCGGCCAGGGGCGGCTTGTCGGGCCGCGCGACCCAGACGCCGACGCGCCCCTCCCGCACATCGCCCCGCACCTGGAAGCGGGCGAGCGCGCCGATCACCCAGGCCTCGAGCGCGCCGACGAAGCGGCGCACGTCGCGCCCCCGCCGGGTGAGGTCGAGCATCACATAGGCGATGCGCTGGCCCGGGCCGTGATAGGTGTATTGCCCGCCGCGCCGGGTGCGGTGGACCGGGAAGCGGCGGTCGAGCAGGTCCTCGTCCCGCGCGCTGGTGCCGGCGGTGTAGAGCGGCGGATGCTCGAGCAGCCAGACGCATTCCTCCGCCCGGCCCTCGGCGATCGCCTCGGCGCGCGCCTCCATCCAGGCGACGGCCGCCTCGTAGGGCTCGAGCCCCTCGCTGATGCGCCAGTCTACCATGGGCGCGGGCTATCCCGCCCGGGGCTCTGCCGCAAGCCGGGGAATCGCGCGCGGGGTCTTCACAAGCGCGGAGGGCTTTGCTATCTCCCCGCCACACCTCGGATGCGGACGTGGCGGAACTGGTAGACGCGCAACGTTGAGGTCGTTGTCCCAGAAATGGGGTGGAAGTTCGAGTCTTCTCGTCCGCACCAACTTTTCCCTCTTCGGCACCGACAGGCCTGCCCCCGCGCCCTTGACCTTCGCCGAAACCGGCGCAGCATGACGCGACACGCCAAGAGGAGCCGTCCGATGAGCGCCGCCGCCCAGACCCCGCAAGACCTGCTCGCCAAGCTCGTCGCCTTCCCCACCGTCTCCCGCGACAGCAATCTCGCGCTGATCGACTATGTGCGGAACTATCTGGCGGGGCACGGGGTCGAGAGCCGCCTCGTCCCGAACGACGACGGCAGCAAGGCGAACCTCTATGCGCAGATCGGCCCCTCCGAGCCCGGCGGGGTGATTCTCTCGGGCCATACCGATGTCGTCCCGGTCGACGGCCAGCCCTGGACCACCGACCCCTTCACCCTCACCGAGAAGGACGGCCGGCTCTACGGCCGCGGCGCTGCGGACATGAAGGGCTTCGAGGCCTGCGTGCTCGCCGCGGTGCCCGAGATGCTCGCCGCCGGGCTGAAGCGCCCGATCCAGATCGCGCTGTCCTACGACGAGGAGATCGGCTGCCTCGGCGCGCCGCGGATGATCCGAGAGATGCGCGAGACGCTGCCGCCGGCCTCGGCGGTGATCGTGGGCGAGCCGACGATGATGGAGGTGGTCAGCCGCCACAAGGGCGTGATCCGGATGATCACCGATGTCCGCGGCTACGAGGTGCACTCCGCGCAGATGCATCGCGGCGTGTCGGCGACCATGGTGGCCGCGCGCCTCGCGGTCTGGGCCGAGGAGCGGATGCGCGCCGCCAAGGCCGCGGCGGAGGCGGCCGAGGACCCGGTCGCCGCCCTCTTCGAGCCGCCCTACACCACCTGGCATGTCGGCCAGATCCAGGGCGGCACCGCGCCCAACATCACCGCGAAGGACTGCCGCTTCTGGCTCGACATCCGCAACATGCCCGGCGAGGACCAGGAGGCCACGATCGCCGCCTACGAGGCCGAGGTCGCCCGGCTCCGCGCCGAGATCAAGGCGGTGCGCCCCGAGGCGGACATCTCGGTGACGCTGCATTCGCAGACCCCCGGCTGCCGCAAGGAGCCCGACGAGACCGCCGAGGCCGAGCGCCTCGCCCGCAGCCTCACCGGCGACAACGGCGAGCATGTGGTCGCCTACGGCACCGAGGCCGGGCAGTTCCAGGACGAGGGCTATTCGGCGATCATCTGCGGCCCCGGCGACATCGCCCAGGCCCACCAGGCCGACGAGTTCATCTCCAAGGCCCAGCTCGCCGAGGGCTCGAAATTCGTCTCCCGCCTCATCCAGCGCCTCGCCGCCTGACCCCAAGGAGTGCCCCATGCCAGTCGTCAACCGAATCGCCGAGATGTCCGACGAGATCGCCGAGTGGCGGCGCGATTTCCACATGCATCCGGAGCTCGGCTTCGAGGTGCACCGCACCGCCGGGGTCGTGGCGGAGAAGCTGCGCGCCTTCGGCTGCGACGAGGTGTTCGAGGGGATCGGGCGCACCGGCGTCGTCGGCGTGATCCGCGGCAAGGCGACCGGCTCGGGCAAGGTGATCGGGATGCGCGCCGATATGGACGCGCTGCCGATCCACGAGGCGCGCGACATCCCCCACAAATCGACCGATCCCGGCAAGATGCATGCCTGCGGCCATGACGGGCACACGGCGATGCTCCTCGGCGCCGCCAAATACCTCTCGGAGACGCGCAATTTCGACGGCACCGCGGTGGTGATCTTCCAGCCCGCCGAGGAAGGCGGCGGCGGCGGGCGCGAGATGGTCGAGGACGGGCTGATGGAGCGCTTCGGCATCCAGCGCGTCTTCGGGATGCACAACTATCCGGGGCTCCCCGTCGGGCAGTTCGCCACGCGGCCGGGGCCGATCATGGCGGCGGCGGATCTCTTCCGGATTCTCGTCGAAGGGGTGGGGGGCCACGCCGCCCGGCCCCATGCCTGCATCGACACGACCCTCGTCGCCGCGCATATCGTGACCGCGCTGCAGTCCATCGTCGCGCGCAATGTCGATCCGGTGCAGAACGCCGTGGTCACCGTCACCCATCTCGATTGCGGGCCCTGGTCGCACAACGTGATCCCCGCGGCGATCGAGATGACCGGGACCGCGCGGAGCCTCTCCGAAGAGGTGCGCGATCTGGTGGCGGAGCGGATCGTTCAGGTGGCCGAGGGCACGGCCGCGGCCTTCGGCGCCCGGGCCGAGGCGGTCTATACCCGCGACTATCCGGTGACGGTCAACACCGCCTCCGAGGCGGGCTTCGCCGCGGATGTGGCCGAGGCGGTGGCGGGCGAGGGCCGGGTCGAGCGCGAGGTTCCGCCGGTCATGGGGGGCGAGGATTTCTCCTTCATGCTGAACGCCCGCCCCGGCGCGCTCGTCTGGGTCGGCAACGGCGACACCGCGGGCGTCCACCACCCGGATTACGATTTCAACGACCAGGCGATCCCCTACGGCGTGTCCTATTGGGCACGGCTCGCGGAGACCGCCATGCCCGGCTGACCGCCGGCTCCCCGCCCGATGCGACCGGCCGCGGCGAGCCCGGCGAGCCCGGCCAACAGCGCGATCCCCGACGCGGGCAGCGGCACCGGCGCGGTGGTGATGCGCACCGACTCGATCCGGTAGCGCTCGCTCGGATCGGCGCCGCGGATGGTGAAGGCGATCGGGCCGCGCGGGTCGAGCGGGAAGGCGGCGAAGCTCGCCGTCCCGGCGTCCGCACCCTCGGAATAGCGCGCAGTCGTGGCCGCGCCTGCGGCCGCGACGAGGGAGAAGGTGAAGGGCTCCACCGGCCCCAGCGCCGGCAGCGCGCCGACGATGCCGACCGACGCGCCGAAGAGGTCGGCGCCCTCGCCGAACCGCGCTTGGCCGCCTTGATTGTCCACCCGGCCGAAGCCGACCGTGTTGGTGCCGTCCGCGAGGAAAAATCCCGGGTCGTTGTCGTCGGTGGCGGCGACATAGTCGACGGACAGGGTGATCCGGAGGCTCTGCCGCGTCGGGTCCGCCGGCAAGGCTTCGAGGCGATAGATCACCTCGTTGAACCCGACGGTCTCGTTCTCGCGGCTGAAGATCGCGGCGTCGCCGTCGGCGATGGCGGTGCCGAAGACCGTGCCGCCCGGGGCGGAGAGCAGCTCGGCTCCGGTGAACGCGACCGTGGCGGCCCCGACCGCGGGGGCAAAGGCCGAGGCCGCGAGGGCGGCGAGGAAGAGAGCGCGCATTGGCGAGACCTTGTTGCTTCTCGTCGGTCTCAGTATGACATTATTCGCCGCATGTGGCCACCCGTGCGGCACACGCACTCCGTGCGTTGACCCGACTGCGAAGGCGCATATTTTGATGGCGACCTCCGGCACAGGGTTCAGGGCCTCCGACCTTTCACGAAGGAGACCCGTATGACCCAATCCATCGCCCGCCCCGCCACCGGCCGTCCGCTCCTCGCCTGGGGCGTTCTGGCCGCCGTCGGCATCGGCTGGGGCGCCACCGGCTTTCTCTCCAAGATCGCGACCTCGACAGGGCACGGCGCGCTGATGCTGACCTTCTGGCAGACGGCGATCGGCGTCCTCTGCTTCACGGGCGCGCTGCTGGCCACCGGGCGGCGGTTGCCGCTCTCGCGGGGGTTTCTCGGCTTCTACGCCGTCTGCGGGGTGCTCGGCACGGCGCTGCCGCACACGCTCGGCTTCCTCTCGATCCGCTATCTCCCGGTGGGGGTGCAGACGCTGACGCTCTCCACCGTGCCGATGCTGACGCTCCTCCTCGCGCTGCCTTTCGGGATCGAGCGGTGGGAGACCCGGCGCGCCTTGGGGATCGCGCTCGGCCTCGTCGCGATGCTGATGATCGCGCTGCCGGAGACGAGCCTGCCGGACCCGGAGATGGCGGTCTGGCTCGTCCTGCCGATGCTGGTCGCGCTCTCCTACGCCGCGGAGAACACGGTGATCGCGAGCGCGCGGCCGCCGGAGCTCTCCGCGCTGCAGGTGATGTGCGGGCTCTCCTGGGCGGCGCTCCTGATGCTCGGGCCGGCGCTTCTGGTCTCCGGCGAGGCGGTGCTGCCGGCGCGGCTCGGGACGGAGGAGGCCGCGCTCGTCGCCTGCGCGCTCCTCCATGTGGGGGCCTATCTCGGCTTCGTCTGGCTGATCGGGCATGCGGGGCCGGTCTTCGCCGCGCAGGTCGGTTATCTGGTGACGGCCTCCGGCATCTTCTGGGGGATGGCGGTGCTCGGCGAGCGGCATTCGCTCTGGGTCTGGGGGGCGCTCGCGCTGATCTTCGCCGGGCTCGCCCTGGTGCGGCCGCGGCGGGAGGCGGCGGAACTCCCGGCCTGAGCGCCTTTTCGCGTGGACAGGGCGCGGTTTCCGCGCAAGACTTCCATGGTGTGGGAGCGAACGGCCTCCGGGGAGGGGCTGCCGGGTATGGAGGACGAGCTCGACTGGCGCGCGCGCCTCGCGAGCGGGGCGGCGGCGCTGAGGGCGCTGGCGGCGCGGTGGCTCTCCGGGCGGCCGCTCGCCCTGCCGCGGCTCGCGCTTCTGGTGGCGCTGCCGCTCGGGCTCCTCACGCTCCTCCTGCCCGGGCTTTGGGTCGATCCCTTCCTGCGCGCGCCCTCCCTCGCGGCCCTCGCGGGCGACATGGGGCCCGCCCGGGCGGCGACCCGCGCATCCGGGGCGTGGCTCGCCCATCTCTGGGCGCTCGGCGCGGCGGACCTGCCGCTCTCCTGGCATCTGGCGCTCTTCCACGGGCTCTCGGCGCTCGCCGCGGCGGCGGTCGCGCTTTCGGTGTTCCATCAGGATGCGGTGCCAGGGCGGGCGCTCCTCGCGGCGGTGGCGCTGCTCGTCGCGCCGCATCTCTCCGGCTGGGCGCTCGATCCGGTGGCGATGGTGCCGGCGGCGGCGGTCGTGGCGCTCTTCGCGCTGGTCTGCGTCGTCGCGCCCCCGGGGCGGGTGCTGGCGGCGGCCGTGCCGGCCGCGGCGGCGGGGCTCCTGGCCGACCCGGCGGTGCCGGTGATCCTGCTCGCGGTGCTGCTCGTCGCCGGGCCGATCGGGCGGGGGCGGAGCGCGCTGCTGCCGGCGCTCGGGGCGGTCCTCCTCGGGGCCGCGATCGGCGTCGCGGCGGCCTTCGGGCTCAATCTGGCGCTCGAGGGGGCGGTCGGCGTCGCACCCGCGGCCGCGGCGGCGGATCCGGTGGCGACGGCGGGGGCCTGGCTCCTCGGCCTCGCCGCGCGGCTTCTGGGGCCCGAGCCGCTCCTCGGCGGCGGGGTGGTCGCGCTGGCGGTGGGGGCGCTCTTCCTGCGGGCGCCGCGGCGGGGGGACCGGGTGCTCGTCGGCCTGGGCGCGGTGGTGGCGACGGGGTTCGCGCTCGCCTTCCTGTCCGGGCGGGCGCCCTCGGCGGAGTGGGGGACGGCGCTCTGGATCCTCGGGGTCGGGGCGCTGGCCTGGGCGGCGCGGCTCGCGCGGCACCCGGCGGTGGGGGCGGCGTTCCTGGCGGCGCTCGGCCTCGCGGCCTTGCAGGGGCTTTCGGCCTGGCACGACGCGCTGGCGGCGCCGCGGGCCTATCAGGCGGCCTCGGCCGGGCTCGCGCGGGAGATCGCCGAGGGGGTGCCGGATGCGGCGGGCCCCATCGTGCTCGCGGGGAATCCCGGCTCGGTGACCGGGGCGGAGGTGCTCGCGGAGTTCGGCGCGCTCGCCCGGCGGATCGGGGCGCTCACGGGGCGGGCGACGGTGCAGTGCCCCGGCGCCTCCCCGCTCTGCGCGCGCCACCGCGGGGCGATGGTGCGGCTGCCCGAGCGGCCGATCGAGGGCTGGGTGGCGCCGGGGGAGGGAGGGGCGACGCTGGTGCGCCTGCCGGACGGGGTGTTCGCTCCGGCGGCGGCGCGCTGAGGGCCGGCTGCGCGGGCTCAGCCGGTGCCGGTGCCGCGGTCGGCCTCGTCCGGCGCGGTGTCTGCGGGGGCCTCCTCGCCCGCCTGCGCGGGCTCCTCGGCGGGCATCGCTTTCGCGACGCCCACGAGGGCGGGGCGGAGCAGACGGTCGGCGATGGTGAAGCCCGTCTGCATCACCTCGATCACGGTGCCGGGCGTGGCGCCCGGGATCGGCGCCTCGAACATCGCCTGGTGGCGGTTGGGGTCGAACTTAACGCCCTTTTCGGGCAGGACCGGCTCGATCCGGTGTTTGGAGAAGGCGTTGAGCAGCTCGCGCCGGGTCAGCTCGATCCCCTCGAAGAAGGCCTGGTGCTCGGTCTTGAGCGCGTCGTCCGCGGCCTCGACGGCGCGGGAGAGGTTGTCGTGCACGGCGAGGAGGTCGCGGGCGAGCTTGGTGCCGCCATAGGTCTCGGCGTCCTTGCGGTCGCGCTCGGCGCGGCGGCGGGTGTTCTCGGCATCGGCGAGGGCGCGCATCAGCCGGTCCTTCAGCTCGTCGCGCTCGGCCTCGAGGGCGGCGATCCGAGCCTCGAGCGCCTCGGCCTCCTCGGCCGCGACGGCGTCCGAGAGGCCGGGCACGAGGTCCTCTGCCGTCAGCCCGCCCGGATCGGCGGCGCCGGGATCGGCCGCGCGGGCCTCGCCTGGGGTCGCGGCGGTCTCTGGGGTCTTGTCCGCTTCGTTGGCCATCACGAGCCTTTCCTTTGGTTGGCGGCGCCCTTGCCGTCGGCCACCATACGGCCGACGAGCCGCGCCGTGTAGTCGACGATCGGGACGATCCGCCCGTAATTCAGCCGGGTCGGGCCGATGACGCCGATCGCGCCGATCACCCGCCGGCTCTGGTCGGTATAGGGCGAGATCACCACGGAGGAGC
Organism: uncultured Limibaculum sp.; assembly: GCA_964576075.1. GTDB lineage: Bacteria > Pseudomonadota > Alphaproteobacteria > Rhodobacterales > Rhodobacteraceae > Thermohalobaculum. The sequence continues at coordinate 14,813 of CAZNTX010000027.1, read as the reverse complement.
CGGAGAGCGAGAAGAGCTTGTTCTCCGAGCCGATGAACACGCGCACGCCCTCCCCTTCCTGCACGAGCTCGATGAGCTGGGCGAGGTCGCGGGTCTGCTCGAGGTCGTCGAACAGCCGGCGCATCCGCTCCAGATCCTCCGCCGTTCGGCTCTCCTCGAGGAGATGGGCGCGGCCGCGCACGACGAGGCGCTCGGGATGGCCGGCGCTGCCGTCGTCCCAAAGCGCGATGCCGCGCTCCACGAGGGAGGCGGCGAGGTGGTCGAGCTCGGCGCGGCGCCGGGAGATGTGCTCGGCCATCCGCGCGAGCGCCTCGCCGAGGGTGTTGCCGCGCAGATGCGCGTTGAGGAAGTTCGCCGCCTCGCGCATCGCCGAGGAGGTGAGGCCGGGGGGCACGTCGAACACCCGGTTCTCGACGCTGCCGTCCTCGAGCACGAGCACCGCGAGGCCCTGGCCCTCGCCGAGCTGGATGAAGTCGATATGGCGCACCGGGCTCTCGCGCTTCGGCGCGACCACGAGGCTCGCGCAATGGGAGAGGCCGGAGAGGAGCGTGCCGGCCTCGTCGAGCATCGCGGCCATGTCGGCGTCGTGGGTGGCGATGGTGCTCTCGATCTGGGCGCGCTCCTCGGCCGAGACGTCGCCGAATTCGAGCACGCCGTCGACGAAGAGGCGCAGGCCCCGCTCGGTCGGCACGCGGCCGGCGGAGGCATGCGGGCTGTCGAGCAGGCCGAGCTGCTCGAGATCCTGCATCACATTGCGCACGGAGGCCGCCGAGAGCCCGAGATCGAGGCTCTTCGAGAGCGTCCGCGAACCCACGGGCGCGCCGCTTTCGAGATAGGTCTCGACGAGGTGCGCGAAGATGGTTCTGCTGCGGTCGTTCAGGTCTGCGAGCGACGGGGTCGGCTCGGCCATCTCCTCTTCCCTCCGGGGTCAAGGCAACGGCAAGGAGGTAAGCCCCGCCGGCCATCGCGTCAATGCGCCCGGCTGGACCGGCGGGGGGCGGACGGGCTATGGGGTCCGCGAGGCAATGGGGGAGGGAGAGATGCGCCCATCCGGACGCGCCGCCGACGAGCTGCGCCCCGTGACCATCGAGACCGCCTACACCAAGCACGCCGAGGGCTCGGTGCTGATCCGCGCGGGCGACACGCATGTGCTCTGCACCGCGAGCGTCGAGGACAAGGCGCCGCCCTTCCTGAGGAACTCCGGGCTCGGCTGGGTGACGGCGGAATACGGCATGCTCCCCCGCGCCACCACCTCGCGCAACCGGCGGGAGGCCGCGGCCGGCAAGCAGTCGGGCCGCACCCAGGAGATCCAGCGGCTGATCGGGCGGAGCTTGCGCGCCTCGCTCGACCGGGCGGGGATGGGCGAGCGCCAGATCGTCGTGGACTGCGACGTGCTGCAGGCCGACGGCGGCACCCGCACCGCGGCGATCACCGGGGGCTGGGTCGCGCTCTGGCTCGCCGGGCAGAGCCTCGTCGCCCGCGGCGAGGTGCTGGAGAACCCGGTGCGCGAGCCGATCGCCGCGATCTCCTGCGGCGTGCATCGCGGCCGCGTGGTGCTCGATCTCGACTATGCCGAGGACTCCGAGGCCGGAACCGACGCCAATTTCGTGATGGACGGCGCGGGCGGCATGGTCGAGGTGCAGGCGAGCGCGGAGGGCGCCACCTTCTCCGACACCGAATTCGCCGAGATGCTGGCCTTCGCGCGGAAGGGGATCGGCGAGCTCGTGGCGCTGCAGCGCGCCGCCATCGCGGCCGCCCCATGAGCCGGCGGCTCGAGGCCGGGGGGCGGCTCGTCGTGGCGAGCCACAACCGCGGCAAGCTGCGCGAGATCGCCGAGCTGCTCGCGCCCCGCGGGATCGAGGCGGTCTCGGCCGTCGATCTCGGCCTGCCCGAGCCCGAGGAGACCGAGACGACCTTCGCCGGCAACGCCCGCCTCAAGGCCGCGGCGGCCGCCGGGCGCGCCGGGCTCCCGGCCCTCGCCGACGACAGCGGGCTGACGGTCGAGGCCCTCGGCGGCGCGCCCGGCATCTATTCCGCGCGCTGGGCCGAGACGCCGGAGGGCCGCGACTTCGCCCAGGCGATGGAGAAGGTGCAGGCGATCCTCGACCAGCAGCAGGTGCCCGCGCCGCGCCGGGCCGCCTTCGTCTGCGCGCTGGCCCTCGTCTGGCCGGACGGGCATTCGGAGGTGTTCGAGGGCGAGGTGACGGGACAGCTCGTCTGGCCGCCCCGCGGCACCCGCGGCTTCGGCTACGACCCGATGTTCCTGCCCGAGGGCCACAGCCTCACCTTCGGCGAGATGGACCCCGAGGCGAAGCACGCGATCTCCCACCGCGCCCGCGCCTTCGCGCAGCTCACCGAGGCCTGCCTCGGCTGAGCCGCTTGGCCGCGCGGCCCCTGCACCCCATTTGAGGTGAGCCATGACCCGCCGCACCGTCTCCACCGGCTCCCCCTTCGAGGAGCGCTTCGCCTATGCCCGCGCCGTCGCCCAGGGCGACTGGTGCTTCGTCTCCGGCACCACCGGCTACGACTATGCCCGCATGGAGATGCCCGAGAGCGCCGAGGCCCAGGCGCGCAACGCCTTCGCCACCATCGCCGCGGCGCTCGCCGAGGCCGGCTTCGCAATGGCCGACATCGTGCGCGTGCAATACACGATCACCGAACCCGCCGTGCAGGAGGAGATCGCGCCTGTCCTGCGCGAGGCGCTGGGCGCGGTGCGCCCGGCCTCGACGATGGTGGTGGCCGGGCTCGTCGCCCCGGAGATGAAGGTGGAGATCGAGGTGACCGCCTATCGCGGGGGGCGCGATGGCTAGGCCCGACCGCTCGGCCTATGCCCGGCGCAACGCGCCCGTGCTGCTCGCGCTCTTCGGCCTCGCCGTGGTGGCGGGGGTGGTGCTCGCCAATTGGGCGGCGATCGCGGGCGGCGCGCTCGGCCTCGCCTGGGTCTGGCGGGCGATGAGGACGGGGGCATGAGCGCCCTCCTCGCCCCCCGCGCGGATTGGGAGACGGGGGGGTTCGGCGTCTATGTCCACTGGCCGTTCTGCAAGGCCAAATGCCCCTATTGCGACTTCAACAGCCATGTCCCCGGCGCGGTCGACCATGCCGCCTGGGCCGATGCGCTCGCCGCCGAGATGCGCCATATGCGGGCGCTCACCGGCCCGCGCCGGGCGGACACGCTGTTCTTCGGCGGCGGCACGCCGTCTCTCATGGCGCCCGCCACCGTCGCGCGGCTGATCGAGGAGGCGGACCGGCTCTGGGGCCTGCGCGAGGGGGCGGAGATCACGCTCGAGGCCAACCCCACCTCCGCCGAGGCGCTCAAGTTCCGCGCCTATGCCGCGGCCGGGGTCAACCGCCTCTCCATGGGGGTGCAGGCGCTCGAGGACCGCGACCTCCGCGCCCTCGGCCGCACCCACACCGCCGCGGAGGCCCGCGCGGCCTTCGAGATCGCCCGCGCGGCCTTCGACCGGGTGAGCTTCGATCTGATCTATGCCCGCGTCGGCCAGAGCGCGGCGGCCTGGGAGGCGGAGCTTCGCGCGGCGCTGGCCATGGCCGTCGACCACCTCTCGCTCTACCAGCTCACCGTCGAGCCCGGCACCCGCTTCGCCGAGCTCCACGCCCGCGGGCGGCTGCCGGTGCCGGGCGAGGACGCCGCCGCCGATCTCTACGCCCTCACCCAGGAGGTCTGCGCCGAAGCCGGGCTGCCGGCCTACGAGGTCTCGAACCACGCCCGCCCCGGCGCCGAGAGCCGGCACAACCTCGTCTACTGGCGCTATGGCGACTATGCCGGGATCGGCCCCGGCGCCCATGGGCGGCTCACCGGGGAGGCAGGGCGCACCGCCACGCTCACCCGCGCCGACCCCGCCGCCTGGCTCGCCGAGGCCCGCGCCCGCGGCCATGCCCTCGTCGAGAACGAGCCGCTGTCGGGCGAGGCGCAGGCGACCGAATACCTCCTGATGGCGATGCGGCTCTCCGAGGGCGCCTGCCTCGACCGCGCCGCCCGCCTCTCCGGCCGCCCGGTCCCGGAGGCGCGCCTCGCCGCCCTCGCCGCCGAGGGGCTGATCCGCCGCGAGGGCCCCCGCATCGCCGCCACCCCGCGCGGCCGGCTGCTGCTGAACGCAATTCTCGCCGACCTCCTGGCCTGAGCGCCGCGGCGCACCATATCCCGTGGGAAGGAGGGCGCGCGCATGAAATATCTCTGGATTTCCGCCGGTTGGATCGCCTTCGGGTGCGGGGTCGTGGGCGCGGCGCTGCCGCTCGTGCCGACGGTGCCGTTCATGCTGCTCGCCGCGTTCTGCTTCGCCCGCGGCTCCGAGCGCATCCATGCCTGGCTGCTCACCCATCCCCGCTTCGGCCCGGCGATCGAGGATTGGCGGATGCACGGCGCCATCGCCCGCCCGGCCAAGCGTTATGCGCTGATGGGGATCGGCGCGAGCTTCGCCCTGTCGATCGCCATGGGGGTCTCGGGCAGCGTCCTCGCCGCGCAAGCCGCCGTCCTGTGCGCCGTCTCCGCCTTCATCCTGACGCGGCCGGACCGGCCGGACGAGCTGCGCGCTCAGCCCGACTCGCGCGCGAGTGCCGAAAGCTCGTAGAGAAGCTCCAGCGCCTCGCGGGGGCTGACCTCGTCCGGGTCGATCTCGCGGAGGCGCTCGCGCAGCCGATCGGGCCCCGCGGCCGCGGGCGCCGGGGGGGCTGCCCGGGCGGCGGAGAAGAGCGGCAGCCCGTCGAGAAGCTCCGGCGCCGCGCCCTCCCGGTCCGACCGCTCCAGCCGCTCCAGCACCTCGCGGGCCCGGGCGACCACCGCCTCCGGCAGCCCGGCGAGGCGCGCGACCTGCACGCCGTAGGAGCCCTCCGCAGTCCCTGGGCGCACCTCGTGGAGGAAGATCACCTCCCCCTCCCAGTCCCGCACCGCCACGGTGGCGCAGGAGAGCCGCTCCAGCCGGTCGGCCAGCGCCGTCAACTCGTGGTAATGCGTGGCGAAGAGGCCCCGGCAGCGGTTCGCCTCGTGCAGATGCTCCACCACCGCCCAGGCGATCGAGAGCCCGTCATAGGTGGCGGTCCCCCGCCCGATCTCGTCGAGAATGACGAGGGAACGCGGACCCGCCTGGTTCAGGATCGCCGCGGTCTCGACCATCTCGACCATGAAGGTGGAGCGCCCGGCCGCCAGATCGTCCGCCGCGCCGACGCGGGAGAACAGCCGGTCCACCACCCCGATCCGCGCCCGCTCCGCCGGCACGAAGAGCCCGGCCTGGGCGAGCACGGCGAGGAGCGCGGTCTGGCGCAGGAAGGTCGATTTGCCGGCCATGTTGGGCCCGGTGACGAGCCAGATCGGGGCGGGGCCGTCGGCCGGGGCGGAGAGATCGCAGTCGTTCGGCACGAAGGGCCCGCCGCCCTGGCGCTTCAGCGCGGCCTCGACGACCGGGTGCCGGCCGCCGCGGATCTCGAACTTCCGCCCGGCGCCGATCTCCGGGCGGACCCAGCCGTCCTCCCGCGCGAGCGCCGCGGCGGCCGCCGCGACGTCGATCTCCGCGAGCGCCCGCGCCGCCGCGCCGACCGGCCCGCGCCGGGCGAGCACCGCCTCGCGCAGCTCGCCCAACAGCCGCCGCTCGATCTCGAGCGCCCGGACGCCGGCGGTGACGATCCGGCTCTCGAGATCGGCGAGCTCGTCGGTGGTGAAGCGCATGGCCGAGGCCAGCGTCTGGCGGTGGCGGAAGCGCGCGGCGAGCGGCGGGCCGAGCATCTTCTCGGCATGGGTCGCGGTGACCTCCACGAAATAGCCGAGCACCGCGTTGTGCTTGATCTTGAGCGAGGCGATGCCGGTCTCCGCGGCATAGTCGGCCTGGAGGCGGGCGATCACCTGGCGGGTGCCGTCGCGCAGCGCACGGGCCTCGTCGAGGGCGGGCTCCGCCCCCTCCCGGATCGCGCCGCCCTCGCCGAGCCGGGCCGGGGGCTCGTCCACCAGCGTCTCGGCGAGACGGGCGGCGAGCGCCCCGTGGCCTGCCAGCGCCTCCGCCGCGGCGGCGAGCTCTGCGGGGGGGTCGGGCAGATCGGCCAGCGCCGCGGGGATCTCCTCGGCCGCCGCGAGCCCGGCCCGGATCGCGGCGAGGTCGCGCGGCCCGCCCCGGTCGAGGGCGAGGCGGGCGAGGGCGCGTTCGATGTCCGGCACCCGGCGCAGCCGCTCGGCGAGCGCCTCGGCGAGGCGGGGGCGCTCGGCGAAGACGGCCACGGCGTCGTGACGCCGGGCGATGGCGGCAGGGTCGGTCAGCGGCGCCGCGAGGCGGGCCTCGAGCAGCCGGGCGCCGGCGCCCGTGCGCGTCCGGTCGACGGCGGCCAGCAGCGATCCGGCCCGCCCGCCGCCGAGGGCGCGGGCGATCTCCAAATTGCGCCGGGTCGCCTGGTCGATCGCCATGGCCCCGTCCTCCGCCTCTCGGACGGGGGGCTTCAGGAGCGGCAGGCGGCCCTTCTGGGTGAGCTCGAGATAGGCGACGAGCGCCCCGAGCGCCGCGATCTCCGGCCGGGAGAAGGCGCCGAAGCCGTCGAGCGTCGCGACCCCGTAGAGCCCGGCGAGCCTGTGGCCCGCGCCCTGGCTCTCGAAGCTCGCGCCGGAGAGGGGGGTGACGACGGCGCCCGTGGCCTCGATCCGGTCGGCGATCTCGGGCTCCTCCGCCTGCCCGTCGCGCAGCAGCACCTCGCGGGGGGCGAGCCGGGCGAGGAGCGGCCAGAGCCCGGTGCGGGAGACCGGCGTAACGCCCACATCCCCGGTCGAGACGTCGGCCCAGGCGAGCGCGCCCTCGCCGCGGATCTCGGCGAAGGCGGCGAGGTGGTTGTGCGCGCGCGCCTCGAGGAGGCTCTCCTCGGTGAGCGTGCCCGGCGTGACGAGGCGGACGACCTCGCGGCGCACGACCGCCTTGGCGCCGCGCTTCTTCGCCTCGGCGGGGTCCTCCGTCTGCTCGGCGATGGCGACGCGGAAGCCCTTGGCGATCAGCGTGTGCAGGTAGCTCTCGGCGGCATGGACGGGCACGCCGCACATCGGGATCTCGCGCCCCTCATGCACGCCGCGCTTGGTCATCGCGATGTCGAGCGCCTCGGCCGCGGCGGCGGCGTCCTCGAAGAACATCTCGTAGAAGTCCCCGAGGCGGAAGAACAGGATGGCGTCCGGATGCTGGGCCTTCAGCTCCAGATATTGCGCCATGACGGGGGTGGCGCTCATGCCGCCCCCATCTCCGCGCGCGGGCGGGGGCTCAGGCCGCGGCCTCCGCCTCGGCCTCCTGCGGATAGGTGGGGTAGAGCCCGTGGGTCATGCCGAGCTGCTGCACGAGGCCGAGCACGATGTCGATCGTCGGCGTCGGGTGGCCGGTGATCTGGCCCATCTCCTGCACCGCCGTCACGAGGGCGTCGATCTCCATCTTCTTGCCGGCCTCGAGGTCCTGCAGCATAGAGGTGCGGTGCTTGCCGACCTTGGCCGCCCCGTTGATCCGCCGCTCGACATCGACGCGGAAGGAGGCGCCGAGGCTCTCCGCGATCGCCTGCGCTTCCAGCATCATCGCCTTGGCGGTGGCGCGCGTGGTGGGGTGCGAGGCCACGACGTCGAGGGTGCCGCGGGTGAGCGCGGAGATCGGGTTGAAGCAGAGATTGCCCCAGAGCTTGAGCCAGAGCTCGGAGCGGATGTCCTCGAGCACGGGCGCGCGGAAGCCGCCCTTCTCGAGCGTCTCGGAGATCTTCTGGATGCGCGGGCTGGTGGAGCCGTCCGGCTCGCCGAGGGCGAACTTGTCGCCATAGACATGGCGGATCACCCCGGGCTCGGCGATCTCGGCGGCGGGGTAGACCGAGCAGCCGATTGCGCGCTCCGGCCCGATCAGGTCCCATTGCCGGTCGCCGCGGTCGACCGCGTCGAGCCGCTTGCCGGCATGCTCGCCCTCGATCCCGTGGAAATACCACCAGGGCACGCCGTTCTGGCAGCAGACGACGGCGGTCTCCGGCCCGAGGAGCGGGGTGACGAAGCTCGCCGATTCCCAGGCCTGGTGGGCCTTCAGCGCGTTGAAGACGACGTCGACCGGGCCGATCTCCGTCGGGTCGAGCGCGGCCTGGACCTGGACGGTGGTGCGCGTCTCCTCGCCGGTCTCCTTGACGGCCTTGACGAGGGTGAGCCCCTTCTCGCGGATCGCCTCGAGATGCTTGCCGCGGGCGATCACCGATACCTCGACGCCCTCGACCTGGGCGAGCCCGGCCGCGAGATAGCCCCCGATCGCTCCGGCACCGAAAACGCAGACCTTCATGGCTCTCTCCTCGTCAAGATTGGGGTAGGACGCGCGCCGCTCGTGTGCGCGTTGAGATGCGGATATCCCAATTCATAAATTTAATCCAGTGTGATCAGCAATCTTCTTCTTCAGATAGGCTTCAGCTATTTGACGTAGTAAACTAAGCGTCACGTTTCCGCCGGTCTTTGATACGACTTGCTTAGTTTCTTCCCATATCCCCTTATCTCGCAGTGCGTCGAGATAATCATGCCCTTGAGAGGTCAATCTGTATGTCTGATTTGAAACTTGTGCGACAAGGCCCGCGTCCATGGCGATAAGCGTGTGGCCATAAACTCTTCTTTGTTCGTCTGAGGCGCTATAAGTATTCTGAACAGTTATGAGCCAATCGTCTTGTGCCTCCCATTCAAGAAGCAAATTTCGAAGGAATTCGTCATCGCGCTTCATCTTTAATGACCCACTCTTTCACCAATCTATATTGAGCCACTATGCGACCGGCTGTGATACAGTTGCGCATGGCCAGGGGTCTCGGGCGGGGCGCGGGCCGGCGGGGGCCCGCGCCGGTCTAAGAGCCGGATCACTCGGCGGCCTGGGCCTGGGGCTGGGCCTCGACGCTGCGCCAATACTCGCAGGCGGCGCCGACGCCGGAGCCGGGCTCCACCATGATCCCCGAATCGCGCATCGCCATCTCCGCGCCGGCGAGGGCCTGGGAGACCATCACCTCGTTCAGCCAGCCGAGATGGCCGATGCGGAAGACCTTGCCCATCACCTTGGCGAGGCCGCTGCCGAGCGAGAGGTTGTAGCGGTGATAGGCCCGCGAGATCACGTCGCGGGCATCCGCGCCCTCGGGGACCAGGATCGCCGAGACGGTGTCCGAATACCACTCCGGCCCGCGGGCGCAGAGGTCGAGCTTCCAGCCGTCGAGCACGCCGCGGCGCACGCCCTCGGCGATGCGGTGGTGGCGCGCGATGACGTTGTCGAGCCCCTCCTCGAAGATCATGTCGAGCGAGGCGCGCAGGCCGCGGAGCAGGGTGGTGGCCGGGGTGTAGGGGAAATAGCCGTCCTTGTTCATGCGCACCATGTCCTCCCAGGAGAAGAAGGTGCGGGGGAGCTTGGCGGTCTTGTGCGCCTCGAAGGCCTTCTGGGAGACGCAGATGATCGCGAGGCCGGTGGGCAGCATGAAGCCCTTCTGGGAGCCGGAGACCGCGACGTCGACGCCCCACTCCTCCATCTTGAACTCGATGGAGGCGATCGAGGACACGCCGTCGACCATCAGGAGCGCGGGGTGGGAGGCGGCGTCGAGCGCTTGGCGGACGCGGGCGATGTCGGAGGTGACGCCGGTCGCGGTCTCGTTCTGGCAGGCGAAGACGGCCTTGATCTTGTGCTCGGTGTCCTCCTTGAGGATCCGCTCGTAATCCTCGTAGGGCACGCCCTTGCCCCACTCGACGTCGAGGGCGACGACCTCGAGGCCGAAGCGCTCGCACATGTCGATCCAGAGATGGGAGAACTGGCCGAAGCGGCTCATCAGCACCTTGTCGCCGGGGGAGAGGGTGTTGGCGATGGCCGATTCCCAGCCGCCGGTGCCGGAGCCCGGGAAGATGAAGACCTGCCCGGTCTCGGATTTGAAGACCTTGCGGGTGTCGGCGAGGAGCGGCTTGACGAAATCGCCGAAATCGGGCGCGCGCATGTCCTCGAGCGCGACGTCCATCGCCTGGCGCACGCGGAAGGGCATGTTCGTCGGGCCGGGGATGAACAGGGCATTGTAGCCGGTCTTCATGGGTGGGGTTCCTCGGATGTCTGCTGGCGGCAGGATGCCGCGGCTCTCTCGGGCCCCGCTAGCCAAGCGCCGGAGACCGCGCCATTAATTTTTCCTTTCGGATGAAGCGCGTTTGCCTTCACGGCGGCGGGGGGATGCCGGAAACGGGCGGGCGTCCTGTCGCTTTCGGACGATCGGGCTGCGGCAGGCCCCAGATTTCGTGGAAACTTTTCCGCCTGTCGGAAGCTCTCGGATCGGGCCGGGGCGGACCGGCGATCCGGCGCGGCCGATCGTCGCCCCTGCGGCAACGGGCGGCTGGCGCCGGGGGGCGGGCGCGCGGTAGACCCGCGCCCGTCCCGATTCCGAACTGCTAGAGGACCTGACCGATGCTCGACCCCCTCCGCCGGCGCCTCGCCGCGCTCGCCGCGCTGGCGCTCGCCGCCGCCGCCCCGTTCGCCGCCGCTCAGGACGGCCCGCCGCGCTTCACCGTCGCCTGGTCGATCTATGTCGGTTGGATGCCCTGGGGGTATATCGAGGAGACCGGGATCATCGACAGCTGGGCCGAGCGCGAGGGCATCGAGATCGAGATCGTCCGGATGGACTACATCGAGAGCCTCGAGGCCTATGCCGCCGGCGAGGTGCACGGCGTGACCGCGACCAACATGGACACGCTCGCGATCCCGGTCGCCGAGGGCCGCGACACGACGGTGGTGATCGTCGGCGACCACAGTTCTGGCAACGACGCGGTGATCCTCAAGGAGGGCATGGCGCCCGGCGATCTGGCCGGCAAGCGGATCGGGCTCGTGCCGCTCTCGGTCTCGCATTACCTGCTCGCCCGCGCGCTGGAGGCGGCGGGGCTGCCGGCCTCCTCGGTGGAGATCGTCGAAGTCTCGGATGCGGAGATGGTCGCGCGCTACGGCGACGGCGATCTCGATGGGGTGGTGACCTGGAACCCGCTCGTCGCCGAGATCGCCGCGCGGGAGGATGCGACGATCGTCTACGACAGCGCCGACATCCCGGGCGAGATCATGGACCTTCTGGTGGTCGACACCGAGACGCTCTCGGCCCACCCGGGGCTCGGGCGGGCGCTTGCCGGGGCCTGGTACGAGGCCATGCGGCTGATGGCCGATCCGGGGCCGCGGGGCGTGGCCGCGCGCGAGGCGATGGCGGCGGCGGCCGGGGCCGATCTCTCGGGCTTCGAGTCGCAGCTCTTCACCACGCGGATGTTCTACGACCCGGCCGAGGCGGTGTTCTTCGCGGAATACGACGAGGTGGCGCCGATGATGGCGGAGGTGACCGAGTTTCTCGCGGCGAACGATCTGATCGCGGCGGGGGCGGACGGTGTCGGCATCGCCTTTCCCGACGGGACGGTCGCGGGGGATCGGGAGCGTGTGCTGATGCGCTTCGAGACCGGCTATATGCGCGGCGCGGCGGAGGCGGCCGGGGGCTGATCCGGAGAGGTCCGGGCGGGCGGCGGCCGGCGGCCCCCCGCCGCCGCCCCCGCCCGCCCACCCGTCGGCGGCGGGGGGCCGCCGACCGCCGCCGCGCCCTGCGGGCGCGGGCGTCGGGGCGCGTCATGGCGCGGTCCGGGCGGGCGGCAGGCGCCGCTCGGGGCGGGGGCTGCGAAGGGGCCAGGGGTCAGGGGGCGAGGAGGATCTTCCCGCGGTGGCCCGCCGCCTCCATCATGCGGTGCGCTTCGGCGGCCTCGGCGAGGGGCAGGACCGCATGGGTCACCGGGCGCAGGCGCCCTGCGGCGAAGAGCGGCCAGACCTCCGCCTCGAGGGCGCGGGCCACCTCGGTCTTGAAGGCGTCCGGCCGGGAGCGGAGGGTGGAGCCCGTGTAGACGAGCCGCTTCAGCATCACCGGCATCAGGTTGAGGGTGACCTCGGAGCCCGCGTTGAAGGCGAGCTGGACGATGCGGCAGTCGTGCCGCGCGGCCTTGATGTTCTTGGCGATCGTCTCGCCGCCGACGATGTCGAGGATGAGATCGGCGCCGCCGGCCTCTTTGACGATGGCGACGAAATCCTCCGTGCGGTAGTCGATCGCGCGCTCGGCGCCGAGCTCGCGGCAGAAGTCGAGGCCCTCGGCCGCCTCGGTGGCGAAGACGCTGAGGCCCCGGGCCGCGCCGAGCTGGATCGCGGTGGAGCCGATGCCGCCCGCCCCGCCATGGACGAGGAGGCGGGCGCCCTCGGGCACGGCATGGCCGTGGAAGAGGTTGGACCAGACGGTGAAATAGGTCTCGGGCAGGCCCGCCGCGTCGGTCTCGGAGACGCCGTCCGGGAGGGGGAGGCAATGCGTCGCGTCCACGGCGACGAACTCGGCATAGCCGCCGCCGTTCGTCAGCGCGCAGACGCGGTCGCCGAGCCGCCAGCGGGGCGCGCCCTCGCCGAGGGCGACGATCTCGCCGGAGACCTCGAGACCGAGCAGGTCCGAGGCGCCCTTCGGCGGGGGATAATGGCCGCGGCGCTGGACGAGATCGGGGCCGTTGACGCCGGCGGCCGTGACCTTGACGAGGACCTCGCCGGGGCCGGGCTCGGGGACCGGGCGGCGGCCCGGGACGAGGACCTCCGGGCCGCCGCCCTCGCCGTGCTCGATCGCCGTCATCTCCGCCATGCGTCCCTCCCGTCCCTTGATCGCGCGTTCCGCGCGGTGTAGCGGTTGCGCCCTTCGGAGGCAACGCGGGGCGGGGCTCCGCCGGCCGGGGAGGGGGAATGGGCGACACGCTGGCGCTCGCCGCGGAGAATCTCGGCTCGCCGATGGTGCTGAGCTTCGCGCTCGGCTTCGCCGCGGCGCTGGCGCGGTCGAGCCTGTCGGTGCCGGAGGCGGCGGCGAAGGCGCTGGCGCTCTATCTCCTCTTCGCGATCGGCTTCAAGGGGGGGGCCGCTGTCGCGGCGCACGGGGCGGATGCGGCGCTCCTCGCTGCGCTCCTCGCCGGGGGGCTCCTCTCGGCGGCGATGCCGGTGGTGGCCTTCGCGATCCTGATGGCGGTGAGCCGGCTCGACCGGGTGACGGCGGCGGCGGTCGCGGCGCATTACGGCTCGATCTCGATCGTCACCTTCGTCGCGGCCTCCTCCGCGCTCGCGTCCCTCGGGGTGGCGCATGAGGGTTATATGGTGGCGGTCGCGGCGGCGATGGAGGCGCCGGCGATCTTCACCGCGCTCCTGCTCGCGCGGAGCGGGGGGGAGGGGGCGCCGCCCTGGCGCGAGCCCGGGCTGATCCGCGAGGTGGCGACCAACGGTTCGATCTTCCTCCTCGTCGGCGCCTTCCTGATCGGCTGGGCGACGGGGCCTGCGGGGCTCGAGGAGATCTCTGGGCTGGTGGTCGACCCGTTCAAGGGGCTCCTCTGTCTCTTCCTGCTCGATATGGGGCTCGTCGCGGGGCGGGGGCTCTTGCGCAGCGGAGGCGCGCTCTCGGCGCCGGTGATCCTGTTCGGAGTGGGGATGCCGCTCCTCGGCGCGGCTGTGGCCCTGCCGGTGGCCGCGGCGGTGGGGCTGAGCCCCGGGGGCGCGGCGCTTCTGATGACGCTCTCGGCCTCGGCCTCCTATATCGCGGTGCCGGCGGCGATGCGCGTCGCATTGCCCGAGGCCGATCCCGGGGTCTCGCTCACGCTCTCGCTCGGGGTTACCTTTCCGTTCAACCTGACGCTCGGCATCCCGCTCTATATCGCGGCGGCGACCGGGCTCCTCGGAGGGACGCCGTGATCGAGACGCACAAGGCCAAGCGGGTGGAGATCATCATCGAGGCGCCGCTGCTCGAGCGGCTGGAGCGCGCGCTGATCGAGGCTGGGGCGACGGGGTATACGGTGCTCCCCGTCTTCGGCGGGCACGGCCGCTCCGGTCCCTGGAGCCGCGAGGGGCAGGTGAGCGGGGCAGAGGGGATGGCGGCGGTGGTCTGCATCTCCCGGCCCGAGCGGGTGGAGGCGCTGCTCGAGGCGGCCCATGCGGTGCTCGCGCGGCATATCGGGGTGGTGGCGATCAGCGAGTGCGACGTGGTGCGCAAGGAGCGGTTTTGACCGGGGTCGCGACGGGGCCGGCGGCGGCGGAGCCCGTGCCGCCCTATCTGCTCGAGCGCTTCGCCGCCTGGCGGGCGCTGCGCTTCGCGCCCAACCGGCTCTGGCATGCCCGCCTCGCCGAGGAGGGGCAGCGCCCGCGGGCGATGGTGGTGAGCTGCTGCGACAGCCGGGTCGACACGGTGCAGATGTTCGGCGCGGAGCCCGGCGATCTCTTCGTGGTGCGCAACGTGGCGAACTTGGTGCCGCCCTACAGCCCGGACCATCACCATCACGGAACCTCCGCGGCGGTGGAGTATGCGGTCACCGGGCTCAGGGTGGCGCATATCCTGGTGGTGGGGCATTCGAATTGCGGCGGCGTGGCGGCCTGCGAGGCGATTTGCTCGGGGGCCGAGCCGGCCGGGGAGGAGACGAGCTTCATCGAGCGCTGGATGGAGATCCTGCGCCCCGGCTGGGAACGGGTGCGCTCGGCGATCAACGACCCGGAGGCGCGGCGCACCGCGCTCGAGCAAGAGGCGGTGCGCACCTCGCTCGGCAATCTGTCGGGCTTCCCCTTCGTCGCGCGGGCGCTCGCGGAGGGGCGGCTGAGCCTGCACGGAGGCTGGATCGACACCGCCGCGGGCCAGCTGCACGCCTACGATTCCGGTCGGGACAGCTTCGACCCGGTCGCGCTCGTTCCCGGTTGACGGGCGGCCGGGCCGGGGCGGGCGCGGGCCTGTGGCGGCGCCGGGCGTCTCCTCAGGGCGTTCGGGCCTCTGGGGCCGCGCGCCCCGGCCCGCCACCGCCCCCACCCACCCAC
>CAZNTX010000026.1:33670-44089 GCA_964576075.1 uncultured Limibaculum sp. | reverse complement strand
AGGGCCTGCGGCGAGGCGTCCCGCGCCACCAGCTCCGCCTGCCGGTCGCGCTCCAGCTCGGCGAGGTCGCGCTCGGCCTGCGCCGACCGCACCGCGCCCTCGGCCTCCTGCACCGCGGCGCGATAGACGTCGTCCTCGATGCGGTAGAGCACCTGCCCCGCCTCGACCTCGTCGCCCTCGCCGAACCCGACCTCCTCGAGGATGCCCGTCACCCGCGCCCGGATCTCCACCCGGCGCTCGGCCACGAGCCGGCCGTTCAGCGCGAGGCTGTCTCCCACCACGCTCAGGGTGGCGGGCGCCACGGTCACCGCCGGCGGCGGCGCAGCCTCCTGCCCGATGACGGCGCCTGCCGCTACGACAAGGAGGGCGAGAGCGAGACGGACGGGTCGCATGGAGCCTCCTGCGGCTGGCGTCGGCCGAGCGTTACCCTCCCCTGCACCGGGGGGCAAGCGCGCCGATCGCGGCCCGACATCTCCGCCCGTCGCATTTCGGCCGCTCCGGCCGTCCCCGCGGTCGCCCCCGCGCCTATCGCCACGCCCATCGCCACGCCCGTCGCCGGGAGCCGACCGACGCCCCGCCCTTCTTTCTGCCGGAAATACGCAGCCCGCCGCTCCGTCCCGCCGCTCTCCCCGGCGCGCCCGCGCCCATGCCCGGCCCGTCGACGGACGGGCAGGGGGCGACTAGCCTCGCCCCATGCGGATCGCCACCTTCAACGTGCAGAACATGCGGCTGCGGCAGGTGGGCGGCCGTCCGCATCTGCAGGGCGCGCAGGACAGGGACGAGCGGCGCCGGCACGGCGACGCGGCGCTCGACGCCGTCGACCGCCGCCTCACCGCCGAGGTGCTGCACGCCATCGACGCCGACGTCGTGGCGCTGCAGGAGGTATTCGACGCCGCCACGCTCGACCATTTCCACGAGGCGTATCTCCGCCCCGCCGGCCTCGCCCCCTATCCCCATCGCGTCTGCCTGCCCGGCAATGACGGGCAGGGGCTGAACGTGGCGCTCATGAGCCGCCGCCCGCTGGCCCGTGTCGCGAGCCATGCCGACGCCACCGCCGCGAGCCTCGGCCTCGCCGGGATGCCGCAGGCCGTGCGCACGGGTCCGCTGTTCCGCCGCGACTGCCTCGAGGCCGACCTCGCCGACCCGGCCGGCGGGACGCCGCTCACCCTCTATGTCTGCCATTTCAAGGCCCCCTGGCCGGACCCCGCGCGGGCCCGCGCCATCCGCCACGCCGAGGCGGCGGGCGTGCGGCGGCTGATCGAGCGGCGCTTCGAACGCCCGGCCGAGGCGCGCTGGATCGTCCTGGGCGATCTCAACCGCCCCGCGGGCGGGCGCGAGGGGCCGGCGGGCTCGCTCGCGCCGCTGACCGAGGGCTTCGCCGTCGACCTGCTCGACCGCCTGCCCGGCGGCACGGACTGGACCTTCCGCGTCCACGACACGCGCGCCCCGGCCCGGCCCGACGCCATCCTGCTCTCGCCCACGCTCGCCGCCCGCCATCCGGACGCGCGCCCGCGCATCTTCCGCGCCGGGATGGACCCGGCCGCGGGCGACCGCGCGGGCGGCGCCTTCGCCGCCGTCGGCGCGCCGCGCCCCCATGCCAGCGACCATGCCGCCGTCTGGGTCGACCTGCCGAGCCTCTGATGCCCGGGCGCGCCGGCGCGCATCCGTTCGCCGGCATCCCCCGCAGCGATCGGGGCGCGCCCGCGCGGATCGAGGCCGCAAGCGGGCGCATGACGGGGCTCGCCCTGCGCGCCCCGGTGCGCGGCGCGTCCGCCCGCCCGCTACACCACCTCCAGCCGCCGCACCTCGAGGTCCGCCAGGTGATCGCGGCCGTAGGCCACCAGCCCGATCGACGTCACCGCCTCGGGACGCGGCGCGGCGCGCAACAGCCGCCCCGACGCGGTGAAGCCCTCGAACGGAAGCCGCACCTCCCGCCAGTCGGCGCCGGTCTCGAACCCGGCCTGGTAGTATTGCCAGGGCAGCCGCGTGCCCCGCGTGCGCAGATGCACGAAGTAGCGCTCGCCGTTGCCGCGCGCCTCGAGGACGATCGCCTCCGACCCGGCCGGCAGGGGCGTCTCCAGCTCCGTGCGGACCTGGATGAACCCGCCGCGATTGGCCGTGCTCACCTCCCCCGTCAGCCGGATCGCGCCGCCATCGGCCTCGGCCCGGCCCTCCGAAACGCCGCCCATCACCTGGTCGGTGAAGAAGCGCCAGGCCCGCTCGGGCTCTGTCACGTAATCCCGCGCCATCGCGCGCCCTCCCGCGATCATGGCCGGCGCCGCCACGATGGCGCCAAGCCCGGCCAGCACCTGCCGCCTCTGTCGCATCGCGCTCCCCGTGCCCGCGTTCAGAAGATCTCAACGCCTGCGTGCCACCTGTGCGCCGGAATGTCACGAGGAGGCGACGATGCGGAGCTGGTCCATCGCCCGCCGGCTGAAGGTCGGCCTCGGCAGCCTCGCGGCGATGGTGCTCGTGCTCGCCGTCGCCGCGCTGGCCGCCACGCTGACGCTGCGCGGGGCCTTCGATACCTACGCGCAACGGACAGGAACGACGCAGCAGGTGAACGCCATCGCCGAGGCCGTGTTCGAGGCGAAACTCGCCGCAGATGCCTACCGGCTGCAACCCGGCGAGGCGGCCGCAGAGGCATTCCGCGCCAATGTCGCCGAGGTGGTCGAGCTGCGCGCGCGGCTGGCCGAGGCCGGCGGCGCCACGTCGCGGATCGAGGCGCAACTGGCCGAGATCGACGCGGAGATCGACGCCTTCGCACGGGCCTTCGAGGACGTCGTCACGCTGCAGGGCGAGACGGCGGCGCTGGCGGAACAGCTGCGCCGCATCGGCGACGGCGCTGTCGGGACGCTCGTTCTGCTGATGGACGCCTCCAACCGGTCGGGCAATGCGGGGCAGACCTTCAGCGTGGCCAAGATCAAGGAGGACGTGCTGTCGGGACGCCTGTTCATGGAGCGGTTCTTCCTCTCGGGCGACGCCGAGGATGTCGAGCGGGCCGCCGCGCATCTTGGCGAGGCGGCGCAGCAGCTGAAATGGATCGTCACGCTGGAGAGCGACCGGGAGCGCGTCGACCTGATGCGCAGCGCGAGCGACTCGATCGCGAGGCTGCAGGAGATTGCCACGCAGGCGCAGGAGCGCTTCAGCGCCCGCGCCGCCGCCTTCGAAGAGATGGACGCGGCGAGCGAATGGGTGCTGGGCCTCCTTGACGACCTGGTGGACGGCGTGATGTCCGACCAGCGCGTCGTCGCCGCCAGCGCTGACACGACCCTGCGCACCACCATCGCCGCGCTCGCCGCCGGTGCGTGCATCGCCATTCTCTATGCCGGGCTGATGGCCCGTGCGACGCTGCGACAGGTCAATCGCGACTTCGACCGCACGCTGTCCACCGTGTCCGCGCTCGCGGAGGGCGATCTGGAGCTCGAGATACCCGGCACCGAAGACCAGACGGAACTGGGCGAGATCGCGCGGGCGCTGGTGGTGTTCCGCGATCGCGGGCGCGACGCGGCCGAGCTTGCCCGTCAGAAGGCCGAGGCCGACGCGAAGCAGGTCGAGGGGGAGCGCCGGCGCGGCGAGTTGCGCCGCAAGGAAGACCTTGAGCGCGCGCAGCGCGAGCAGGAAGCGGCCGAAAAACGCAAGAAGCAGATCTTCGCCTCCCTGCAGGAGGCCGTGAACGGCGTCGTCAGCGCGGCCGCGCAGGGCGATTTCGCCCGGCGGGTCGACAGCGCGGCGCTCGATCCCGAGATCCGCAGCCTCGCCGAAGAGATCAACCGCCTGATCGCGAACATGGAGCGCGGCATGGCCGAGATTTTCCGGGTTTCCGAACGGCTGGCCGAGGGCGACCTGCGCTCGGGCATGGAAGGGCGCTACGAGGGTGCTTACGCCTCTCTGCAGGCCAATTTCGAGCGCACCGTCTCGGCGCTGTCGCAGATCGTGCAGGAGATTGCCGGACAGGCGCAGGGCGTCCGCCAGCAGGCGGCCGAGATGACCGAGGCCGCAGCCGACCTGTCGCGGCGGGCCGAGAGCCAGGCCGCCTCGCTGGAGGAGACCTCGGCGGCGATGAGCGAGATCGCCTCGTCGGCCGACAGCAACGCCCGCGCCGCCGCCGACACGGATGCGGAAGCCGCGGCGATGAACGACGAGGCCGAAAAGGCCCGCAGCGTGCTCGACTCCACGGTGGCAGCGATGCGAGACATCGAGGATCACGCGAAGGAGATCGAGGCCATCGTCGACGTGATCGAGGAGATCGCCTTCCAGACCAACCTTCTCTCCCTCAACGCCTCGGTGGAGGCCGCGCGCGCGGGCGAGGCGGGCAAGGGCTTCGCCGTGGTCGCCAACGAGGTTCGTGCGTTGGCGCAGCGCTCGGCGGAAGCCTCCTCGAAGGTCCAGCAGATCATTTCCCAGAGTACCGGGGCGATCACGCGGGGCTCCGGCGCCGTAGACGAGACCGGCGAAGCGCTGCGGCGCATCGTGACGCGGATCGACGGGGTCTCCGGGCGTCTGCGCGAGATCAAGGCCGCCAGCGAGGAACAGGCCACCGCCGTCGCCGACGTCACCAACGCCTTCGCGCAACTCGACAAGATCACGCAGCGCAACGCCGCCGTCGCCGAGCAGAGCCGGTCGGCCGCCACGCTGCTGTCGACACAGTCTGCCCGGATGGAGGAGGCCATCGCCCGCCTGAAGGTCCGCGGCGCCGGCAGCGGCCCGCAGCGATCGATGCTGGACCCGGATGCCGCCGCCTGATCCGGACCGGTCCTTGCGGCACGGGCGTCGCGCTTGGGGCTGGTTGGTACGGGGGCCTGCCTGTCGTTGACGTAAGGTCTGAGGCGCGGCCGTCGCTGTCGCGGCAGTCTGAGGGACTCCGCGAGGAGCGGTCACATCCCGAGGGCCTGCCTGTACATGTCGAGCACCGCTTCTTCCTCCGCGATGTCGTCGGGCTCGCGCTTGCGCAGCGCGATCACCCTGCGCATGACCTTGGTGTCGTAGCCGCGCGCCTTCGCTTCCGCCATGACCTCCTTCTGCTGGTCGGCGATGTCCTTCTTCTCTGCCTCGAGGCGCTCGAACCGTTCGATGAACTGGCGCAACTCCTCGGCAGCGACCCTGTAGCCGCCGGCGTGGGGCTCGCCGTCGTCCCCGATCGCGCCCGACAGCTGCCCGGCTTCCTCCACCATGCCTGCCTCCCGTTTCGAGCCTCGGCTCCTAGCGGCCCCACCTGCATCGCGCAAGCCCGACCCGCAAGACAGGCGGCTTGCCGGCTTGTCCCCGATGCGCGCGCCGCCTATTTCTGGGGCGTGCAGCAGCCACGAGGGGCGCCATGACGAGCCTGGTCTGGGTCGGAACCGTCCTGTCTCTGGCGGGGCTTGCGGGCATCCTCGGCTGCGTCGTCAGCGTCCTGCGTGCGCGCCGCGCCGGCCTGCCGGACGACGCCTTGCGCGCACGGCTGCAACGTGTGGTCGCATGGAACCTCGCCGCGCTGTTCATCTCGGCGATCGGCCTGGCTGTCGTGGCGGCCGGCCTCTTTCTTGCCTGACGGTCAGCGCCACACACCGCGCCCCTTGACCCCCGCTGCCGGCGACGCGACGCTCCGCGCATGGATATTCGCCCGCTCACCGATCGCGTCGCCGTCGCCCCGCAACTCTCTCCGGAGGACATGCCCGCCTTGCGCGCGGCGGGCTTCGCCACGGTCATCTGCAATCGCCCCGACGAGGAAGTGCCGCCCGAGCTCGGCGCCGGGCGGATGCGCGCCGCCGCCGAGGCGGCAGGGCTCGCCTTCATCGACAATCCCGTCCGGATGGACGCGCTCGACGAGACGGTCGTCGCCTGCCAGCGCGCGGGCGCCGCGGCCGCGACGCCGGACGCCATGACGATCGCCTATTGCGCCTCGGGCACGCGCTCGACCGTGGTCTGGATGCTTGCCGCGGCGCCCGAAACCGACCCCGACAGTCTTCTTGCCGCGGCCCGCGGCGCCGGCTACGCGCTCGATGCGTTGCGACCGCAGCTCGAGGCCCTGTACGGCGCCGGCGGCTGAGACGTCGCTCGCGCGGCCTGCGCTTCAGGCAAGATCCGGCAGGCTCGGCAGCGGCGGCAGGTCTGGCAGATCGCCGTCGGCCGTCCCGGGCGAATCGGGCGCGCCGATCGTCGCGGGAAGCCCGGCGAGCGGATCGCTTCCGTCGCTATCCGGCGCGTCCGTCAAACCGCCGAGACGGGACATGCTTGGCCCGGTTTCCAGATCGCCTGCGGGCCGGGTCGCATCGGCCCCCGGTCGCGGCGGGGTCGCAACGGCCGGCGCGGGGGGCATGGCCGTCTCCGAGCGCGAGCCCGAGCCCGATCCCGAGCCCGGCGCGACACCCGACGGCGCGCCGTGCAGCCGGACGGCACGCATGCCGCGGCTCTGCCCGAGCCGCCCGCGCGCGATCCGCCGCCCATCGGCGCCGAGGATGTCGGCCTGATCGAGCGCATCGGCCGGGACCGGCACCGACTGCCCCGGCACGAGCGCTTCGAGCGCGGCGATCGGCATGACCACCCGGCAGAGCTCCGCTCGCAGTCGGACATGGCCCCCCATCACCCTGTCCTCCAGCGCTTGCGCCCAGGGCACCGCGTCGCCGGCGCCCCCCCCGTCGGGCGTCGGCCCGCCAGCCGCTCCGACCGCGCCCGTCGAGGCAGAGGCAGAAGCGCCCGCGACGGCGCCACCGGCCGGCAGCACGAGCATCAGGGCGCCCGTCCGCGCGCCGGCTTCGAGATCGATCTCGAGCGACAGCAGGCGATAGTCCGTGTCTTCCAGCATCAACGCCAGCGGGCGCGGCGAATCGAGGAAACTGGCATAGCCGTAGCCAGAGGCCCACTGCGCCGCCCCGCTGCCCGACAGCATCGTCTCGAATTGCCGCAGCGTCCCGTCGATCGCGTCGGCCACCAGCGCAGCATCGGTGCGCGTGGCCCGGCGCGGCGCGGAGGGACGGGCCGACAGGGCGCCCGTCATGAGCTTCTCGATCACGCCCGACAGCAGCGCGGCGTCGAGCGCCATGACGCCCTGCGCCTCGTCGGGCCCCTCCAGCACGACGAGCAGCCCGCCCTCCGGCACGGTTTCCAGCACTTCGGCCAGCGTGCCCGTGCGCATCGCGCATTTTCCGACGGCGGCCTCGAGGCCCACATGCTGATCCACCGCCTTCACGAGGGCGGTCGACAGCGCCTTGCACGGTGTCACGAGCCGGGTGGCGGCCGCGCTGGTGCGCCCCGCCTCCGCCTTGCGCCTGAGAACGCTCTTCTCCTGCCTGTCGGCCATCCTGCGCGCCTGCCCGCTCTGCCTCCCGCGGGGCAGCATGGACCGGGGCGGGTTCCGGTTTGGTTAACGCAGTTGCAGCAGCCCTCACTCCGCTGCCGCGGCGGCCGTCTCCGGCATGGCCGCGGGCTGCGGCGCGACCCGCGGCAGAACCACGCGAAACCCGGCGCCGCCCTGGCCTGGCAGATAGGCGATCTCGCCGCCGAGTCGCGCCACGATCTCGCGGCAGATCGCGAGCCCCAGCCCGGTGCCGCCCGCCGCGGAGGTGTCCGACAGGCGCGAGAACTTCTCGAAGATGATCTCGCGGCTCTCCTCTGGAATGCCGGCGCCGTTGTCGACGAAATCGACCTGAACGCCGCGCTCCAGCCGCGCGACGCTCACCGTCAGCACGGGGTCCGGTGCGTCGCAATACTTGCGCGCGTTGCTCATCAGGTTGACGAAGACCTGCACCAGCCGGTCGGCATCGGTGCGCAGCATCAGCCCCGCCTCCTGCAACCGGCGCCGCCGGACGACCATGCCGCCGCCGCCCTCGTAGATGCCGCTCGCCGCCTCGGCCCTGTCGAGCAGGTCGGTGAGCCCGACGGTGGACAGGTTGAGGCTCACGGTGGCGTTCTCCAGCGCGCCGAGGTCCAGCAGGTCGTCGAGCAGGCGCGTGAGCCTGATCGTCTCGTCGTGGATGACGCCGGCGAAGCGGATCTGGTCCTCCTCCGACAGCCCGCCCTCGCGCAGGATCTCCGAGAAGGCGCGGATCGAGGTCATCGGCGTGCGCAGCTCGTGGCTGATCTGGCTGAGAAAGCCGTCCTTCTGCCGGCCGATCTCGGTGAGCTTGGCGTTGGCGTCCTGCAACTGCCGGGCGGTGCGGGCGAGCTCGGCCGACTGCGCCTCGAGCTGCGCGGAATATTCGAGGATCTGCTGCGCCTCGTCGGCCACCCGCATCAGGTCCTCCACCAGCACGTTGGAGCCGCCGGCGATCTGGGCCACCATGGCATGCGCCGTCGCGCCGCCGACAGAGCCGGAAAGCTCGCGTTCCAGCGCGGCGAGGAAGGCGGGCGTGGTGTCGGGCAGGAAGCCCGCCTTGCCCTGCTCGGCGGCGCTGCGCTGGAACAGCGCCTGCGCCTGCTCGGGGCCGATGATGCGCTGGGCCATCATCAGCAGGTCCTCGGCCGGGGCGTTGCCGCGCGCCCAGCCGCGCTCGCCCAGCGTGTGCTCGAACACGTTGACGATCTGCGCCCCCTGCAGCCGCTCCAGCGGCGTGGGAAAGGTCAGGATCGACACCAGGCAATAGGCGCCCGTGTTCAGCAACATCGACCAGAAGACGGCATGGACGACAGGATCCATCCCCTCGACGCCGAACAGCGCCTGCGGCCGCAGCCAGCCGAGGCCGAAGGGGCCCTCGGCCATCATCGCGGCGTCGAACGGCCCGGCCGGCCCGACGCTCGGCAGGAACAGCGTGTAGAGCCAGACGGCGAAGCCGATCCCGAGCCCTGCCGCGCCGCCCGCGCGCGTGCCGCCGCGCCACATCAGCCCGCCGAGCAGCGCCGGGAGCACCTGCGCGACGCCCACGAAGGCCACGAGCCCGATGGCGGCCAGCGCTGCGGCGCCCCCGGACAGCCGGTAGTAGAGATAGCCCAGGAACAGCACCGCCGCGATCGCCACCCTGCGCGCGGTCAGCACGACGCGGCGCACGTCGCCCGAGACGACGGCGCCGCCGGTGCGCGACAGGTAGAGCGGCATCACGATGTGGTTCGACACCATGATCGCGAGCGCGAGGCTCGCCACGATCACCATCGAGGTGGCCGAGGAGAAGCCGCCGAGAAAGGCCAGCACGGCAAGGCCCTCCTGTCCCTCGGCCAGCGGCAGGGTCAGCACGAACATGTCGGGGTTGGCGCCCGCCGGCATCCGCTCGAGCCCCATCACGGCGATCGGCACGACGAAGAGCGACATGGCGAAGAGATAGAGCGGAAAGGCCCAGGACGCGGTCGCCAGATGCGCCTCGTCGGCATTCTCCACCACCAGCACCTGGAACATGCGCGGCAGGCAGATCACCGCCGCCGCCGAGCAGAAGATCAGCCCCGTCCAGCGCGCCGGGTCCTGCTCCCATTCCGCGATGGGCGAGGCGTCGATCCGGGCGAGCACGTCGCCCGGGCCGTCGGCCAGCCCCCAGACGACGAAGACGCCCACCGCGAGCAGGGCCACGAGCTTGACGACCGCCTCGACGGCGATCGCCATCACCACGCCGTGGTGGCGCTCGTTGGCGTCGAGGTTGCGGGTGCCGAACAGGATGGTGAAGACGGCCAGCCCGGCCGCGACCCAGAGCGCCGAGGCGCCGCCGCCGCCCATCTCGCCCCCGGCGAAGACGCCGAAGGACAGCGTCACCGATTGCAGCTGCAGCGCGATGTAGGGCGTGGTGCCGACGAGCATCAGCACCGTGACCATCACGCCCAGCAGGTTCGACTTGCCGTAGCGCGACGAGATCAGGTCGGCGACCGAGGTGATGCGCTGGGTGCGGCCCACCCGCACCAGCTTGCGCAAAAGGAGCCACCAGCCGATGAAGACGAGCGTCGGACCGAGATAGATCGTCAGGAACTCGAGCCCCGAGCGCGCGGCGTAGCCCACCGCGCCGTAGAAGGTCCAGGCGGTGCAGTAGACCGAGAGCGACAGCGTGTAGACGAGCGGGGAGGACAGCCAGCCCGCCCGCCCGATCCGAGCCTGCCGCTGGGCGAGCGCGGCCACGGCGAAGAGGAGTAACACATAGGCCAGCGACAGGGCGACGAGAACATTGAAGCTCATGCCCCGCCCGCTCCGTCGGCCCCGGTCTCGTCGGCGCCCTCTCGCTGCGAAGCGCCGGCGCGTGAAGGTGCCGGCGCGCTCTGGCGGAGGGGAGCCGAGAGGCGCCGGGCGAGCAGCGCGGCGCAGAGGATCAGCCCGGCCCAGGCCGCGAACAGGTAGACCGCGCCGGACGCCGTGGCGTGGCTGTCGTCCCAAAGCACCGGCAGCAGCAGCAGCGCGGCGCCGAAGGCCGGCAGCAACCGCGCCGCGTCCATCACCCGGCGGCGCCGATAGGTGTCACGGTGCAGGAAGAGCGGCAGCGCCTTGCCGCTGCCGCGCCGGGGAGCCCCCTGCGGCGGGGGGGCGCCCGG
>CAZNTX010000026.1:0-33660 GCA_964576075.1 uncultured Limibaculum sp. | reverse complement strand
AGCTTCCCATCGGCCGGTTCGGATCCTTCAGACCGCTCCGGCTGCGCCGCCCCGGGCATCGCTCACTCGCCCGCCGTATCGCCGGCCCGGCCGCCCGCGGCGCGCGCCATGGCGGCGTCGGCGGTCCGGTCGTCGCCGTCCGCGGAGGCTGTCGCCATCATCTCGTTGACGGCTTCGAGCACCTCGGAATTGGCGAAGGGCTTCGTCATGAAACGGGTGACACCGGAGCGCTCGGCCTCTTCGCGGTCCCGTCCCTGGCCCTTGGCGGTGAGCATCAGCACCGGCATCTCGCGCGTCTGCGGCGCCGCGCGCAGATCGCGCAGGATGTCGAAGCCGGACCGACCGGGCAGCATCACGTCGAGCACGACGACGTCCGGGGCGAGGCGCGCGATCTCGGCCACGGCGGTGCGCCCGTCGGAATGGGTCGAGACATGCCAGCCGTCCCGCGACAGGATGAAGCGGATCGCCTCGATGATGTTCGGCTCGTCCTCCACGAGGAGGATGCGCTTCGCCATGGCCGTCTCCCCCCGGAACGTGCCGGCGGCCTTGCTGCCGATCGTGCACGTCCTCCCCCCCCGGATCATTGCGGATCGGCGACGCCCTGTCAAAGCCGCAGCGCCGCCCGGTCGGGCACCGTCACCTCCGCTTCGTCGGGCAGCAGCGAGGGCTCGCGCCGCGCCCGGCACCCGGCGCGCGGACAGATGCGACAGGAGGTGCCGACGCCGAGCGCCTGCGCCGCGTCGGGCAGCCCGGCCGCGCCCGGCGCGGCCGCCGCGAAGGCGAGGTCGGCGGGCACGATCAGCATCAGCGCCTCCACCACCGCCGGGCCGTCGAACACCGGCTGCCCGGCATAGACGGCGGGCCCCTCCGCCGCGCCCTGCCCGGCGGGCTGGCAGATCGCGTAGGCGAGGAAGCTGCGCGCGCCGCGCCCCGCCGTCGCCACCATCCGGCGGATCGGCATCATCGGGCGGGCCAGCGTCTCGTAGAGCGGCCAGAGCGGGCAGGCGGCGGAGTAGCGCGGCAGCGCGAAGCCCGGCACCGGCTTGCGGAAGGTCAGCGTGCCCGAGCCGTCGCAGGCCACGAGCCCCACCTGCCCGCCGATCGCCTCCTCGGGCAGGCTCGCGAGCCGGCGGAACATGGCGGCGAGATCGACGCCGAAGCGCGCCGCGAGCGCCGCCGGGTCGAGCCCGGTCTCGGCGATCGCCTCGCGCAGGCGCGGCAGCGGCATGTGCTCGGCGTCGCGCCGGTAGCGTTCGAGAAAGCGCGTGGCGAGGCCGCGCGCGGCCGCGCTCTCCAGCGCCGGCGCCCGCGCCGCGAGCGTCTCCGGCTCGGGCGGCAGGGCGCGCTCCATCTCGGGCACGTGAAAGCCCTGCGCCGCGAGCCAGGCGTCGAGTTCCTCCTGCGGGGTGGAGCTGGATATCTCCTCCGTCGCGGCGGCGTCGAGATAGCGCACGAGCCCGGCCGCGCTCTCGGCCAGGCGTCGGCTCTCCTCGGCGATGTTGCGGTGAAAGCGCGCACGCCATTCGGGGTCGATATCCTGGGTCTCGGCGAGGATCGTCGCGGTGGACTGGATCGCGGTGACCGTCGAGAGCACCTCGTGTAGCGCGGTCGACAGGAACGGGTCGTGGGTCATCCGGTCCGACAGCATCTCGACGGTGCGCTCGAGCCCGGTGGCGCGGCGATGGGTGTCGGCCAGAAGCTGCGCCCAGCCGGGGAAGCGGCCGACGAACTCCTCGAGCCGCGGCAGGTCCTCCGTCGCCGCGCGATGATCCGCCGCAGCCTCGCGCAACGTATTGACGAGCGCGGCCTCGGCGCCTTCGGTCAGCGCCGAGACCTCGACGCCCAGTTCGCGCGCGATGCGGCCCACCAGCTTGCCGCCGATTCGACGCCGGTTGTGCTCGATCAGGTTGAGATAGGAGGGCGAGATCTCCACCGCGCGGGCCAGGTCGGCCTGCTTGCGGCCGAGCATCATGCGGCGCTCGCGGATGCGCGTTCCCGTCAGCGTCGGCCGGGCCATGGGATTTCTCCTTCGCCGTCAAGGTCTTTCCGCGCTGCCGCAAAAAGAAATTCACAGGGACCGCGGCGGCAATGTCGATTTGTTTACAGAAAAATCGCGCCATGAAAAGCATTTGTTGCCCAGCTTGACGGTTTGATCAATCCTCGTGACAGCCTCTAGGGGGGAGGCCACGGTGCCGCCCGGGCACCGCAACGCAATGGGAGGACCACATGTCGAACCGCTTCACGCGCCGCGGCCTGCTCAGGACGAGCGCCGTCGCCGGCGGCGCGCTCGCGCTGCCCACGATCTTCACCGGCCAGGCCCGCGCCTTCACCAACGAGCCCACCGGCGACACCGTCACGCTGGGCTTCAACGTGCCGCAGTCCGGCCCCTATGCCGACGAGGGCGCCGACCAGCTGCGCGCGCTCGAGCTGGCCGTCGAGCACCTGAACGGGACCGGCTCCGACAACGGCATGCTGGAGACCTTCACCTATGGCGACGGCACGCCCACGCAGCTCGGCGGCGACGGCATCCTCGGCAAGCGCGTCGAATACGTCACCGGCGACACCCAGACCAACACCGACGCCGCCCGCGCCTCGGCCCGCTCCATGATCGAGAAGGACGGCGCGGTGATGATCACCGGCGGCTCCTCCTCCGGCCCCGCCGTGGCCGTGCAGGCGCTCTGCCAGGAGGCGGGCGTGATCTTCATGGCGGGCCTGACCCATGCCAACGACACCACCGGCAAGGACCGCCGCGCCAACGGCTTCCGCCACTTCTTCAACTCCTACATGTCCGGCGCGGCGCTCGGCCCGGTGCTCAAGAACGCCTATGGCACCGACCGCAAGGCCTATCACCTGACCGCCGACTACAACTGGGGCTACACCACCGAGGAGTCGGTCAAGCAGTTCACCGAGGCCGAGGGCTGGGAGACGGTCGCCGCGGTGCGCACCCCGCTCGGCGCGGGCGACTTCTCGCAGTATCTCACCCCGGTGCTCAACTCCGGCGCCGACGTGCTGATCCTGAACCACTACGGCAAGGACATGGTGAACTCGCTGACCCAGGCGGTGCAGTTCGGCATGCGCGACCGCCAGGTCAACGGCAAGGACTTCGTCATCGTCGTGCCGCTCTACAGCCGCCTGATGGCGCAGGGCGCGGGCGAGAACGTCAAGGGCATCTTCGGCTCGACCAACTGGCACTGGTCGCTGCAGGACGAGGGCTCGAAGGCGTTCGTCAAGTCCTTCGGCCAGGAATACGGCTTCCCGCCGTCCCAGGCCGCGCATACCTGCTACGTCCAGGCGCTCCTCTACGCCGACGCCGCCGAGCGCGCGGGCACCTTCCGCCCCTCCGCCCTCGGCCCGCAGCTCGAGGACTTCCGCTTCGACGGCCTCGGCAACGGCCCGACGCTCTACCGCGCCGGCGACCATCAGTGCTTCAAGGACGTGCTGGTCGTGAAGGGCAAGGAGAACCCGACCTCGAAGTTCGACGTGCTCGAGGTGGTCGAGGTGACCCCGGTCGAGCAGGTGACCTACGAGGTCGGCATCTTCGGCGGCGAGCTCGGCCCCTACAACGACGGCGCCTGAGCCGCGTCCTTCCCGCCCGATCGCCGGCCCCCGCGCGGGGCCGGCCCATCCGCCCCGGGGCGTCCGCGCGCCCCGGAGGCCCTGACATTGCCGAGGGACACCGATGGACGTCATCCTCCTGCAACTTCTGAACGGGCTCGACAAGGGCGGCGCCTATGCGCTGATCGCCCTCGGCCTGACGCTCATCTTCGGCACCCTCGGTGTCGTCAACTTCGCCCATGGCGCGCTGTTCATGCTCGGAGCCTTCTGCGCCGTGGTGACGCGCTTCCTGCTCTCCGCCGAGCAAGTCGTGCTCGACCAGGAGAACCTCACCCCCTGGGGCACGCCGACCGAGATCCGCACCCCCTATGTCGAGCTCTGGTTCGGCGAGACGGGCGCCTGGATGGTCGACTACGCCGTGCCGCTCTCGATCCTGATCGCGATCCCGGTGATGGTGCTGATCGGGCTGGCCATGGAGCGGGGGCTGATCCGGCATTTCTACAAGCGCCCCCATGCCGAGCAGATCCTCGTGACCTTCGGCCTCGCCATCGTGCTGCAGGAGATCGTCAAGGCGATGTTCGGCGCGAACCCGATCCCGCAGCCGGCGCCAGAAGCGGTCGCCGGGGCGGCGGATATCGGGGCGTTCTTCGGCTTCGAAGCCGGCACGGTGATCTATCCCTACTGGCGGCTGATCTATTTCGCCTTCGCGGCGCTGGTGATCGGCGCGGTCTTCGCCTTCCTGCAATTCACCACCTTCGGGATGGTGGTGCGCGCCGGCATGGCCGACCGCGAGACCGTCGGCCTGCTCGGCATCGACATCGACCGGCGCTTCACCATCGTCTTCGGCATGGCGGCCTGCGTCGCCGGGCTCGCGGGCGTGATGTACACGCCGATCCTCTCGCCCGACTACCATATGGGGATGGACTTCCTCGTCCTCTCCTTCGTCGTGGTGGTGGTCGGCGGCATGGGGAGCCTCGGGGGCGCGGTCCTCGCGGGCTTCCTCCTCGGCATCCTGCAGAGCTTCGCCTCGATGAACGAGATCAAGAGCGTCCTGCCGGGCATCGACCAGATCATCATCTATCTCGTCGCCGTCGTCATTCTGCTCGTGCGTCCGCGTGGCCTGCTCGGCCGCAAGGGCGTGATGGAGACCTGATCCATGGCCCTCAAGACTTCCACCGCCTCCGACGCGGCGCTCCTCTGGGGCTTCGCCGCCGTGGTCCTCGCCGGGCCGATCCTGCTCGAGCCCTTCGGCGCGGGCTATCCGGATCTGCTGCAGAAATTAGCGATCTTCGGGATCTTCGCGATCGGCTTCAACATCCTGTTCGGGCTGACGGGGTATCTCTCCTTCGGCCATGCCGCCTTCCTCGGCGTCGGCTCCTACACCGCCGTCTGGACGTTCAAGCTGCTCAGCATGAACCCGATCCCGGCGATCATCCTGGCCACGCTGATGGGCGGGCTGTTCGCGCTGCTGATCGGGCTCGTCACGCTCCGCCGCGCCGGCATCTACTTCTCGATCCTGACGCTCGCCTTCGCGCAGATGTCCTACAATCTCGCCTATTCGGTGCTCACCCCGATCACCGCGGGCGAGACCGGGCTGCAGCTCCAGCAATCCGATCCGCGCGTGC
The DNA here is from genome assembly GCA_964576075.1 of uncultured Limibaculum sp. GTDB lineage: Bacteria > Pseudomonadota > Alphaproteobacteria > Rhodobacterales > Rhodobacteraceae > Thermohalobaculum. Next base: position 28,480 of record CAZNTX010000026.1, on the reverse strand, counting down.
TCGACGCCGCCTTCGGCATCGAATACGGCGCGGCGCTGCCGGTCTCCTCGCTCTTCGGGTTCGAGATGAACCAGACCTGGGAATACGCGATCACCGAGGGCCAGGTGATGCAGTTCTCGGTCGGCTACTATGTCTGCGCGGTGGTGCTGATCCTCTGCTTCTGGCTCGCGCTGCGCATCTTCCGCTCGCCTTTCGGGATGATGCTGAAGGCGGTGAAGTCGAACCAGAACCGGATGAACTACACCGGCCTCAACACCCGGCCCTACACGCTCGCGGCCTTCGTGATCTCGGGCTGCTATGCCGGGCTCGCGGGCGGGCTCATGGCGGTGGTCGACCCGCTCGCGGGCGCCGAGCGCATGCAGTGGACGGCCTCGGGCGAGGTGGTGCTGATGACGATCCTCGGCGGCACGGGCACGCTCCTCGGCCCGGTGATCGGCGCGGGCGCGATCAAATACATGGAGCAGATCTTCTCGGCCATCAACAAGACCGAGCTGGCCGAGCTCCTGTCCTTCCTGCCCGAGGGGATGGTCGATCCGATGGTCTCGGTCCTCTCGCTCTTCGTCGGCGAGGGCTGGCACCTGACGCTCGGCGTGATGTTCATGCTGATCGTCATCTTCCTGCCCGGCGGGCTGATGGAGGGCTTCTCGCGGATCGGGCGGCTCTTCTCCCGCAAGCGCGACACGCAGCAGGGCGGGCGCACCGCCCCCGCCCCGGCCGAGTGAGGGAGGCGAGCATGGGAATCCTCGAAGTCCAGAACGTCAACAAGCGCTTCGGCGGGCTCAAGGCCCTCGACGAGGTCAACCTCTCGGTCACGGAGGGCTCGGTGCACGCGATCATCGGGCCCAACGGGGCCGGCAAGTCGACGCTGCTCAACTGCTTCGTCGGCCGCCTCAAGCCCGACACCGGGAGCGTGACCTTCGACGGGCGCTCGCTGCTCGGGATCAAGCCGCACGAGATCAACCAGCTCGGCGTCTCCCGCGTGTTCCAGACGCCCGAGATCTTCGGCAACCTCACCTGCTTCGAGAACGTGATGATCCCCGCCTTCGCCAAGCGCGACGGGGCCTTCATGCTCAACGCCGTCAGCCGGCTGGAGGGCGAGCGCTCGATGCAGGAACAGGCGATGGAGATGCTCGAGGACCTCAATATGGGCCATCTCGCCCGGATGCAGGCCGACCAGCTCTCCCGCGGCGACAAGCGCCGGCTCGAGCTCGCCATGTGCCTCGTGCAGCGCCCGAAGCTCCTGCTGCTCGACGAGCCGACCGCCGGCATGTCCCGCGGCGACACCAACACCACGATCGACCTGCTGAAGAAGATCGCCGAGCGGGGCATCACCATGGTGGTGATCGAGCACGACATGCATGTGGTGTTCTCGCTCGCCGAGCGGGTGAGCGTGCTCGCCCAGGGCACCGTGATCGCCGAGGGGGCGCCGGCGGAGATCAAGGGCGATCCGCGGGTGCAGGAAGCCTATCTCGGCGGGGCGCATCTCTGATGGCCGCCCCGCTCGACCCCGCCGGCTGGAAGGCCGCCCGCGCCGCCCTGCCCGCGCGCGCGGCCTTCTCCGCCCTCTTCGAGAGCGCCCCCGGCGCCGGCGCCGCCCGCCTCGCGCGGGCCGTCCGCGCCCGGGTCCTCCTCGCCCCCACCGATCCACAGGAGCGCGACCGATGACCGAGACCGAGACCGACCCCCGCCCGAAGGCGGAGATGGGCACCCTGCTCGGCCCAGAGCAGTGGAAGGCGGCGCACGAGCACATGATGCCGGCCGTGACCTCCAAGGGCGGCCAGCGCGCCTTCTTCTCCGCCTGGGAGCTGCACGCCTACTACGGCGAGAGCTACATCGTGCAGGGGGTGTCCTTCGACATCCGCGAGGGCGAGATCGTCGCGCTGCTCGGGCGCAACGGCGCGGGCAAGACCTCGACGCTGCGCACCCTCGCCCGGCTCGACAGCCCGGCCCTCACCCATGGCGAGATCTGGCTCGACCACCAGCCGCTGCACGAGATGAAGGCGCATGAGGCGGCGCGCGCCGGCATCGGCCTCGTGCCCGAGGACCGGCGGATCATCCCGGGGCTGACCGTCGAGGAGAACCTCCAGCTCGCGCAGATCGCGCCCCCGCATGGCTGGTCGCTCGAGCGCATCTACGAGCTCTTCCCCCGGCTCGGCGAGCGCCGCCGCCAGGAGGCGACCACCATGTCGGGCGGCGAGCAGCAGATGCTCGCGATCTCACGCGCGCTCGCCCGCGACCTCAAGCTCCTCCTCCTCGACGAGCCTTACGAGGGCCTCGCGCCGGTGATCGTGCAGGAGATCGAGCGCACGCTCGAGGCGATCAAGCAGCTCGGCATGACGACGATCCTCGTCGAGCAGAACGCGATCGCGGCGCTCCATCTCGCCGACCGCGCGCTGATCCTCGATATGGGGACCGTGGTGTTCGACGGCACCGCGCAGGAGGTCCTCGACAACGAGGAGCTGCGCAACGACTACCTTTCCATCTGATCCCATCGGGGGCGCTTGACGGGCGCCCCCGCCCCGTGCTCAGCCCTGACCGACCGCAACACCCGGGAGGGCCAGATGTCCGACGCCGCCGCCGCCCGCGCCCTGATCCAGCGCTACTACGAGGCCTTCGACGCGGGCGACGCCGAGGGCATGATCGCCTGCCTCGCCGAGGACGTGGCGCATGACGTCAACCAGGGCGCGAGGCGCATCGGCCATGCCGCCTTCCGGGAATTCTGCGCCCATATGGCCCGCTGCTACCGCGAGCGGCTGACCGACATGACGATCCTCGTCTCCGAGGACGGCACCCGCGCGGCGGCGGAGTTCACCGTCAACGGCGAGTATCTCGCGACCGACGAGGGCCTGCCGGAGGCGGCGGGGCAGACCTACACCCTCCCCGCCGGCGCCTTCTTCGAGATCGAGAGCGGCCGCATCCGCCGCGTCACCACCTACTACAACCTGACGGACTGGATGGCGCAGGTCCGCGGCTAGCCCGCGCGCCGGGCGACGGCGAGGTGCCCCGGCACCGCTTGGTCCGCCTGCATCCGGACCGAGATCGGCTCGAGCGAGAGGAGCGCGAGCCCGGCCCCCTCGAGCGCGGCGCGCAGATAGGCGGGCGCATGGGCGAAGCGCGCGCCCTCCCCCACCCGATAGGTCCAGGGCTCCGCTGGCGGCTCTGCGAGCGTCTCGGTCGAGACGAGAAAGACCCCGCCCGGGCGGAGCCGGCGCGCGACCGCCGCGAAGAGCGGCTCGAGCCGGCCGAGATAGATCACCAGATCGGCGGCGAGCACCGCATCCGCCGGAGGCTCGCCCGCCTCGGTCTCGCCGTCGAGCGCCGCCGCCGCCTCGCCGAGGACGAGCTTGGCATAGCCGCCGCGCCGCCGGGCCTGCAGCAGCATCCCCACCGAGAGGTCGATCCCGGTCAGATGGCCCGCGAGATCGCCGAGCTCCGCCGCCGCGAGCCCGGTGCCGCAGCCGAGATCCACCACCCGCGCGCCGGGGGCGAGGCCCAAATCGCGGAGCCGATCCGCCATCATCCGCGGGACCGCATAGCCGAGATCGGCGACGAGCAGGCTGTCGAATTCCGCAGCATGCTCGTCGAAGAGCATCGAGACATAGGTGGGCGGCGCGCGCTCCCGCACGGGCCCGGCGCCGAGCGCGGCGAGCCTGAGCGCCGCACCCCCGCGGTCGAGCGGGTCGAGCGCGAGGGCGGCGCGGAAGGCCTCGGCCGCTGCGGCGGCATCGCCCCGGTCGAGGGCCGCGTAGCCCTCCTCGAAGCGCGCCGAAAGCGCCTCGACATCCAGGGTCTCGTCGTCGAACTCGGCCTCCTCGGGCCGTCCGGCGTCGCTCATCGGCATCGGTCGGTCTGCGGAATCCGCTCCGAACGATAGCGCGACTCGCCTGGGCGCGGGAAGCCCTCAGCGCCGCCGGGCGAGCAGGAGATGCCCCGCCACCGGCCGGCCTTCGTTGTAGCGCACGACGATCGGCTCGGCCGGCTCCGCCGCGAACCCCGCCGCGGCGAGCGCGCCCGCGAGATAGCCCTCCGCATGGCCGTAGCGCTGCCCGGGGCCGACCGCATAGCCCCGCGCGCCGGTCGCGGCCTCGGGCAGGGTCTCGGTCGAGACCGCGAGGAGCCCCCCCGGCGCGAGCGCCCGCGCGGCGGCGGCGAAGAGCGGGGCGACCTCGCCGAGATAGGGCAGCATGTCGGTCGCCACGATGGCGTCGAAGGGCGCGTCCTCCAGCCCCTGCGCCTCGAGAAACGCCACCGCCTCGCCGATATAGAGCTCGGCATAGACGCCGCGCTCGTCCGCTTCCGCGAGCATCTCCTCGGAGAGATCGACGCCCACGATCTCGCCCGCGATATCGGCGAGCGCGATGCCGGAGAGCCCGGTCCCGCAGCCGAGATCGAGCACCCGGCCGAGCGCGCGCACCCCCCGCGCCTCGAGCCGCTCGCGCAGCTGCATCGGCACCGAATAGCCGAGCTGCTCGACGAGGATGTCGTCGAAGCGCGCCGCGGTCTGGTCGAAGAGGGTCGCGACATAGGCCGGAGGGGCCGCGGGCGGCGGATCGGCCGCGCCGAGGGCCGCGAGGCGCACGGAGACGCCGCCCCGGTCGTCCGGGTCGAGCGCGAGCGCCTCGCGATAGGCGGCGATGGCGGCGGGGACGTCGCCCGCCTTCTCCCGCGCGAGGCCGCGCTCATAGGCCTCGGCCAGCGCCTCGATGTCGATCTCTGTCATGACCGGCTTCTAGCCCCGCCCGGGGCCGCGCGCCAGCCTCAGCGCGCATCGGCGAGCGCCCAGTCGTAGTCGTAGCGGTCCACCTCAGCCCGCCCCGCGAGCGCCGCCGCCGCCCGGCCATCGGCGACGCGCCGGAGCCCGTCGAGGAGCGCCGCCTCGTCCTCGGCGAAATCCTCCCGGAACCAGAGCCAGATCTTCGAGAGCACCAGCTCGCCCCCCTCGAGGCGCACCCCGCGCGGGTCGTTCACGAACTCCCGCTCCGCCGCGGCGAGCTGTGCCGCGATGCGCGCGCCCTTATAGGGCTCGGCGGCGAGATCCGGGCAGCCGATGGCGGCGCAGTTGACCGCATAGTGGATCCGCGGCTCAGCGAAGACCGGGCGGATGATGCCGTGCTCGATGTCGTCGAGGCTGAGCGGGCGGCCGAGGACGCGCACCGCCTCCCGCTCCCAGGGCCCGTCCTCGAAGAGCCCCGCGCCGATCTCCCGGATGCTCCCCACCGGATAATGCGCGAGCACGAGATCGACCGTCGCCGCGTTGTAGAGATTGATCCAGTAGGCGAGCGCCGTCTCCCGCGAGAGCCCGCGCGGGTCGACCGCGGCGAGGCGGGCGATATAGGCCGCGAGCGCCGCCCGGTCCGCTGCGGAGACCTCGCCATAGGCGAGGCGGGCGACCCCGTCCGCCCCCTCCCGCCGATAGCGCGCGAGAAACGCCGCCCAGGGCCGGTGATCGACCGCGCCGCCCGCCCCCGCCGGCGCATGCTCGGCCCAAACGGGATCGAGCAGGTCCGCATCGGGCGCGGCGAGGCGCTCGAAGGCGCCGAGGACCAGCGGCAAGAGGGCGACGAGGAGAAGGCGCATGTCGGGCTCCGTTGGCGGCTCTCCCGAAAATCGGCCGCGGCCGGCCCCCGATCAAGCCCAACCGCACCGCCTCGCCGGATCGTGACGGCGAGGCGCGGCCCGCGCCCCGGCTGGGGGGAAGGCCGCCGTCCCCGCCCCGCGCCGACGGCGGCCGGGGTGGGTGGGGCCGGGGCGCGGGCCGCGCCGGATCAGCCGGGACCGGCGGCCGGACCCGCGCGGATCCCCGTGAAGCAGAGATCGAGCACCCCTTCGAGCTCGGGGATCACCGTCGAGCGGTCGCGCCAGCGGGCGAGGGCGAAGGGCATGCAGAAGGCCTTGACCGCGTGCTGCAGCGAGATCGCCATGCGCTCGGCGTCGTCCACCCGGAAGACCCCCGCCGCAGCCCCCCGCTCGAGCTCGGCCCGGATCTTGCCCCTCCGCCAGAGGATATGCGCATCGAGGAGCGCGAGGCCCTCTTCGTGCTCAACGAGGAACTCCGCGAGCTCGATCATCCGCGGGCTCTCGTCCATCACCGCGACCGTGTGCGAGACCGAGGCCACCAGGATCGCGCGGATGCGCGCCTCCGGCTCCGGCGGCGCCGCCGCCATCGCCGCCTCGATATCGGCCTCCTCGGCGCGGAAATGCGCGGCGACGGCGGCGAGCCCGATCGCCTTCTTGTTGCGGAAATAGCGGTAGAGATTGGCCGGCGACATGTCGCAGCGCCCCGCGATGTCGCTCATCGAGGTCTTGGAGAAGCCGTAATGGTGGAACAGCTCCGTGGCCTGGGCGAGGATCTCGGCGCGCACGGCCGCGGCCTCGGGACTGCGGGCCTCGGTCTCCGGCACTCTCTCGCGGCGGGCGGGGTCGGACATCTGCGGTTTCGATCCTCCTCGGTCAGAAGAAATAGTTGAGCTTGAGGCGGACGAAGCTGTCGTCGCCGAAGCCCACGCCGAAGGCGTCCTCGGCGGAGTTGACGAAGCCCTGCGCCTCGATCTCGGCGGTGATGTTCGGGGTCAGTCGGCGCTCGGCCTCGAGGCGCAGCACCGCCGCCCCGTCGGTGACGTCGACCGAGGAGGTGAGCAGGAAGGTGGTCGATTGCGTGTCGTTGAGGGTGAGCCGCACCCCCCCGATCACGTCGTTCTCGAAGGGGGTGAGCGCGTCGTCGCCCCGGCTGTCCCAGGCGCCCTCGAGGATCAGGCCGAGATCGGCGTCCGTGTCCGCGATCTGGTAGAGCGTGTGCTCGAGCCCGCCGGTGAGCGCGCCGTAGGTCTCCACCTCGAAGGCCACGTTGCGCTGCCCCTCGCGCAGGATCGCCTCGCCCTTCCAGAGGGTCGCCCCGGAGGTGTATTGCGCGTCGAGCCCGACTTGGGTGATGCGCGAATAGACCGGCTGGAGCCGCCCGCGGCGGAAGCGGAAGGCCGGGTCCCGGCTCACCCCGTTGAAGGCCGAGAGCCCGAGATCCACGCCCCCGAAGACGCCGGTGTAGCGCAGCGCGAAGGAGGGCGCCCATTGCCCGCCCGCGGGCTCGAAGACCGGGTCGGTGTGGTTGTAGGGCACCGGCAGGCGCAGCCGCCCCTCCGGCCCCGGCAGCGTGCGCGCGCGGGCGTAAGGGAAATAGTAAACCGCGAAATTGCCGATCTCGGTCAGCCGCGAGACCTTGAAGAGCGGCTGGCCGAGGCGCTCCTCCTCGTCGATGTCCTCGACGAGATCGCTCTGGTTGACGATGTCGACGAGATGGACGACCTCGGTCTTGCCCCAGAACTCGCGGTCGACGCCGAAGGTGAAGGCCCAGTCGCCCGCGACATGCTCGAGCTTGAGCTCGCGGATGTCGACATGGGTCCGCTTGTCGTCCTGCAGGTCGAAGCGGAAGAAGGGGGTGAAGGTCGCGACCGTGTCGCCGTCGGACCACTCGGCGAGCGCGGTGACCTCGATCGCCGCCGAGGCGCCGTCGCGGCGCTGCCGGCGATGGGCGGGCTCCTGGAAGAAGAGCGTCCCCTCCGCCTGCACCTTCCCGTAGATCTCGGTATAGTCCGGCGAGAAGACGCCGCCCGCCTCCTCCGCCGCCGCCGGCCCGAGCGGGGCCCCGAGAAGGAGCCCCGCCCCGGCGGCGAGGGCCAGCACCCACGCCGCCCGCCGGATCGCGCCGCGCCCATGGCGGCCCTTGAGCCTCAGCATCTGCCTCGTCCTCCGCCTCTCGCCTGCCTGTCGCCTGCCCCGGCCCTCAGCGGGCCAGCCTCGGCAGCCGGCTCTGGTCGAAGTCGCTCTCGCCGAGACCGGCGGAGAAGTCGTAGTCCGACCACAGCAGATCCGTCTCCTTCTTGGTTTGGTGATTGACCATCCGCATGAAGGCCGGCCGCCAGTAGTCGCCCTTATACGCCTGATAGCCCTCGAACGTCAGGGTTTTTTCGAGGTCGCCGCGGCGGTTGTAGAAATCGACCCGCTGCTGGCGATACTCGGCGGTGTCGATCCAGCTCACGCGCTTCGAATAGCCGGATTTCGGGTTGCGCGGGTAGCTCTCGACGACGTGGCAGGTGAGCGCGGGCTGGCCCGGGCAAGGCTCGTCGCGGATCCATTTGTAGTCGTAGTCGGCGACTTCCTGGCTGCCGAGATCCTCGTAGGAGAACTCCGAGGAGACGAACTTGCCGGTGCGGTTCGAGGACGAGATCCGCTTCACCCGCTTGATGGCCGGGAGATAGAGCCACTGGTCGTCGTCCGCCGGCTCGATGTTGGAATGGGTGAGGAGCCCGGTGCCGCGGATGTCGCGCGGGCGGGAGAAGACGATGATCCCCATATCGCCGACCGCGGGGTCGGCGCGCTCGAGGTTCATGTTCTCGAAGACGCGGCGGCTCTCGTTGCCGGCGGCGTCGCGCAGGATCATCTCGCCCTCGGCGGTGAAGGCGCCCCAGCCGAGATCCTCCCGGTCGGCGCGCTCGGCGATGGCGAGGCCCTTCTCCTCCGCCGTCTCGGCGAGCGCGGCCGGGGCGGCTGCGGCCGCGACGAGCAGCAGGACGGCGGCGGCGGTGGCGGCGGTCTTGGTCATGGTCTTGGTCCTTTGCGTGTCGAGCCAGATCAGGAGCGCGGGCAGCAGGAAGAAATCCGCCGCCAGCGCGAGGACGATGGTGATCGCGGTCAGCTTGGCGAGATCGCCGTTCACCGCGAAGCCCGATTGCGCGAGCACCGCGAAGCCCGCGAAGAGGCCGACGGTGGTGACGAGGAGCGCCATGCCGACCGTCGAGAAGGCGTAGCGCACCGCGTCCTCGGCCGACATCCCCCGGCGCCGGGCGCGGGCGTATTTCGAGAGGAAGTGGACCGTGTCGTCCACCACGATCCCGAGCGTGCCGGCGACGACCACGGCGATGGCGAGCGTCACGCCGCCCACCCCGTAGCCCCAGAGCCCGAAGCCCATGGCCGCGGGCAGCAGATTGGGCAGGAGCGAGATCAGCCCGATGCGGACGTCGCGCAGCGCGATCATGATCACCCCGGAGATCAGCACGAGGGCGAGCGCGGTCCCCGTCAGCATCGCGCGCACGTCGCGGTGGGAGATGACGTTGAAGACATGGCTGACCCCGGTCGGCGTCACCTGCGCAAGCTCCGGGTGCTCCTCCGCCCAGGCCGCGGAGATCGTGGGCGCGTTGGCCTCGAGCCAGTCGGCCGCGGCGAGCGTGATCTCGCGCATCTCCGCGGTGGTGGCCTCGGCGATATAGACCGAGACGCGCATCGCCGAGCGGTCGATGTCGATCTGGTCGGTGAGGTCCATGCCGTAGCCGAGGGAGAGCTCGTAGAGGAAGAGGTATTGGCTCGCCTCCTCGCGCGTCTCGGGCAGGCGGTGGAAGGCCGGGTCGTCGGCATGCATGTTCATGTTGAGCCGGGCGACGGTGTCGGTCAGCGTGCGCACCGAGCTCACCTTGTCGATCCCGCGCATGAACTCGGCGAAGGCGGCGACCTCGGCGAGATAGGCCGGATCGTTGATCCCCTGCGCCTCCCCCGCGGGCAGCGGGTATTCGAGCACGTTGACCCCGCCGAGCTCGCGTTCGGCGAAATCGGTGTCCTTGCGGAACTCGTAGCGCTCGTCGAAATAGCGCAGGAAGTCGTCCTCGAGCTTGATCTGGGACATCCCCGCGGCCAGGGCGACGGCCAGCAGGGCGGAGGTCGGCAGCAGCCAGCGGTAATGCGAGACCACCCAGTCCCCGAGCCGCGCCATGCCGCGGGCGGCGGCGGGGCGCGCCATCCGCCGGCGGATCGGCAACACGGTGACGAGCGTCGGCAGGAGCGTCAGCGTCAGCGTCATGGCGGCGAGGACGCCGACGCCCACCACGTTGCCGAGTTGGCGGAACGGCGGCGAGATCGAGAAGTTGAGCGAGAAGAAGCCGATGGCGGTGGTCACGCAGGCGATGACGATGGCGCCCATATGGTCGGCGAGCGCCCGGCGCATCCACTCCTTGCGGTCGGGCGTCTCCGGCATCGCCTGGCGCGCGGCGGCGAGGATGTGCACCGCCGAGGCGACCGCGAGCGTCATGATGTAGAGCGGAGCCAGCACCGTCACCGAGTTGAGCGGGATCCCCATCCAGCCGAGCGCCCCGAGCCCGGCGACCGCCGAGAGCGAGATCACCACGAAGACCGCGAGGGTGGCGAGCGCCGAGCGGAGCGCGAGGCCCACCACGAGGAGGATCACCAGGAACATCGGCCCGACGAGGTTTTTCGCGTCCTCCTGGCCCGAGACGGCGAACTGGTTGTTGATCATCACCGTGCCGGTGAGGCGCAGGTCGATCCCGGGATAGGCGTCCTCGATCTCGGAGACGAGGGCGCGGGCCTCCTCGACGATGAGCGGCGCCTCGCGCTGCGGCTCGGTGCCCGGCAGGGTGAAGCGCACGAGGACCTGCGTGACCTCCCCGTCCGCGGCGACCATGCTGTCGACGAGCTCGACCCGGTCGAGGGCGATCTCGCGGGCCGCCTCGGCCTCTGCGGGGGTGACGGCGGCGGGGTCGGGCACGAGATCGCGGACGACGAGCTCGTCCCCCTCCGCATAGGTGTGCTGGAAGTTGGTGAGCGAATCGACCCGGCGCACGAGCGGCAGGCGCCAGGCCTCCTCGGTGATCCGCCCGATGGCCGCGAGCACCTCCGGCGCGAAGACGTCCCCGCCCTCCGGCGCGACGAGGATCATCAGATTGTCGTCCTTGGCGAAGCGCGCCTCGAAGCGGTCGAGCGCCTGGCGGTCCGGGTTCTCCGGGGCGAAGAAGATCCGCGCCGAGGGGTCGGGCGGCCAGATCCGGTCGATCCGCGCCGCCGAGACGGCGACGAGCGCGAGGGTGAGCAGCACCCAGAGCCAGCGATTGGCGACGATGAAGCGCGCGGCCCGCTCGGCCCGGCCGGGAGGCGGGGCGGGGGGCGGCGCAGGGGGCCGGCCGGCGGCGTCGGGAACCATGGGAGGTCCTTCTCGGCAAACTGTGAACGATGGCGTTTTTATTCACTCATCGCGCGCGGAAGTCAACACTGAGAGATGAATTTTTTGCGAAAGGTTCAGCGTTCCGCCGCGCGACGGCGCGCCCGGGCCCGCTCCGCCGCCGCCCAGAGCCCCTCCGACGCCCCCGCGAGCGCGATGAAGAGGACGCCGATCCCCTGCGCCCAGCCGATCGGCTCGTCCGTCAGGAGCGCGGCGAGGACGAGGCTCACCCCGATCTCCGACATAAAGAGGATGCCGACGAGCCCGGGATTGAGATGCGCCGCCCCGTGCACCGCCGCGAGGCAGCCCGGCACGATGAGGAGCGCCGCGACCGGCACGAGCCAGGGCAGCGCCTCGCCCCAGAGCGCGGGCGCAGGGGCGGGCCCCGAGAGCGAGGCCGCCAGCGTCACCCCGACCGCGCCCCAGACGAAGAAGCCGATCCCGTAGTCGACGCTCGCCGCCACGGGGCGCGAGAGCATCATCATCGAGCCGACGACCCAGCCGAAGCCGGAGGCGAGCGCCATCCAGTCGCCCGCATTGCGCGGCATCGGCGGCCAGCTTTCCGGCCCGAGCGCCACCGCCGCGCCGCAAAGCGCGAGGCCGAGCGCGGCCCAGCGCGGCGGCGTCATCCGGTCCCCTTGCAGCAGGCGGGCGAGCAGGAAGCCCCAGACCGGCGAGAGATAATAGAGGAGCACGGCCGGCACGACCTCCGTGTGCAGGAAGGCCGCGGCATAGGTCGCCATCGAGCCGCCGAGCACCATGCCCGCCAGATGGAACCGCCAGCCCCCCGCGACGAGCGCGCTCAGCCGCCAGGCCACGAGCGGCAGGAGCGCGAGCGCCGCCACCCCGTAGAGCGCGGCGACCGGCCAGAGCCCCGGAAACCCCGCCGCCTCGAGCCAGCGCACCGGCACCCAGAACGCCCCCCAGACCGCGCCGCCGAGGAGCGCCCCCGCCCGCGCGCCGACCTCGCGCCGCGTCGCCGCCCGTGCGCTCTGCGCCGTCCCGATCCCAGCCATCGGGCGAGAGAAGCCGGTCCCGGCGCCCTTGGCAAGCGCCCTCGCGCCGCGGGGATTTCCCGTTTACCCGAGAGATGCTACCTTAGCGTGTGTCCCATTGGAGCGATGGCCGATGAATCTCAGATTGGAAGAGCCCGTCACCCCGGGCAAGCGGGTCATCCCGCATCCCAAGCCGCCGATGTCGCTGGCCGAGACCGGGCTCGATCCGGAATGGCTCGCCGATCTGCTGATCAAGACGATCTACCGCCAGAACCTCGCCACGCCCTCGGAGATGAGCCGGGCGATCAAGCTGCCGATCCCGCTGGTCGACAAGCTGATCGCGATCCTGTCGGACAAGCGGCTGATCGAGGTGAAGGGGCAGCTCGGCGCCTCGCTCACGGCCGAGATGCGCTATCAGCTCCCCTCCGCCGGCAAGGCCTGGGCGCTCGAGGCGCTGGCGCAGTCGGAGTATATCGGCCCCGCGCCGATCCCGGTGGACATCTTCTCGGCCCAGGTCAAGAAGCAGTCGATCCGCTCGGAGGTGCTCTCCCGCCAGGCGCTCGAGCGCCAGTTCGCCCATCTCACCATGCCGGACTGGCTGACCGACCAGCTCGGCCCCGCGGTGAATTCCGGGCAGTCGATGCTGCTCTACGGCCCGCCGGGCAACGGCAAGTCCTCCATCGCCGAGGCGATCGCGGCGGCCTACGAGGACTATATCTTCCTCCCCCACGCGATCGAGGTGGACAAGCAGGTCATCACCCTCTTCGACCCGACGGTGCACCGCCGCGTCGAGGAGGAGGCGCGCCAGAGCACGGGACTGCGCCACGAGCGCGCCTATGACGACCGCTATGTCCGCTGCAAGCGCCCGGTGGTGATCACCGGCGGCGAGCTCAATCTCGACATGCTCGACCTCGCTTATTCGCCGATCTCGAAAATCTACGAGGCGCCGATCCAGCTCAAGGCCTGCGGCGGGGTCTTCGTGATCGACGATTTCGGCCGCCAGCGCGAGGCGCCGCAGGCGCTGATCAACCGCATGATCATCCCGCTGGAGGCCAACAAGGACTTCCTGAGCCTGCAGACGGGGCGCAAGTTCCAGATCATCTTCGACGCGCTGGTGGTGTTCTCCACCAACATCAACCCGAAGGAGCTGGTCGACGGCGCGGCGCTGCGCCGCCTGCGCTACAAGATCCTGGTGGACAGCCCCGATCTCGAGACCTTCGTGGAGATCTTCTCCCGCGCCGCCAAGCGCGCCGGGCTGGAGCTCACCGAGGAGATCCTCGCCTTCGTGCTGTTCGAGCTCTACGAGAAGGAGGAGGGGGCAAAGTTCCAGGCCTTCCATCCGCGCTTCCTGATCGACCAGACGCTCGCGATCTGCACCTACGAAGGCGTGCGCCCGCAGCTTCGGGAGGACTATCTCCGCCGGGCCTGGGCCAACCTCTTCACCAAGCACTGAGGGGGCCGCGCGCCCCCTCCCCCGCCGCGGGCCCCGCTCAGGCGAGCAGCGCGTCGTCGAAATCCCAGACGCCCATGCGCGTCTCCTCCCCGATCTCGATGGTCGCCTCGGGGTCGAAAACCAGCGTCTCGAGCGCCGCGCGCGAGGCGGCCTCGTTTTCCGGGGCGAGCGCGAAGGACTGCAGGAGGAGCGCGTCGGAGACCTCGGGGTTCCCGGCCGCGTTCACCCAGAACTCGAAGCCCTCGGGGTCGTTCTCGCGCGGGTCCTCGTCGCGCTCGAGCACGTTCTCGTAGAGCGCGAGGATCAGGTCCTCGTCGGAAATCGTCGCGATGTCGCCGACCGTCGCGGTGAATTCGGGCGAGGTGGTGAAGAAGCCCGCGATGTCGAGGAGCGAGGCGCCCCCCTCGTAGATCCCGATCCAGAAATTGAGCCCCGCCGCATCCGCCTGCCGCCCGAGCCCGGCCTCGTAGAGCAGCGCGATGTCCTCGGCCTCGGACTGGAAGGTCTCGCCCGGGTCGATCAGGAAGGCGGCGACCTCGTAGGCCCCGTCAGAGCCCGCGAAGCCGGAGACGGTGAGCGTGTGGAAGCCGCTCGTCTCGGGCACGAAGCTCGCGATCTCCGGCGCGCCCCCCTCGGCGTCGTCCTGGGTGAGCACGCGGCTGCCGTCGGGCGCGATCAGCCCGAGCACCGCGTCGAAATTGTCCACCGGCTGCGCGCCGATGGCGTATTCGGTGCCGGCGCCGAGCCAGATGCGATAGGCGTCCGTGTCGCCCTCGGTCTCCAACGCGCCGGCGGTCAGCAGACCCGCCTCGAGCGGCTCCGCGGTCTCCGGCGTGCCGCCCACGCTGTCCTCGGCGTCCTCGGGCAGATCGGGGCCGCCATCGGCGAGGATCAGGTCGTAGTCGCCGGTCTGTTCGAGATCGGAGGCGCTGACGCGGGCGAAATGGAAGCCGCTCTCCTCGGCGGTGTAGAGCACTTCCGCCGCCTCGGCCGCGATGGGGTCCTCGGCGAGGGGGTCGATGTCGTCGTTCACGAGGATCGGCTCGCCCCCCGCGGGACCGAAGAATTCGAGGAAGGGATTGACCGGCCCCGCCCCGCCCTCGCGCTCGGCGCCCTCGGCGCGGACGACGTATTGCCGGTCCTTCTCGAGCCAGAGCACGAAGAGGTCGAAATCCTGCGCCGCATCGACCGAGGAGCTCGCGGGGTTGGCGATGCTCACCCCGCCCGCCCCTTCGAGCGTGCCGCCGACGGCGTCCTCGACCGGCTCGACGCCCTCGTTCGGGCCCTGATCGACGATGTCGAGGCGGTAGCTGCCCAAGGGGCCGGGGGCGCCGGCCTCCGGGTCGCCGGGCTCGGCGCTCTCGGAGATGTCGACCTCGATCAGGAAGAGCTGGGAGCGGGTCTGCGTCTCCAGCAGGATCTCGGGCGAGAGGCCCGGGCCGCCGTCGTCGTCGGCCCCGAGCAGCGCGACCGTCGGAGTGACGAAGAGGCCGAGCTCGGTGTCGAAGGCGCTGTCGACGGAGATCGAGTAGCGCCGGCCGGGATCGGCGGCGAAGACGAAATAGTCCTCGTCGTCGGCGCGCTCGAAGCTGCCGAAGGTCTCGCCGATCACGGCGATCCCGACGCCCTCGCGGTCGAGATCGGTCTGGTCGAGCGTCTCTCTGATGGTCATGGCGTCCTCCATTGGGTCTCAGGGGGCCCTCGGGAGCGCCCCTAGCACGCGCCGCGCGGCGGCGTCACCCCGGGGAGCGCGCCTCAGCCCTCGCCGAGATGGAGCGAGATCTGCTCGGTCAGATGCTCGATGCGCCGGGCGAGCTGCGCGACGCGCTCGGCCCGGCCGTCTTCCGCCTCGCCGAAGAGGTCCGGCTCCGGGGTCTTCTCGGGATCGGCGAGGCCGCCGGCCTTGGCCTCCTCGAGCGCGCGGCGGAGCTCTGCGGTCTCGGCCAGCGCCGCGGCCATGGCGGATTCGAGGGCGTGGACGCGGTTCTCCGCCTCCTTGCGGGCCTGGGTCTCGGCCTCGGCGAGGGAGCGGGCCTCGGCGCCGGAGCCGTCCGCCTCGGCGGCCGCGGCGCGCGTCTCGGCCAGGGCGGCCTCGGCCTCGGCGCGGGCGGCCTCGGCGGCCTCGGCCCGGGTCTCGGCCTCGGCGAGGGCGGCCTCCGCGGCCTCGGCCTGGCGCTCGGCGCCGGCGGCGGCCTCGCTCAGCGCCTCGATCCGGGCGGCCAGCGCCTCGGCCTCGGCGGCGTCGACCCCGCCAGCCTCCGCCGCCTCGAGGCGCTGGCCGGCCTCGACCAGCCGGTCGGCCATCACGAGGGCGGTCATCAGGATGAGGCGCGCATCGTCCGGCGGGCCCTGGAGCTGGCGCTCGAGGCGGCGGGCCTCCTCGTCGATCGCCGCGGCGAGGCCCTTCAGATGGTCCTCCTCGCCGTCCTCGCAGCCGAGGCGGTAGGCCCGCCCCGCGACCTGGACCGTCACGTCAGCCATGGCTCGCCCCCTCCGGCATCAGCGCGCGCAGATCCTCGAGCGCGGCCTTGACGGCGGCGGTCGCCTCGCTGCGCAACTCGGCATCGCGCGCGGCGTTCGCGCGCAGCTCCTCGTTCTCGGCGGCGAGGCAGTCGCGCTCGGCCTCGAGCTCGGCGATCCGGTCCCCCCCGTCGGAGCGGCCTGGCGCCGGCCTGGCCGGGCGCGCGATGGCGACGAGGGTGCGCTCGAGCCGGTCGACCGCGCCCTCGAGCGCGTCGAGCGCCCGGTCCATCCCCTGCCCGCCGGTCTTGCCCATGGCCCGCCTGCTTCGTCTCGCGGCCGGCTGCCGGACCCCGAGGGCCCGCCTCCGCCGCGGTTTCCTTTGATAGGAGGTTATCGCGAGGCGCCGGGGCTTTGCAATGCAGCCGAGCCGCGCCGGGGCGGGCTTGACCCGGGGAAGGCCCCGCAGCATTGTCCGCCCAGACCGAAACGCCCCCGCCCGCGCGCGCGACGCGGGCCGGACCAGTCTGCGGAGAGCGACCCCGTGAGCACCGAGACCCGACCGATCGAGACGGCGAAGGCCGATCCGCGCCGCTTCCGCATGGCCAACGCGCTGCGCGCCCTCGCGCTCGATGCCGTGGCGGCGGCCAAATCCGGCCATTCCGGGATGCCGATGGGCATGGCCGACATCGCCACCGTCCTCTTCGACACCACCCTCCGCTTCGACCCGGCCGACCCGCACTGGATCGACCGCGACCGCTTCGTGCTCTCGAACGGGCACGGCTCGATGCTGCTCTACGGGCTCCTCCACCTCACCGGCTATGCGGACATGACCGCCGAGGAGATCCGCAATTTCCGCCAGCTCGGCAGCCGCACCGCGGGGCACCCGGAGTTCGGCCATGCGGCGGGCATCGAGACGACGACCGGCCCCCTCGGCCAGGGGCTCGCCAATGCCGTCGGCATGGCGATCGCCGAGGAGAGCCTGCGCGCCCGCTACGGCGCCAAGGTGGTCGACCACCGCACCTGGGTGATGGCGGGCGACGGCTGCCTGATGGAAGGCGTCTCCCAGGAGGCGATCACGCTTGCGGGGCATCTGCGCCTCTCCCGCCTCGTCGTGCTGTTCGACGACAACGGCATCTCGATCGACGGGCCCGTCGGCCTCGCCGACTCGACCGATCAGATCGCGCGCTTCGAGGCGGCGGGCTGGGCGACCCGCGCCGTCGACGGGCACGACCACGCCGCGATCGAGGCGGCCCTCGCCTGGGCGACGGCGCAAGACCGCCCGGTTCTGCTCGCCTGCAAGACCCATATCGGCTTCGGCGCGCCGACATTGCAGGACACCGCCAAGGCCCACGGCGCGATCACCGGGGCCGACGAGATCGCCGGCGCCAAGGCCGCCATCGGCTGGGAGGGCAAGCCCTTCGCGATCCCCGAGGCGATCCGCGCCGACTGGCTCGCGACCGCCGAGCGCGGCGCGGCGGCGCGCGCCGAGTGGGCCGAGCGCTTCGCCAAGCTCTCCGCCTCGCGCCAGGCGGAGATCGCCCGGGCGATGGCCGGCGAGGCGCCGAAGAAGCTCGCCCCCGCGATCCGCAAGCTGAAGCGCCGCCTCGCCGAGGAGGCGCCCAAGATCGCCACCCGCAAGGCCTCCGAGATCGCGCTCGCCGAGATCAACCCGGTGATGCCGGAGACGCTCGGCGGCTCGGCCGACCTGACCGGCTCCAACAACACCAAGACCGCCGATCTCGGCCTTTTCACCGCCGAGGACAGGACGGGCCGCTATCTCCATTACGGCATCCGCGAGCACGGCATGGCCGCGGCGATGAACGGCATGGCGCTGCATGGCGGCGTGGTCCCCTATGGCGGGACGTTCCTCGTGTTCTCCGACTATGCCCGCCCGGCGATCCGGCTCTCCGCGCTCATGGGCCAGCGGGTGGTCTATGTGATGACGCATGACTCGATCGGGCTCGGCGAGGACGGGCCGACGCACCAGCCGGTCGAGCATCTCGCCATGCTGCGCGCGACGCCGGGCTTGCGCGTCTTCCGCCCGGCCGACGCGGTGGAGACCGCGGAGGCCTGGGAGGCGGCGCTGACCGCCGACGGCCCCTCCGTGCTCGCCCTCACCCGCCAGAACGTCGCCGCGGTGCGCACCGAGCATGTCAACCGCAACGAGGTGGCGCGCGGCGCCTATGTGGTGGCCGAGGCGACGGGCAAGCGCGCGGCGATCCTGCTCGCCACGGGCTCGGAGGTGGGCATCGCGCTCGAGGCGCGCCGGCTGCTCGAGGCCGAGGAGATCGGCACCCGCGTCGTCTCCATGCCCTGCTGGGAGCTGTTCGAGGCGCAGGAGGAGAGCTATCGCCGGCGCATCCTGCCCCCGGGGCCGGTGCGCGTCGGCGTCGAGGCGGCGGTGCGCCATGGCTGGGACCGCTGGCTCTCGGCCGAACGGGGCAACCCGAAGAAGGCGGGCTTCGTCGGCATGGAGGGCTTCGGCGGCTCCGCCCCCTACGAGGCGCTCTACGCCCATTTCGGCATCACCGCCGAGGCCGTGGCCGCCAAGGTCAAGGCCCTCCTCTGAGGGCCGCCGCCCGGCTGCCGGGCGGAGCCGAGGAAGCGCCAGCCAAGTCGCGCCGGCCCGCGCCGCATCCTGGCGCGAGCCGAGCGCTTCTCGCGTTGGCGGCGCTCACGCCTGCCCAACCAGCCACACCCCAAAAGTCCCCAAGTAATATCTTATAGATTTTACCTTGAATCAGGATCTGGCTGGCGACGGCCGCTCTCTTGTTCTGTGCGTAATTTCCTATCACACCTCGCAGGGGTGACCCGTTTACGTCCTTGCACGGGGTGAGATCTTATGGATACGGTTCAGTATCGGGACGAAATACACGCTGCGAGCCGGGAGCTCGGTGCGGCGGCAGTCGGTTTGGTCGCGCTGGCGGCCGGTGCCGCGCTGCTGCCCTCTCCGGCCGCCGCAGTGACGATCGTCTCGACATCGGAGGCGGATGCGGGCGCGGCCATGCTGAACGACGGGCCGAACACCACGGCCGTCGGCCAACCCTCGGTGCTCGACGGCGCGGTCAACGCTCTATCGAACCAGTTCAACCAGGGCATCACGACCAACACCACCGGGACTTTCATCGATTTCGGCGGGACCACCCGCACCGCCTCGGGCCAGGGCAGGTTCCAGCTCGGCGCGATCCCTGTGCTCGGCGACATCTTCCACTCGACCCTGCCGCCCTGCGACATCCTCGTGGGCTGCACGACGACCGCGGCGATCGACCCCAACCTTATCCCCAACCTCGTCGGCAACACGGCAAACCCCTACAGCGTGCCGAATGCCGGCGGCTATTTCGAGTTCCTGTTCGATATCCAGCAGCAGGGCAGCAACGATCTGCAGGTCGATATCACCAACCTGGTGATCGAGTTCGACGTCAATAACGACGGGCAATACACCCGCGGCGAGCAGGTCTTCGAGTTCGACGTGCTGTCGGACCCGCTGCTGTTGGCAATCCTGGTCGAGCCCGGCGCGAACGGCAACAACGCGGATCTCGGCCTCTACGTGCCGGTCAAGATGTTCGACGAGTTCACCGCCACCTAAAACGCCGCCAACCCGGGCGCGCCGTTCGACGGGTTCGACGCCGCCGACAGCATCCGCTTCTCCTGGATCCAGGGCGACGCGGGCTCGCCCTTCGACGAGTGGGGCACGCGGCCCTGCAGCGGCAACGGCGCGCCGACGCAGAACTTCCTCGGCTGCTTCACCGGTCCCGTCTTCGAACTGCCGCTGCCGGGCGCGCTGCCGCTCCTGCTGACCGGGCGCGGGGCGCTCGGCGGCGTCGCGGCCTGGCGCAAGCGCCGCGCCGCCTAAGCCCCGCCGCATCCGCGCCCGCAGAGGCCGCGCCCGCGGGGCGCGGCCTTCGCCGTTCTCGAGCCCGGCGGGGTGGGGGGAGATTGCGTCCCCCCGCGGCTCGGGCTAGGAGAGCCGCGACAGGCGCGCGGGCGCCGGGGCCAATCGGAGGAGACGCATGGCGGTCAAGGTCGCGATCAACGGGTTCGGACGCATCGGGCGCAACGTGCTGCGCGCCATCGTGGAATCGGGCCGGACCGACATCGAGGTGGTGGCGATCAACGATCTCGGCCCGGTCGAGACCAACGCCCATCTGATGCGCTACGACAGCGTGCACGGCCGCTTCCCCGGCACCGTGACGGTGGAGGGCGACACCATGGATGTCGGCCGCGGCCCGATCCGCGTCACCGCGATCCGCAACCCCGCCGAATTGCCCTGGGGCGATGTGGACATCGCGCTCGAATGCACCGGCGTCTTCGCCTCCAAGGAGAAGGCGGCGGCCCATCTCGAGAACGGCGCGAAGCGCGTGCTCGTCTCCGCCCCCGCCTCGGGCGCCGACAAGACCATCGTCTACGGGGTGAACCACGCCACGCTGACGGGCGAGGACAAGGTCGTCTCCAACGCCTCCTGCACGACGAACTGCCTCGCGCCCGTCGCCCATGTCCTGCACAAGGCGATCGGGATCGAGCGCGGGGTGATGACGACGGTGCATTCCTACACCGGCGACCAGCCGACGCTCGACACCATGCACAAGGACCTCTACCGCGCCCGCGCCGCGGCCATGAGCATGATCCCGACCTCGACGGGGGCCGCCAAGGCGGTCGGCCTCGTGCTGCCCGAGCTCAACGGCAAGCTCGACGGCTTCGCGATCCGCGTGCCGACGCCCAACGTCTCGCTCGTCGACCTCAAATTCGTCGCCTCCCGCGAGACCACCGCCGAGGAGATCAACGCCGCGATCCGCGAGGCGGCCGGGCAGTCGCTCAAGGGCGTGCTCGGCTTCACCGACGAGAAGCTCGTGAGCTCCGACTTCAACCACGACCCCCACTCCTCGGTCTTCCACTGCGACCAGACCAAGGTGATCGAGGGGACGATGGTCTCCGTCCTCTCCTGGTATGACAACGAGTGGGGCTTCTCCAACCGCATGGCCGACACCGCCGTCGCCATGGCCGCCCATCTCTGAGCCGCGGTGGACTGGTCGCTCAAGGCGGTGCTGGTCTTCGCGGGCGTCTTCGGGGTGCTCGCGGCGGACCACTATCTGCTCGGCGGCTGGCTGCAGGCGACGCTCGCGGCGCTCGCCGAGACGGTGGCGGGCGCCGTGCCCTGAGGCCCGGCGGACCCTGTCAATCGGCGAATTGTCCGATTCGCGCGCCCCGTGTTAACCTTCGGCAGCGAGGGGCGAGCGAATCGGGAGTCGTCCCATGGGCAACATGTCGTCGAGTGCCGCCGTCATTGCGCTTATCGTCGGGTCGCTGGTAGCTTTGGAGTGGTTGGCCGACCGGTATCCGGCGGTCCGCCAGCTCGGAGAGGTTCTCGGGCTGGGCTGAGGGGCGCCGGGCCCCGCAGGCGGCCCCTGCGAAGGGAGGCCGCGATCGTGACCAACCATTTGCCGCCCTGGGCTGCGGCGCTGTTGCTGCTCGGGGTCCTGGTCGTCTTCGCCTTCATCCTGGGCGAGGGCTCGTTCATGGCGGGCCTCGGGCGAATCCTGGATGCGCGCGCGGCCCAGTGAGCCCGAGCGATCCCATGGCCCCTCCCGCGCTCCATCCCCCCTTTCGCCTGGCCACAGAGGCGGACGCCCCCGCGCTCGCCGAGTTCATCGCCGCGGCGAGCTGGGGGCTTGCGGAACATGTCTGGACGAAGGCCGCCGGCGCCGCGGGGGCGATGGATTACGGCCGCCAGCGCATGGCCGCCCGCGCCGCGGAGGGGGAGTGGATCGTCGTCGACGCGGGCGCAGGTCCGATCGCAGGGCTCATGGGCCATGTGCTCCCCGAGGCGCCCGAGCCCATTCCGGACGACATGGAGCCCATGTTCGTCCCCCTCCAGGAGCTCGAGAACCTCGCGCCGGCGACCTGGTATGTCCATGTGCTCGCCACCGCGGAGGGCCACCGGGCGCAGGGCTGGGGCGGGCGGCTCCTCGATCTCGCCGAAGAGATCGCGGCCGGCGAGGGGGTGACCGGGCTCTCGGTGATCGTCGCCGATATCAACCTGCCCGCGCGCCGGCTCTACGAGGGGAAGGGCTATCGCGAGCTCGCCCGGCGCGCATGCGTGAGCGATGGCTGGGAGACGCGCATCGCCGAGTGGGTTCTGTTGGTCAAGGGCGCGGGCAGCCTGCCGGAGCCCGAGGCGGACTGAGCCCCCGGCCTTGCAAAGCCCGGGGCTTCGGGCCAAAGGGGGCGCGTCCCTGCCCACCGATCCGGAGGCCCCGATGACCTTCCGCACCCTCGACGATCTCGACCCGACGGGCTTCGGCGTGCTCGTCCGTGTCGATCTCAACGTGCCGCTCGCCGAGGGTCGGGTGAGCGACGACACCCGCCTGCGCGCCGTGGTGCCGACGATCCGGGAGATCCTGGAGAAGGGCGGGCGTCCGCTTCTGCTCGCGCATTTCGGCCGGCCCAAGGGGCAGGCGGTGCCCTCGATGTCGCTCAAGCCCTTGGCCGAGCCGCTCGCCGCGGTGCTCGGCGCGCCGGTGGTCTTCTGCCCCTCCTGCATCGGCCCGCGCGTGGCCGCGGCGCTCGAGGAGCTGCCGGAGGGCGCGGCGCTCCTCCTCGAGAACACCCGCTTCCACCCGGGCGAGGAGGCGAACGACCCGGACTTCGCCGCGGAGCTCGCCGCCAATGCCGACGCCTATGTGAACGACGCCTTCTCCGCCGCCCATCGCGCCCATGCCTCGACGGAGGGGGTCGCCCGGCTGCTGCCCGCCTATGCCGGGCGGCTGATGCAGGCCGAGCTCGACGCCCTCTCCCGCGCGCTCTCCGCCCCGGAGCGGCCGGTGATCGCCGTCGTCGGCGGGGCGAAGATCTCCACCAAGCTCGATCTCCTCGGCAATCTGATCGAGAAGGTGGACGAGATCGCCATCGGCGGGGGCATGGCCAACACCTTCCTCGCCGCGCGCGGGCTGCCCGTCGGCCGCTCCCTCTGCGAGCACGATCTCGGCGAGACGGCCCGCGCGATCCTCGCCAAGGCCGAGGCTGCGGGCTGCGCGGTGCATCTGCCGAGCGACGTGGTCGTCGCCCGCGCCTTCGAGGCGCATGCCCCCCACGAGACCGTCGCGGCCGATGCCTGCCCCGAGGACGCGATGATCCTCGATGCCGGCCCAGAGACCGTGTCCGCCCTCGCCGCACGCTTCGAGGCGGCGCGCACGGTGGTGTGGAACGGCCCCCTCGGCGCCTTCGAGATCCCCCCTTTCGACACCGCGACCGTCGCCGCGGCGCGCGCCGTGGCGGAGCTCACCGAGGCGGGGCGGCTCCTCTCCGTCGCGGGCGGGGGCGACACGGTGGCCGCCCTCAACGCTGCCGGCGCCGCGGCGCGGTTCTCCTATGTCTCGACGGCCGGGGGCGCCTTCCTCGAATGGCTCGAGGGCAAGGATCTTCCGGGGGTCGCGGCGCTCGCCGAACGGTAGGAATTGTCACACCCTCGGGCGACGAATCATGTTAGTCCTCTCGCGCCAATCATGACCGGAGGGCAGCACCCATGAAAATCCAAAAGACTCTGTGCCTCGTCTCGGCGCTCGCGCTCGCGGGCGGCACCGCGCAGGCGCAGACCGCCTCGCAGATCGCCGGCGCCGAGGCCGCGCTCAATTTCGTCCAGCGCCTCGCCGCCACCTATGCGGTGCTGGTCGCGCGGGCCGCGGTCGATCTCACCTATGAGAGCCTGACCATCGACAGCTCCGGCCAAGAGACGGTGATCAACGGACTGGTGCTCCGCCCCCGGCTCGACTGGGACAGCGAGGGCGCCTGCACGATCTCGATCGAGCGCATCGCCGCGACGAGCTCGCCCGATCTCGACCTGCTCGAGAGCGTGATCGAGGTCTCCGGCGCGACCGTGCCCGCCGCCTGCTTCGACCCGGGCACCGGCGCCATGCTCTCGAGCTTCGGCTATTCGACGCTCGACATCGACCGCGCCGCCATGACGCTCGCCTATCACGTCCCCTCCTCCGGCGCCGACGTGCTGATCTCGGCCGACATCTCCGACGCCGCCGACATCACCGTCTCGGCCGATCTCGAGTATGTCTGGTTCACCGGCCTCCTCGAGGGCGACGATCCCGAGCCGGTGGCCAAGCTCTCCACGGCCGAGATCGTCATCGAGAACGCGGGCCTCTGGGAGCGCGTGACCCCGCTGCTCGAGGGCCAGTTCGGCGATCTCACCCAGCTGCCCCAGATGATGGGCCCGATGCTGAGCCCGATGCTCGCCGGCCCCGACGGCTCGCTCGGCGCCCAAGAACAGGCCTTCGTCGACAACCTGACCGCCGAGCTCGCGCGCTTCGTCGAGAACGGCGACCGCATCGTGCTGACCATGGCGCCCGAGGGCGGCGTCTGGCTCGAGGAGGACGTGCTCGCCACGCCCAACTCGACCATCGCCGCGCTGCAGCCCGAGATCTCCGCGGCTCCCCTCGCGATCCGCGGCGTGATCGCGCCCGACATGCTGGCCACGGCGATGGCCGGTGGCGAGGGCATGGACGAGGCCGCCCGCATCGAGGCCGGCCAGGCGCTGATCACCGGCGTCGGCGCGCCGCGCGCCCGGGCCGAGGGCATCGCGCTGCTCGCCCCGCTCGCCGAGGCCTGGAACGCCGAGGCGGCGCTGCTCGTGGCCGAGGCGGAGGCCGAGACCGGCGACGCCGCGACCGCCTATGCCATGGCGCTGCGCGCGATGGCCGGCGGGGCCGCGGGCGCGATCGGGCTCGCCGACGGGATCGAGTCCCGCCTCTCCCCCGCCGAGGTGATCGCCGCGCAGGCCGAGGCGATGCAGGCCTGGCCCGATCTCGGCGCGCTCATCTCCGTCAAGGAGGAGGCCGAGGGGACCGGCGACATCGCCGCGCTCCGCCGCCTCGCCTTCCTGACCGCCTCTGGCCAGGGCATGCCGCGCAGCTACCGCGAGGCCTACTATCTCGCGAGCCTCGCGGCCGCGGGGGGCGACGAGGCCGCCGCGGCGCTCCGCGACCGGCTGGATGCGCGCTTCACCGACGCGATGGAGGGCCGCGACGCCGTTTGGGGCGAGGCCGCCGACGCCGCCGCCTCCGCCGCGCTCACGGCCTGGACCGGCGGCATCGCCGCGCAGGTGATGGACCGTTACGGCATGCAGTGACGGCGGCGCGAGCCCGCCGCTTCGGGGCCCCGCGCGGGGCCCCGACCTTCCGCTCCCGAGGCGCTTGACCGCCCGCGCCCGTCGCACTAGGGCGTTCCCCGGAGCACTCCGACAGACCCCCAATTCACGAGGACCGGGCATGAAGGCGACCGAGGCCGTCAAGCGTATCCTGAGCAACTACGAGGCCGACACGCCCGGCGTGAAGGCCAATCTCTGCCGGATGCTGATGGCCGGAAAGCTCGGCGGCACCGGCAAGATGATCATCCTGCCGGTCGATCAGGGCTTCGAGCACGGCCCCGCGCGCAGCTTCGCGCCCAACCCGGACGCCTACGACCCGCACTATCATTTCCAGCTGGCCATCGACGCCGGGCTCAACGCCTATGCCGCGCCCCTCGGCATGCTCGAGGCGGGGGCGGACAGCTTCGCCGGGCAGATCCCGACGATCCTGAAGGCCAACTCCGCCAACTCGCTGCACCCGAAGGACGCGCCCAAGGACCAGGCCATCACCGCGAGCGTCGACGACGCGCTGCGCCTCGGCTGCTCGGCCATCGGCTTCACGATCTATCCCGGCTCGTCGATGGCGCTCGACATGTTCGAGGAGATCTCCGAGATGCGCGAGGAGGCCGCCGCCAAGGGCGTGGCCACCGTGATCTGGTCCTATCCCCGCGGCGAGGCGCTCTCCAAGGACGGCGAGACGGCGATCGACATCGGCGCCTACGCCACCCAGATCGCCGCCCTCCTCGGCGCGCATGTCATCAAGGTGAAGCTCTCGACGGACCATCTCGAGCTCAAGGAGGCCAAGAAGGTCTACGAGGAGCAGGCGATCCCAATCGCCACCATGGCCGAGCGCGTGGCCGACTGCGTGCGCGCCGCCTTCAACGGCCGGCGCATCGTGGTGTTCTCCGGCGGCGCCAAGAAGGGCGAGGATTCGGTCTACGACGACGCCCGCGCGATCCGCGACGGCGGCGGCAACGGCTCCATCATCGGCCGCAACACCTTCCAGCGCCCCCGCTCGGACGCGCTCGAGATGCTCGCCAAGCTCGTGGACATCTACCGCGGCGAGGCCTGAGGCCCCGCGGGGGCGGCCGGGTCAGCCGCCCTCCTCGCCCTCGGCGGCGCCGCGCGCCTCGAGGGTGCCGGCCTCCTCGCAGGGCTCGCCCTGCAGGCCGGTCTTGCAGCCGAACCAGTTCTCCACCGGCTTCGCGAGCCCCGTCTCCGGGGCGACGAGCCCGGTCTCGGGATCGCGCCGCGTCTCCTCGAGGATCGGCGCCACCTCGGACGGCCCGTCCGCCCCGCTCCGGCTCGGCGCGGCATCGCCCGAGGGTGCGCCGCCACGGACATCGAAGCCCTGGGTGCCCGCCTCGATCTCGGGCAAGCCGCCCTGCCCCGGATCGGCCGATTGCGCGAGCCCCGGCCCCGCGGCAAGGGCGAGGCCCGGAAGGGAGAGGGCGGCGAGAGTCGTTCGGATCATGCTCATGTCGTCTGCCTCCTGCATGTTGCGGTCGGCGGACGGCGCGCCTCCGGGGCGCTCCCGGTGCGCGACCCGCTCCTCTCCTACCAAGCGCCCGCCGCCGGTCTCGCAAGAGGCGATTTGCAACGACCGGCGCCCGGCCGGCTCAGAGGTTCGATTCGAGGTCGTTGACGTTCACGCCCATCATCTCCAGCCCCGCCTCGAGATAGTCCGCGAGCAGCGGCGAGCCGAGGAGATAGCTCGCGGCGGAGGTCGCCCGCTTGCCCCGCGC
The DNA here is from genome assembly GCA_964576075.1 of uncultured Limibaculum sp. Taxonomy (GTDB): domain Bacteria; phylum Pseudomonadota; class Alphaproteobacteria; order Rhodobacterales; family Rhodobacteraceae; genus Thermohalobaculum. The sequence continues at coordinate 1,701 of CAZNTX010000026.1, read as the reverse complement.
CTCGCCGAGCAGTTCGGGAAACTCGTCCGCGCCGGTCCCGTCGCGCCCGAGCCAGAACAGCGCGACGAGCTCGGCCTGCTCGTCCTCGTTCAGATCGTCGATCCAGCTCTTCAGCTCGGCGGCGGAGGGGTCGTTGGGCCGGTCCTCGAGCACCCCCATGGCGTCCGACTCGTCGGCGTCCTCCTCCGCGGTGTCGACATCCTTCACGTCCACCTCGCGGGCCTTCAAGATGATCCATCCCACGGTCGATAGCGGCAGCGTCAACATGGCAGACTCCTTCTCGCGCCAGGATCGCGCCGCGACTCCGTGCCGGCTTTGATCCGGCGCAAGCGCGGGCGAGGTTCCGGTGATAGCATAGGACGGAGGGGCCGATGGACGCGAAGGCGCTGATCGCCGCGCTCGGGCTCGAGCGCCATCCGGAGGGGGGCTGGTATCGCGAGACCTGGCGCGGCGCCCCGGGTCCGGAGGGCCGCGCCGTCGGCACCGCGATCTACTACCTCCTCGGCGCCGGCGAACACTCCCACTGGCACCGGGTCGACGCCGCCGAGATCTGGCACTGGTATGCCGGGGCGCCGCTCTCGCTCACCCTCTCGCCGGACGGGCACGACGCCGAGGCCCATCTCCTCGGCCCCGAGATCGCCGCAGGCCAGCGCCCGCAGCGCGTCGTGCCGCCGGGGTGGTGGCAGACGGCGGTCTCCATGGGGGCCTTCACCCTCGTCGGCTGCACCGTGGCGCCCGGCTTCGAGTTCGAGGGCTTCGAACTCGCGCCCGAAGACTGGCGCCCGGTCCCCCGCCCCCCGGCCGGCCATTGACAGCGCGCGGCGGACGGGCGAGACGGGCGCGCACCCCCGGAGGAGCCATGACCCCTGCCCCAGCCCGCGCCGCGGAGCGCGCCCGATGACCGGCCCCGAGACCGACGCGCCCCGGCTCTATCTCGTCACCCCCCGCGAGGGCGACCCGGAGCGCCTCGCCGAGACCGCAGAGCGCCTGCTCGCCACGGGCCGCGTCGCCTGCCTGCGCCTCGATCTCGCGGCGGAGGACGAGGCGAACTGGGTGCGCGCGGCCAATCTGCTCCTGCCGCCGGCCCATGCCGCGGAGGTGCCCCTGCTCGTGACCGACCGGGCCGAGCTCGCCCCCCGCCTCGGCCTCGACGGCGTGCATCTGACGCGCCCGGGCTCGGGCCTCGGAGCGCTGCGCAAGCGGCTCGGGCGGGACGCGATCCTCGGCGCCTTCGGCGGCGCGACCCGCCATGCGGCGATGAGCCTCGCCGAGGCGGGGGCGGACTACGTCTCCCTCGGCCCGCTCCACGGCCCGGAGGCCGCCGACGACGCGCTCTTCGCCTGGTGGGCCGAGATGATCGAGACGCCGAGCGTCGCCGAGGGCGGCGCGACGCCAGAGGACGCCGCCCGCCTCGCCGGCCTCGCCGATTTCCTGGTCCCGGACGCGGCCCTCTGGGGGGCCGACGATCAAGCCGCCGCCCTCCTCGCCTACGACCGCGCCCTCGCCGGCTGAGCCGTCGGCGATCCGGCCGCGCAGGCCGCATGCCCCGCCCGTCCCACCAGAGCGACGGCCGAGACCTCCCCCCGCCATCTCAGCCCCGTCCCGTGCTCCGGAGAGAGCGCAGCCGGCCGCGCCCGGCGCCCACGCCCACCGCCGCATGCCGCGGGCACCGGCCCGCGCCCGGGCCCGGCCCGGGCCGGG